>CAXTBC010000006.1:0-89175 GCA_964242595.1 uncultured Acetobacteraceae bacterium | reverse complement strand
CCCGACAGGGAGCAAAAGCTTTTTGGTTCTTTTTCTCGAAAAAGAACTGCTTCCTGACCAGCCTCACGAAACGGCGCGCCAGCGTCCAGACAACCCGAAACTTGCGCCCGGGTGAGACAGTTCGGCGATCGATACCAAGTGGGTGCCGGACCAGGTGCGGCGCAGCACCAGCAGGCAGGCCTCGCCTTGCAGCAGCTCCAGCAACAGCCTTTGCCGTTCGTCCGCCACCACCGCGCGCACCTGGTGCTCGGCGCGTTGCAGCGGCGCGACGCGGCTGAGGAACGCGTTCGGCGTGAGTGACGTAAAATCCTGGCCCAGGTAGCCGGGCGCGACCGCCGGGTTCACCAGGCGGTCTTCCAGCTGCAGCGGCACCCCGTTCTCCAGGTGCAGGATCTCCGAGCGGAACAGCGGGGCGCCGGCCGGCAGGCCGAACGCGCAGGCGGCCTCCATGCTGGCGGCTTCCAGGCGCAAGCCCAGCACGCGCGCGGTGTGCGTGTTACCGCGGGCGGCGATCTCGTCGGCGATGTTGTGGATTTCCACCAGGCTGGACTGCGCCGCCGGTTCGGCCACGAAGCTGCCCACGCCGGGCACGCGGCGGATCAGGTTCTCGTTGGCCAGTTCCCGCATCGCGCGGTTCACCGTCATGCGGGAGACGCGGAACTGGCGGGTTAGCGCGTGTTCGGAGGGCAGCACCTCGCCGATGCGCCAGGTTCCGGCGGCGATGCCGGCCACGATGCTGCGCTTGATGGTCTGGTAGGGGCTCTCCGTCACGCGGCGATCTTCCGCAGCGCCTGGCGGTAGGCCTGGGTGATGGCGTCCTGCAGCACGTGCACCCCGTCGCGCACCAGCCAGGCGCCGCCGGCCATCACGTGATGGGCGCGTGGCCCGTCGGTGGCGAAGATGGCGGCGTCCAGCCAGAAGTCCGGCGGCATGGCCTCTGTCTCCGGCGTGGGCCCGATTACCACCAAATCGGCGCGGCAGCCGGGGCGGAGCGCGCCCACCGGACGGGCGGCGGCCTGGGCCCCGCCGGCGCAGGCGGCGCCCCACAGCGTGCGGCCGGAGTGGCCGGCGGTGCCCGCCAGCACGTTGCGGCGTTCGGCCCGCAGGCGCTGGGTGTACTCCAGCAGGCGCAACTCGGCGAAGGCGTCCAGGGACACGTGGCTGTCCGTGCCGACTCCGAAGCGGCCGCCGGCATCGGCGTAGTCGGTCAGGGTGAACAGCCCGTCGCCCAGATTGCCCTCGGTGCTGGGGCACAGGCCGGCTACGGCGCCGCTGGCAGCCAGGCGCAGCCGCTCCTCCTGCGTGGTGTGCGTGGCGTGTATCAGGCACCAGCTCGGGCCCACGGCCGCATGGTCCAGCAGCCAGGTGGCCGGTGCCGCGCCCAGCGTAGCTATGCAGGCCTCCACCTCGGCGCGCTGTTCGGCCACGTGGATGTGCACCGGGGTGTCGAAATCCACCTGCGAGACGCCCCGGGCCAGCTGCGCCAGCGAGGTGGGTGGCACGGCACGCAGGCTGTGCGGCGCTAGGCCATAGCGCAGCGCCGGCGTCTGCCGCCCGTGCGCCCCTGCCAGCATGGCCAACGCCGCGTCCGGCCCGGTGCGAAACCGGCGCTGGCCGCCACGCAACGCGCCGCCCTCGAAATCCGCCGTCTCGTAGATGCCGAACAGCAGCGTAAGGCCGATGCCGGCCTGCGCGGCGCCATGCTCGATGGCGTCCGCCATCGCCGTGCGGTGCGCATAGGGCGTGCCGTTCGGGGCATTCTGCAGGTAGTGGAACTCTACCAGCGAGGTGAAGCCGCCTTGCAAGCAGAGCATCCCCAGGTAGGCGGCGATGGGCGACATGGTATCCGGCTCGACAGCGCCGGCGGCGTGATACATCGCCTCCCGCCAACTCCAGAAATCGCCGCCGCCGCCGGCAAACTCGGTGCGGCCGGCGAAGCTGCGCTGGAACGCGTGGCTGTGCAGGTTCACCATGCCTGGCAGGATGGCGCCCGGAACGTGCTCGGTGGCGCGGCCCTGGGTGATCTGGGTGATCGTGCCGGCTTCGTGCGTCAGCAGGACGTTGGGGGTGAAACCACTGTCGAGCAGGGCGTAGTCGGCGGAGAGTTCTGGCATGCTAAGGCAAGGCCTTCTTTCTTGAAAAAAGAAGCAAAAAACTTTTGACTCCGCTATCGCGGTTTTTGGGTGGCTTGCAGCCGACTTGGCGGCTGGGTTGTTTCGTCTGGTTCGTCAACGATGCCTGCAGCCTGTCTAGACAGGCTGTAAACCAGCACTGTGGAAGCGTAAAGACATCCTCATGCCTCAATCCGCCGACGCCATCTGGCACGCCAACCTGGCCACCATGGTGCCCGGCGCTGTCCCTTACGGCGCAGTGCCGGACGGCGCGCTGGCCATCGGAGGTGGGCGCATCCTGTACGCCGGACCGCGCGCGGCGATCCCGCCGCATCTGGCCGGCCCCGGCACCATGCGCCACGATGCCAACGGCGGCTGGATCACGCCGGCGCTGATCGACTGCCACACGCACATCGTGTTCGCCGGCAACCGCGCGGAGGAGTTCGAGGCCAGGCTGACTGGCGACACTTACGAAGGTGCCGCGCGCCGCGGCGGCGGCATCCTCGCCACCGTGCAGGCCACCCGGGCCGCCAGCGAGGCGGAGCTAATGGAGGTTGCGAGCGGCCGCCTCGTGCGCCTGATCGCCGAGGGCGTGCGCACCGTGGAGATCAAGTCCGGCTACGGCCTGTCGGCGCAGTCCGAGCTGAAGATGCTGCGCGTGGCACGTCGGCTGGGCGCGCGCCACAACATGCGCGTGCGCACCACGCTGCTGGCTGCGCACGCGGTGCCGCCGGAGTTTGCAGGGCGTGCCGCCGACTACCTGGACATGGTCATCAACGAGCTGCTGCCGGCGGCCGTGGCGGCCAAGCTCGTCGACGCCGTCGATGCGTTCGCGGAAACCATCGCCTTCAGCCCGGCCCAGGTGCGGCGCCTGTTCGCGGCCTGCCGGGCGCTCGGCCTTCCAGTGAAGCTGCACGCCGACCAGCTCAGCGACGGCGGCGGCGGCGCGCTGGCCGCTTCGTGCAACGCGTTGTCGGCCGACCACCTGGAATACACCTCGGAGGACGGGGCGCGCGCCATGGCGCAGGCCGGCACGGTGGCCGTGCTGCTGCCGGGCGCCTACGCAACAGTGGGCGCGCGGCAGCCGCCGCCGGTGGCCGCGTTCCGCACGCACGGCGTGCGGATGGCGGTCGCCACCGATTGCAACCCCGGCTCCTCGCCGCTGTGTTCGCTGCTGATGGCGGTGAACCTGGCTTGCGCGCTGTTCCGCCTGACCCCCGAGGAAGCGCTGGCCGGCGTGACGCGCGAGGCAGCGCACGCGCTGGGGTTGGGCGGAGAAGTAGGTACGCTGGAGGCGGGCAAGGCGGACGAAGTGGCGGTGTGGCGCATCGGGCATCCGCGCGAGTTGGCGTACTGGATGGGCGGGGTTTCGCCCGTGGTGGTGCAGCCGTGAGCGTTCGCATCGTGCAGGGAGATCTGACCCATCCGTGCGTGGTCGCATTGCTGCAGAACCACGTCAGCAGCGTGCGGTCGTCCACAGCCCGGGGCAGCGCGCACGCGCTCGACGTGGCCGCCTTGAGCGCGCCGGACATCCGGTTCTGGACAGGCTGGTTCGGTAACGAGGTTGCCGGTTGCGTCGCGCTAAGGCGCCTCACGGCAGAGCACGGCGAGGTGAAGTCCATGCACGTGGCCGAGGCGATGCGGCGGCGTGGGGTGGCGACCGCATTGCTGTGCCACGTCGTGACGGAAGCCCGCGCGGCGGGGCTGCGCCGGCTCAGCCTGCAGACGGGCTCCTGGGATTTCTTCAGGCCTGCACACGCGTTGTACGCGCGGCATGGCTTCGTGGCGTGCGCGCCGTTTGCGGATTACGTGGAGGATCCGCACAGCTTGTTTTTCTCGGCCGACATCGAAGAGAAGGAAGCGGTTCTTTTTTGAAAAAAAGAACCAAAAAACTTTCGCTCCCTGTCGGGGACTCACAGGAAAGAACCGCGACAGCGGAGTCGAAAGTCTTTTGCTTCTTTTCTTCAGAAAAGAAGGCCTTGCCTTACTTCAACACGCCAGCGAACCGCTCCAAAGCCCAATCCACCTGAGCGCCCGTAATCACCAGAGGCGGCGCGATCCGGATCGTGTGCTCGTGCGTCTCCTTGCACAGCACGCCCAACTTCTGCAGCGCCTTGCACACGCGTCCGGCACCGCCCGCATCCGCATGCAGCTCCACAGCAAGCATCAGGCCGCGGCCGCGCACCTCGCGCACGATGGGCGAGGCGATGGCCCGCAGGCCGTCCAGCATGCGCGTGCCCATGGTGGCGGCGTTCTCGATCATGCCTTCTTCCGTCAGCACGCGCAGCGCCATGCGGGCCACGGCACAGGCCAACGGGTTGCCGCCGAAGGTGCTGCCGTGCTCGCCGGGCTTCAGCACGCCCATCACCTCGGCGGTGGAGAGCACGGCGCTGACCGGGTAGAAGCCGCCGGACAGCGCCTTGCCCACCAGCGTCAGGTCGGCCTCCACGCCCTCGTGCTCCTCGGCCAGCAGGCGGCCGGTGCGGCCGAGCCCGGTCTGGATCTCGTCGAGCACCATCACCACGCGATGCTGCGTGCAGATGCGGCGCACCGCGCGCAGGTAGCCGTCCGGCGGGATGATCACGCCGGCCTCGCCCTGGATGGGTTCCACCAGCACCGCCACCGTGTCGGGCGTTATGGCGGCTTCCAGCGCCGCCGCGTCGCCGTAGGGCACCACCACGAAGCCGGGGGTGAAGGGCCCAAAATCGCGCCGGCTGACCGGGTCGGTGGAGAAGCCGACGATGGCGAGCGTGCGGCCGTGGAAGTTGTCGCCGCAGACGATGATCTCGGCCGCGTCCTCGGCCACGCCCTTCACCTGGTAGCCCCATTTGCGCGCCACCTTCAGCGCGCTCTCCACCGCCTCGGCGCCGGAGTTCATCGGCAGCACCGCGCTGGTGCGGGTCAGCGCGCAGATCTCCTCGTAGAACGGGCCGAGCTGGTCGTTGTGGAAGGCGCGGGAGGTGAGCGTGAGGCGGGAGGCTTGTTCCACCATGGCGGCCAGGATGCGCGGGTGGCAGTGGCCCTGGTTCACCGCGGAGTAGGCGGACAGGCAATCGAGATAGCGCTTGCCGTCCACGTCCCACACCCACACGCCTTCGCCGCGGGTGAGCACCACGTCCATCGGCTTGTAGTTGTCCGCTCCGTACATCGCCTCCAGCGCCAGGTAGTCCTGCGTGGAGCGAAGCCGGTCGGGGAACGGGCGGGCGGCGATCTGGTCCATCGTCTGCTGTCCTGTCGGCAAGCTCCGAGTTTGTCAGATCGGGTAGTCAGACGGTAGGCCGAAACTGCTTTGTTTCAGTTTCAACCCTGTCAGTGTGACAGTCTCTCCTTACGAAATGAAAATTCGGCACACAAACGGACCAAACCGACACGGCCTTGCTTGCCCTTTTGCGCCACGATGCCCGCGCGTCAGTCTCGTCGCTGGCCGCGCAGCTCGGCGTCTCTCGCGGCACGGTGCAGAACCGGATCGACCGGCTAGTGACTGTCCTTAGCGAAGCCCCTAGCTTTCTCCGTGGGTCCGGCTAACGCGACAGATACCGCTACCCAAACGTAAACGCGTAAGCCTGCACGCCGGGATTGAGAAAACGTATCTCGAACGTCTGGTCGTCAACCGCGCCGACTTGGCGAACCAGCTGGTAGAGCCGCTGGCCCGTAACCGTGCCGTTCCCTTCTGCGTCGATGTCCACGCCGTGGCTGGGGCCGGGCGGCTTGCCGTCGATCGTCACCTTGAAGTGCACCGGCGTGCCATCGGGGCTCACGCCCAGGACAAGGTGAAGGTCTCTGGCGTGGAACCGAAAGCTGAGCGCGCCGTCTGCATCGTCCAGCACGGCGCGTTCGCCCTGCACGGTCCAGTCGCCCGACAGCGCCCAATCGTTCAGCGCCAGGGTGCCGGGCGCGTAGCGATGCGCCGCGTCCGGTACGGCGCCGCCGGGAGAGGTGAAGTTCTTCGCCCGCTCGTAGCCGACATAGGTCTCCGGCGACTGCACGTCTTTCGTGTCCGGCGCGGCCTCGGCGCCGTCTGCCTTCACGGCCACCACGCCCGCGCCTGCAACGCCCTTGCCCTGCTCGGCCAGGAGTTGCTGGATCACCGCCTCGGACTGGGCATACTCGCCCTCGCCAAAATGATGGTACCGAATGCGGCCCTGGGCGTCGATGAAGTAATGCGCAGGCCAGAACTGGTTGTTGAAGCCGCGCCAGATCGCGTAGTCGTTATCGATCGCGACCGGGTAGGTGATCCCGAGCTTGGCGACGGCGGCCTGCACGTTGGCGATGTTCTTCTCGAAGGCGAACTCCGGCGCGTGAACGCCGATCACCACCAGGCCCTGATCACGATACTTGTTGGCCCAGGCTTCCACGTAGGGAAGCGCGCGCAGACAGTTGATGCAGGAGTAGGTCCAGAAATCCACCAGCACGACGTGGCCCTTCAAGCCCTCGGCGGTCAGCGGCGGAGAGTTCAGCCACTGCACGGCGCCGGCCAGCGACGGCATCGGGCCTTCATCGTCGAGTTGAACGCCCGATGACGGCATCTTGCGCATCATCGTCGTCGCCGGGTTCGCCTGCATGGCCATGCCTGGGCCGTTCGACGGCGCGCTGGTCCTGTGCACCCTATCCACCAGGTTCTGCTCGATGGAGTTCGTGCTGGCGAGCGAGACCTGGGTCAGGAAGCCGGTGTCCAGCCCGAGCGCGATTACCGCCACGCCGGCCAGGACGGCAGCACCCAGCGCCCGCCTGATCCACTCGCCCACGCCGAGCGAACGCTTCATTGCGGCGAACACGCGCCCGCCCACCAGCAACGCCAGCGCGAGCGACGTCGCCGCGCCGGCCGCGTAGGCAAGCAGAAGCAGCGTGGTGCCGGCATTGGCGCCCTGCAGCGCCGCGCCCGTCAGGATGAGCCCCAGCACAGGCCCCGCGCAGGGAGCCCAAAGCAGCCCGGTGGCCACGCCCAGCAACAGAGAAGGCAGCACGGACGCACCGCCGGCGGCCGCGTCCCTGTCCGCGGACTGGGACAGCCGGTCGCCCAGGCCTACCAGGGGCCGCGTCAGGCGGTCCGACAGGCTTGGAAACAACAGGGTGGCGCCGAACACCGCGAGCAAGGCGAGGGCGGCGAAGCGGCCGTACTGATTGGCCTGCACGGCCCAGCCACCGCCCACCGCCGCCAGGGTCGCCACGGCGGCGAAGGTTGCCGCCATGCCCACCAGCAAGGGCAGCCCGCTGCGAAGGAACGGCTTGTCGGCACGGGCAAACACGAACGGCAGGACCGGCAGGATGCAGGGGCTGACGATCGTCAAGGCGCCGCCGGCATAGGCCAGCAGGATGATGAGCATGGCGAGGGCCTCCGGAGGCAGATGACACACGCGTCTTCCCGAGACGCCGGGCAGGAAGCCGGCCTGGCGGATAGGCTGGCGTGCCCCCGCACGGAAGCGCAGGGAAACCCACGTCAGCCCACCGCCTAGGCGGGCTTTGAGGGGCGCTCTAGGACTTGATGTCGCTCGTCCGCGCCTTGGCCACGTAGTCGGCCGGGAACAGGCTCTTCAGGGCTGCAACCTTCGGCGCGTCGTTGAACACGATGTACGGGTAATCCGGATGCGTCTCCAGGAAGTCCTGGTGGTAGGCCTCGGCCGGATAGAAGCCGGCCAGCTTGTCCACGCGCGTGGCGATCGGCGCGTGGTAGGCGTGGGCGGCGTCGAGCTGGGCGATGTAGGCGCGCGCCACCTTCGCCTGGTCGGCATCCGCGGCGAACACTTCCGAGCGGTACTGCGTGCCGCTGTCCGGCCCCTGCGCGTCCTTCATCGTGGGATCCAGCGCCACGCTGAAAAAGATCTGCAGGATGCGGCCGTAGCTGATCTGCTTGGGATCGTAGGTGACCTGCACGGACTCGGCGTGCCCGGTCTCGCCGGTGCTGACCGCCTCGTAATCGGCCGTGCTGGCCAGGCCGCCGCTGTAGCCGGCCAGCACGCGCTGGACCCCGCGCACGTGCTCGAACACGCCTTGCACGCCCCAGAAGCAGCCGCCGGAGAGCACGGCCGTCTGGCTGGCGCCGGCGGCCGGCAGGTCCTGCGCGGGTGCGGGCACCACCTGCACGCCCTCGGCGCCTTGCGCGACCGTGTGCAGGAAGGTGGTGGACAGCAGCACCGCCGCCGTGCCGCCGATCGCGAACTTCACGAGCCTCTTCATGCGGTTGCTCCCTTCTGAAACGTCAACGCCACGCCGTTCATGCAGAAGCGCAGCCCGGTGGGCTTGGGCCCGTCCTCGAACACGTGGCCGAGATGGCCGCCGCAGCGCAGGCAATGCACTTCCGTGCGCTCCATCAGCAGCGAGCTGTCGGACTCGGTGGACACGGCCTGCGCAAGCGGCTGGTAGAAGCTGGGCCAGCCGGTGCCGCTGTCGAACTTGGTGGCCGAGGCGAACAGCGGCAGCGCGCAGCCGGCGCAATCGTAGCGGCCGGCGCTGAACTGGTGGTCCAGCGCGCTGCTCTCCGGCGCCTCCGTCCCTTGCTGGCGCAGCACGTAGTAGGCCTCCGGCGAGAGAAGCTTGCGCCACTCCGCATCGGTGTGCGCAACGGCGAATTGCTGGGCGGCGCGCGCGGTGCCGCCGCGCGAGGCGGCAAGCCACCCGAGCGCACCCAGGGCTGCCGTGCCCGTCAGCAAGAAATGCCTGCGTGTCATGGTGTCGAAGCTCCTCCAGCGCGCAGTGGCCAATCGATCCTGCGCCTCAACTGTTATTTCGCCCCGCCTTGCCGGGCGGTTACGCCTGAGCGCGGCATGGCGTAACCTTCATGTGCGCTGCTGCGAAATCAAGGTTATCGGCTGGGTGGGCTGGCATTTTGGCAAGAAAGAAAGCAGTTCTTTTTCGAGAAAAAGAACCAAAAAGCTTTTGCTCCCTGTCGGGGCGTGCGGAGAAACGCGTGCTTGACCAGTAAAAGTTTTTTGCTTCTTTTTTTCAAAAAAGCAGGGCTTCCTTGTTGCCCTTCCTGCCCACGCCTAACCTCGCCCGATGGACGACCTGGCCGCCCTGATGCGCGCCGCCCAATCGGGCGACAGCCTATCCTACGCACGCGTGCTGAAGGCCTGCGTGCCGATGATCGCGGCCGCAGCAAGGCGCGTCGGCGTGCGGCCGGACAGGGTGGATGACGTGGTCCAGGACACGCTGATCACCATCCACCGCGCGCTGCCCACCTACGACCCCGCACGCCCGTTCGCGCCCTGGCTGCGCGCCATCGCCACCCGCCGCAGCATCGATTCGCTGCGCCTGCACGGCCGCCACGGTGCCCGCGAGGTGCAGGACGAAGCCGCCTACATGGCCCACGCCGAGCCTGGCCTCGACGCCGAGGCCGCCGTCAGCCGCACTGACGACGCCACCCGCCTACGCGCCGCGGTGGCCACCCTGCCTCCACTACAGCGTCAGGCGGTAGAGCTGCTCGCCCTGTCCGAACGCTCGCTGGACGAGGCGGCGACCGAGACCGGACGCACGAAAGGCGCCCTGAAAGTGAACCTGCACCGTGCACTGCGTGCGCTTCGCACCCGGGTGGAGCGCACTGACGATGTCTGAGATTCACATGCCACAGAGCCTGATCAACAGCCTCGCGGCAGACCTCCGGCCGGTGACGCGCCTGGCGCCGCCTTGGCAACGCATGGCCGTGTGGCTGGCTGCGGCGCTGTGGATCGGCATGCTGCTCAGCGTCTTCACCGACTGGCCGGCCTTGGGCACCAGGCTGATGGGCGCACCTGACATGTGGCTCAGCCTGCTCGGCGCCCTGCTCACCGCGGTGCTGGCCGGCGTGGCTGCGTTGCAGACGGCCGTACCGGGCCGCTCGGCGTGGTGGGCGCTGCTGCCGCTGCCGCCGCTGGCGCTATGGGTGGGATCCTGCACGGCCGGCTGCCTGCGCCTGACGCCGCCGCCCGCCACGGTGCCAGAGCCAACCATGCACCCGATGGACTGCCTGCAGGTGATGCTGCTGATCTCCCTGCCGCTCACCTTGCTGCTCACCTGGCAGCTGATGCGGGCCTACCCGCTGCGCCCTGGCCTGACCGCCTCTCTCGGCGGCCTGGCCAGCGCCGGGGCCGCGGCCACCCTGCTCACGCTGATCCACCCGTTCGATGCCACGTTCGACGACCTGGCCGTACATGGCCTGGCCGTCCTGCTGGTGGTGGGCGCCACGCGCCTGGCCGGCGGCCGGGCGCTGCGGCGCGCTACATCTCCCGCCCGGCCTGGCGCAGGCTGGTCCTGAGCGGCTCGGTCAGGTAGTCCAGCGCGGTGCGTGGCTTGGTGGGCACCACCACTTCCACCGGCATGCCCGGGCCGAGTTGGCGCAACAGCGTACCGCCCGCATGGTCGGCCAGCAGCGAGACCTCCGCTGTGTAGTAGCTGCGTCCGGTCCGCGGATCGGTGATGCGGTCGGCCGAGATCACGTCCACCCGCCCGTCCATCGGCTGCGTCTCGCGCGCGTTGAACCCGGTGGCGACCACGCGTGCGGCCTGCCCGGCACGCAGATGCTCGATATCCTCCGGGCGGATTTCCGCCACCGCCACGATCCGCCGTTCCTCGGGCACGATGTGCAGGATCGGTTTGCCTGGTTCGATCACCCCCCCGCTGGTGAACGCCTGCAAATCCACCACGCGGCCAGCCACCGGCGCGCGTATCTCCAGCCGCGCCAGCAGGTCGCGGTCAGCCGCCAGGCGGGGTGTCACGTCGTTGATGCGCAGCTGCGCCTCGCGCATCTCGTGCGTGGCGTCGCCCTGTGCGGCGGCGCGCAGCCGCAGCTTCTCGGCTTCCAGTTCGGCCGCCTCGGCTGCGTGGCGCGCCACGTCGGATTGCAATTGCCCGGTCTCGCCGCGCAAAGCTTCGACCGAACGCGACAGCTCCAGCACCGTGTTGCGCCCGGCCAGGCCCATGCGTTCGAGCGAACTCAGCGCTGCCAACTGTTGCGTGCCGTAGGCCAGCCCGCGCATCGAGGCTTCGTGCTGCGCCACGGCGCCCGCCTGCTGCTCGCGCGCCTGCGCCATGCGCTCGTCGATGATGCGCAGCTGCTGCGCCAGAAGGCCGCGGTGGTTCTCGAACACCACCCGCTCGCGCGCCATCACCGAACGCGCCACCGGGTCGGCCTCGCCCAGATCGTCCGGAAAGGCCACCGTGGCCGCACCGGACAGCTCGGCCAAGTCGCGCGCGCACAGCGCCTCGTCGCCGGCCAGTTGCGCCTGGTGCACGCGCAGGCTGGCCAGCAACTGCGTGTCGTCCAGCCGGATCAGCACCTGGCCGCGCGCCACCCGGTCACCGTCCTGCACCAGCAGGGCAGCGACGATGCCGCCCTCCTTGTGCTGCACCGTCTTGGTGTTGCCGTGCACGGCCAGCGCGCCCTGGCCCACCACGGCGCCGTCCAGTGGCGCCAGCGCGGCCCAGGTGCCGAAGCCGCCGAAGAAGACGGTGACGACCGTCAGGCCCAGGGCTACAGGAGAAAGGCCAGGGCTCTGCCCTGGACCCGCTGGGGCCGCGGGCCCCAGACCCCGATTCTTCATGTTCATTCTCCTGCGGCAGCCAGGGGCCGCGTCAAAAATTCTTTGGACCTCTGCACGCGCAGGATCCTGCCGCCCACCATCGTGGCGACCGAGTCGGCGATCCTGACAAGCGCGGTGCTGTGGGTGATCAGCACCACCGTGCGGCCGCGCTCGCGTGCCGCGATCACGCAGCGGAACAGCGCGGCCTCGCCGTCGGCGTCCAGGCTGGCGCTCGGCTCGTCGAGCACCAGCACGGGCGGGTCCCACAGCAGCGCCCGCGCCAGCGCAACACGCTGCCGCTGCCCGCCGGACAGCACGGAGCTGCCGTCCTCCAGAGGCGTCTGATAGCCCAGCGGCAGGCGCAGGATCATCTCGTGCGCCATCGCCGCCTGCGCCGCCGCGATCACTGCCTCGCCGGGCGCGTCGGTGAACCGGGCGATGTTGTCGCGGATCGTGCCGGGAAACAGCGCCGCGTCTTGCGGCAGGTAGCCGATGGCGCGGCCCAGCTGCTGCGCGTCCCAGGCGGCGAACTCGGCACCGTCCAGCCGCACGATGCCGCCGTCCGGCCGGATCGCACCGGCCAGCACCCGGCCGAGCGTCGACTTGCCCGCCGCGTTCGGCCCTACCAGCGCCAGCACCGCGCCGGGCTCGATGCGCAGCGTCACGTCGCTCAGCGCCGCGCGCTCGGCACCCGGTGGCGTCCAGCACACGCGCTCCAGCGCCACCTCGCCGGCCGGCGACGGCAACTCCAGAACCTCGCTCTCGTCGGTCGCACTCACGGCGCGCAGTCGCGCCCAGGCGTCGCGCGCTGCCAGCGTGCCGCGCCAGCTGGCGATCACCGCTTCCACCGGCGCCAGGCAGCGGCCGAGCAGCAGGGACCCGGCGAACATCGCCCCGCCGCTCACCTCGTGCCCGATCGCCAAGTAGGCGCCCACGCCCAGGATGGCCGACTGGGTCAGCATCCTGACGAACTTGGCCAGCGCGCCCAGCACCACCGCACGGCGGCTCGCCGCGTTCTGCGCCGTCAGCATCTCCGCCCGCAGCGCGCGCCAGCGCGCCGCCAGGCTGTGGCCCAGCCCCATCGTGGCGGCGCAGTCGGCATGCCGCGCGATCGCGTCGCCGAACTGGTAGGCGCGGCCGGCTACCGCGCCGGCCCGCGCCATCGGCCCGCGCGCGGCACGCTCGCCAGCCACGCTCAGCGCCAGCAGGATGGCGCCGGCGCCGATGGCAAAGGCGCCCAGCACCCAGTGCAGCATGAACAGCACGCCCAGGTAGATCGCCGCCCAAGGCACGTCCACGAAGGCCAGCACCGCGGCGCCCGAGGCGAACTGCCTGACGGTGTCGAGGTCGCGCCCGATATGGCCCGGCCCCGGCCGCGCCCGGCCGCGCTGCGCCGGTGCCGTGGCGCCGTGCAGCAGGCGCGCCGCCAGCGTGTCCTCCACCACGTCGCTGACACCGGCCAGGATTTGTCCGCGCACCGCGTCCAGCAACGCGAAGGTGGCGTAGGACAATGCCACCGCCAGCGTCAGATAGAGCAGCGTGGGGATGCTCTGGCTGTGCATCACCCTGTCGTACACCTGCATCATGTACAGCGGGGCCGCCAGATAGCTGACGTTGAGGAAGCAGGAGAAGAACACCACCCAGCCCAACGGCCTCGCGGTGGCCGTTAGCAGGTTGCGCCAGGTGATGCCCGTCATCATGCCTCTCCTCCGCTCAGCCGTGGTGCTTGATGACGATTTCGCTCAGGTCCAGGCTGGCCGGGTGCGTGGTCCCGCCCAGAGTGACCAGGGTGACCGGCGCGCCGGCCGGGCCCTCGAGCGAGATCGTGTGCGCCACGGGATCGTAGACAAGCGCCGCGTGGGTCAGCGTCGGCACCGATCCCGCCTCGTAGAGGTTCAGCGCCTTGCCGGTATCCACCTGGATGGCGCCGGTGGAGGCGAAGCTGATGCCCGCAGCCGCCGCGGCACCCTCGAGCGCTGCTGCGTCCAGGACTACCAGAGGAGCGCCTTCCACCCCGCCCACGCTCTCCGTCACGCTGAAGCTGTGGCCAGGTGCGGCGTCCGCCACGCTGACGGTGAAGCCGGCATTGGCCTCCATGTTCGAGGTGATAAGTGTGCCGTCCGCGCCGTAGACGTGCACCGTGCCGCCGGCCACGCCGGTGGCCGACACGCCCAGCATGTTGCCGGTATCGGTGACGCCGACGGACGTGGGCGTGACCCCGATCGCGTGCCCGTTGACCACCAAATTGTCGGCTTGCAGGGCCGTGTACTCGCCCGGCTTAAGGTCCAGTACGTCCTGCGTCAGCGTCACCGTGTGGCCGTTGGCCTGGAACGCGCTGCCGGTGTCTGCAATCGCCTTCAGCGTCGCCGCGTCGGCGAAGTCGTTGCTGGCCAGCACGAGGTGCGACGTGCCGGGGGTGAAGTGCGGCACCTCGCTCAGGCGCAGCACCGTGTGGGCGGACACCGTCTCGTCGCCGGCCAGCGTCACGCTGGCCGCCATCTGCTCGGCCGAGAGGTTAGCGCTGTTGAGCAGGTAGGACGAGCTGTCGGCGATGCTGAGGTTGGTGGTGTCGGCAAAGCCGGGCAGGGAGACCAGGGACTCTGCCGTGTTGGCGTCCAGCGTCTCGGGCCCGGCGAGCTGCACGGTGATCTCGGCGCCGAAGCCGCTCGCCGTGATCGCGTTGCCCAACGTCCCGTCCAGCAGGTTGGCCGAGCTGTCGCTGACGGTCAGCGTGGTGCCGAGCGTGAAGTGGCTGATGCCGAGCAGCGACTCTGCGTCGGCCGCGTCCACCGTGGCCGGTGCCGAGAGCTGCACCGAGTCGGCCACGCCAAGCCCGGCGGCGTTGGCCGGGTTCAGCAGGCCGGAGGCGGTATCCTGCACGGTGATCGTGTGGTCGTGCTGGAAGTGGATCGTGCTGGACAGGTTGGCGAGCGACGTGGCCGCGGACGCGCTGACCGTGGCGTTGGCCGCGAGCCCGGTGACCGCCAGGCCGGAGAGGAACGTGGTGTTGGCCGGGTTGATCAGGTTGGCCACCGTGTCGCGTGCCACCAGGGTGAAGTCGGCATGGGTGGCCGCGTTGCCGGTCCAGCCGGCGCCCGCCGTCAGGCTGCGCAGGTTGGCCACCGTGTCGTTGACGTAGTGGGTCTGGTCGAAGCTGAGGCCGGAGGCGGCGATGCCGGTGCCGGTGCCGGTGTGCACGAGGGCCAGCAGGCTGGCGACGTTGGCGGCCGTCAGAGGGTCGCTGCCCGTCACCTCCACCGTTCCCGCCAGCAGCGGCGAGCTGACAGGCAGGGCGATGATGTCGGCAAAGCTGTCGATCAGGCCAGGCGTCACCAGGCCCAGCGCCGCCGGGCTCAGCATGGCCAGCTGTGCGGCGCTGCCGTCCACGATCAGGTGGTGGCCGCCCAGGTCGAGCGCGCCGGCGATGCTGCCCAGCGCGTTGGCGTCGGCCAGCGAGATGGTGAGGTCGCCCGTCAGGCCGAGCCCGATCGTGTAGCCGCCGGTGCTGAAGTGGGCGAGGTTGCCCAGCGTCACCGCCTGCGCCTCGGTGACCGTGCCGCTGCCCGAGAGCACCCAGGCGGAGGCCAGGATGCTGTGCAGGCCGGATTGCGCCGCCGCGTTGCCGGCGATGTTGGCCGCCGTGTCGCGCACCGTGATGGCGTCTCCCGTGCCGGCCATCGCACCCAGCCCCTGCAGGTCGCTCAGCGCCTGGTCGGTGATGGTGGCCGACGCGTTCACCGTGACGGCGCCTATGCTGGCCCGGTTGGCGGTCAGCGACGCCAGGTTCGCCTCGATATGCGCCGCCGTGTCGGACACGCCCAGCGTGTTGGCGCTGCCGTCCGGGTTGGTGGTGGAGAAGCCGGCGATGTTGAACAGCGCGGCCGCGGTGGCTGCCGTCACGCTGGCGGCTCCGCCCGTCGTCTTGAGGTGCACGGAGTCGACCAGGCCGTTGGCCAGCGCCGCTGCGTAGCCCGGCGTGGTCAGGTGGGCCGCCGTGTCCCACACGTTGAGGTGGAAGCCGGCCTTGCTGAAGGTGCTCAGCCCTTCCAGCGCCGCGGCGTCGGCCACGCTCACCGCGCTGTCACCCGACAGCGTGGCGCCGTTGGCGTTCAGGTAGGCGATGGCTCCGGCGTCGCCGGTTTCCACCACGGCGGCGATCTGCGCGCCGCTGTCCACCACGGGGATGCCGGACGGGCTGAGGTTGGCGATCGTCAGCAGCGGGGCCACCAGGTTGGCGGCCAGGCTGGTGTCGGTCAGCGTCACCGCCAGCTTGCCGCCGGCCGCCTGCAGGGTGTCCAGGGCGGCAATCACGTCGGCCGCGCTGTCGGTCACAACCAAGTGGCCGACCGCCGCATCGCTGCCCAGCTGGGCCGCGAGGGGCGCCAGGGCGGCGGCCGACCCGGTCACGCTGACCACGCCGGCGTTGGTGATGGCATCGATGGTCGCCGTGTCGGCGGCATACTGGCCGGCCGTCACGGTGATGGAGGGCGCGCCGTTGGTCAGCGTGATGCTGAGCGCGCCTGCGTATTTAGCCTGTAGCGCGTCGAGCTGGCCGGTGACGTTGCTGTCGGTGTCGAGCACCTGCACGCCCTGGGTCAGGGCGATCGCCGCCTGATACAGCCCGGCGATCGCCGCCGCGCCGTCGCTCACGTCCAGCGCGTTGCCTGCGGTGGAGAAGTGGGCCAGGCCCGCCATCTGCATCAGCGTGGTAGCGTTCACGGTGCCGCCGGTGTCCAACGTTACGCTGGCCAGGCTGAGGGCGTAGACGTAGAGCTGCGGGTTACCCGAAGCGAGGTCGGCGGCGATGGCCGACACGCTGTCGGTGACCGCAACGTTTACGTGCGGCCAGCTTGCGCCGGCCAGGCTTGCGAGGTCGGCCACCGGCGCGCCGCTGACCTGGACGATGGTTGCAGGGTCGAGCTTGGCCATCACCGCGTCCAGTCCTGGCGTGGCCATGATGGCCTGCGCCTGTGCGTCGGTCAGCATCAGCGTGCCGTGGGTGACGGTGATGCCGGACACCGCGCCCAAATCGGCCGCCAGCACCGAGGCGCCGGAGGCTAGGTCGGCCGCGATGTCGGCCGAGCTGTCGGTGACGGCGATGTGCGCCGGCGCGTCGGGCAGCGCCACAAGCTGGGCCAGCTGACCCACCGCGGCGCCCGAGACGTTGAACTGGTGGCTGGCCAGGCGGCCGATCACCGAGGCGGCGCCGTCGTCCACACCCGCTTCGAGGGCTTCGGCGGCGGTCAGCACGAGCGTGCCGGACGTCAGGTTGATGGCGGCGACGTGGCCGATATCGGCGATCACGGTGGAGAGATTGCTGACAAGGTGGGCGGCCGTGTCGCTGATGGAGACGCTGGCGGGGGCAACGCCCAGTCCGAGCACCTCGCCCAGGTCGCTGGCGGCAACCCCGGTCGCCTCGACCGGGGCGCCGGACAGCTTGGACAGCACGGACCCCGAACCGTCGTCCACGCCGACGGCCAACAACTGCGTTTCGGTCAGCGTGACAGGCGCACCGTCGCTGACGGTCACCGTGCCAAGCGTGGCGCGGCCGGCAACGAGCGCGGAGCTACCCGAGGCGAGGTCGCCAGCGATGTCGGCAGCGGTGTCGCTGACCGCGACCGAGGCAGGTGCCACGTAGAGCGAGGCGAGCGCCCCGAGCTGGCTGACCGCTGCGCCCGTCACCACGAGCCCGGCGCCTGTCAGCATGGCGATGGCAGAGCCGGCGCTGTCGTCCACCCCGGCAAACAGTGCCTGGGCGGCCGTCAGCATCACCGCCGCGTGGTCGGAGGCAGCGATGCCCGCTACCTGGCCGGCATGGGCCAGCAGCACCGAAGTGCCGCCCTGGGCCAGGTCCGCAGCGATGTCGGCACCCGTGTCGTTGACGAAGATCGCGGCGGGCGGGGTAGCCAGGCCGGCTACCTGGGCCAGGTGGGCCACGTCCACGCCGGTGACGTCCAGCGTGCCGGAGAAGTTGGCCAGGGCAGCGCCCGGGCCGTCATCGATTCCGGCCGCGAGCACCTGCGCCTGGGTCAGCACCACCGGCAGGCCGTCGCTGGCCAAGACGGCACCGATCTGGGCGTGGTGGGCGGCGATTACCGAGGTGGCGCCGAGCGCCAGGTCGGCCGCGATGTGGGAGGCCGAGTCCGACAGGGTGACGGTGAACGGCGAGGCAATCTTCGCCAGCACCGGGGCGTCGGCTGCCAGCGTGGCCACGCTCATCGAGAGCGCCGGCACGCCGCCATCCGTCAGCGCGATCGAGGTCAGCCCGGAGATGCCGGCCAACCCGGACAGCCCGGCATCCACGTCGGCGGCGCTGTCGGACACGCTGACATGCGCGCCCAGGGCGTTGAGCGCCGTGGCGTTGCCGGTAGCATCGGCGACAGTCGTGGCGGTCACCGTCACCGCGGCCAGGTGTCCGTCGGTGGCCAGCTGAGCCAGGGCCGCCGCGTTGGCGGTCACCGAGGCGCCGGTGCCCGTGGCCGTCAGCATGACGCCTGCGGCCAGATGCGCGTCAAGCGGGGCCAGAGCGGCGGCCACCGCGGTCGGCTGGGTGATGCCGTCCGACAAAGTGAGGGTGCCCAGGCTATTGCCGAGCGCCAGCAGTCCGGCCTGATGGCCGGCGATCGAGGCACCGGAGTCCGACACCGCTAGTGAGGTGCCGGCGGCCAAGGCGCCCGCCAACGGTGCCAGCGCGGCGGCGATGCCGGCGGTCACCGGGGTGCTGTCGGTTAGCATCACGCTCAGCGCGCCCGGCAGGGTGGCCAGGTCGCCCGCTACCGCAGCCACGTCGGCCGCGCTGTCGGTGACGGCAACGGTCACGTGCAGGCCGAGCGTCACGAGCGCTGCTAGCACGGCGTCCACGTTGCCGGCCGTGTCGGCCACGTGCAGCGCAGGCCCGCTCAGCTTGCCGGCCAGGCCGGAGATGCCGGCGGCAACGGCCGCGGCCACGCTGCCCGTGTCGGTGACGTGGACATGCGCCACCTCGGCGCCCATCGCCTGGAGGGCGGACTCGTGGGCGCCGATGTTGGCCGCCGTGTCGTTGACCGTGGCGGTGATGGCGAGGGCGGCCAGCGCCGGCGCGGCTGCGGCGACCGCAGCGGCCCCGTCGGTCACGTGCAGCGCGTAGCCTGCCGCCGAGAAGTGGCTGCCCAGCGAGGCCAGCGAGGTCGCCTGCGCGGCGCTGATGATGCCGCCCTGGGTCAGCGTGTAGACGGGGTTCAGCGCACCCCAGTCATGCCCTGCGGCGGCCACCAGGTTGGCGGCGGTGTCTGCCACGCCGAGGCGGGCGGCCAGTGCCAGGCCGGCGGTGTTGGCCGGGGCGGTCAAGGCCGCGAAGCTGTCCTGCACGATCAGCTGGTTGCCGCCCTGGAAGCTGAGCAACCCGGCCGAGGAGATGGTGGCCAACTGGTCGGCAGTGGCGGCCGAGACCGGGCCGGAGTCGGTCACCACCGCGCCGGTGGCGACCGCCAGGATGGCGGCGGCGTGCGAGGCGATGGCGGCGGCAGTGTCGGCCACGTTGAGCTGGTAGCTGCCGACGGCAAAGTGCGGAATGCTGGCGATCTGCGCGGCACTGGCCGCGTTCACCTGCGCGTTGCCGGACAGCGTGACGGCGGAAGCCGACTGCACCAGGGTGGTGCCCGCGCTGGCCGCCAGGTTGGCCGCCGTGTCGATCACGTGCGTGGCGGTGGCTACGTTGTGCCAGTCCGCGGTGGCCGCGGCGCTGAGCGCGGCTACCGTGTCGGTAACCGTGATGCTGGCCGTGCCGACGACGAATTGCGGGATGGCGGCCAAGGCGTGGGCTTGCGCCGCAGTGACCGTCACCGCGCTGCCGGGTGCCAGTTCGACTACGGCGGCTGCGGGCGCACCGGCGCCGAGCGCCAGCAGGTTGGGCACGCTGTCCTGCACCGTCAGCGTGGCGCCAGGCGCCAGGCTGAAGTGGGGCAGGGCGGCCAGCATCGCCGCGACGCCGGCGCTTACGGTAGCCGGGACGCTCAGGATCTCGGTCCCGGCCAGCGCGACCGCGCCGGGTGCCAGGGCCACGAGGTTCGCTGCCGTATCCACGCAGGAGAGCGTGAAGCCGGCCTCGCTGAACTTGATGCCGAGTGCGGCAAGCTGCGTCAGCTGCGCGGCGCTGACCGCCTGGCTGCCGGAGAGCGCCAGCCCGCCTGCCGCCAACTGGGTGGCGCTGGGCAATGCCAGCAGGTTGGCGGCCGTGTCGGCGATGGTGAGGTGGTGCGCGCCGGGGGTGAAGCCGGGCTCGGCCATCAGCGTAGCCGCCTGGGCGGCGCTGACCGTGGCGTCGGCCGACAGGATGACGGAGGTAGCCAGCGCCAGCGCCGGGCCGGAGAGCGCGAGCAGGTTGGCAGCGGTGTCCGTCACGGTGATGGCGTGGCCGGCGGCCGAGAAGCCGGGCAGGGCGGCCAGCGCCGCCGCCTGTGCCACGCTGACCGTGGCGTCGGCCGAAAGGCTGGCCGAAGCCGCATCCGCCAAGGCTGCGCCAGGGAGGCCGAGCAGGTTGACGGCTGTGTCCACCACGCCGACCGTGTGGCCGCCGAGAGAGGCGTGCGGCTGGGCGGCGAAGCTGGCGAGCTGCGCGGCGCTGGCGGTGGCGTTGCCGCTCAGCACCAGCGCGCCGGCCAGGCCGGACGCCAGCGCCGGCAGCGCCAGCAACGCGCCCAGCGTGTCGGACACCGTCAGCGTGGCGCCGGCGGCAACCGTGAAACCGGGCTCGGCGACCAGGGCGGTAGCGGTGGCGGCCGAGACGGTGGCGGAGGTGGCCAGCACCTCGGCGCTGGCGAGGGCCGAGAGCGCGGCAGGCTCGGCCACCAGGTTGGCCGCGGTGTCGCTGATGGTCAGGTGGTGGCCGCCCAGCGAGAAGCCGGGTTCGGCGGCCAGTGCCGCTGCCTGGGCAGCGTTCAGCGTGGCGTCGGCGGACAGGACGGTCGAGGCGGCCAGGGCTAGGGCGGCCGGCGTCAGCGCCAGCAGGTTGGCGGCGCTGTCCAGAACGGCCAGGGTGTGGCCGGCCAGCGAGAAGCCGGGCAGGGCAGCCAGCTCTACCAGCCGGGCCGCACTTACCTGTGCGCTGGCGGAGAGGGAGAAGCCGCCGGCCTGAGCGAGGCTGCCGGACAGGCCAGCCAGGTTCACCGCCGAGTCAGCGATCGTGAGCACGTGCCCGCCGGCCGAGAAGCCGGGCAGGATGCGCAGGGCGGTGAACGCGGCGACACTCACCGTGGCGTCGGCGGACAGCGCGGTGCTGGCCGCGTCGCTCACGGCCGCCAGCGGCAAGCCGAGCAGGGCGGCAGCGCTGTCGACTACGTTCAGGACGTGGCCGGCCAGGCTCGCGTGCGGCAGGGCGGCGAAGCCGGCGAGCTGTGCGGCGCTGGCAGTGGCGTTGCCGTTCAGCACCAGCGCGCCAGCCACGGCTGCGACCGGGGCAGGTGAAGCAAGGAGAGCGCCGAGTGTGTCGGAGACCGTCAGCGTGGCGCCGGCGGCGATGCTGAAGCCGGGTGCCGCAACCAGCGCCGCCGCAGTGGCGACCGAGACTGTGGCCGAGCCTGTCATCACCTCGGCACTTGCCAGGGCAGCGACGCCAGGGGTCAGAGACACCAAGTTGACAGCCGTGTCAGCGATAGTGATGTGGTGGCCGGCGGTGCTGAAGCCGGGCTCGGTGGCCAGGGACGCTGCCTGTGCAGCCGTGACCGTCGCGTCCGCCGTGAGCGCTACCGTGCCGGCCAACGCCGTAACAGCTTGCGGCAACGCCAGCAGCGCCGCCGCGGTGTCAGCGAGGGCCAGTGTGTGGCCGCCCAGCGCGAAGCCGGGCAGGGCGGACAGGGTGACGAGCTGGGCGGCGCTCACCGTGGCGTTGGCCGACAGAGTAGCCGAGGCTGCGTCCGCCAGCACTACGTTGGTCAGGCCAAGCAGGTTGGCGGCAGTGTCGACCACACCGATCGTGTAGCCGCCGAGCGACGCGTGCGGCAGGGCGGCAAAGCCGGCGAGCTGTGCGGCGCTGGCAGTGGCGTTGCCGTTCAGCACCAGCGCGCCAGCCACGGCTGCGACCGGGGCAGGTGAAGCAAGGAGAGCGCCGAGTGTGTCGGAGACCGTCAGCGTGGCGCCGGCGGCGATGCTGAAGCCGGGTGCCGCAACCAGCGCCGCCGCAGTGGCGACCGAGACTGTGGCCGAGCCTGTCATCACCTCGGCGCTTGCCAGGGCAGCGACGCCAGGGGCCAGGGACACCAGGTCGGCAGCGGTGTCGACGATGGTGATGTGATGGCCGGCGGTGTCGAATCCGGGTTCGGTCGCCAGGGACGCGGCCTGCGCCGCCGTGACCGTCGCGTCAGCCGTGAGCGCGACCGTGCTTGCCAGCGCCATGGCGGCTTGTGGCGTTCCCAGCAACGCCACCGCGGTGTCGGCCAGAGCCAGCGTGTGACCGCTTAGCGAGAAGCCAGGCAGGGCGGCCAGGGTGGCGAGTTGGGCAGCGGTGACCTGCGCGTTGGCGGACACCACGAAGCCGCCGGCCAGCGTCAGGCTGCCGGCGAGCCCCGCAAGGTTAGCCGCCGTGTCTGTGATGGTGAGCACGTGGCCGCCAAGTGCGAAGCCCGGCAGGCTGCGTAGCGCGGAGAACGACGCGGCGCTGACCGTCGCGTCGGCGGTGAGCGCCTCGGACCCCGCGGCGGCGAGGGCCGCGCCGTGCAGGCTCAGCAGGTTGGCGGCAGTGTCGGCAACCGCGATTGCAAAGCCGCCGGCGGAGGCGTGCGGCAGGGCGAAGAACGCGGTGGCCTGCGCCACGCTGGCCGTGGCCGGCGCCGAGAGCACAAGGCCGGTGGCGATGGACACGGCCTGGGTCGGCAGGGCCAACAGGCTGGCCAGCGTGTCGCTGACGACCAGGCTGTTGCCGCCCAGGCTGAACCCCGCGCCCAGCGTGCTGGCGACCAGGGCCAGGGTGATGGCGGTTGTCGCCGGCACGGTGGCAGACCCGCTCAGCGTCGCCGAGGATGCTAGGCCCAGCCAGGATGAGGCGGTGGCGGCCAGGCTGGCGGCAGTGTCAGCTACGGACAGGGTGGCGCCGGCAGCGAGGCTGAAGCCGGGCAGGGCAGCGAGCGACGCGGCTGCCTGGCCACCCAGCACGGCGCTGACGGCGAGTTGGGCGTGCGCGCCGGCCAGAAAGTGCAGCGTGGGGTCGTTCAGCTGGGCCGCGGTGCCGGCGAACGTGCCGGACTGCACGGTGATCTGCGCAAAGCCATGGCCGAACAGGACGCTGGCGTGGGCGGCGATGTTGGCGGCGGTGTCCGACACGGTGAGCGCGCTGCCGGCAGGCGAGAAGCCCGTCAGCGTGGCGAGACCCGCAGCGTCGGCCGCGATGACGGTGGCGCCCGGGTTGGTGAGCGTGAAGCTGACCGGGACGTGGCCGGCCAGCGCGTTCAGGCTGGCGGCGTTGCTGCCCAAATCATGCGCGGCGGCGGCCACGTTGAGCACCGTGTGGCCCGGGGTAGACACGAAGCTGAGCGGCTTGCCGTGGGCGGCCAGGCCGCTGAGCTGGGTGGCCGGGTAGGCGCCGATGGAGCTGCCGTCCAGGGTGACGCTGACGGCGGCGACCTGCGCAAAATACGCCGGATGTGCCGCCAGCAGGGCCACGATCTGTGCCGTGCCGTCCGACAGCGTGAGGCTGGCCGCGCTGCCAAGGGCGAAGCCGGGAGTGCCTTCCAACGCCGTGAGCTGGGCAGCAGTGACGGTGACCGCGCTGTTAAGCTGCAGGCCGCCGGAGGGCGCGTGCAGGCTGGCGCCAAGACTGGCCAGCGCCAGCAATTGCGGGACGGTCAGAACCGCCGGGGCCTGCACGGTGAAGCTGGCCACACGCGCCATCAGCATGGCATTCGGCAGCGCTGCGGCGATATCGGCAGCCGTATCGAGTACGGCCAGTCCGTTCGAGCTGCTGGCAAGTGCCTGGGCGATGGTGACCGTGTGGGTCTGCGTGGACATGTCGGGTGCTTCCCTGTGCAAGCGTGGCGATGCGGCGGCGCCCCGGGCGGGACGGCTGCTTGCAGGAAAGATGGCAGGAAAGGTTTGCGAAAACGTTTAGATGCGGGCGGGATCGTGTGCTTTCTGGCGACCCGTAAATGCGCAAGGCAAGCGGTGCTTTTTGGGAAAGACCAGAAAGCGCCTGGTGCGTGGGTGAGCGCTCACCAAGCGGGGCGCGCACCGGCTTGGCTGTCGGTTCGACGTTGTCGACGTCAGTCTTTATCGAGGGTCGAAACTTCTGACTTGTAAGCAAGCATGGGGCTCTGCCCCAAACCCCGCGGGGGCCTCGAGGCCCCAGGCTCCCATCTGTTTAGAATATTCTAAATTGATCTGGAGGATTTGGTTCGGCGGAGACCCGGGGCCTTGCTCACCAGTCAACGCTTCAGGCCACTGGTTCTACCTGGGTTTACAGTGGCGACCTGCGCAGGTGTCTCTGTTCCAACCGGCTCCGAAAGAACCGGTTCTTTTCAAAAAAGCCGCTGATTCAACGCGCGGTTTGGGAGAGTCCGCGACAGCGCAAATCAAAGTCTTTTGCTTCTTTTCTTCAGAAAACAAGGCCTTGCTTCCGCGTCCTCAAACAAGCGTGTCAAGCAACGATCCATTGGCTGTCGAACTGCTGCTCGTGCTCGGTGCCGTTGCAGCCGCCCCGGCGGCGGTCCGGCCCGCCCCGTGGTGATGCGGCCGGCCGGAACGCTGGGTATCGGAAGGCTGGGCCGGACGGTTCACGGCTGCGGCCTGCGGCGACTGGGTGCGGTAGGCGACGGTGGAAGCCACGCTGGAGACGCTCATGATGTCTACTCCTCTTCGCGGCGGAGTTTCTCCAGTAGAAGTTAAGAAAAGCCTTCCTTCCTGAAAATGCAGACGACTCTCGTTTGCGCCGCTGCAGATTTTCAAGCGGAACTCGGACCTGGTCCTACGCCGGGGACAGCACGTGGATCGTCCTGCTGGCGATCATGCCTTTCACCAGCTTGCCGTAGGCAATCATGTGCGGGGCCGCCCCGTGCGCCATCAGCGCCTCCCGGCTTTCCCACTTCTCCAGCACCATGAAGGAGTCCGGCCCGATTGGCGCCTGGAACGGCCCCATGTCGGGCGTGTCGGTCACCGGAATGTACTCGATGCAGCCCGCCTCGGCCCGCACCAGCGGCACGTTCTCGGCAAAGGCCTCCAGAACGGCTGCGCGCTGGCCCGGCTGGGTGGTGATCACGGCGACGATGTGGATCATGAGAGAACCTTTTTGGAAGTTATCTAACCAAGGCCTTCGTGAGGAAAAGAAGCAAAAAACTTTTGCAATTCGCCGAATGTCTATCGGTCAGCACGCAACGGCGGAGTCAAAGTCTTTTGCTTCTTTTCTTCAGAAAAGAAGACCTTCCTGCTTCTTGACCTCCACCCAAGCTGCCTCCATCCGCGCGAGCCCGGCCTCCCCCGGCGTCGCCCCCTCGGCCGCCAGCAACGCCTCCACCCCCTCGAACCGACGCGCGAACTTGTCGTTGGCGCCGCGCAGGCAAGCTTCGGCATCCAGCCCGAGCTTGCGCGCCAAATTGGCCAGCACGAACAGCATGTCGCCCACCTCGTCGGCCAGCCGGGCCGGCTCGGCGGCCGGCAGCTCGGCGCGCAGCTCGGCCACCTCCTCGTCCAGCTTGTCCAGCACGGCGGACACGTCCGGCCAGTCGAACCCGACACGGGCGGCACGCTTGCTGAGCTTCTCCGCGCGCGTCAGTGCCGGCAGGCCCACCGGCACGCCGGCCAGCGCGCCGTGCTCGTCGCGCCCACGGCGCTCGGCGGCCTTCTGCGCCTCCCACAGATCCGCGTGCAGGCCGGCCTGCCGAGCCGCAGCGTCGCCGAACACGTGCGGGTGGCGACGCACCATCTTGTCGGCGATGGCGCGCGCCACGTCGGCGAAGGCGAACCGCCCGGCCTCCTCGCCCAGCCGCGCGTGGTAGACCACCTGGAACAGCAGGTCGCCCAGCTCGTCGGGCAGCGCCGCCATGTCGGCGCGCGCGATCGCGTCGGCCACCTCGTAGGCTTCCTCGATTGTGTAGGGCGCGATGGTGGCGAAATCCTGCGCCTGGTCCCACGGGCAGCCGCCCTGCGGATCGCGCAGGCGGGCCATGATCTCGAGCAGCCGGGCAATCTCGGCGGGCGCGTCGGGGGGAGCGTCGTTCTGCATGACGACCACATGCCCGGCCGGGACCGGCTGGGCAACTCGCGGCTGCTCGACCCGGCCGGGCGGCCCGGCTAGCGTGGCGGGATGTCCGCCAGCCCGTCCCGTACCGGCCTTGCCGGCCGCCTCGCAAGCTGGCTCGGCAGCAGCGCTGCTGCCCGAAACCGTGCGTCGACCGTCGGGCCGCCGGACCCGCCTACCGCGCCGGCGCGCCCCCCCGGCACGCTCGCCTGGTTCCGCCTGTGTACCCTGAAGGGCAGGGTGATCACGGTTGCCGAAGGCGACACCCCCTGGTTACGCATCGCCGCGAGTGCCGATCCGGCCCGTGCCTGCCTGCTGGTCACGTCGAGCGCCCACCCGCATCTCTGCCTGATCGTGGCACCCGGTCCGGACGGCCTGTCCGTCTGGCCAGGCGCCGCCCCGGCACAGGCGCTGGCTGCGCGCCTGATGCCCACCGACACGGCAGGGATCGTAAGGCTACGGGACCCGCTGGCGACCACCACGGGCTTCCTCTGCCTGCGCGCGCCGGCCACGGAGATGGAACCCGACATCGCCTTCGACGGCGCCGGGCTGGGCGCGGAAGCGGCCTTCGGCTTGCTGCCCGTCACCAGGGACGCGCTGACCGCGCTGGTCGCAGCCGTGTCGGACGAGTTCGCCGCGGTGCTTGCGGCCGGCCTGACCGGGATGGCGGTGCTGGCCCATCTGCGCGCCGGCCGGCTGCGCGCCGGGCTCGCCGAGGCCGTGCTGCGCCTGCTGCCGCACGAGGAACTGGCCGAGCTGGCCCGCACCCTGCTCGCCCAGGAGCAGGACCTGGCCCTGCTCGCCGACCTGCTGCCGGAGGATGGGTGGCTGCGCACCGCCCTGCCGGCATTGCGGCACTGGCAGGCCAAGCGCGCGCCTGCTTCTGCCGCCGGCACCGCCGCCTCTAGCGCCGGGGATGAGGTCCTGCTGCTTCCGCTCACCCGGGAGACCGGGATGCCGCTCGGCCTCGTGCTCAACAGCCTGGCCAGACGCAGCATCCTGCCGCGCCGCGGCGCCTGCGTGCTGGCCACCGCCCGCAATGAGGGCGCCTACCTGCTCGACTGGGTCGCCTACCACCTCGCCATCGGCTTCGAGCACGTCTTCCTCTATAGCAACGACAACGCCGACGGCTCGGACACCCTGCTCGCGGCGCTGGCCGCCCAGGGCGTAATCACCTGGATCGCCAACGAGCGCGGCACGCTGCTGGGCCCGCAGGTGAAGGCCTACGCCCACGCGCTGACCATGCTGCCGCAAATCCTGGATTACCGCTGGGCTGCGGTGCTGGACCTCGACGAGTACCTGGCCTTCGACACCGGCATGTTCGCCTCGCTGCCGGAGTTCCTGGCACTGCAGGAAAACCAGCCGGCCGATGCCGTGGGGCTGTGCTGGCTGATGTTCGCGAGCCTGCCCGGCGAGCGGTGGTCGGCCGAGCCCAGTTGGCGACGGATGACGCGGCGCGAAGGCGAGGTGAACAGCCACGTGAAGACGCTGTTCCGCCCGCGGCTGTTCTGGCACAGCCAGCCGCATTACCCGTCTGCCGTGCTGAACGCCGCGTTCGACTTCCGCACGCAGGACGGCAGCGTGCACCACCACCGCGCCGTGGCTGCCCGCCTGCCGGCCTTCGCCGAGGCGCCCTCGGCCAGGCAGGCCTGGGTCAACCACTACTTCCTGCGCACCGCCGAGGAGGCGCTGTGGAAGTGGGCGCGCGGCCGGGCCGACTGGACCGACGAGAGCGAGCGCGCCTGGTTCCTCGACTTCGTCGCGACGTCCTTCCTCGACCTGGCCCGCCCGGAGCGGCTGGTGGAGGACCGCCGCATCCTGGGTTGCGCTGCCGGCCAGCCGGCCGTGCTGGACCGCCTGCTGGCGCTGCCCGGGGTGGCCGCCGCCGACGCCGAGATCAAGGCGCAGTACGCCGGCCGTCTGCAGGCCACGCGTGACGCCTTCCTGGCCGTGCCCCCCGCCGTGGGCGAGCCGCGCGCGGTGGCGTTCTTCCGCGACATGCTGAAAGGTGACACCCCATGAAGAGGCTTCTCCATGCCGCACTGCCCGCTCTGCTCTGGCCCGCTCTGCTGTGGTCGCCCCCGGCGATGAGCAGGACGCTGGCCGACCTCTCTGCCGACCTCGCCGCCGGCCGGACCACCTCCGAGAAGCTGGTTCAAGGATACCTGGACCGGATCGACGCCATCGACCGTCAAGGCCCGGCCTTGCAGGCCGTGCTGGCCGTGAACCCTCACGCGCTGGCGGACGCCCGCGCGCTGGACGCCAAGCCCGGCCCGCACGGCACCCTGCACGGCCTGCCGATCCTGCTGAAGGACAACATCGAACTGGACGGCACGCTGCCCACAACCGCGGGCTCGCTGGCGCTTCAGGCCAACGTGACCCAGCGCGACGCCACGCTGACCGCCAAGCTGCGCGCCGCCGGCGCCGTGATCCTCGGCAAGACCAACCTCAGCGAGTGGGCCAACATGCGCGGCTCGCGCTCGGTCAGCGGCTGGAGCGGGGTGGGCGGGCTGACCCGCAACCCGTGGTCGCCGGACCGCTCGGCCTGCGGGTCGAGTTCGGGCAGCGGCGCCGCCGTGGCCGCCGGCCTGGCCGCGGCCGCCATCGGCACGGAGACGGACGGCTCGGTGACGTGCCCCGCGTCCGTCAACGGCATCGTCGGCCTCAAGCCCACGCTGGGCCTGGTCTCCCGCCACAACATCGTGCCGCTGTCCCACAGCCAGGACACCGCAGGACCGATGGCCGCCAGCGTCCGCGACGTGGCGCTGATCCTTGGTGTGATCGCCGGCAGCGACAAGCAGGACCCGGCGACGGTGGACGCGGACCGTCACGCCACCGACTACCTCGCTGGCCTCAAGCCGGACGCGCTCGCCGGCAAGCGCATCGGCGTGCTGCGTTTCCTGGCCGGCTTCAACCCGGAAACCGACACGGTGTTCGACCACGCGCTCGACGTGCTGCGCCACGCTGGCGCAACGCTGGTGGAGATCGGGACCATGCCGGGCGGCCCCGGCGCCATGGACGCGATAGGCGAGGCCGAGCAGCTGGTGTTGCTGACCGACCTGAAGGCGGACCTGGCCAGCTACATGGCGACCACGCCCAAGGCAGTGACGTCGCGCACGCTGGCCGACCTGATCGCCTTCAACCGCGCCCATGCCGACCGCGAGCTAGGCCTGTTCGGCCAGGAGCTGTTCGAGCACGCCGAGAGCACGAAAGGCTTGGCCGACCCGGCCTACCTCGCCGCGCGCGCCAAATCCCTGCGCATGGCCGGCGTGCAGGGTATCGACCGCATGCTGGCCGACGCCAAGGCGGACGCCCTGGTGGCACCCACCGCCGGTCCCGCCTGGGTGGTGGACGTCATCAACGGCGACCACTCGAGCGGCCAGGCCAGCACGCTGCCCGCCGTGGCCGGCTATCCGCACCTCTCCGTGCCGATGGGCCTGGTGGCCGGCCTGCCGGTCGGCCTGTCGATCATCGGCCCGGCCTGGTCGGACGCGCGGGTGCTGGCCTACGGCTACGCGTTCGAGCAGGCGCTGGGGTTTAAGGACAAGCCTGGGATGGTGGCGTTGGCGCCGGAAGCGGGGCTGGTTCGGCCTGAGGGTAGGTAATTCCAAACGAGTGGGACACTGACCCTGAGCAAGCATGGGGCTCTGCCCCAAACCTCGCTGGGGCCTCGGGGCCCCAAACCCCCATTTTCTAAGGCTCTCCTAGAAACAGGTTCTAAGGACGACTGTCCTTAGCGGGGTCCAGGGGCAGAGCCCTTGGCCTTGTCCTATTAGAGGAAAGCGCGGCTGTGGAACGTAACGAAGGCATCGACCTGCTGCGTGGCATATCCATCGTCCTGGTGATCATGCACCACCTCGCGATACGCATCCCGCTCGCCAGGACGGCTCTGGCTGGAATTCTGCCAAGTCGGCTGCTTGCGGCGCTGTGCTGGAACGGCGCGGAAAGCGTGATGGTGTTCTTCGTGATCTCCGGCTTCCTCATCACCGGCCACGCCGTGCAGCGCTGGGGCGGCCTGGGCCGTCCGCGGTTCGGCAACTTCTACGTCCGCCGCGCTGCGCGCATCCTGCCTTGCCTGGTCATCCTGGTCGTTGTGCTCGCCGTGCTGGACCTCGCCGGCGTCCCGGACTTCGTCATCACCCGCTCGGACCAATCCCTATCGGGGGCCGTGCTGGCGGCACTGGGCTTTCACCTGAACTGGTACGAAGCCTACTCGGGCTACCTGCCGGCGAACTGGGACGTACTGTGGTCGCTCTCCGTAGAAGAAGTCTTCTACCTCGGATTCCCGCTAGCCTGCCTGCTGGCCGGACGCGGCCTGACACCCTTCGTCGTGCTGGCTGCGGTTATGGCGGCTTCCCTGCCGGTGACGCGCGGCATGATCCACGGCAACGAGTTGTTGCACGAGAAGGCCTATCTGCCCGGCATGGCGTGCATCGCCACGGGCGTGCTCGCCGCGCTCACCTCCGATCGATGGAAGCCGTCCCGCCGGATCAGCCTGGCGCTGATAGCAGGCGGCGGCGGCGGTTGGGCTGTCATCATGCTGGCCGAGGACCTGCTCTGGCCGTTTTTGGGCGAAGCCACGATGCTGATCCTCACCATCGGTACGGCCATGCTGCTGCTGGGGCTGAGCGTGCGGCCTAGCCTCTCGATTCCCTGCACGGCATGGCTCCGTGGCTTCGGACGGCTCAGCTACGAGGCCTATCTCAGCCACATGTTTGCTGTCTTCGCGGCACTTGGCCTGTTTCACGCCGCGAGCCTGCCGGACAGGCTTGGCTACGTGCTCTACCCTTGCGTCCTGGCGGCCGCGCTGGGCTTGGCCTGGTGCGTTGCACGGGTCGTCAGCCAACCGGCCGAGGGCCGGATCAGAGCTGGGTGGAAACGCTTCGCGCCGGGCAACGGCACGATGCGGCGGCAACCGGGGAGGATGCTGCCATGATCGACCTTGCACTCCTCAGGATACCAAGGCCGTTTGCGCGGCGCTCGGCCTCTTGCCGCACCCGAGGGCGGCCACTACCCGCGAGCTGTGGCCTGACCGGCCGGCCGACGGCGGCAGGGTGCTGCCACCAGCATCCTGTCCTGCTGGCGGCCGGCGAGCGCTCCGCCTGGCACCGGGTGGACGCCGCCGAGATTTGACTGTGGCATGCGGGCGCGCCGTTGCTGCTCGATCTGGCTGTGCCTGGAGCGGTCAGGCAGCAACTCCGCCTCGGCCCGGATCTCGGCGCCGGAGAAGGGCTGCAGCGACGGTTCCGGCCTTTGCCTGGCAGGAAGCTTGCAGGGTGGGCGCCTGGAGCTTGGTCAGCTGTGTCGTGGCGCCGTTCTTCGCGTGTTCGGTCTTCGCGTGTTCGGGCTTCGAACTCGCGCCCGACGAGTGGGCACCCTAAGCAGAAGGCCAGCGCTCTCACCTTGTTCCAGACAGTGGGGGCGGAGCCAAGAGCGCCATCACGCGAATTCGTGCTGCGCACTACGCAGTTTGCGGCAGAGCTTCACGTTTACTTCGAACATCGGACTGTTGAGGTATACGATTATAAAAACGAGAAAGGCTGCCAGCTATCTCCCGCCGGCAGCCCTTCACGTTCATCCTGACCCCATGGCCAGCGCAGCCTACATCTCCGAGACGCTGCCTGCCTCCGGGCCCTTGGCGCCCTGGCGGACAGAGACGCGCACCACCTGGCCCTCGTTAAGGGTGCGCAGGCTGCCGAGCACGGACATGTGGACGAAAATGTCCTTGCTACCGTCCTGCGGTGCGATGAAGCCGAACCCCTTGGTCGGGTTGAACCACTTGACGGTGCCCGTGGTCTCGACCGTGGGACCGGAAGGTGCGGCACGGTCCTGCCGGGGACCGGCGGCCGGACGAGCGGAGCGGGCAGGGGCTGCAGTTGTCTGATCTACGCTGACCACCTCGGTCACCTGCAGGCCCTTCTGGCCCGGGCCGACGCGCACCTCAAGGGAGGCGCCTTCGCCCACGCTGTCGTGCCCGGCACGCTGCAGCACGGCGCAGTGCAGGAAGGCATCGCCCGAACCGTCGCCCATAGCGACGAAGCCGAAGCCTTTTTCGGAGTTGAACCACTTCACCGTGGCGGACTGGCTAGGGCCGAATGCGGCCGGCGCGCCGCCGGAGCGGTTGCCACCGCCGCCGTTCAGGGCACCCCAGTTGATGTCGGGTGCGGACGGCTGGTCGTCATCGAAGCCACGGCGGCGTGGCTGGTAGGGTCGGCGAGCAGGTTGGGACATTCTCTCATTTCACAAAACAGCGCTTGAGCACACATACTGCGTCACGCGCGGCAATCAACCTACTTCATAAGCTTGACATGCGAAAGTCATACTTCCGCAAGCGAAGCTCGCGTTCAAGTTGATTTTCCTCTTGGCTACCGGTCGTTATGCGATGGCTATACTTGCTCGATGTGGTCAGCAGGCGGGTGTCGTAGCTTGGAACGTTGCTGTTCGATCAATTAATCGCCAGCCCAGAAAGTCACAGAAGAAATATTATGCCAATTGGGTGCGTGTTGCGTCCGGCGTCATACCTTCAGCACCATGCCGTCGAACCCCGGCTCCACACCAGCCGGCAAAGCGCGCCGCAAGGTCGCGTAGTCCATCCCGTTGCCCATATGCGTCAACACCGTGCGCGCGACCCCAAGCCGTACCCGCCATTCCAGCACCAAGTTGACATGGGCGTGCGTCAAATGCGGCTCGGGCTGGAAGCACCCCACCACCCACGTCTTGACACCCTGCAAAGCCGCAAACGCTGCCTCGTCCAGCCGAACCACGTCCGTCGAGTAGGCGAAGTTGCCGACCCGTAGCCCCAGCGTGTGCATCACGTGATGGTCTTGGTCGAAAGTCTGCACGCGTGCGCCGCAGACCGAGATCGCCTCGCCCGGGGCGATCGCCCGCATGTCGATCACCGGCCGGTAGAAGTATGGCGGGGTCCACGGACGGAACGCGTAGTCGAACCGTCGCTCGAGATCTGCGCGCGTTGCGGTCGTGGCGTAGGCCGGTAGCGGCCGCCCGGCGATGCGGTTCAGCAGCCGCACGTCGTCCAGCCCCGTCATGTGGTCGGCATGCGCGTGGGTGAACACGATGGCGTCGATCCGCGGCACACCGCAGGCCAGCAACTGCGTCCGCATGTCCGGCCCGGTATCCACCAGGATGCGCCCCTCTGGCGTCTGGATGACGATGCTGGATCGGGTGCGCCGGTTGCGCGGCTCGGCCGGGTCGCAGGTTCCCCAATCGCCTCGGCCGTCCTGGCCGCCCAGGCTGGGAACGCCGGCTGAGCCACCGGTGCCAAGGAGGGTTACCAGCAAGGAAGGACTTCTTTTTTTAAATAAAGAAGCAAAAAACCTTCGAAAGTTTTGGCTTGGACGGTTGAGATGCCGCGCGGAAATGACGACCGGTTTCTCAAGAAAGAACAGCTTTCTTGAACAGCTGCCCGAAGTTCCTGGTCGTCAGCTCGGCCAGGGCTTCCACCTCCATCCCTCGAACCTCGGCCAGCACCCGTGCGGTATGCGCCACGTAAGCCGGCTCGTTGCGCCTGCCACGGAACGGCACCGGCGCCAAATAAGGTGAATCCGTCTCCACCAGCAGACGTTCCGCCGGCAGGTCGGCGGCGATCGCCCGCAATTCGCCCGACTTGGGAAACGTCAGGATGCCCGAGAAACTCACGAACCCGCCGATCGCCACCGCACGCTCAGCCAGCGCACGGCCGGAACTGAAGCAGTGCAGCAGGAAGTCAAACGCGCCGCCCCGGTCCCGCTCCTCTTCCAGGATGGCGATGGTGTCCGCGTCGGCATCGCGGGTGTGGATGCAGATCGGCAGGCCGGAGCGCCGGGCCGCTCGTATCTGGATGCGGAACACCTCGGCCTGCACGTCATGAGGCGCACGGTCGTAGAAATAGTCCAACCCCGCCTCCCCGATCCCGATCACCTTCGGATGGGCGGCGAGGTCCATAAACGCCTGTTCATATGGCATTTCCTCCTCGGCGGCGTGGTGCGGATGAGTGCCGACGGTGCACCACGATCCGGGAACCGCAGTGGCGAGCGCCAACTGCTCGGCCGCACGCGACAGCCTGGTGCCTATGGTCACAAGGCCGCCTACGCCGGCAGCGCGCGCGCGCGCCAGCACGTCCGGCCTCTCCGCCTCGGTGAAGTAGTCGAGGTGGCAGTGCGAATCGATCAGCATCAAGGCTTTGCACCGGCTTCCTCGACAAACCTCGGAAACAGCCCCTGCGGCGGCGGCAGGCTGATCCCGTCCGGCAACGGTGTGGCCGCGTGGGATAGGAGGCGGGCGCCCGCCGGCACGCCTAGCTGGTCCAGCAGGCGCGCCATGCTGGACGGCATAAACGGCTGAAGCACGATGGCTACGCCCCGGATCGCCTCGGCCAGCACCCGCAGCACGTGGTCCATGCGCACCGTGTCCGTCTTGCGCAAAGACCAAGGAGCCATCTGGTCGATGTAGCCGTCGGCGGCCCGGATCGCCCGCCACACTTCGTCCAACGCCTCGTTCAGCGCCTGCCGGTCCACCTGCGTCCGCAACCTGTCCGGCAGGGCCGCCACAAGGTCGAGCAGCGCGTCGTCAGCCTCGGTGCGTGGTCCAGCGTTCGGCAGCACGCCGCCGCAGTTCTTTGCGATCAGTGTCAGCGTGCGCTGGGCCAGGTTGCCGATCCCGTTGGCCAGGTCCGTGTTCAGCCTGCCGGTCAACGCGCGGTGGGTGAAGTCGCCGTCGTTGCCGAACGGGACCTCGCGCAACAGGAAGAAGCGCACTGGATCAGCGCCGTATTTTACCACAAGATCAATGGGATCGACGACGTTTCCGATCGACTTGCTCATCTTCTGCCCGTCGATCGTCCACCAGCCATGGGCAAAGATCCGGCGTGGCAGCGGCAGCCCGGCCGCCATCAGGAAGGCGGGCCAGTAGATGGCATGAAACCGCTGGATGTCCTTGCCCACGAGATGCAGGTCGGCCGGCCAGAACCGCCAGAGTGCTCCGTCAGTGTCCGGATAGCCGAGCGCCGTGATGTAGTTGGCCAGCGCGTCCAGCCACACATACATGACGTGGTCCGCGTCGCCGGGCACCGGCACGCCCCAACGGAAGCTAGATCGGCTGACCGACAGGTCCCGCAGGCCGGAGCGGATGAAGCTGAGCATCTCCCGACGCTTGCCGGTCGGTCCTACGAAATCCGGGTTGGCCTCGTAATGCGCCAGCAGCCGGTCCTGGTAGGCCGAAAGGCGGAACAGGTAGTTGGGCTCCCTCACCCACTCCACCGGCGCGCCGGTCGGCGCCAGCTTCGTGCCGTCTTCCAAGGTCACCACGTCGTCGGCGCTGTAGAAATCCTCGTCGCGGACGGCATACCAGCCTTCGTAGTGGCCCAGGTAGATGTCGCCCGAGGCGGCCAGCTTCTCCCACAACGCGGTGGCGCCCGCCTTGTGCTGCGGCGAGGTGGTGCGGATGAAGTCGTCGTTGGAGATGTCCAACGTCGCCAACATGTTGGCGAATTGTCCTGAGATGCCGTCTGTGAACACCTGGGGCGCCAGGCCGGCGTCGGCTGCGGCTTTTTCCACCTTTTGGCCGTGCTCGTCAGTCCCGGAGAGGAAGTAGGTGTCCACCCCGTCGAGCCGCTTGAAACGGGCTACCACGTCGGCGGCAACGGCGGTGTAGGCGTGGCCGATATGCGGCGGGCCGTTGACGTAGAAGATAGGCGTGGTGAGGTAGTAGTTCATTCTGACCTTTGGAAAGGGAGGCCAGGGGCTCTGCCCTGGACCCCGCTAAGGACAAGTCCTTAGAGTCCGTTTGAAAACTCACACAAGCTGCCTGGGGAGCGCCGAAATCCGACGAAAGCGGTAGCTACATACCACAATTCAGGCTGAATTCGCCTTCTACCGGCAAGGATTGAGCGACTCGGGGCTTTGGATAAGAGTTTTCAAACAGCCTCTTAGAACCCATTCGTTAGAGGATCTCTGACATACGGGGGTCCGGGGCCTCGAGGCCCTATTGGGGTTTGGGGCAGAGCCCCATGCTTGCGCTACCCGCCAAAGCTCCACAGGGTCAAGATCCCGCCCGCACCAGGGCCAGTCCCGCAACCACCGCCTGCCGCCGATCCATGTTCGACCGCTCCGTCTCCTCGGCCAGCCGGCCGATCGCCTCGGCCGTCTCCGCCCAGCGCACCAGCGGCCTGGCGTCCGCCAGCCGGCGCTGCGCTGCATCCGCCGTGCCGCGCACGCTGGCGCTCACCGCCGCCGCGATGCCCCGCTGCAGCAGCCCCATGAACGTCTCGAACGCCGCCTGATCGCGCAGCGCGTCGGCCATCTCATAGCCGCGCAGCAGGGCCACGTCGGGCGCCGTGTCCAGCACCTCGCTTACCAGTGCGGCGATCTTCAGCCCGCCATCCTCCGCCAGCGCCAGAGCGCGTCCGGGGGCACCTTCGGACAAAGCCGCCAGTGCCTCCCGGTCCGCCTGCGGCACGCCTGGGAGGTAAAGCGCCAGCGCCTGCTTCATCTGCTCGCCGCCGAGCGGCGCCAGGCTCAGTTGCCTGCACCGGCTGCGCAGCGTGGGCAGCAACCGGCCGGCGGCCGAGCACACCAGGATCAGCACGGCCCGGGCGGGCGGCTCCTCGAGCACTTTCAGCAGCGCGTTGGCCGATTGCGGGTTCAGGTCCTCGGCACCGTCCAGAACCACCACGCGCCAGCCGCCCTCGGCAGGCGTCAGGTGCAGGAAGGGAGGGATCTCGCGCGCCGTCTCGGCGGCGATCTGCTTCTTTAGCCGCTTCTTCTTCTCGTCCCATACACGCTCGATGGTCAGCAGGTCCGCATGCGTGCCGGCCGCCACGCGGCGGAACACCGGGTCGGTGGGCGGCATTTCCAGCGTGGCCGTGCCGCCGGCCAGCAGACGGCGGGCAAAGCGGTAAGCCAGCGTGGCTTTGCCCACCCCCTCCGGCCCGGTGATCATCCATGCGTGGTGCAGCCGGCCGCCACGCAGGCCCTCTAGCAGGGCGGCTTCCGCGGCTTCATGGCCGATCAGATGGCTGTTCTCGCGGGGGGTTGGGAGCATCAGGCAAGGAAAGCCTTCTTTCTAAAGGAAAGACGCAAGACTCTGCTGGAAGCGGATGCTCCTTCGCAGCACCTACACAACACGACTGCGCTACTTCTCCTCGCTCATCGCTACCCCGCGCTGCAACGTCGTTGCCGCCGCCACCAACGCGACGTGGCTGAACGCCTGCGGGAAGTTGCCCACCAGCCGCTTGGCGCCGGCGTCATACTCTTCGGCCAGCAGGCCCACGTCGTTGCACAGGCCCAGCAGCCGTTCGAACAGCGCGCGTGCCTCGGCGGTTCTGCCCTGCATCGCGTAGGCGTCCACAAGCCAGAAGGTGCAGGCCAGGAACGCGCCCTCGCCCGGCGGCAAGCCGTCCACGTTGCTCTGGGTGCGGTAGCGCAGCACGAATCCGTCCACCAGCAGGTCCTGCTCGATGGCGGCCACCGTGCCCACCACGCGCGGGTCGCTGGCCGGCAGGAAACCCACCGAGGGAATCAGCAGCAGGCTCGCATCTAGCTCGTGGCCGCCGAAACACTGCACGAAGGTGTTGCGCACCGGGTCGTAGCCTTCGCGCAGCACACGCTCGCGGATGTCCTCGCGCAGCTTGCGCCAGGCGTCCACCGGACCGTGCAGGTGGTAGCGCACCGCGTCCTTGATCATCCGGTCCACCGCCACCCAGGCCATGACCTTGCTGAAGGTGAAGTGCTGCCGCGAGCCGCGTATTTCCCACATGCCCTCGTCGGGCTGGTCCCAGATGGTCGCCAGGTGCTCGACGATGTTGCGCTGCAGGGCCCAGCCGTGCGGGGCCGCCTTCAGCCCGCGCCGGCGCGCCTGGTGCAGCGCTTCCAGCACCTCGCCGTATACGTCCAGCTGCACCTGGCCGCTGGCCGCGTTGCCGACGCGCACCGGCGCGCTGCCCTCGTAGCCCGGCAGCCAAGGCAGCTCGCGCTCGTCCAGCGAACGCTCGCCGTGCAGGCCGTACATGATCTGGATCTGGCTTGCGCTGCCGGCGATGCTGCGCTGCAGCCAGTCGCGCCAGGCTACGGCCTCCTCGGTGAAGCCGGCGTTCATCAGCGCGAACAACGTCAGGCTGGCATCGCGCAACCAGCAGAACCGGTAATCCCAATTACGCGGGCCGCCCAGCTGCTCGGGCAGCGACGTGGTCACCGCCGCCACGATCCCGCCAGTCGGCCCGTAGGTCAGCGCCTTCAGCGTCAGCAACGAGCGTTGCACCGCCGCCTTGTAGGGCCCCTCGTACCCGCAGCGTGCGATGAACGCGGTCCAGTAGGCGGCCGTGTCTGCCAGGGCGGCCATAGGGTCCAGCGGCGGCGGTGGCGGCTTGTGGGATTCACCGTAGCTGAGCACGAAGGCCACCGTCTGCCCGGCCGTCACCGTGAAGTCTCCATGCGTGCGCATGTCCTGCCCGCGTAGCTTCACGTCGGTCCGCAGCACCACCATGTTCGGGCCGGCGATCGCGCACAGGCCGGAGTGGTCATCCAGCCGGGTCACCCAGGGGACGCTGATACCATAGTCGAACCGGAACGCCAGGTTGGTCTGCATCGCCACCCGGCCGGTGCGCCCCTGCACCAGGCGGATCAGCGTAGGGTGGTCCGAGTTCATAACCATGAAGTCGATCAGCGCCACGGTTCCGGTGGGCGTCTCGAACACGGTCTCCAGGATCAGGCTGTCGCCCTGGTACCGGCGCGTCCCGCGCGGCGTACCGGCTTGCGCTCCGCCTGATACCGCCTCGTGCGCTCCGCGCGATACCGCCTCGTGCGCTCCGCGCGATACCGCCTCGTGCGCTCCGCGCGGGCGGGTGTCCTGCGGCGAGATCGCCCAGCAGCCGTTCTCGGCGCTGCCCAGCAAGGCGGCGAACACCGCCTGGCTGTCGAAATGCGGCAGGCACAGCCAGTCGATGCTGCCGTCCCGCCCGACCAGCGCGGCACTCAGCCGGTCGCCGATCATGGCGTAGTCTTCGATCCTAGATGGCATCAACGCCCCTTCCAAACAGCCTGCAGATGCGCCCGTCCGTCTTCTGTCGGGGCAGACCCGGAAAATCATCCGTCACACGCACGCACGGAAAACCTGTAAAGCTTGACTTTGAGGCTGTAGTTTCAGATATGGCGCGAAGCGTCGCGCTGCCGTGCGGTTCGCGCTGTGCGGCATGCCGGCTACGGCAGCGTCATGGCCACGCACTCGCGTCGCAATCCTTCCATAGCACCGAGAAGATTTGTTGAACCAGACCAACGCCTGCGAGGCCGACGAGCCTGTACACCCCGACCTGCACGGGGCGCCCGACACGCTTGAAGCCCGCCTGGACGAGACAACCGACGCCGAGCCCGAAGCGGAGCCTGCCGCAACGGCGGACGTGCCCGGTACAGAGGTGGCAGTCGCTGACGAACTCGCCGGCATCAGCTTCGTCGCCCCTGGCGACGCGATCGATTTGGCCGGCCAGTCGGCACTTCCGGCCGAGGCGACGCCAGCCGAACCCGACGCCTCCGCGCCAGAGCCGGAAATGGTCTTCGCCGACCTCGGCCTGTCCGAGCCGATCCTGCGCGCCATAGAGGAGAAGGGCTACAAGCACCCGACCCCGATCCAGGCGCAGGCGATTCCCGCCGTGCTCTCCGGCCGCGACGTGATGGGCGTGGCGCAGACCGGCACCGGCAAGACCGCGAGCTTCACCCTGCCGATGCTCGACATCCTCAGCGGCTCACGCAGCCGCGCCCGCATGCCGCGCAGCCTTATCCTGGAGCCCACGCGCGAGCTGGCGCTGCAGGTGGCGGAGAACTTCGTCGAGTACGGCAAGCACCTCAAGCTGAACCACGCGCTGCTGATCGGCGGCGAGAGCCTCAACGACCAGAAGGAGGCGCTGATGAAGGGCGTCGACGTGCTGATCGCGACGCCTGGCCGGCTGATCGACCTGTTCGAGCGCGGCGGGCTGATGCTGACCGACGCCAAGCTGCTGGTGATCGACGAGGCGGACCGCATGCTCGACATGGGGTTCATCCCGGACGTCGAACGCATCGTGGCGATGCTGCCGAAGAACCGCCAGACGCTGTTCTTCAGCGCCACCATGGCGCCCGAGATACGCCGCCTGTCGGACGCGTTCCTGGACAACCCGCGGATGATCACGGTGTCCAAATCCGCCTCGGTCGCCACCACCATCGTGGCCGGCCTGGCGCTGGTGGCCGAGCACGACAAGCGCGAGGCGCTGCGCCGGCTGATCCGCTCGGAGGATGTGGCCAACGCTCTAATCTTCTGCAACCGCAAGCGCGACGTGGACATCCTCACCAAGTCGCTCACCCAGCACGGCTTCTCGGTGGGCTCGCTGCACGGCGACATGAGCCAGCCGGCCCGCTTCGCCACGCTGGACAAGTTCAAGAAGGGCGAGCTGCGGCTGCTGGCGTGCAGCGACGTGGCCGCGCGCGGTATCGACATCGGCGGGCTGAGCCACGTCTTCAACTTCGACGTGCCGATCCACGCCGAGGACTACGTGCACCGCATCGGCCGCACCGGCCGCGCCGGGCTCACCGGCCACGCCTTCACCCTGGCCACGCCCGACGACAAGCTGGTGGTGGACGCCATCGAGAAGCTGACCGGCTTCGCCATCCCGCGCATCGTGGTGCCGGAGTTGGACGTGGTAGACTGGGCCGAGGGCGACGGTCGCCGCCGGCGCGGCGGCCGCACCAGCGCTGCCCGCGGCAAATCCGGAGCGGAGAAGAGCGAGGCGGAACGCAGCGTGGCCAAACCCGCCGCACGCGTGCGCGACGAGGCTGCGGCCGCAGCGGGCGAGGACGCGCCCAAGCCGCGCCGCAGCCGTGGCCGTGGCAGGGGTGCCGAGCGCGCAGCCCCGCCGGAGCTGACGGCAGAGGCGCCCGCCGCCATGGACGAGGCCTCCGCGCCCGTTCCCGAGCAGGTGCGCGAGCCGCGTCAGGCTGTCGGCCGCCAGGACGCGCGCGGCCCACGGCCCCAGCCGCGCCAGGAGCCGCGCGAGCAGCCCCGTGCCGACTCCCGGCCCGAACCTCGGTTCGACCGTGGCGGCCGCGACTATCGCCGCCGCGACGACGATCTGGGACCCGCCGTTCTCGGCTTCGGCGGCGACGTGCCGACCTTCATGACCCTGCCCCGCCGCCCTGCCCTGGCGTTCCAGCCGGAACCCTCGGCCGAGCCGGCCGAGGCCTGAACCCATCGCGGCCTTCCGGCAGCCCCGCGCCGTAACGGCCCAGGCCGCGCCGGCGGACGTCGAGATCAAACGGATCGGCAGCGCGGGTGACGGCCTCACCGCCGGCGGGCTCGCCGTCTGCCGCACCCTGCCCCGCGAGCGCGTGCGGGTGCAGCCTCAGCCCGGCGGCAAGCGCGCTACCCTGTTGCAGGTCCTGACTCCCAGTCCGGAACGCGTCGTTCCGCCCTGCCCGCACTTCGACGACGGCTGCGGCGGCTGCGCCCTGCAGCACTGGGAGGATGCGGCCTACGCGGCCTGGAAGCGCCAGCTGGTGATCGCTGCCCTGCAGCGTGCCGGCTACCCCGCTCCGCCGGTGGCCGCGCTGGTCCGCACCCCTCCGGCCACCCGACGGCGCATGGATTTCGCCGCTGAACGCGTGGAAGGCGGCGTGCTGCTCGGCCTGCACGAGGCGCACGCCAGGCCCATCGTCGACCTGCACACCTGCCAGGTGCTCCACCCCGCGCTGTTCGCCCTGGTGGCCCCGCTCCGCCACGCCCTACGCGGCTTGGCGGCGCTGCGCCACACCGGATCGGTGCTCGCCAACCTGCTGGCTGACGGCGCCGACCTGTTGATTCGCACCGACGGTCCGCTGGAGCCTACAGACCGGGCGAAGCTCGCCGCCTTTGCCGCCGCCCACGACGTGCGCCGGGTCGCCTGGACGCAGAACGACGGACCACCGGAAACCGCGTCCCTGCTCGGCGCGCCCTACCTTGAGTTTGGCGGCCAGCGTGTGACGCCGCCGCCAGGCGCCTTCCTGCAGGCCTCACCGGCTGGCGAGGCCGCCGTCGTGGCGGCAGTGCTGGCCGCCCTGCCCGGCCGCCTCACCGGCCGGTCGCGCGCCGTGGAACTCTACGCCGGCGCCGGCACCATCAGCTTCCCACTCGCCCGACACGTGCGCGTGCAGGCCTACGAAGGCGACGCCGCCACAGCCGCCGCCGTCCGCCGCGCCCAGTCTGGCACAAGGGTGGAGATGACGCAGCGCGACCTGGCCCGCCAGCCGCTCTCGGCCAAGGAGATGGCAGGCGCTGCCCTGGTGGTGCTCGATCCGCCCTACGCCGGCAGCGCGATGCAGGTGCCGCAGATCGCTGCGAGCAGTGTGCCGCGCGTGGCTTACGTGAGCTGCAATCCCGGGGCGTTGGCGCGGGACGCGAGTGTGCTGCACGATGCAGGATACGAGTTGATCTCGGCCACGCCGATCGACCAGTTTCTCTGGTCGGCGCAGGTGGAGTGTGTGGCTGTGTTTGGCAGGAAGTAAGGCCGGGGCTCTGCCCCAAACCCCGCTGGGGCCTCGAGGCCCCAGACCCCCAATCTGTTTAGGATCTCTTACAAACAGGTTCTAAGAGTCCGTTTGGAAACTCCTATCCAAAGCCACGAGTCGTTCGATCCTTGCCGGTAGAAGGCGAATTCAGCCTGAATTGTGGTATGTAGTTACCGCTTTCGTCGGACTTTGGCGTTCCTCAGGCAGCTTGTGTGAGTTTTCAAACGGACTCTAAGGACTTGTCCTTAGCGGGGTCCAGGGGCAGAGCCCTTGGCCTTCCTTACACCTTGATACCTCAGCCACCACATCAGGGCTTCCTGCGTCAGACTCTAAACAAAGACATGCCTACGGGGTTTGGGTCGAAGCCCTCTACTTAACCGCCGTCCCCGATCCTGTCCGGATGACAGAACACCTCGTACCCGTCCGCCCGCGCCACCCCGACCAACGTCATCCCTGCCGCGTCCGCCGCGCGCACCGCCAGCGCCGTCGGCGCGCTCACCGCCACCAGCACGCACGCGCCCATCCGTGCCGCCTTCTGCACCAGCTCGATGGAGATCCGGCTCGTCAGCAGCACGATCCCGCCGGACGCCTGTAAGCCCTGCCGGGCCAGCGCGCCGCCCAGCTTGTCCAGCGCGTTGTGCCGGCCCACGTCCTCCCGCACCTCTAGCAGCCCGCCGGCCTGCGTCCAGAACCCCGCCGCGTGAACCGAGCGGGTGAGGCGGTTCAGGCTCTGTCCGCCCGCAAGGCTGGCTGCGGCGGCCTGGATCGCCGCCGGGTGGAACACCTGGCCGGCGGGCACCGCAGGCACCGGCCGCAACGCCTCGCCCAGGCTTTCCAGCCCGCACATGCCGCACCCCGTGGCGCCGGCCAGCCTTCGCCGCCGCGTCTCCAGCGCCGCCATGTAAGCGGGCGCTATCCACAGCCGCAGCTCGATCCCGCCATCGGCTTCAACAACGGTGAGTTCCTCGATCGCGTTAGCTTCCGGCACGATCCCTTCGGACAGGCTGAAGCCGGCGGCAAAATCCTCGAGGTCCGCCGGGGTCGCCATCATCACCGCGTGCGTCACCCGGTTGTAGGTGATGGCGATGGCCGTCTCCTCGGCCACCTCGCGGCGCGACGGCGTGGCAGTACCCTGGCGGACAGCCAGGGAGGCGAGCGGGACCGAGGCTGGGATCATCGGAGAAGCCTGCAGACAGCCGCCAGACTCATCCGATCGCCGCTGCTGTGCCGGGCGCCGGCACGTCGATCCGGAACCGGAGCGCCTCCTGGCCGCCGAACGCGGCCGACTTGCGGAAGCGCCCGGCGGCCTGGCCGCCACAGGCGCGGATGACAGCTTGCAAGGCAACGTTTTCAGGGTCGGTAGTGAGTTCGACGTAAGCCAGACCTACGCGCCTGGCCTCGTCCAACACCAGGGCCAGGCCCCGTTTGGCGAAGCCGTTCCCCCGCTTCCAGGGAACGACACCAAACCCGACATGGCCCAGGACGTGCTCCGGCAGCGAGGAGGTCCCGTTCTGCCACCGCAACCCGAACGAACCACAGAAGGCGCCATCCCACGCCCAGCGGATCAGTCCGGGGAGCCGCTGGGCAAGGCTGCCGTCCGGCAACCTGACCGGCCCGGCTGCCGCATCGGGGTCATCGCAGCTGGCCAGGAAGCCAGCCGGGTCGGCCTCGATCAGCTCAAGCTGCTCGGTCGCCACCTCCGGCCGCAAATTATCCGGCGACCAGCCACGCCGCAGCGCGTCCAAGTATCCTGGCAACTCCAAGCCCGTAGGCCGCCGAAGCATCAACTCAACCATTTAGCACAAACGTATCCGCAGAACCCCCTAAACGGACAAAAGTCTTTTGCTTCTTTTCTTCAGAAAAGAAGGCCTTCCTTGCTTGCGCTAAATCCCCGCCCCGGCGTCCTTGTGAATGCCGCACTCCGTCTTCCCGGTCCCCGACCAACGCCCGCTGCGCGGGTCCTCGCCCGATGCCACCGTCCGCGTGCACGTGGCGCACCCGATGGACGGGTAGCCCTCCAGGCTCAAAGGATGTCGCGGCAACCCCCGCGCGACCATTTCCGCCTCGATCTCATCCGCCGTCCAGGCCGCAAGCGGGTTCAGCTTGGTCTTGCCGCCCACCCGCTCGGAAACCGGCAGTGCCGCGCGCGTGGCGGATTGGTGGCGCTTGCGGCCGCTGATCCAGGCGTCGAACGGCGCCAGGGCGCGGTCCAGCGGGGTCACCTTGCGCAGCGCGCAGCAAGCGTCAGGATCGTATTTCCACAGCTCGGCCGCCGGATCGTTGGCGACCAGTTCGGTGTCGGCAGCCCCGATGCTGCGCACGTCCGAGAGCCCCAGGTGGCGCACCAGCGTGTCCCGATAGGCCAGGGTCTCGGGAAAATGCTGACGAGTATCGACGAAGACCACAGGCGTCGCCGGGTCAATCTCGGCCACCAGCGCCAACAGCACCGCGGAATCCGCGCCGAAGGACGAAACGACGGCAACGCGGCCGGGATGGTCGCACAGCAACGCCCGGCCGAGGACGCGCAGGCTAGCCGCCACGTGCGGCGCCTGGCGGGCTGGGGCAGTGGTAATCAACCAATCGAGTGTCGCGCAATCGAACATGGTGGTCCTCGGACAGGCGAAAGCATAATTGCACCCGAACGCCGTGCATTTAAAGAGTTCAACGTCTGCGCGGCGTTGAACCCGTCATGCACGTCCTGCAATGCGAACTAGCCTGCTAGGAAACCACGTTGCACGGTTTGACCGCCCTTCGCCGCCCACCTATCCACCGCCTGTATGCAACCGCCTACCGGAACCTATCGTATCGTCAAAACCTACGGGCACGAGCTCGGGCTATCCTGCGCCTTCCGGCAGTGGCAGGCGCAGCACTCCCATTGCCGGTTTCTGCACGGCTACGCCCTCGCCTTCCGCTTCACCTTCGCGACACGCACGCTGGACGACCGTGGCTGGTGCGTCGATTTCGGCGGCCTCAAGCCGCTACGCGCCTGGCTGCACGGGACGTTCGACCACACCCTGCTGGTTGCCGAAGACGACCCCGAGCTGGACCGGCTACGTGCCTTGCAAGACGCCGGCCTGGCCCAGCTCCGCATCGTCCGCGGCGTAGGCTGCGAAGCCTTCGCCGTGCTGGCGCATGGTTGGGCGAGCACGTTCCTGGCGCGCGAGACCGCAGGCCGGGTAAGCCTGGAGAGCGTGGAGGTGAGCGAACACTCTGGCAATGCTGCGTCTTTCACGCCAGGGTACGGCAGCGCCTGAACCGTTACGGCAACCTATCCGCCACGCGCCGCGTTCGCCGCCCCATGGACCAGACCGTGCCTCCGCCCCGCAAGCGTCACCTCGGCCGCAAGATCGCAGCCGGCATCTTCGGCGTCCTGGTGGTCGCCGTCGTAGCTTTGATCCTGCTGTGGAACTGGGACTGGTTCATCCCGCTGGTGCAGACCCAGGCCTCAACCGCGCTCGGCCGCCGCGTCACCATCACCCACCTGCATGTCAGGCTTGGCCGCAACACCACCGTGGCCGCCGACGGCGTCACGGTCGCCAATCCCGACGGGTTCGCCGCGCCCGACCCGCTGGCCCGCATCGGTCGCCTGACCATCGTGGCCAACGTCATGGATTATATCCGCCACGGCACCATCGTGCTGCCCAGCATCGTCGTGGACCACCCGGACATCCACGCCACGGCGCTGGCGGACGGCACCAACAACTTCACCGTCAAGACGGTGCCCGCCAAGCCTGGCGCCAAACCGACTCCGCCGCCGCAGCTGGGTGACCTGCAGATCAACGACGGCACGGCGCGCGTGGTCGACCCCAAGGTGAAGTCCGACTTCACGTCGACCATCTCCACGCGTCAGGCTACCGCGAGCGCACCGTCCGCCATCGTAGTCGATTCGCGCGGCACCTATGCCGGCCAGCCGGTCACCAGCCAGTTCGTGGGCGGCGCCCTGCTCAGCCTGCGCGACGCCCAGCACCCCTACCCGATCGACCTGCACCTCGCCAATGGCCCCACCAAGGCCTCGCTCGTCGGCACCGTGCAGAACCCGCTCAACTTCGCCGGCGCCCGCCTCAAGCTCAGCTTTTCCGGCCCGGACATGGCGCAGCTCTTTCCGCTGACCGGCATCCCCATCCCGCAGACCCCGCCCTTCGCCATCGCCGGCAACCTGGATTACCAGCCGCCGCGTATCCGCTTCACCAACTTCGAAGGCCGCGTCGGGTCCTCCGACCTGGGCGGAACCATCATCGATGAGCCACGCCGCGGCGCTCGTCCGGACGTGACGATGGACCTGGTCTCCCGCCGGGTGGACCTGGCCGATCTCGGCGGGTTCATCGGCACGCCGGCCGGCCACGTGAACAAGACTGCCGGCGAGACGCCCAAGCAGAAGCAGGAGGCGGCCCACGCCAAAGCCAGCAAGAACCTGTTCCCCGACACGCCGATCAGCCTGCCCAAAATACGCGCGGCCGACATCCACCTGCGCTACACGGCCGAGCACATCGAAAACAAATACACCCCGTTCGACAAGCTACGCGTGAAGATGGACATCGTGGACGGCAAGATCGCTCTCGAGCCACTCGACTTCGTGGTAGGTAACGGCGACATCGTCAGCGCCATCGAGCTGACACCCGACGCCCAAGACCTGGTGCACGCCAACGCCGAGATACGCTTCCGCCACATCGAGCTGGCAAGGTTGATGCAAGCCACGCACACCTTCAAGGGTAACGGCATCATCAGCGGCGAGGCGCGGCTGGACACCAACGGCAACTCACTGGCCAGCATGATGGGCCAGGGTAACGGCGAGCTGAAGTTGCTGCTGGTCAGCGCCGGCGACGTCTCGGCCCTCCTGGTCGACATCGCCGGGCTGGAGTTCGGCAACGCGCTGCTTTCGGCCCTGGGCGTGCCGAACCGCGCCAAGATCGACTGCTTCGACGTGGACCTGCCCATGCGCGGCGGCATCGTGCAGATGCACGACTTCCTGCTCGATACCGAGGAGGCGCGGGTAACTGGCACCGGTAGCTTGAACCTGCGTGACCAGACCATGGACGTGGCGCTGACCACACGCTCGAAGCACTTTTCGGTAGGCTCCCTACCCGGCCCGATCGATTTGAGCGGCCCGATCACCAGCCCGTCCATCCGGCCCGGCGCCGAGGTTGCGGCCCGCGCCGGCGCGGCCATCGGGCTTGGCATCATGCTGACGCCACTGGGGGCGCTGCTGCCCACGGTGCAGTTCGGCGTAGGCAAGGACGACGCGTGCCCGAAGGCCGAGGCTGCCGTGAAGCAGCCGTTGCGCGCGCCGCCGCCCAGCAAGCGGCATGCGCACAAGTAGAGTAAGGAACCAAAAAGCTTTTGCTCCCTATCGGGTGCTGACGGATAGGTCCGCGCCTGAACTGACAAAAGTTTTTTGCTTCTTTTCTCGAAAAAGAAGGCCTTCCTTGCCTCTGTTGCCGCCGACTCCCGCATCCCCTAACAAGCCGGCCAATGCCCTCCCTCTCCATTCCGCTCGCCTCGGCCTCCAACCTGCGCGACCTGGGCGGCTGGCCCACGCAGGACGGCCGCCACGTGCGTACCGGCTTGGTGTTCCGCGCCCCCGCCCTCAGCCGCCTCTCGCCCGAGGACCACGCCAGCATCGCAGCACTCGGCCTGCGCACGGTGTGCGACCTGCGGGGCGTGCACGAGGCTGCCGCCAACCCCGTCAGCCTGGCCGGCACCGCCCGCATGCCGTTGCCCATCGAGCCCTCGGTGGGCGCCGGCCTGCGAGACATCCTGCGCACCGGACAGGACAGCGGCCAGTTGAGCCCGGAGGGCATGCTGGACCTGCTGCGCGATGCCTACCGCGCCTACGCGCTGCAGAGCTTCCCGCAGTACCGCGCGCTGTTCGCCGCCATCCTCTCGGACGGCGGCCTGCCGTTGCTGCTGCACTGCTCGGCCGGCAAGGACCGCACCGGCTTCGGCTCCGCGCTGCTGCTCACCGCGCTCGGCGTGTCCTGGTCGCACGTGCTGGAGGACTACCTGGCCACCAACGCGCTGTGGAAACGCGAGATCGCCGGCAATTTCGACCTGCCGCCGGACGTGGCCGACATCCTGTTCGGCGCGCACGAGACGCTGATCGTGGCGGCGTTCGACGCGATCCGGGCCGAGTATGGGTCGGTGGATGAGTACCTGACGCGCGCCATAAAGACCGACACCGTGGCGCTGCGCGATCGGCTGACGTGTTGAAGGCAAGCAAGGCCTTCTTTTCTGAAGAAAAGAAGCAAAAGACTTTTACTGATGGGTCGGGTGCCAGGGGTCGAACACCCGACGAGTCAGTAAAAGCTTTTTGGTTCTTTTTCTCGAAAAAGAACTCTTCCTCCCTCTGATGGACCTCTCCGTAAGCCACCTGCTGGCCGTAGCCGGCCATTCCGTGTTCCTGCAGGGCGCCGCCATCATCATCGGCACCTTCATCCTGGAGGACGCCGCCACGGCCGCCGCCGCCCTGGCCGTGCAAAGCGGCGCGGTGGCCCTGCCTGTGGCCCTCGCCTCCCTCTACATCGGCATCGTGCTGGGCGACATCGGCCTGTACGGCCTTGGACGCCTGGCTGCCCACGTGCCCTGGGCTGCCCGGCTGATTCCTCCCCAGCGGCAGGACCGCGGGCGGGCGTGGCTGGAACGCCACGTCTTCAAGGTGGTGTTCATCAGCCGCTTCCTGCCCGGGGTGCGGCTGCCCACCTACACCGCGTGCGGTTTCCTGGGCGCCAACTTCCGCAAGTTCGTGGCGGCGGCGGTGGGTGCCACGCTGATATGGACGTCGTTGCTGTTTGCCGTGTCGCTGCGCGTAGGGCGTTTGCTGGTGGACAATTTGGGCGAGTGGCGCTGGGCCGGCTTTGCGGCCTTCATCGTGGTGATCGTGCTGGCTGGCCGCCTGGCCGCGAAGGCGCAGGAAAAAGGATAGCTTGTGGACGCGCTGACACCCGACCAGGTCGACGACGACGCGCTGGCGGCCGCCCTGGCCGAACCGGTGGCGCGGCGCCGCGACGTCTCGCCCTTCGAGTTCCTGCCCGGCTGGCTCACCTACGGCCCGGTGGTGGCGCAGTGGATCGCGCTCGGCATCTGGCACGGCGACATGAGCCTGCCCACCGCCGCCAACCCGGCCATCACCACCGGCGGGCTGTGCGGCGAGAGCAAGACGGCGATCCTGGACCTCGTGTCCGGCGAGTCGCGGGACTGGATCGCACCCTACGCCACCATGGTCACCGGGCAGGACGACCTGTCGCGCGCCGTGGCGGTTCTGACCGAAGCCGGCCTGTCCATGCCCGTGGTGCTGAAGCCGGACATCGGCTGCAACGGCGCGGGCGTGCGGCTGATCGAGGACGCAGCCCAGCTCGCGGCCGCGCTCGCCGCCTTCCCGCGCCAGGTCAAGCTGGTTCTGCAACGGCTGATCCCCTACGAGGGCGAGGCCGGCATCTTCTACATCCGCCGCCCGCAGGACGAGGTCGGCCACCTGACGTCGCTGACGCTCAAGCACGCCCCCTGCGTCACCGGTGACGGCGCCTCCACCCTGCGCGCGCTTATCGAGGCGGACCCGCGACACGGCAAGCTGCAGCGCCTGTATTTCTCGCGGCTGGCCGGCCGGCTGGACGAGGTGCCGGCCCGTGGCGCGCGCGTGCGGCTGGTATTCGCCGGTAACCACTGCCGCGGGTCGATCTTCCGCAACGGCGCGGCGGACCTCACCCCGGCGCTGGCCACCCGCATCGACGCCATCGCGCGGGCTCTGCCGGACTTCCATTTCGGCCGCATCGACGTGCGTTACCGCAGCCTGCACGCGCTGCGCGAGGGCGCGGACTTCACCATCATCGAGATCAACGGCGTAGGCTCCGAGGCGACCCACATCTGGGACCCGGACACCACGCTGCGCGAGGTCTGGCTGTCCCAATTTCGCCATTACGGCGCTGCCTGGTCGATCGCGGCCGAGCTGCGGCGGCGCGGGGCCAAGACCAGCGGGCACTGGCCGATGTTCCGCGATTGGCGGAACCAAGTGCGTCTGATGGCCTCCTACCCTCTGAACGACTAATTATAGCAATAGCAAGAAGGCCAGGGCTCTGCCCCTGGACCCCGCTAAGGACAAGTCCTTAGAACCTGTTCGTTAGGGACTCTAAACGGATGGGGGTCTGGGGCCTCAAGGCCCCAGCGGGGTTTGGGGCAGAGCCCCATGCTTGCTTCAACCATTTCATTTGGTGTGCAGCGCCGCCAGCAGCGTAGTTGCCAGGCTGGACGGCGCCACGGCATAGGTAACCACCTGGCCGGCCAGTATGGCGCCCACACCCCAGAGATAGGCCGGATGGATGCGCCGGCGGCTGATGAGGTCCACGCACGGACCGATCAGGACGATGATGTCGACCACCGCGTCGACCGCGAACGGCCAGTTGCTGCCGAACAGGTCCAGAGGCATCGCCCGTTCCAGGCCCGGCAGGACCACCACGATGGAGGCGCACAGCAACAGCCGCTTGTGCCATTCCGGCCGCCGCCGGTTCAGCACGCCGGCGGCAACGAGGCCGCCGAACAGCGCCAGCCCGATCGCACCGCGAACCAGGAACAGGCCGTGTGGGTAGAACGGCGGCACGGCGTCGGCCCACAGCCCGAGCAGCACCGCGGCGCCTCCCAGGGCGACCATGGCGCAGGCCAGCCCGGCGCCGACCCAACCGAGCCGACGATGCAGGCGCATCGAGCCGCCAGCCACCAGCGCAGGCTGGGCGACGAACAGCACCACCCAGGACGTGAACACCGCCGCGTGCAGCCAGAGCAAGGGCGGGAAGCCTGGCGCCGTGAAGTCGCCAGGTATGGTGCGGGAGAAACCGGCAACGGCTATGCCGCCGAGCAATACCGACATCAGGATGTAGAACGCCCGGTCAGGGGCTCTGCGAGAGGAAGCGACCGCGGTCGTGCTCATGGGATTGCCCCCAGGCAAGCAAATCGTTACGCCGGCACCCTAGACGAAGCTCCGGCGCCCGTCGTCAGGATTTCCGCGGTAATCCGTTTTCCCTGCGATGGTCACAGGCCTGCGCCCCGGCAACTCTCGGTCACGCCCCTCCTTCTGCAGACCAAGATGTGCGCGCCGCCTTGGCCGCTCCAGTCCCGGCAGGTGCTGGGCCGAACTCCACCTTGTTCTGGAGACCAGATGACAACCGACCTGTTCGAGCCAGTCGCGCTGGGCCCGCTCACCTTGCCCAACCGCATCGTCATGGCCCCGCTCACCCGCAGCCGCGCCCAGGCCGGCGGCGTGCAGGGCAAGCTGAACGCCACCTACTACGTGCAGCGGGCCAGCGCCGGGCTGATCATCAGCGAGGCCACCAACATCTCGCGCCAGGGCCGCGGTTACGCGCTCACGCCCGGCATCTTCACCCAGGCACAGGTGGCCGGCTGGCGTATCGTGACGGACGCGGTGCACGTGGCCGGCGGGCGCATCTTCTGCCAGCTCTGGCATGTCGGCCGCATCAGCCACCCGGACCTGCAGGTGGACGGCCAGTTGCCCGTGGCCCCGTCGGCGATCCGGCCAAAGGGCATGGCGTTTACCGACACCGGCTTCCAGCCCTTCGTCACTCCCCGGCCGCTCCGCACGGACGAGATTCCGGGGCTGATCGCCGACTACGCCCACGCTGCAGGCTGTGCCAGGCAGGCCGGGTTCGACGGCGTGGAGATCCACGCCGCCAACGGCTACCTGATCGACCAATTCCTCCGCACCGGCACCAACCACCGCCAGGACGCCTATGGTGGCACGCTCGAGAACCGCACCCGCCTGCTCGCCGAAGTCACCGAGGCCGTCACCGAGGTGTGGCCCGCCTCCAGCGTTGGCGTGCGGTTCGGGCCGACGAGCGGAGCCAACGACATCTCGGACGCCGACCCGCAAGCCACCTTCGGCTACGCTGTCCACCTGATGGACCGCGCCGGCCTGGCCTACATCCACGTCATCGAGGGCGAAACGCAGGGCCCGCGCGACTCGATTCCCGGCTTCGACTCCGCGGCGCTCAAGCGCGGCTTCCGCGGCCTCTACATGGCCAACAACAACTTCACCCGCACGCTCGCGATCGAAGCCCGCAGCACGCAGGCCGCCGACCTCGTCTGCTTCGGCCGCCCTTACCTTGCCAACCCGGACCTTGTCGAACGTCTCCGCGACGACACGCCGCTCGCCCCTGAGGCGCCAAAGCCCACCTGGTACGGCGGCCGGGAAAAAGGCTACACGGACTTCCCGCGACGCGACGGCACGGTCTAGACAGCAGGCGCGGGCGCAGTAGTGCCCGCGTCACTGCCGGGACCGCGCCATGACCTACCTGCACGCCCTGATCATCGCCGTCCTGCAGGGGGCCACCGAGCTGTTCCCGGTCAGCTCGCTCGGCCATGCGGTGATCGTGCCGGCCCTGCTCGGCTGGCATTTCGACCAGCACGCCCCGGTGTTCCTGCCCTTCCTCGTCATGCTCCATTTGGGCACCGCGGCCGCGCTTTTGGGCTATTTCTGGCGGGACTGGTGGGCGCTCGCCACCGGCGTGCTGGGCCTGGCCGGCCCGCAGCGCGCGCAGGAGAGCCGCCACATCCTCATCCTGCTCGTGGTGGCCACCATCCCCGCCTCGGTGATCGGCGCCGGGCTGGAACACCAGATCAGGCGGCTGTTCGAGACGCCGCTCACCGTCTGCGCCTTCCTTGCCGCCAACGGCGTGCTGCTGATCGCCGGCGAGCACCTGCGCCGCCGGGCCGCGCTGAACGCGGCCGCCGCCGACCGCCCGCTGGCCACCCTCACCATGGCGGACGCGCTGGTGATCGGCATCTGGCAGTGCCTGGCCCTGCTGCCCGGCCTGTCGCGTTCGGGCGCCACCATCACCGGCGGCCTGCTGCGCGGGATCGACCACGCGGCCTCGGCGCATTTCTCCTTCCTGATCGCGCTGCCCGTCATCCTGGGCGCCACCGTGCTGGAGGTGCCCAAGCTGCTGCACGCCAGCGTGCCGCCCGGCACCTTCCAGGTCGCCGGCGTGGCGGCGGTGGCCGCCGGCCTGGTGGCGCTGGCCAGCACCGCCTTCCTGATGCGCTACTTCCGCAACAACGACCGCTGGGCGCTCGATCCGTTCGGCTACTACTGCATCGCCGCCGGCCTGATCAGCGGAGCCGTCCTGTATGCCGCCTAGCCTCCGCGCCGCCGTGCTAGCCTTGGCAGCGACAACCCTGGTCGCGGCGGCGCCGTTGCCGCCGGCCGCCCAGCCGCTCTCGCGTGCGTCCCTGCCCTGGTGGCAGGCGCGCCTGGACGCCAAGCAGGCCGAACTCCGCCACGGTCCCGTCGACCTGGTATGGTACGGCGACAGCATCACCCAGCAGTTCGAGCAGGCCGGGCCGCAGCCCTGGCGCGACTTCAAGCCGGTGTGGGACCGCTTCTACGCCCCTCGCCACGCCGTCAACCTCGGCTTCAAGGGAGATGCCACCTCCCACCTGCTCTGGCGAATCGAGCATGGCGAGGCCGACGGCATTCATCCCCGCCTGGCCATCATCCTGATCGGCGCCAACAATTTCGGCCACCTGCACTGGCCTGCCGCCCCCACGCTGCAGGGCATCGAAGCCATCGTGGCCGCCCTGCACCAGCGGCTGCCAGCGACTAGGCTGCTGCTGCTGGGCGTGCTGCCGAGCATCCGCAGCCCCTGGGTGGACGAGAACACAAGCGCGCTGAACGCTGCCCTGGCCGCCCGCTACGGCGACGGGCACGAGGTGACGTTCCGCGACCTGTCCGGCCTGTTCGTCACCGGCGGCCGCATCGACCCCGGCGCTTTTCTGGACCCGCACCTGACGCCGCCCGACCCGCCGCTGCATCCTTCGGCGGAGACGCAGATGCGTATGGCCGAGGCGATCGAGCCGGACGTGAAGCGGTTGATGGGGGAGTAGAAAAGGCCAGGGGTTCTGCCCCTGGACCCCGCTAAGGACAAGTCCTTAGAACCTGTTTGTGAGAGATTCCTAATAGATGGGGTCTGGGGCTCGAGGCCCGGTCACGCAAATGCGTGCTGCGCACGACTGGGTTTGAGGCAGAGCCCCAACCTTCCTCCCCTAAGCCGCCCGAGCCCGCCTGACGCAGATCGCCCGCGCCAGCGCCACCAGCTCACTTAACGACAGCACAATCATCTCGTCGCTACCCTCCGACCGCAAAGCCGCCAGCGTGGCGCTACCGCCGCCCGCGTTCCACAGGCACACCACGACCGCCGCCTGCGGCATCTGCCGCGCCACCCGCCGCAGCAAGTAGCGGATCGCCGAAGGGCTGCTCCCTTCCTCGAGCACCGAAAGGCACACCAGGCGCACGTCGACCTGCGGGGCAACCGCCTCCTCCGGCTGCCGCCGGGCGCCCAGGATCAGGTTGCTCTCGCAGCGCGCGCCGAAGCCGGCCGCCTGCAGCACCTGCATCGCCATCCTGGCACCCAGATCGTCCAGCTGACCGCGTCCGGGGATGCACAGCACCGTGCCCTCCTGGCACCAGGCCGAGGGCTCCGTCCCCGGCGCCACCGCCGCGGCTGGAGTCTTGCCGAGCGCCCCGATCACCACGTCCACGTGGGCGTGCACCGCTTCCAGCCTCTCAAAGGCCAGCGCGTCACGCGCGAGGTCGGCTTGCGCCAGCGCCAGGCCGGGGAGCGCCACGTGGTCGTAGTAGTCTGCCAGCGACGTTGCCGCCACCGCCACCCGCGCCTGTTCGGCCAGCACCCGCGCGTTACCCTCCAGGGCGCGCTGGTAGAACGTCTCCTCGGCGTCCAGCGGCGGGCTGTCGCCCAGCATCACCTCCAGGAATGCCAGGCTCGGTACGTGCCGCCCGATCACAACCAGGCACACCGTCAGCGGTGTGGCCAACAGCAGCCCGACCGGCCCCCACAGGAACGCCCAGAAGGTAGCCGCCAGGATCACCGCGATCGGCGACAACCCGGTGCTATGGCCATATAGCAGCGGCTCCACCACCTGGCCCATCACCAGCTCGGACAGCCCGAACAGCAGCAGCACCACCAGCGCCAGCGACCAGGTGGGCGAGACGGCCAGCGCCAACAGCAACGGCGGCGCGGCCGCGATGTAGGTGCCGATGAACGGCACGAAGCGCATCACGGCGGCCAGGATGCCCCACAGCACCGGGTTGGGCAGGCCGGCGATGGCCAGGCCGCCCGCGATAAAGGCGCCGAAGGCGGTGTTGATGCCCACTTGGATCAGGAAGAAGCGCGACAGACGGCTCGCGGCGTCGTTCATCGCCAGGATGGTGCGGTGCAGGTCCGCCCGGCCCACCAGGCGCACCAGCCTGTCGCGCAGGTCCTCGCGGAACAGCAGCACGAAAATCACGAAAATCAGCACCACGCCCAGCGTGGCCAGGGGGCCCAGCAGCGGCTGCACCACGGTGCGCACGATCACCAACGCAGACGGCGCCTCGAACGACTCGGCCGGCGCCGCCACGGCCAGCCGCGTCCGCGGCTTGACGGGCCCGGAAGAGGCGTCGCGCGCGTTGCCCAGGACAGCGTGCAACGAGTCCTCGATCTGCCCGGTCAGCGCCGGGCCCAGCCGGAGCGACTCGACCTTGTGCTGGATCGTCACCTGGTAAGCCGGCAGGCCGGCCACCAGCGTGCTCACCTGCCTGCCGACCACCATGCCGATGCTGCCGAGTACCGCGAAGGCCAGCAGCACGGCGATGAACACTGCCAGCATGTGGCCCAGCCTGATACGGTGCAGCACGCTCACCAGTGGCGCCAGGACGAACGCCAGCAGCACCGCCAGCACCATCGGCTCCAGCAGCTCGCGGCCGAAATACAGGGCGGCCACCACCACGGCGCCGGCGTTGAGTGCGGACAGGCTGCCCGGTGCCGGGCGGGCTTCGCCGTCCTGGCCTGGGTTGATCGGCGGCATGGGCTGGGGTCTCCTGAACCCTGGTCAAAGGGGGCTGGAGGGTAGGAAAGTTCCGGGGGAGACAAGGAAGGCCTTCTTTTTCGAGAAAAAGAAGCAAAAAGCTTTATTCGTTGGGGTGCGGCTCCGGGCACACCCGACTCGGAACGGATGCTTTTGCGGGGTTGCTGAATCAGATGACGTTGGGGGTGACACGATGACCAAGATCCTGCTCGTCGAGGACCACGAGGAGCTGTGGGATTTTCTCTCGCGCCGCCTGCGCCGCCACGGGTTCGACGTGGTGCTGGCCCATGACGGCCAGCAGGCGCTGGACCAGGCTGCGGCCGAGACGCCCGACGTGATGCTGCTGGACATGGACCTGCCGGTGATGGACGGCTGGACGGTGGCCCGCCGCCTGCGCGCCGACCCAACCCAGGCGCAGACGGCCATCATCGCGCTCACCGCCCACGCCATGGCCGGCGACAGGGCGCGCGCTCTGGAAGCCGGCTGCGACGACTACCACTCCAAGCCGGTGGATTTTCCTGCCTTGCTGGTGCAGATCGACGACGTCCTGCTGCGCCGAGAAGAGGCGTAAGCAAGGCGCCGGCGTCCGTCACCGGCCGTGGCAAGTCGTTCCGTGCTGTCTTCTGCAGTCGCCTTTCCGACCCAAGGCGCGGGGCTTCTGTAACCAGAAGCGACGGGCCGAGCGGACCCGGCAGGGCAACGCAAGGCCTCGCCACGCGTAGGACGCTGCCAGGGCGGAACATGACAGCATGACTCTCAACGCGCGGGCGCCAGGCGCGCTCAATATCGTGGCCGGCCTTCTGCTCACGGCGGGCTTGGGTCTGGCTGTCGCGGCTGTCGTCGCCGACAGGCATGTCCAGGACGTGGTCGCCTTTCAAAACCAACTGCTGGTGCGCTCTGAGCGTCTGCTCTCCACGCTGAAGGACCTGGAGACAGGCGAGCGGGGTTACGCGCTGACCGGCGAAGCGGTCTACCTGGAGCCTTACAATTGGGCGTTGGCGGGGCTACCCGCCCTGCAGTCCTGGGTGCGTGCCAGCCAGCATGACACCGGCTCGCTCGACCAGCTCGTGTCGGCCAAGCTGGATTTTGCCCGACAGGTGATCGCCGCACGTCGCAATGCCGGGTTGGACCCGGCCATCGCCCTCGTCAGGTCCGGCCAGGACAAGGCTTCCATGGACCGCATCCGCGTAAAGGTGGCCGAGCTGCAACGTGTTGCCGAGCAGCGCATGGCGAAGGTGAGCCGGGCGCAGGAAACGCGCGGCCCGCTGCTCGAAGGCGCCGCCGCCTGTGCTGTCCTGGGCGCGTTCGTGTCGTTGGCGCTGCTCAGCCGGCGGCGCCGGCAGGCGCAGCGGGCCAGTGCCGCGCTGCTTGGCAGCGTGATGGATCACGCGCCGATCGGCCTAGGCTTTCTCGACGGCGCGCTGCGGCTCCGCCACATGAACCACACCTTGGCCGCGATGGGCGAGCGCGCCCTGCCCGTGGAGTTGGGTAGCGGCCTGTGGGACGTAGTGCCCGACCTCCGCCCCACCCTGGAGCCGAAACTGCGTGAGGCGATGCGGGCCGGCCGCCCCGTCACCGGCGTGGACGTGGCGGTGCGCGGCCGCGCCGACGCAATGCGCCACGAATACGAGTTCGGCTTCTTCCCCCTGCCCGAGGCCCAGGACAGCGCGCCCGGCGCCGGGCTGGTGGTCAGCGACATCACCACGCGCAAGCGTGCCGAACGCCGCCTGCGCGACAGCGAGGAACGCTACCGCACCCTGATCCAGACCAGCGCCGCCATCGTGTGGACCACCACGCCCGAGGGCGCCTTCACCGGCCTGCAGACGAGCTGGGTTGCGTTCACCGGCCAGACCCGCGAGCAGAGCGCCGGCATGGGCTGGCTGGACGCGGTGCATCCCGACGACCGCGCCGAAGCCGAACGCTGCTGGATGCAATCGGTGCACACCGGCCAGCTCTACGCGGCAGACTACCGCGTCCGCCAGGCCGATGGCGCCTGGCGGATCATGGACGTGCGCGCGGTGCCGATCCTGGACGACGAGGAGGTGCGCGAGTGGGTCGGCACCCACACCGACATCACCGAACGCCGCCGCGCCGAGGAGGAGCTCAACGCCGCCAAGGAATCCGCCGAGGCCGCCAACCGAGCCAAGAGCCAGTTCCTGGCCAACATGAGCCACGAGTTGCGCACCCCGTTATCCGCGGTGATCGGCTACGCCGAGATGATCGAGGAGGATCTGGGCGAGCGCGGCGACGCCGCCCTGCTCGGCGACGTGGGCAAGATCAAGTTCAACGCCCGACACCTGCTCAGCCTGATCAACGACGTGCTGGACCTCTCCAAGATCGAGGCGGACCGCATGACCACCTTCGCCGAGCCGTTCGAAGTGGCCACCCTGCTGCACGACGTGGCGGCCACCGCCGAGGCGCTGGTCCGCCAGAAGGACAACACGCTGGTGCTCGAGACTGGCGAGGACCTTGGCGCGATGCACACCGACCAGGTCAAGCTGCGGCAGTGCTTGTTCAACCTGGTCAGCAACGCTGCCAAGTTCTCCGAAGGCGGCCGCATAGTGCTGCGGGCGGAACGGCACGGCACCGAGATGCTGTTCAGCGTGGCCGACAGCGGCATCGGCATGACCCAGGAGCAGGTGGACCGCCTGTTCGAGCGCTTCAGCCAGGCCGACGCCTCCACCACCCGCCGTTTCGGCGGCACCGGGCTGGGCCTGGCCATCACGCGCGCCTTCTGCCGCCTGCTGGGCGGCGACGTGACGGTGGCCAGCACGCTGGGCCACGGTTCCACCTTCACCATACGCGTGCCCGCTACGCTGGCCGAACCGGCGGCCGAGCCGCAGCCGGCCCAACACGAGGCAGGACACCGTCACGTGGTTCTGGTCATCGACGACGACAGCGCGCAGCGCGACCTGCTGAGCCGCTTCCTGGAGCGCGAGGGCTTCGCCGTGCGCAGCGCGCAGGACGGCCGCGGCGGTCTGGAGCTGGCACGCACCCTCAACCCCCGCGCCATCCTGCTGGACGTGATGATGCCCTCGATGGATGGCTGGTCCGTGCTCAGCGCGCTGAAGGCCGATCCCTCGCTAGCGACGATCCCGGTCGTGATGGTGACTTTCGTCAACGAGCCCGGCCTGGGAGCCTCGCTCGGCGCCGCCGATACGGTGCTCAAGCCGGTGCAATGGGACCGCCTGCGCACGGTGATGGAACGCTTCCGCGGCGACGCCGGCGACATCCTGGTGGTCGACGACGACCCCGACGCCCGCCAACGGCTGCGCACCGTTCTGGAACGCGACGGCTGGGTGGTGAGCGAAGCCGGCGACGGCGCCGAAGCCCTGGCCCAGGTGGCCCGGACGCCGCCGCAGCTGATCCTGCTGGACCTGACAATGCCGGTGATGGACGGCTTCGCCTTCCTGGGTGCGCTCCGCAAGCGTCCCGGCTGCGAGGACATCCCCGTCGTGGTGCTCACCGCGCGCGACCTGGACGCCGGCGAGCGCAGCCGCCTGGCCGGCGCCGACCGCGTGCTGAGCAAGGGAGATACCAACTTGCACCAACTCGCTGGCGAACTGCGCGCACTCACACCCGATGCGGCCGCCGCGGGCAGGCCGGCATGAGCGCGCTCCGGCTGCTGCTGGTGGAGGACCATGAGGAGATCTGGGACTTCCTTTCGCGTCGCCTCGAACGCCGTGGCTACGCCGTGACGGTGGCCACCGACGGCCAGGCCGGGCTAGACCAGGCACGCGCGCTGGTGCCTGCGGTGATGCTGCTGGACATGAACCTGCCGGTGCTGGACGGCTGGTCGGTGGCCCGCATGTTGAAGTCCGAGCCAGCAACGGCGTCCATCCCGATCATCGCGCTGACCGCCCACGCCATGTCGGGCGACCGGGAAAAGGCGCTGGCCGCCGGCTGCGACGACTACCACCCCAAGCCGATCGACTTCCCGGCCCTGCTGACCCAGATCGAGGCGCTGGCCCCTGCCGGAAGCTGACGCCTCGGCCGCGCTGCTGGCGTTTGCCGGCGCGTTCACGCCCGGCCAGCCGACATCAATGCCGCTCGCCTTCGACGGTGCCGCCGCGCCCGGCTTGCACCTGGGCGGCGCGCCGCTGGCGGGCGCCAACCTGCGGCTGGCCAGCCTGTCCGGTGCCGACTTGGCGCAGGCCGACCTGTCCGACGCGGCCTGCAGCGGCATCGTGCTGGACGACGCCAGGCTGGAGCAGGCGGTGTTCCGCGGCGCGGACCTGGCCGGCGCCAGCCTGCAACGCACTGACGCCGGCCAAGCCTGCTTTGCCGACGCGCTTCTGGAGGACGTCCGCCTAACCGGCGCCCGCCTGCGCTTCGCCGACTTCACCGGCGCGGTGATGGACGGCGCCACGCTGGACGGCGCGGATTTGTGGGGCGCCCGGCTCGGCGGCATCGTCGCCCAGCGCGCCAACCTGCGCCATTCCCTGCTTGACGAGGTGTGCCTGGTCGGCGCCGACCTGTCCGGCGGCGACCTCACCGGCGTGCGCCTGCGCCGGGCGGACCTCTCCGGCGCCCGGCTGCGCGGCGCAGTGCTGCGCGATGCGCTGCTGGACGGCGCCACGCTCACCGGCGTGGATTTCGCCGGCGCCATCCTGCCGCACGTGTCGCTGACCGGTTGCGACCTGTGCCACGCGAGCTTCGCTGGCGCCTGGCTGGAACGCACCCGCCTGCGCGCCCACCAGCTGGGCGGCGCCACCGGCGAGGAGGTGGCCGGCCAGTATGCCGACGCCATCGAGGGCTACATCGTGCTGGAACAGAACTTCCGCTCACTCGGCAACGCGGCCGACGCGAGCTGGGCGTTCCGCCGCCGCCGCCGCATGGGCAAGCACCTCCACCGCGCCAGCGCCGCCCAGGCCTGGCGGGCCGGCACGCCGTGGCCGGCCGCCGCAGCGGCGCTGCACTGGATGACAGACGTGTCGGCCGAGTGGTTGTGCGACTACGGGGAGAGCCTGAACCGCATCCTGCGCGCGCTCACGCTGGTCCTGCTCGGTTGCGCGGTCCTCTACTGGGTCACTGGAAGCCTGGTGGCCCGCACCGGCGGCGCGCACCGCAACGCCATCGATTACCTGCTGTTCAGCCTGGATTCCATGACGTCGGTGGGCACCGGCGAAGTGGCCTTGCGGCCGGCAGGGCAGTTGGGCGTGCTGATCTCCAGCGTGCAGACGGTGGTGGGAACGGTGTTGCTCGGTTTGTTCGGGTTCGTGCTGGGGGTGAGGATGCGTAACTGAAGAAGTGTAAGCAAGCATGGGGCTCTGCCCCAAACCCCGCTGGGGCCTTGAGGCCCCAGACCCCCATCTGTTCGGGACCTAGGTCTGAGATGTCGGGCCAAGCTCTAACGAACGGGGGTTTGGGGCAGAGCCCCATGCTTGCGTAAGGTTAAAATCACCAAGGGCCTCTCACCCCTGCCTCTCCGGCGTCCGAACAACCAACCCGTCCAGCGCCGCGGTCACCATCACCTGGCAGGACAACCGAGAGCCCGCCTGCGGGTCGGTGACCATGTCCAACGTGTCCAGCTCCATCTGCGAGGGCGCAGGCAGCTTGTCCGACCAGGCCGGGTCCACCACCACGTGGCACGTGGCGCACGCACACGCGCCGCCGCACTCGGCGTCAATCCCCGGCACGGCATTCATCACCGCCGCACGCATCACGCTCATCCCGGCCGCCGCCTCTACCGTAGTGGCCACATCCGCGTGAGAGAGGTAGGTGATCTTGGGCATTGTTGGACTCCTGCCTGAGGCAGGCTACCTACCACGCATGGATAGCCCGCCCGCATTTTTTGATCCGCTTGCCTTCCGGCAGGCGCTGGGAGCGTTTGTCACGGGTGTGACCATCATCACAACCGCAGACAGCGACGGCCACCCCGCCGGCCTCACCGCCAACAGCTTCAACTCGGTCTCGCTGGACCCGCCTTTGGTGCTGTGGAGCCTGGCCTTGGACAGCGCCAGCCTCGCCGCCTTCCGCCACGCGCCGTACTGGGCGGTGCACGTGCTGGCCGCCGGGCAGGAAGCCCTCTCCGCCCAGTTCGCCAACCGGGAGGCCGACAAGTTTGCCGGCGTGACCACCACGGCAGGCCCGGCCGGCATCCCGCTGCTGGACGGCTCTGCTGCCCGCTTCATCTGCCGCGCCGCTTTTGAGTACGAAGGCGGCGACCACGCGATCTTTCTGGGCCAGGTGGAAGCTTTCGAGCGCACCGGCCGCACCCCGCTGGTCTACCACCAGGGCCGCTACGGCGGCGTGTTTCCCGCCGCGGAAGCCCAACGCCCTGCCCAGGGCCTGGCGGCGCTGGAAGCGCATGGGCTGCTGGAGGCGGGCGGCAGTGCCGCGCGGCTGTCGGCGGAGGTCGCCGAAGGCTTGGTGGCGCTGGCCGATGGCAAGGCCGATCTTACCGCCCATGAGAAAGCGGCGTTGCGGCACCTGCTGCCGAAACTGATGTAGGCGAGGCGCCCGAGCCTTCTTCGAAGAGCAAAATCTGGTTGTTGCCAGCGCAGCCAAACCTTGGCCTACACTCGCGATCGTTGCTGAAGAGTTTTCGCCTAGGCCGATAAGATCGCTACAGCGGCCAATAGGACATCTTCCTAACACTTGATCGCGACCCAAAAATCTTGGCCGAACGCCCTGTCAAGCGGCTGGCTGGCGCTGCCAATGATCCTTATTTGTTTTAGGAAAGTCGACCTAGAACGGGGATGCCGGTTGATGAGCTGGGAGGATCAGGGTCGGCAGTATCACATGTGGTGCGGACATGGGACTGCATCGGATAAGGCCAGGAGTGCAGGTCCCGATCCGTCCATCGCGAGCTTGAGCGTCGAGGAGCGCGCCCTGGCCTTGATCTGTGGTGTGAAGGCCGCGCTGCCCGCCACCCTTCGAACGCGTGTTGAGGCGCAGTATCAGCACAAAGCTCTCGTTCGCCTGAAAGAGGCGGTAACCAGTTGGATGTCTGGCTTGCGGCTCGATGGCGCAGCTTTCGCAGGCCGCTTCTTCGGTCGGGACGCCGATGACCCTGTAGCACGCAGCCTACACGCGGCCGCCCTCGGCGCCACCACGCCACCAGCCATGAAGACGTCCGCGACGCTGCCCGAAAGCTCGCGGACGCTGTCCGGATGGTCGGTGTCGATCGACGCCCCGTTTCGTTGCTGACGGGTCCGAGCGCGCCCGTGATCCTGCCACGACGGCGGCTATCAACAAGAGCAGGCAGCCTCCGGATCCCGCCCGTGAAGCGTACGGCCGGTACACCCGGTCGAGACTGCAATTGGGATCGGTGCGGCTGACGTTGCAGGTGGGCTTTGTCTTGTTTGTTACGTTGAAGGTGGTCCCGGCCAGCCCACGAGGCGGCGCCAAGCTCGTGGGCATGGATCTTCGTGATCCGACCGCTGCCGACAATCGTGCGTTCCCTCTGTCGTGAGCCGCCTGCCCTGCCTCACGCCACCAAGCGCAACCCGCGCCGCCGCCCACCCCCGGGCAGGTCCAGCGGCAGCGGCGCCTGCTCGGCTGCCGTCTCCATCGCCGGCTCCGCCAGCCGCCGGCCCAGATAGGTGGCCGAGAGCGAGCGGAACACGTAGTCGAGCACCGATGTCGCCCGCTCCACGTCGGGGTCGCCCTCGACCGCGCCGGCCGGGCCGAAGCGGGTCAGCGCGAACGCATCCACGAACTCCTCCAGCCTTACGCCGTGTTGCAGGCCCAGGCTGACCGCCTGCGCGAAACACTCGGCCAGCCCACGCACCGCCGCCGTCTCGCGCGGCAAGGTCAGCGTGATCTCGCCCAGCCGCCCGTCCGCATACTCGCCGGTGCGCAGAAACACGCGGTGTCCGCCTAGGGTCGCCTTCTGCGTGAGTCCGGCGTGGCGCGCCGGCAGCGCGCGGTGCGTGGGCGCGGCCGGTCGGCCCACGGCCATGGCCGCATCGGGCGCGGGCAGCGCGGCCGCGTCGTCCTCCATCACGTCCAGGAAGGGTGCCACAACCGCCCGCATCGCCCGGTGGGCGTCATGGCCAGCGATGGGCAACGGCGTGTCGCCGGCCAGCACCGCCGCCAGCGCCGCCTCTGGCGACATGGCGGCCGCCGCCAGCCGGTCCTGCGCCGCACGCGTCAGGTGCAGGTTCCGCACCGGGGAGAACGCCGGCGCGATGCCGGCGGTCTCGATGCCCAGCAGCGCCTCGGCCGGGCCGGGCGCGAACACCCCGGTGGCAGGGATGGCGCCGGGCGCGCGGCAGACGGCGGCGCGCGCCGCCGCAGCGGCCTCGGCCAGTCCAGGTATGGCACAACTGCGCGGCGGCGCCGGCCAGGGGGCGGCGGTGGCCAGCAGGTCGCGCTGGTCGCCTTCCAGCGCCTGGTCGGCGCGTGCCCGCAGCAGCGCCGCCAGGCAGGCGCCGATGTCGCGCGCCGCCCGGCTGTCGTAGGCGATGCCGAGGCAGGCCAGCAGGTCGTCCAGTCCGGCCAGCCCAACCTCGATGCGCGGCGTTCCCGGCGCCAGCAGCAGGCTGGCGCGGGCTACCAGGAAGGCGGCGTCGGCGAAGCCCGCCACGTCGTAGCCCCGCGCCGCGTCGTGGAAGCCGGCGGCGTTCACCCGGAAGCCCGGCACGCCCGGCCGGCTGGCCCACACCGCCGCGTTGGGCGCCGCCTGGCGTTGGCGCAGCAGCGCCTGCAACGCTGTCGCCATCTCCTCGGCCTCGTGCGGACCCTGCCCGGCCTGGCGCGCGCGCGCCGCCACCAGCGTCAGCCACACCGAGGAGGCTGCCGCCAGGCTCACCGGCGCACCGCCAGGCACCAGCGCCGCCAGCGCCCCGGCGGCACGGTCGTCCCAGCTCACCGGCAGCGTCACCATGCAGGGCGGCTGGTCGGGGTCGGCACGGGCCGCCACCTGACGCATCCTCGTGCCCTGCCAGAGACGGATCGCTTTCATGGGCGCAGGTAAGCACGAAAGATTCGACTCGGGAACACACATTTTGGGCCAAAGGACGCAAGAGGCCACATCATGTAGATTAAGGTGAAGCGAACCTGTCCGCGTGACCCGACAGGGAGCAAAAGCTTTTTGGCTCTTTTTCTCGAAAAAAGAACTGCTTCCTTGCCCAGCCCCCCACCCCTATAACCCAGCCGCATGAATATCGGCACAAGGCTGTTCACCCTCTTCCGCGGCCAGCCCGTAGGGACCGACGCTGCGGGCAACCGCTACTACCAGGAGCGCAAGCTCCGCGCCGGCCGCCTGCGCCAGCGCCGCTGGGTGATGTTCAACGGCCCCGAGGAAGCCAGCGTGATCCCCGCCGAGTGGCACGCCTGGCTGCACTACACCGTGGACGCGCCGCTGACCGACGTGCCGCGCCAGCCCTGGCAGAAGCCGCATCTGCCCAACCGCACCGGCACCGCGCTCGCCTACCGCCCGCCCGGCCACGACTACAAGGGCGGCCATCGGGCGGCGGCCACCGGCGACTACGAGGCCTGGTCCCCCGACGGCCCGCCCACGCTGAGCCTGCCCGAGCGCGACGTGGTGGCCCTGCCGCCGCAAGGCGTCTGAGCCGATGGCCCGCCATTCCGCGCTGGAGATCGCCACCGGCGCCGCGGTCCTTCTGGTGGCCGGCGGCTTCCTGGTCTACGCGGTGGCCAACACCGGCCAGCACCTGAGCGGCGGCGGCTACGACCTGCACGCCGATTTCGACCACGCGGACGGCCTGTCGACCGGCGCCGAGGTGCGCATCGCCGGCGTGAAGGTGGGCAGCGTGGAGTCCGTCAGTCTGAACCCTAAGACCTACCTTGCGGACGTGGCCTTCAGCGTTCAGCACGACGTCTCGCTGACCACAGACAGCTCGGCCACCATCTCAACCGACGGCCTGCTCGGCGGCAAGTACCTGGCGCTGGCCACCGGCGGCGAGGATGCCGTGCTGAAGCCGGGCGCCACAATCACCATCACCCAGGGCTCGGTAAACATCGAGGCGCTGATCGGAAAATACATCTTCGGGTCCACGAAGGATACGGGAAAGGCTGTGGCCAAGCCGGCCGCGGCAGGAAGCTCGCCCGCCCCGCAATGAACGCCGCCCGCCGCATCTGGCCGCAGCCGGACGGCGAGCCCGTCTCCTGCCGCGACAAGCTGGACGTCCTCAACGAGAACTTCGACGAGCTGCGCCACGTCATGCAGGACGCGTTCGAGGACGCGCTGCTGATGGGCGTGGACGAGGCCTACATGCGCGCCGCCGTGGCCGAGTTGGTTGCCAGCCTGAAGGCGCCACGCGCATGAGGCGCGCCGCCTATGCCGTGCTGCTGCTAGGCTTGCTGGGCCGTGTCGCCCTGGCCGAGACGGTACCCTCTCCCACCATCTCTCCGCCCGACGCCTGGGTGGCCCGCCAGTCCGCCACCTTGCGCGTGCTCAACAAGCTGGACTCGACCGTCACCACCCTCATTTTGCACGTGGGCGAGCAGCGCACCCTGCAATCGCTCACCATCAAGCTGCAGGGCTGCGCGGTGCGCCCGCCGGACCTACCGCAGGACGCCACCGCCGAGCTCAGCGTGGTCGACAGCCGTGAGGGCAACCCCGGCTTCCAGGGCTGGATCCTGGCTAACGAGCCGGCCGCCGCCATGCTGGAGCACCCCGTCTACGACATCCAGCTTGCCGCCTGCAGCTGACCTCCCCGGCCCGGCGCGGGCGGCCTACCTGCTGGATTTCGACGGCACGCTCGTCGACATCGCCCCGACGCCGGACAGCGTGGTGGTCGACCCGACCCTGCCCGGTGCGCTGCGCGCCCTGCGTACGCTCTGCGGCGGCGCGCTCGCCATAGTCTCCGGCCGCCCCATCGCGCAGATCGACGCGCTGCTGGGCGATTGCGTCACGGCGGTTGCCGGCGAACACGGCGCCGCGTTGCGCCGCATGCCCGGCGGTTCCGTCGAGACCTCGGTGTTGCCATCGGTGCCGTCGGCGTGGCTGGACGAAGCCGCGGCGCTGACCGCCGCTTATCCGGGCGCCATGCTGGAACGCAAGCGGAACGGCTTTGCCCTGCACTACCGCGCCACGCCGTCCAGCGGCCCAGCCCTCCAGGCCGCCTTGCGCGCGTTACTGGCCCGGCAGCCTGGCAGCTTCGAGCTGATGGCCGCCAAGATGGCCTGGGAACTGCGCCCTGCCGGCATCAGCAAGGCGACTGCGGTGCACGCGATCATGGCGCAACCGCCGTTTGTCGGTCGATCACCGGTGTTCGTGGGGGACGACGTGACTGACGAGGACGGCATGGACGCGGCGCGCGCGCTGGGTGGGTTCGGGCTGCGGCTGCCGGAGGATTTCGCGACGCCTTCTGACTTCAGGGCCTGGATCAGGGAAGTGAAGTAATACCAGCCTGCGTTGAGATTGATCGTTGCAAAGGAAGCAAGACCTTCTTTTTTGAAAAAAAGGAAGCAAAAAACTTTTGTTCCTGCGCTGTATCAGCGGCCTCGACTCATCCCAAGGCACCGGGCTGTTTCAAATGCGGGAAGCAAAAGTTTTTTGGTCCTTTTTTTCAAAAAAGAACTGCTTGCTTTCAATAAGTAAGCCCAACGCGGGTTGGTCCAAGGCCCTCTTTTGAAGAAGAGGAGGCAAAACACTTTTGTTTGTCGCGAACTCCGTGGCAGGAGCAGGGGAAGTCATGGCTTACCATTTTACCGAGAGTGGGGGTGTTGCGGACCCGGCTCCCGAGGCGGCGGTGCTGATCGGGCACGTCAAGTCGTCGCTGCAGGACGCGCTGGCCGAACGCAGCGGTCTGGACCCGGCGGTGCTGACGATACCGGGCATGTCCGGGCGGAAATACCGCCATTTCGTCAACAACCTGATCCGCCGCGTGCCGCAGCCGCGCTACCTCGAAGTCGGCTCCTGGCAGGGATCCACGCTGTGCGCGGCGATCAGCGGCAACCAGCTCGCCGCGGTGGCCATCGACAACTGGAGCATGTTCGGCGGCCCGAAAGCCGCGTTTATGCAAAACCTCGCCCGCCACAAGGGTATGTCCGACGTCCGCTTCATCGAGAGTGACTTCCGTGCCGTCGCCTACGATCAGCTCGGCCCCTTCAACGTCTACCTCTTCGACGGGCCGCATAAAAAGGCCGACCATCAGGACGGCATCACCGTCGCCCAACCCGCGCTAGAACCCCATCACGTCGTCATCGTCGATGACTGGAACTGGCAGGATGTACGCCAAGGCACGCGGCAAGGCCTTGCCGCCTCTGGCCTGAAAATCGACTATGCGTTCGAGATACGCACCACGCTCGACAACACACTGCCTGAGGTCAAGCACCAGCACAGCGAATGGCATAACGGCTACTTCGTAGCCGCGGTCTCCAGGTAGCCGAGGCCGGCTTACCTTCTCCTAAAGGATGACCGTCTCTCCTCATGTCGCTAACCCGGTCGCCGTGCCGGGTCGTCGATCTTCAGGGATGGTCCCGGAGTGTAAGAGAAGCGCGCGAGGCCACGAAGGCCGCCGAGTTGGCGATCTCCTCGGGCGTTGCCGGCCGCCCGAACGCCATGTCGGAGAACGCGTCCTGCCACCGGTCCGGGTCGCCGTCGTCGCGGCCGCCTGGTCACGCAGCAGCATTTCGATGCGTTCGGTGGTTCTGCCATTCGCCCGATCTGCGTCTATTGCGACAGGTCGGCAGCTATCCTCCGTACCGTCACGCCGTGCCGTACCCGTATGATGGCTGCCGCGCTCTCGAGGGTCTCTGGGTTGCTAGCGACCAAGTGGCAGCCTCCTCGGCCAGCAGCCTGGCGATCGCCACGCGACGCCTTTCGAGGCACCGGTGACCAGCGCGCGCTTGCCCTTCCGGTAGAGGTCCATCGCCAACCCACAGTCAGTTCAAGGCACGGGGCCCCAAGCCAGCCTGCCGTCTCACTTCTCCACGAACGCTTTCTCGATCACGTACTCGCCCTGCCTCGTGTTGGTCCCCTCAACCCAGCCGCCGGCCTCGAACCAGGCGCCGAAATCGGCCAGCAGCCCGGGGCTGCCGCACAGCATCACCCTGTCCTGCGCCCGGTCCACGGGAGGCAGGCCCAAATCGGCCGCCAGTTTGCCGGAGAACATCAGCTCGGTCACCCGGCCCTGGTTGCGGAACGCCTCGCGCGTCACCGTCGGGTAGTAGAGCAGCTTTTCGGAGGTGAACTCGCCCAGCAGTTCGTGGACGCGCAGCTCCTTGTCGATTTCCTGCTCGTAGGCGAGCTCGGCGATGCTGCGCACCCCATGCACCAGCACCACGTGCTCGAACGGCTCGTAAGTCTCGGGGTCCTTGATCAGGCTCATGAACGGCGCCAAACCGGTGCCGGTGCCCAGCAAATAGAGGTTGCGGCCGGGCAGCAGGCTCTCGGCCAGCAGCGTGCCTACCGGCTTGCGGCCGATCAGCACCGTGTCGCCCGGCACGATGTGCTGCAGGCGAGAGGTCAGTGGACCGTCGGCCACTTTGATGCTGAGGAACTGCAGGTGCTCCTCCCAATTGGCGCTGACCATGCTGTAGGCGCGCAGTAGCGGCCGCCCGTCCACCGGCAGGCCGATCATGGAGAACTGCCCGCTCTTGAAGCGGAAGGTAGGATCCCGGCTGCAGGTGAAGCTGAACAGGGTGTCGGTCCAGTGGCGGACGGACAGGACTTTCTCTTCGAAGAAGGCGCTCATGCGGGCTTCTCCCGCAGTGCAGTGGAGGAAGCAAGGAAGGCGTTCTCTTTTGCAAAAGAGAAGTCGAAGCAGACGAGCGCCCAATCGTCAGCGCGCGCCCAGTCAGCAAAAGCTTTTTGCTTCTTTTTCTCGAAAAAGAAGGCCTTACTTCCTGCCCTTCAAGCAATCCAGCAACCCGCAAAGGATCAACCCCGCCGCCCCATCCCACCCGAACTGTGCCGCCCGGGCCAGACAGGCCCGCCGCAATGCTTCGCCCTGGCGCCGTCGCCGCACCCCCATCTCCAGCACCGCGCGCCGCATGTCGGCGGCCGAAAGCGGGTCGAAATACGTGCACACGTCCCCTCCGACCTCGGGGATGCTGGAGCTCCAGGACGCCACACAGGGTGTGCCGGCCGAGAGGCTTTCGAGCACCGGCAGCCCGAACCCCTCGAAGAGCGAGGGGTAGAGCGTGGCTTCCGCGCCGGCGAGCAGCTTGTACTTGGTGAAGTCGTCCACGAAACCGGTGAACAGGATCCGGCCGGCGGCGCGCGCGGGCTCGAGCGCCGGCGGCAGCGCGTGCTGCTCCTCCAGCCAGCCCATCTTGCCGGCGAACACGAACCGCTGGGCTTCCAGCAACCCCGGCGATGCGGCCAGCATCTCGAACACCAGCCTCACGTTCTTGCGCGGCTCGCGGGTGCCCAGGATCAGCATGTACGGCTCGGCGCCTGCCGGGCCGCGCTCGTTGGCCGCCTGCACGGCGAAGCCGTCCGGCCAGCTGACGCCGTTCGGCACCACCAGGATGCGCGCGGGGTCCAGTCCCAGGTAGGCCGCCAGGTCGTCACGCGAGGCTGCCGACACGGCGGCCACCAAGTCGTCCGAGGCGATGTCGGCCAGCATCGCTTCCATGTGGTGCTCCACGTTGCCGGGAATGTGGAAGTAGGGCAGCACCAGCGTGGACAGGTCGTGGAACAGGCTGGCCTCCACGCTGAATGCGCCGCGGATCTGCTTGACGGACGGAAACACGCCGAGCGTGGGGCCGGCGGCGGCGGACAGCACGGGCAACGTGGCGGTTCTGGCCCGGCCGCAGGCCTGGTCGCGCAGCAGGAACAGCCCGCTGCGCCGGCGCAGCGCGTCGGCTACCAGCGCCTGGTCGATCACCGCTTCGGCCAGGAAGAAGTGCAACCGGTCCCCCAAGGCGGCCAGCATCGCCTGTGCCAAGCCGGCCGCTACGATGGGGATGCCCGTCCACTGCGCTTCGAGCAGCGGCGAGACGTCGAAATAAACCTGCCCGCCTGTTGCCTCGAGCCTGGTGGCGGCTTCTGCCAGCCCGCTCAAGCGGCCGCCCTGGCGCGTTTGCGGGCTGGCACGGCTACCGGCAACGGCGGCGTCAGCGCCTGTTGCTGGCGCGTGACCTCCAGCAGATGGCCCAGCGTGCGCAAGGCCGGCAGCCGCGCCTGGAAGATCAGCACGCCACAGCGCGTCTCGGCCTCCACCCTCAGTGCCTCGCAGGAGGCCAGCCGCAGCGTGGGCGCACCAGGCTGGTCCAGGCTTGCGTCGAGCAGGATGGTGGCGATGCCGCAGGCCGCCAGGCGCTCGAGCGTCCACCAGTGCTCCGGATCGTTGCCGTCCACCCAGGCGGTGCGCGACAGCCGGCACAGCGCGGCCACCCCCGCCGTGGTCCGCACCCGGGCCACGAACAGCTTGCCCAGCAGGGCAGCGGGCGCGGTGGACGCAGCACCGATTCGGGCGATCACGTCGCGGATGATTCCGGTCTGGCCCACGTAGTTGAACGGCAGCAGCACCAGGCGCGGCAGCGCGGCCCCCGCGCCGGCCAGCCGTGCCAGGCGTACCAGCAGCGCCGGCACCGCGCTGCCGGGATGGTCCATGTTCCACGGCAGGAGCACTGTGGGCGTGCCGTCCGCCGGGCATGCACCCGGCTGTTGCGGCGCGCCGGAGGCCCAGGCTCCGGAGCGGAAGCCGGCCAGGCAGGCCGCCTCCAGCCCGGGGCTCTTCGTGCCCGCCGGCACCCCCGCCAGCCCGGCTCCCGCGAGGCCGGCCGGCAGAATTGCCACCGGGCCGCCACCGATGCGATGCGTCCGGACCGCCTGTGGCGTCAGCGCGTAGGCGCGCGCGACGGCGGCCGGCACCATCGTGCCGCTCGCGAACGGATGCTCGCTGGCCGTCAACAGCGGCGGTCCCGGGAATTCGGCCAGCATGACGGCATTGCGCGCACCCTTCAGCACGCGCGCCGAGCGCACACCGCCGAACCGCAGGTGCACGGCGTCGCCGCCGGTCCGCGCGCCCGTTCGCGCCAAGGCCGCGTCAAGCGCGGCGGCGCCGGCGAACATCTCCGGAAACGGTGCGAAAAGCAGGCCACGCGCCGGGCCGACGCCTGCGCGGGCGGCAAAGGCCAGGAGCTGCGACTCGCTACCCAGCAACGCCTGCGGCAGCACGAGCCCGGCCAAGGGCTGCAGGGCCGCGTTGTGGCGCCGCAACGGACCGGGACAGCTCAGCACGACGGCCGGCGCGTCCCCCCAATCGCCAAGCATCTCCAACCCGCACCCTCCGCCAGCTTGCCCAGTATGCCAGCAGCGCCAGCAGGCCGGCAAACAGACCGCGCGGGACAACGGCGCGCAACAGCGTTATAAACCTGCGGCCAGACCGGAGCCCGCAAGCTGCCTCCCCGACCGTTCATCCAGGGCACGCTCGACACCCTCACTTCGGGCGGCGTCATCAAGGGCTGGGTGCGCGGCCCCGGGCCGCAGGCCTGCCACGTGCAGGTGCAGCGTGCGGGCGAGACCGTGGCCGAAGCCATGGCGGACGCCTTCCGGCCGGACCTGCTGCGCTCTGGTCAGGGCCACGGCCATCACGGCTTCGACGCCCGGCTGCACCGGCCACTGCCGCCCGGCCCCGGCACAGTGGTGCTGCACCTGCCGCAGCTCGGCCTGAACGCCCCGATGCAGCTCCTGGTGCCGGAGCTGGATCCGCCGCGCCCACAGCTTGTGGAGGACATGCTGCGCCAGCCACCGGGCTGGACCACGGCCGACGTCGCCGCCCACCCCGCCTGCCTGCAACTGGACGCCAACGCCGGCCGCCTGGGGCCGGAGCGCTTCACCGACGCGGTGTTCCGCTTCGCCTTCGCCCGCTGGCCGACCGCCGCGGAGGCGCGCTTCCATGTCGCCAGCCTGCGCGCCGGCCGCATTACCCCCCAGCACCTGGTGTTGGAGTGCCTGGCCTCGCGCGAGCGTGCCGAGCTGCCGCCCGGCCTGCCTGGGCCGTTCGATGCCGAGTTTCCGTTTATGTTGTCCTAAAATATCGAAGCCAGGGGCTCTGCCCCTGGACCCTGCCAAGGACTAGTCCTTAGAGGCTGTTTGAAAACTCGCTTAAGAGCCGCGAAGCGGTCAATCTGAGGCCGATGTCAGGTAAATCCCGCCAGAATGTGGTATCCAGATACCGCTTTTGGTAGGTTTGTACGCTTAACCAACAGCTCGAGAGAGTTTTCAAACGGACTCTTAGAACCTGTTACTAGAACATTCTAACAGAAGGGGGTCTGGGGCCTCGATGCCCCAGCGGGGTTTGGGGCGGAGCCCCGTGCTTCCTCAAGGTCAACACTTTCGACCAGGGCCACGCCATGCCGATCGCCGACCGACTCGTCAACGAACTGATGCTCGTCTCCGTTCTGGTGGCGGGCGAGGGTGCCGCTGCCCTGGCCGCAGCGCTGGAGGAAGCCGGCGCCGCAGCCGAAGTGTTGACGGGGTCGGACGCAGCCGCCGGGTTCGACCTGGCTATCCTGCTCACCTCGTCAGACGCGGCCGCCCTGCCCGCCACCCGCGTCGTGGTGGAAACACTGGCGCGCGCGAGCGACCGCATGCTGCTGGCTCCCCTGCCCCTGGGCGCCCACGCCTCCGACGCCGCGCCCGCCTTGCCGGAACTTCCGCAGTGGTTCGAACTGTTTGCCGAACTGGGCTACCAGCCCGTGGTTGAGTTCGACGCCCGCTTCGTCTCCGCCGGCGCCTTCCTGGTGGACCGGGCCGCCACCGCGGCGGAGGGCGACCTGGCCGCCTTCACGGACCGTCTGCAACTTGGGGCCGACTCCACCAGCGCCCAGCGCGAGGCGGTGGCCGAGGCCGAGCGCAGCGTGCGCAGCGAGCTGCAGGCGGCCCGCGCCGCGCTCGCCACGCGTGAGGCCGAGCTGGACGGCCTGCGCGCGGCCGCGCTGCGCCACGCCGAGGAGCTGGGCCTGGCGGCCACGCGTGCCGCACGGTTGGCGGAAGCGGCCCTGGAGACCGACGCCAGGTTGCGCGAGATGGAGGGCCGCAACGCCGGCTGGGACGGCCTGCGCAGCTGGATCAGGCTGGACGTGGCGGCGGCCGCCCGGAACACCCTGGCCGTCCTGGCCCGCGACCTCCCCGCGCTGAACGCCCTGCGCGGGCCGGACGTGCCGCCGGCCGCGCTGCCTGTCCTGCCAAGGCGCGCCTGGCTGTCCCGCCTGTCCCGCCGCACCCGGCCGCCGCATCCCTTGCTGGCGGAAGCGGCGCTGGTGCGTGCCAGCCCGCTGTTCGACGCGGCCTGGTACGTGGCCGCCAACCCTGCCGACTTCGAAGGCGCGGCGCTCGATCCGGTGTTCCACTACGTGCTTGTGGGCGGTCCTCGCGGCGCTGATCCTGGGCCGTGGTTCGATTCGGCGGCATTCCTTCTGGCGCACCCTGAAGCCGAGGGTTCGCCGCTGGTAGCCGCTATCCGGATGGGCGAGGTGGACGGTGCGGTCCGGGCGTAAGGCAGGCAGATGCGGGCTGAACTGACAGGATTTTCTGGTTTCTTCCGCCCGAGAACGATGGCCGTGCTGGCTACCTTCCTGCTTGCCGCTTGCGTCCCCACCGCCAGGAACCTGCCCCCCGCCCCCCCGACCGCCGCCGGCACCACCTACCGCGTCCAGGTGGGCGACGTGCTGGGCGTGCGCCTCTACACCGCGCCGGAGCTCAACGAGGACGTGACCGTGGCGCCCGACGGCCGGCTGACCACCACCCTCGCCCAGTCCGTGCAGGCCGCCGGCCGCACGCCGGACGAGGTCGCTTCCGACCTGCGCGTCGCCTACGCGCATGAGCTGAAGGACCCGCAGCTGACCCTGGAGGTGAAGACCGCCTCGCCCGCGCGGGTGTACGTGGCAGGCGACGTCGTCTCGCCGGGCGAATTCTTCACGCAAGGGCCCACGCTGAGCCTGCTGCAGGCGGTTGCGCGCGCCGGCGGCCTGCGCACCACGGGCGACGAGCGCCACGTGTTCATCCTGCGCCACGCTGCCGGCGACCGCCCGGTGGTGCTGGCCGCCGACTACAGCGCGGCGATGACCGGCACGGACCCGCAGGCGGACGTGCAACTAGCGCCGTTCGACGTCGTGTACGTGCCCCGCACCGGCATCGGGCAGATCTACGTGTGGTTCAACCAGCACTTCCAGCAATTCGTGCCGGTGAACTGGGGATTCAGCTACAACGTGAACCCGGTCGTCAACAACCAGAAGCAGTGAGCGGGGTGGATCGGGTGTTGAACCTCAGGGATCCCGTTACGCGAGGCGTGTCGCGCACAAGCGCGCCAGGGGCGAAGCTACAGCTCTGCTTGCCGGTCAGGCGGATTTGGCCTGCATTCGCTGGGCCGGCGGGGCGGGGATCAGGGACGGTGCCAGCACGAAGCCGACCTCGCCGCTGATCCGCTCGGCCGCCTGGCTGATGTAGCCGCGGAAGTGGCTCCACTCCGGGCTGTCGAAACTGCGTATGTCGTAGCTGCGCTGCGCCTGGGCGGTCACCCGGAACTCGGCGAACTCGGCGCCCGGCACCGGCGGCGGCGGGCTGGCCAGCCCGGTCAGCGCCTCGTCCTTGGAGACCCACATCTCGCGAACCACCTGCGCCAGCCGCTGTACCCGCTCCATGCCGTCCTCGAACGTGGCGACAGGCTCGTAGCCCGACACGAGCGGATTCCACACTTCGAACACGTAGTCGGCCGGCGGCGTGTTGGCCTCGAAATGGGTGATCCGCAAGGAAGGCTGGGACACGGCGACGACTCCTGGGGCGATCCGGCACCATGCAAGCCCGAACTCCGCCCTTCACAGGCTTGAAAGTCGGCGGAACACACCTGACAACCTGGCGGCGGGAGCGGGCTTATGCCAGCCACACGCCACGGCTGGCAAGCCGAAACTGCGTGATCTGCTAGAATGGTGTTCGCCGGGCGACTGGCAAGGTTTTAAGGCCCAGCGGACGACGCGATGGCGCGATCCATTCGGCTGCAAGGCCAGGGCAGTGCCCTGGCCCTGGACCGCCTAGCCGTTCAGCATGTCCTTTACCGCCTTGGCCGGCGCAAACGTCAGCTTGCGTGCCGCGGCGATCTCGATCGCCTCGCCGGTGGCAGGGTTGCGGCCCTGGCGCGCCGGCATGTCCTTCACCTTAAACTGGCCGAAACCCGATAACGCCACGGAGTCGCCTCCCTTGGCGGCCGAGGTGATGGCCGAGGTCATGGCTTCGACGGCCTTGCGGGCCTGCGTCTTCTCGAGCCCCGCGGTTGTCGCGACGTGATCGATCAGCTCAGACGTGTTCATCCTGTTCGTATCCCCAAAAACTGCCAGACAAGAAGCACCTTGCCCGAGTCCTGTCACGCCTAGTTTCCGGGGCTGCCTGCTGCCGGGCCGTGGGCACCGGAGCACGGGAAAAGCACGCCGGATCACCCCTGGGCGCGTTTTCGAACCGGCACTTATCAAATGCGAAAACATCCATTCCAGACAGTCAGGTTGCGTAGATCTGGCCCCTCGTCATCGTGAATGCGCACCAGGCCGCCCGGACAGCTTCGTTCAGCGCTTCGGGAGCCGCCCGGCCTGGCTGTCCACATCGGCAGACATCCCGCTTCACGCCGGTCCGCCTATTTAAACAAAATTGCCTTGCACGGCCGACCTGTTTGTCACCGGCCCCGCACGGTGGCACACAACGCCGAAATCAGAGTGTCAGGAGGACGTCCCGATGGACAGCATGATGCCGACGGCGCCGGCTCCCGCCTTCACCCTCAGCGACGACCAGCGCGCCATGCAGGACATGGCCCGCGGCTTCGCCGACACCCGACTGGCGCCGCACGCCTTGCAATGGGATGCCGAGAAACACTTTCCCGTGGAGGTCATCCGAGAGGCCGCCACCCTCGGCATGGCCGGCATCTACGCCGCCGAGCAGCATGGGGGCACCGGCCTGGGCCGCCTGGACGCGGCCCTGATCTTCGAAGCGCTGAGCACGGGCTGCCCCTCCATCGCCGCCTATGTCAGCATCCACAACATGGTCACCTGGATGGTGGACCGGTTCGGCGACGCGCCGCAGCGCTCTGCCTGGGTGCCGCTGCTGTGCCGCATGGAACTGCTCGGCGCCTACTGCCTGACCGAGCCGGGCTCGGGCTCGGACGCGGTGGCGCTCGCCACCCGCGCCCGGCAGGACGGCGGCGACTACGTGCTGGACGGCACCAAGCAGTTCATCTCCGGCGCCGGCGCTGCGGACCTGTACGTGGTAATGGCGCGGACTGGCGGCCCTGGTGCGGCCGGCGTGTCCGCCTTCCTGGTCCAGCGCGGCACGCCCGGCCTCAGCTTCGGCGCCAACGAGCGCAAGATGGGCTGGAACGCCCAGCCTACGCGCCAGGTCATCATGGACGGCGTGCGCGTGCCCGCCGCCCACCGGCTCGGCGAGGAAGGCAGCGGCTTCAGGATGGCGATGGCGGGCCTCGACGGCGGCCGTCTCAACATCGCCGCCTGCTCGCTCGGCGGCGCGCAATCCGCGCTTGAGAAGACGCTGGCCTACATGGGAGAACGCCGCGCCTTCGGCCAGAAGCTGGCCGACTTCCAGGCGTTGCAGTTTCGCCTGGCTGACATGGGGATCGAGCTGGAAGCTGCGCGCAGCTTCCTGTGGCGCGCCGCCGCGGCGCTGGATGCCAAGGACCCGCGCGCCACCATGCTATGCGCCGGCGCCAAGCGCTTCGTGACGGATGCAGGCTTCAACGTGGCCAACCAGGCGCTGCAGCTGCATGGCGGCTACGGCTACCTGGCCGAGTACGGCGTGGAGAAGATCGTGCGTGACCTGCGTGTGCATCAAATCCTGGAAGGCACCAACGAGATCATGCGGGTCATCGTGGCGCGGGCCATGTTGAAGGCCGGCGCCTGAAGAAAGAAAGCAGTTCTTTTTCGAGAAAAAGAACCAAAAAGCTTTTGCTCCCTGTCGGGTGCTGGCGGAGAAAGCCGCGCTTAGCTGATAAAAGCTTTTTGCTTCTTTTTCTCGAAAAAGAAGGCCTTTCTTGCTTACCATCTGAACGGATCTCACGGTGAACGAAGTCGAGACAAGCATCGAAGGCCACGCAGGTCGCATCACCCTGAACCGGCCCGCGGCGCTAAACGCGCTCAGCCTGCCGATGGTCCAGGCCATCGACGCCGCCCTGGCGGCCTGGGCCGATGATCCCGCCGTGGCGCTGGTGGTGATCGACGGTGCAGGCGGCCGCGCCCTGTGTGCCGGCGGGGACATACGCGTGTTGTACGAAGCCGCGCGCGCCGGTGACACCGCCACCGCCACCGCGTTCTTCGCTGCCGAATACGCGATGAACGCGCGCATCGCGCGTTTTCCGAAACCCTACGTGGCGCTGATGGACGGCGTGGTGATGGGCGGCGGCGTCGGCATCTCCGCCCACGGCTCCGTCCGCATCGTGACGGAACGCACCCTGCTGGCGATGCCGGAGACCGGCATCGGGCTGTTCCCGGACGTGGGCGCCACTTGGCTGCTCAGCCGCAAGCTGCCCTTTGGCCTGCATTTGGCGCTCACCGGCGCCCGCATCGGCGCGGGCGACGCCATTCTGGCCGGCCTGGCCGACTATTTCGTCTCGTCGGCCGCCCTGCCCGCTTTGCTCGGCAAGCTATGCGCCTGCTCCGGCAAGGCCGAGGTGGCCGCCTGCATGGAGGAGGTAGCCGAGCCGCCGCCGCCCGCCGCCACCGGCGCGGACCGCGCGTGGATGGACGAGTGCTACCGCCACTCCACCCTGGAACTCATCCTCGCCGCCCTGCACGCGAGCGATCATCCCGCCGCACAGGCTGCCGCAGCGGAAATTGCAACCAAGTCCCCCAGCTCGCTGAAGGTGACGTTGCGCGCGCTGCGCGAAGCCGAGGCGATGACTGACCTGGACCAGGCGCTGGCGCAGGAGCTGGTGTTGGCCACCGCCTGCATGCGCAGCCTCGATTTCGTTGAGGGCGTGCGCGCCGCCGTGATCGACAAGGACCGCGCGCCGCAATGGATGCCGGCGCGCCTGGAAGACGTGAGCGACGCGCTCGTCGAAGGATACTTCAGTTAAGCAAGCAGTTCTTTTTTGAAAAAAGAACCAAAAAACTCTTACTGATTTGCGCATGCCGGTCGAACGGTCCGCGACGGCACGAACAAAAGTTTTTTGCTTCTTTTCTTCAAAAAAGAAGGCCTTCCTTTCTTGTTCAAGGCCACCAATGCAAACCGAAACCGACCACCAGGGCGTCGCCACCGTCACCCTCGACAGTCCCGCCCGCCACAACGCCTTCGACGACGCCCTGATCGCCGAGCTCACGGCGGCTTTCACGGCCCTGGGCGAGAACCCGGAAATCCGCCTCGTGGTGCTCGCCAGCACCGGCCGCAGCTTCTCGGCCGGCGCTGACCTCGGCTGGATGCAGCGCATGGCCACCTACACCCAGGCCGAGAACGTCGCCGACGCGGCCGGCTTGGCCAAGCTGATGCGCACGCTGGACCGGCTACCCAAGCCGACGCTGGCCGTGGTGCAGGGCGCGGCCTATGGCGGCGGCGTGGGCCTGGTGGCCTGCTGCGACATCGTGCTGGCCGCCGAGGACGCGAAATTCTGCCTCAGCGAGGTCAGGCTCGGGCTGATCCCCGCGGCCATCAGCCCGTTCGTCATCAACGCCATCGGCGCCCGCCAGGCCCGCCGCTACTTCGTCACCGCCGAGGTGTTCACCGCCGCCCGGGCGCACGAGATCGGGCTGGTGCACGAGGTGGTCCCCGCGGCAGGTCTTGAAGCGGCGCGCGACCAGATGATCTCCACCCTGCTGCTGAGCGCGCCCGGGGCGCAAGCGGAGGCGAAATCCTTGGTGTTCCTGTGCGAAGGCCGGCAGGTGGACGACGCGCTCTCGGCCGAGACGGCAAGCCGCATCGCCGCCCAGCGCGCGCGTCCGGAAGGGCGCGAGGGGGTAGCCGCTTTCCTGGAACGCCGCGCACCCTCCTGGCCGGGCGCAGGTGCTGGCGTTCCCAAGGGCGCTGCATGAGCGGAGACTCCCCGCGCCGTGCCGGCCCCGGCTCGTTACGCATCCTGCTCCCCTATTTGCGCCCGTATGCCTGGCCCATGGCCGGCGCCAGCCTATCGCTGCTGGTTGCCGCCGGCCTGGTGCTGGGCATCGGCCAGGGCCTCCGCCACCTGATCGACAGCGGCTTCGGCAGGCACAGCCCGGCCTCGCTCAACATGGCGGCTCTGGGCATGTTCGGGGTGGTCGCCGCCCTGGCCCTGGCCACGTACGCGCGCTTTTCGCTGATCGCGTGGCTGGGCGAGCGGGTGGGGGCCGACCTCCGCCGCGCGCTCTACGACCACGTGATCACCCTCTCGCCCGGCTACTTCGAGACGGCCCGCACAGGCGACATCCTTTCCCGCATGACGGCCGACATCAGCGTGCTGCAGGCGCTGGTGGGCTCGGCCATCTCGCTGTGGGCGCGCAACCTGCTGCTGGCGGTGGGTGCGCTCGCCCTGCTGGTGGCCACCAGCGCCAAGCTGGCCGGCATCGTGGTCCTGGTGGTGCCGGTGGTCATCGTGCCGCTGATCGTCTTCGGCCGGCGCGAGAAGAAGCTGTCGCGCGCCGCGCAGGACCGCATCGGCGACCTCGGCGCCTACGCCGAGGAGACGCTCTCCGCCCTGCCCACCGTGCAGGCCTTCACCCACGAGCCGGTGGACCGCGCCCTGTTCGCCGAGCGCATCGAGCACTCGGTGGCCGCCGCCGTGCGGCGCATCCGCACCCGCGCGCTGCTGATCCTGGTGGTGATCCTGCTGGGCTTCGGCGCCATCACCTTCAGCCTGTGGGTGGGCGGCCGGGACGTGATCGCCGGCCGCATGTCCGGCGGGGACCTGGCCGCCTTCGTGTTCTACGCGGTGCTGCTGGCCGGGGCCGGCGGCACGCTGAGCGAGCTGTGGGGCGAGATGCAGCGCGCCGCCGGCGCCGCCGACCGCCTGACCGACCTGCTCGCCGAACGCCCCGCCATCGCGGCGCCCGCCTACCCGCAGCGCTTCCCCGCCGTGGCGCTGGGCACCATCGCGCTGGATCACGTGGTCTTCCGCTACCCTTCCCGCCCCGACGCCGCGGCGCTCGACGGCATCAGCTTCGCCGTGCAGCCCGGCGAGACGGTGGCCCTGGTGGGCCCGTCTGGCGCCGGCAAGACCACCGTGTTCCAGCTCCTGCTGCGCTTCTACGACGCCCAGTCGGGCACCGTGCGGGTCGACGGCGTGGACGTGCGCGACGCCGATCCAGCCGCGCTGCGCGCCCGCATCGCCGTGGTGCCGCAGGACCCGGTGATCTTCAGCGCCAACGCGTGGGACAACGTGCGCTACGGACGCCCCGGCGCAACCGACGCGGAGGTGCGCGCCGCCGTCGAGGCCGCCGAAGCCGGGTTCCTGCTGGAATTGCCTGACGGCCTGGACACGTTCCTCGGCGAAAAGGGCGTGCGCCTGTCCGGCGGCCAACGCCAGCGCGTGGCCATCGCGCGCGCCATCCTGCGCCGCGCGCCCATCCTGCTGCTCGACGAAGCCACCAGCGCGCTGGATGCGGAGTCCGAGGCCGCCGTGCAGCACGCGCTGACGGTGCTGGCGCATGGCTGCACCACGCTGGTGGTGGCGCACCGGCTGGCGACCATACGTCGCGCTGACCGCATCATCGTGATCGAGCGCGGGCGCGTGGTCGCGGAGGGTACGCATGACTCACTGGTGCGCGATGCGGGGCTGTATGCACGGCTGGCGGAGCTGCAGTTCGACTTGGCGAAGTAGGAAGCAAGCAGTTCTTTTTCGAGAAAAGAACCAAAAAGCTTTTGCTGACTGTGGACTGGCGGCAGCTGTTGAGCTGTTCTGCACGGTGTCGTTGTGGCGTCAGGCCGAGTTCGCCGGTTCCGGTGTTGGACAGCTCAACGACATGTTTGTGTCGTCAGAACCGCAGGATGCTTTGCTGCGCCGTAAAGTCATGGGCGAACGCGTGAACGGAACGCCCGACACGGATTTCAGGCCTGTCGGGATGCACGTTTGTGAGAAGTCGGGATTGGCAACGCGCTCGCACGACCCCGTCACAAAGGTTCTTCACAAACAAGTAGGCTTATCGATTCGGCTGGCGTTGAGAAAACCCCAACTTTGTCGTGCAAGCCTGCTGGTTCGCCCGATAGCGGCCATATCAACCGCCGCAGCGCTTGCGCCGAGCAACCGAAGCGGCGAAAGCTGTTCTGCATCCCAGGAGACGACACATGAACGGACGCATCGCAGCCCGGCTCGCCGAACTCGGCATCATGCTCCCGCCCGCCCAACCGCCCGTCGCCACGTACGTGCCGTACGTGATCACCGGCAACCTCGTCGTCGTCTCCGGACAGCTTCCCATGAAAGACGGCAAGCCCGGCTGGACCGGCAAGCTCGGCGGCGCGGTCAGCGAGACGGACGGCATGCAAGCCGCGCGGCACTGCCTGCTCAACGTGCTCGCCCACCTCAGCACCGCCTGTGACGGCGACCTGGACCGCGTAGCCCGCGTGGTGCGCCTGGGCGGGTTCATCGCCTGCGGCCCTGAGTTCGCCCGTCATCCCGCGGTGATGAACGGCGCCTCGGACCTTGCGGTGGAGATATTCGGCGAGGCGGGACGGCATGCGCGCGCAACGGTGGGCGTGGCGTCGCTGCCGTTGGATGCGCCGGTGGAGATCGAGGGGATGTTCGAGATCGATTGAGGCTGTTGCCTCTTGAGCAAGGCCAGGAACTGGCCTCTTGAGCAAGGCCAGGAACTCTGCCCCCGGCGCCGCAGGCTCGAACCAATGGCGCCAGCAGCGCCGGCACGCTAAGGACAAGTTCTTACAGCCTGTTTGTAGGAATTCATAATCAGATGGGGGTCTGGGGCCTCGAGGCCCCAGCGGGGTTTGGGGTGGAGCCCCATGCTTGCTGCCCACGTCAGGCGTTTCGGCCATTACTGCAGAAGATTTTAGTCGGCCAACGCGCGGCAGCGGGTCAAACGATTTTGGTATTTTAAAAAAAGAACCGCTTGCTTGCCTTCCCATTGAACGGACCGGACATGAAACGTATCCTTCTCGCCACCGCTGCCCTGATCCTCGCCGCCGCCGCGCCGCAACTGCAGCCGCTTTCAAGCGAGACGCCGGCAACCTTCACGCCGCATACGGAAACCTTCGACTACGTCATGCGCACCGCGATGATCCCGATGCGGGACGGGGTGAAGCTGCACACCGTCATCGTCATCCCGCGTGGCGCCGCGCACGCCCCTATCCTGCTCAGCCGCACGCCCTACGGCGCGGCCGAGCGATTCGGCGACGTCAGTAGCGCGCACCTCAGCGAGGTCATCGGCAACCACGACGTGGCCGACGACCTGGTTGAACACCACAACTACATCCGCGTCATCCAGGACGTGCGCGGCAAGCACGGCAGCGAGGGCGATTACGTGATGACGCGCCCGCTGCGCGGCCCGCTCAACAGCACCGATGTGGACCATTCCACCGACACCTACGACACCATAGACTGGCTGGTGCACAACACGCCCGAGAGCAACGGCCGCGTCGGCATCCTCGGCATCTCGTACGACGGCTTCACCTCGCTGATGGCGCTGTTCCACCCGCACCCGGCGCTGCGCGCGGCGGTGCCGATCAACGCCATGGTGGATGGCTGGCGCGGTGACGACTGGTTCCACAACGGCGCTTTCCGGCAGAGCAGCCTGGTCTACGTGCACGACCAGGAAGCCACGCGCGGCAGCACGCAGAAATGGTGGAGCGACTACTACGACGATTACGATACCTGGCTGTCCGCCGGCTCGGCCGGCGACATGGCCAAGCTGCACGGCCTGGACCAGACGGGCTTCGCCGCCAAGCTGATGTTCCACCCGGCCTACGACGCGTTCTGGCAAGGCCAAGCGGTCGACAAGCTGCTGATTGCGGAAGGCATCAAGGTGCCCACCATGCTGGTGCATTCCCTGTGGGACCAGGAGGACATCTACGGCAACATAGCCGTCTGGACCGCGATGAAACCGCACGATGCCGACAACAAGCTGTTCCTGGTCCTGGGCCCCTGGTTCCATCATCAGGAACGGCTGGACGGCTCGGCGGTGGGCAACATCGCCTTCGACAGCGACACGGCTGCCTATTTCCGTGCCCACATCCTCCGCCCGTTCCTGGACCACTACCTGAAGGACGAGGAACCGCCTTTGGGCCTGTCGTCTGTGGAAGCGTTCGAGACCGGCACGAACGCGTGGCTCGGCCTGAAAGCCTGGCCGTCCGGCTGCGACGACGGCTGCCGGATCGACCGTACGCCGTTCTACCTGCAGCCGGGTTTCAAGCTGTCCACCACGACGCCGACCGCCACGGTGCCCGGTTTCGACAGCTACCTTTCAGACCCTCAGCATCCTGTTCCCTACCTGCCGCGCCCGGTGCACATCGAGGGCGAGGACGGCGAGCATAGCTGGCAGACCTGGCTCACGAGCGACCAGCGCGATGCTGCCAGCCGCACCGACGTGCTGAGCTACACCGGACCCGTGCTGACCGCGCCGCTCAGGATCGCCGGGCAACCGATAGCCAACCTGCAAGCGTCGACCACCGGCACGGACGGCGATTTCGTGGTCAAGCTGATCGACGTCTACCCCGACCAGGACGGGCGAGATGCGAAGATGGGCGGCTACCAGCTCATGGTTTCCGCCGACATCATCCGCGCACGTTACCGCAACGACCCGTCCAAGCCCGAAGCCATGCCGTCCGACCAGAAGCAGACCATCAAGTTCGCCCTGCCGACGGCCAACCACGTCTTCCTGCCTGGCCACCGCGTGATGGTGCAGGTCCAGTCCAGCTGGTTCCCACTCTACGACCGCAACCCGCAAACCTTCGTCAAGAACATCTTTTTCGCCAAGCCCACCGACTACAAGCGCGCCACGATCAAGGTGTTCGATGCTGGCCAGGCCACCAGCTTCATCGACCTGCCGGTCGTGCAGAACTGATAGCCGGCGGCGCTGCCGGACGGCTACGACGAGTTCGGCTGCGGCGCGCTCGAACTGCGAATGACACCAACAAACTGAATCATCCTGACCTGTGGGCAAGCATGGGGCTCTGCCCCAAACCCCGCTGGGGCTTCGAGGCCCCAGACCCCCATTTGTTTAGGATCTCTTACAGACAGGTTCTAAGGACTTGTCCTAAGCGGGGTCCAGGGGCAGAGCCCCTGGCCTTCTTGAAGGGTCAACCTTTCAGGTGACGACCGAAGCGCATCGGAGGATGGACGCCGCTGCGATCGACCTTAGCCGCGTGCAACGTGCGGCAGCGAAACCCTTCTGCGCGCAGCCCACCATATGAAAATGAGCAACAGCGGGCACAGCACGAAACCGACCGGCGCCAGCGCGCTCCCCTCCGGCCCGGCACTGCCGCCGCTCAGCCAGAGGTTGCCGGCTGGGTGACTGTTCATCAGGTGTCCCCTGAACATCAGCGCGCTGTCGGCCACGCCGTAGACATAGGATTGCGACCAGTCCCACGTCGCATGAAAGCCGATCCCCAGCCAAAGCGAGCCGCTCACCCGCAGCAGCACGCAAAACAGCAACCCCGCCACAACCACCTGGATCAGCCCCAGCACCGTCTCTCCGCGATTGCCAAGGTGCACCAGCGCGAACACCACCGACAGCACGGCAGCGGCCTTCCAGAACCCAAGCCAGCGCGACAGCGACGTCTGAAGGTAGCCGCGGAATATCGTCTCCTCGGCCATGCCAACCAGAAGAAACGCGAACAGCCACGTCACGCCGTACACCGCCGCCTGCGGCGCACGCAGCATCACGCCGTCGAACAGGAGGAACCGGCCTGCGCTCAGCACGCCGACCAACACGGTCAGGCTGATGAACCCGCCGACGGCGCCAGCCGTCAGGTCGCTGAAAGGCCGCGCGCCGGCCAGGCCGTAGGAGAGCCCGCTGCGCCCCTCCAGCCGGCCCATCACCGCAGTCGCGCCCAGGATGAGAAGCACCGAGGCGAGTTCACCGCCGATCAGGAACCCAGGCGTCACCTCGCCGTCCGGCTTCAGGTGGAAACGCACCAACGCGACCTGGATGGCGGCGGCAGGCACAGCTATCATCGCCAGGAACAGGAAGACCCGCCATCCTGGCGACCGCGCGATCTTTCCGGTGACGCGCCTGAGTGTGCTCATGATGCTGACCCTAGATTGCTTCAGGATCGTCAAGAGCAAACGATATGCCAGCGAAACCGTAGCAAACGGCTAGAGTGAATGACGACCGACGCCATAACATGGCGAAACATAACAATCGCGACAAGTCTAGACTGCGCTCCAGCACTGTCGCGTGCTCTTCCGCCCGATCAACGTGTCGTCCCCCAATGAAATGCGCGCTAGGGAGCATTGGAACAGACATTCCTCGTTTTTACAGGAGAAGGGCTGTCTTCCCTACACCTTCAGCAGCTCTACCAGACCCGGCACCAGCACGGCCGTAGCAATGCCGTTCAACCCCACGGCGATCCCCGCGAACGTGCCCGCCAGCTGGTCCACCTGGAACGCCCGCGCCGTACCCAGCCCATGCGCGGCCAGACCCACGGCGAACCCGCGCGCCCGCCAGTCCCGCACGCCCAACAGGTTCAGCAACGGTGTCGCGACCACCGCGCCCACGATGCCCGTCAGGATCACCAGCACCGCCGTCAGCGAAGGCGCGCCGCCGATCCGTTCGGACACCGCCATGGCGATCGGCGTGGTCACAGATTTCGGCGCCAGCGACAGCATGGTTTCGCGTGAGGCGCCCAGCGCCCAGGCGATTGCCATGGCAGAGCCGGCGGCCGTCAGCGCGCCAGCCAGCAACGCGGCGGCCACCGGCACCACCGCACGCGCCACCACCAGCCGGTTGCGGAACAGCGGGATGGCCAAGGCCACCGTGGCCGGGCCCAACAGGAAATGCACGAACTTCGCGCCGTCGAAATACGTGGCGTAGCTGGTGCCGGTGCCCAGCAGCAGCACCACCAGCAGCGCCACCGCGATAGCGACGGCGTTCACCAGCGGCGTCCGCCCGGCGCGTTCGTGCAGCGCGGCGCCCAACGCATAGGCCGCCAACGTAGCCGTCAGCCATAGCAACGGTTGGGTATGCAGGTACACCCACACATACACGATGGTCGCGTGGCCGGAGTAGATCACGAGCGCCGGCCACGCGCGACGAGGCTCTCCACAGCCTGGAACACCAGCGCGGTAACGGCGATGGTCAGCGCGGTGGAGACCACGAGCGCGACGCTCAGCGGCCACCACTCGTGCGCGATGCGCGCGCCGTTATTGATGATTCCGACCGCCGCCGGCACGAAGAACAGGCTGAGGTGGCGCAACAGGAAGTCGGACACCGCCCCCAACTCGGCCGAAAGCCTGCCGCGCCAGACAAGCAGTCCCGCCAGCAGCACCATGCCCAGCACCGGTCCTGGCACAGGCAAGTGCAACGCTTGGGAGACGATTTCTCCGAGGAGCTGGCACGCGAGAAGCGACGTGATGGCCGCAATCATGGCTCGACGAGGGTAAGGCAAGCAGTTCTTTTTTGAAAAGAACCAAAAAACTTTTTCTCCGTCGAAGATGCCAAGCGGAACCGTGATATTTCAACCGTCGGCGACAGAGCCAATAAAAGCTTTTTGCTTCTTTTTCTCGAAAAAGAAGGCCTTACATCCTGTCTAAGCCGCAAGCGCCGCCCCAGCCGCCCGCCGCGCCTTCAACTCCCCAGCCACCACGAACGCCAGCTCCAAAGCCTGCTCCGCATTCAACCGGGGATCACAGAACGTCTCGTAGCGCTTTGCCAGGTCCGCCTCGGTCAGCAGATGCGCGCCGCCCACGCACTCCGTCACCGGCTGGCCCGTCATCTCCACGTGCACGCCGCCCGGCCGCGCGCCAGCCTCCGCGAACACGTCGAAGAAGCCGCGCAGTTCGGCCAGGATGCTGTCGAAGCTGCGCGTCTTCACGCCGCCCGCGGTGCTGATGGTGTTGCCGTGCATCGGGTCGCACAGCCAGGTCACGCGGCGGCCGGCACGCTGTACGGCGCGCAGCAGCGGCGCCAGGTGCGTGCGCACGCGTTCGGCGCCCATGCGGGTGATCAGCGTCATCCGCCCTGCCTCGTCGCCGGGGTTGAGGATGTCGAGCAGGCGCAGCAGGTCGTCGGGCGGCGTGGTGGGCCCCAGCTTGATGCCCACCGGGTTGCGCACGCCGCGCAGGAACTCCACGTGCGCGCCGTCGGGCTGGCGCGTGCGGTCGCCGATCCACAGGAAGTTGGCGCTGCACCCATACCAGTCGCCGCTGGTGCTATCCACCCGGGTCAGCGCCTGCTCGTAGGGCAGCAGCAGCGCCTCGTGGCTGGTGTAGAACTCGGTCTCGCGTATCTGCGCGGTGTTGCCGCTGCCGATGCCGCACGCGGCCATGAAGCCCAGCGTCTCGTCGATACGCGTCGCGAGGTCCTGGTAGCGCGCGGCCAGCGGGGAGCGCGCCACGAAGTCCAGGTTCCACCGGTGCACCTGGTGGAGGTCCGCGTAGCCGCCGCTGGCAAAGGCGCGCAGCAGGTTCATCCGGCCGGCGGACTGGAAATACGCCGTCTCCATCCGCGCCGGGTCGGGCACCCGCGCCGCCGCGGTGGTTTCCGGCCCGTTGATCATGTCGCCACGGTAGGTGGGCAGGCTCAGCCCGCCTACCATTTCAGTGTCCGAGGAGCGGGGCTTGGCGAACTGCCCCGCCATCCGGCCGATCTTGATCACCGGCACAGTGGCCCCGAACGTCAGCACCACGGCCATCTGCAGCAGCACGCGGAAGGTGTCGCGCACCGAGTTGGCGTTGAAGTCCGAAAAGCTCTCGGCGCAGTCGCCCCCCTGCAGCACGAAGGCCTGGCCCTCGGCCGCCTTGGCCAGCAAGTCGCGCAGGCGCCGCGCCTCGCCGGCGAACACCAGCGGGGGGTAGCCGGCCAGGCGCGCCTCGGCGGCCGCGAGCGCGGCGGCGTTCGGGTAGGTGGGCACCTGGCTGATGGGGTGGGCGCGCCAGGTTGAGGGGGTCCAGGCTTGCATTTGTCGCGTGTAGGATTCGGGGTAAGGCAAGGCAAGCAGTTCTTTTTTGAAAAAAAGAAGCAAAAAACTTGGGGCTGGCCTAGATAGGCCGGAAAGGCTTTTCTTTTCTTATGATTACAGC
>CAXTBC010000005.1:0-89574 GCA_964242595.1 uncultured Acetobacteraceae bacterium | reverse complement strand
GCAGAGCCCTTGGCCTTCCTTCACAGGTCAACATTAAAGGCCGTTGGTATTACTTCCTTCGATCGAGCCCTCAAAGAATTTTCACGCAGGGTGTCCGTAGCCGCAGTTGCGCAGGTAGTTCATGCACTTAGCTAGCAAGAACATGCCGCGGCGACGTCCTCACGCGTCTGCTCAGACGCCCGGATCGAGTTTTTCGAGCGTCAGCTTGAGTTTGGACAACGTCTTCTAGACCGTCATCAGCCCACCGTCACACCGTGCGCTTCGGCAAGCCACTCGCGATGTTCAGCAAGTGTCGCATCCGGCACCTGCTCGATGCGGTCCGCAAAGCAGAATGCAGAAATGTGTAAGATTGTGCGCAACCTGCGGCTTCTGCGACCTCGGCGCCACCGATCCGGTGCAACTGCGGCGCTGCCTGGCTTTGACCACATAGGAGACGCTGACCGCAACTGCTTGGCCGCCTGCCGCGCCGTCAGGCGGCCTGCCCCCAGAACCCGGTCCCGCAAATCCTGCGAATACGTCTGCCCGCGACGCCACGCCATCGATGCCTCAGACGTAAGCCGGATAACGAGGAATCACACAATCCTACGCCATACACAGCCCAAAATGTGATTCCACCCTCAGCGGACGCTCTAAAGCTCTTTCGAACAGATGGGGGTCTGGGGCCTCTAGGCCCCAGCGCGGTTTGGGGCAGAGCCCCAAGCTTGCCTTCAGGTCGAGATTTCCACTATCGATTCGAGAAATGTCCTGAGCGGGCCGATGCCGGTGGCAGAGTCCCTGACTCGCCGATTACGAAAGCACGTCACGGCATCAGCATCTGCGTCAGATACGTCATCTCCAGTGCTTGCTCGGCCGCTGCTTCCTTCAGGTTCGCGCCCGCCGCGTGGCCGCCCTCGATCGATTCGTGGTAGTAGAACGGCAGGCCCATCTCCTCCATCCTGGCTGCGAACTTGCGGGCGTGCACAGGGCCTACCCGGTCGTCACGCGTGGTGGTGAAGATGAGCGGCGTGGGGTAGTGCACGCCGGCGCGCAGGTTGTTGTAGGGCGAGATGCCGGCGAGGAACTTGCGTTCCTCCGGGTTGGAGACGCTGCCGTACTCGCCCACCCAGCTGGCACCGGCGGCGATGTGTTCGAAGCGCAGCATGTCCAGCAGCGGCACGTCGATGATCACGGCGTTCCACAGTTCGGGATGCTGCTCGAACTCCACCCCCATAAGCAGGCCGCCGTTGGAGCCGCCACGAATGCCGAGGTGGCGCGGTGTGGTGATCTTGCGGGCGATCAGGTCCTGCGCGACGGCGGCGAAATCGTCGTAGATGCGCTGACGGTGCGTCTTCAGGCCCGCCTCGTGCCAGGCCGGTCCGAACTCGCCGCCACCGCGTATGTTGGCCAGCACGTACACGCCGCCATGCTCCAGCCACAGCTTACCCAGGGCCGCGTTGTAGGTAGGCGTCTCGCTGATCTGGAAGCCGCCATAGGCGTAGAGCAGCGTGGGGTTGGCGCCGTCGAGCTTCATGTCCTTCGGGTGCACCACGAAGTAGGGCACCTTCGTGCCATCGGTCGACGTAGCCTCGAATTGCTCCGATACGTCATGAGACGCATCGAACTTGGCCGGCAACGACTTCACCAGCGCGGGTTCCGCCGCCGTCGCGGCGTCGGCAAGATAGAGCGCGGTCGGCTGCAGAAAGCTTGTCACCTGAAGCATCGCCTGGTCGTTGCGCGGCGTAGTGGTGACTATGCTGACCGCCGCGTTGTCCGGCAGCTTGAGCGTGCGCGCGGCCCAGCCGGTGGGCGACGGCGCGAACACCAAGGCGCGGCCTCGCACGTTGTCCAGCAGGGTTGCCACGACGGTGTTGGCCGTGATGGCCACTTCGTCGATGGACTGGCGCGGGCCGGGCGCGAACACCAAAGCGGGTGCGGCGCCCGGATGCGCCATGTCCAGCGCCACCAGGCTGCCGGCGTGGACGGCGCCGCTGTCCTGGTTGAACTTTACGATAAGCTGGGCGTGCACCAGCCCTTCCACCTCCGCCTTCTCCGGCAGGTTCAGGTGCGTGGTCGTGGTGCCGGTCACCAGGCGGAACTCGGAACGGAAGAAGTCCAACCCCCGCTGCACGATGATGGCGCGGTGCCCCTGCCCGTCCGTGAAGGTGGACGCCATGACCTGCACGTCGTCCTTGGAACCGCGGAACAGCTCGGTCGCCTGCGCCATCGGCTGGCCACGATGCAGCAGCTTGATGACGTAGGGGTAGCCCGAAGGGGTCATCGTGCCGGGGCCCCAGTCGGTGCCTACCACGATGCTGTCCGGCGTGGCCCAGTCGGCAAACTGCTTGGCATGCGGGATGGTGAAGCCGCCGGGAACGAAGGCACCCGTGGCCAGGTCGAACTCGCGGGTGGTCACCGCGTCCTCCCCGCCTTCGGACAGGCTGATCAGGCAGCGCGTGTCTGTGGGGTGGTCGCAGGTGTCGCCCTTCCACACCCAGGTGTGGTGCTCGGCGCGTCCCAGCGCGTCCACGTCCAGCACGGTCTGCCAGTGCGGCGCGCTCGTCTGGTAGTCCGCCGTGGTGGTCCGGCGCCAGATGCCCTGCGTGTGGCCGGCGTCCTGCCAGAGGTTGTAGACCTGCCCGGCCAGGAGCTCCGGTGTCGGGATGCGGTCGTCGGCCTGCGCCAAGGCGAGCGCCTGGTCCAGGACCGACTGGTAATGGGGGTTCACCAGCAGGGGCTTCAGCGTGCGCTCGTTCTCTGCCCGCACCCAGGCCAGCGCCCGGGAGCTGTCAACCTGTTCCAGCCACAGGAAGGGGTCGGGGGTTTGCGCAAGGGCGGGGGTAGCCGTAGTGGCTAGGAGCAGGAATACGAAGCGGCGCATGGGGAGCTCCATGAAGGACGACAAGGAAGCGGTTCTTTTTTGAAAAAAGAACCAAAGAACTTTCATCCGGGTTGTCGCGGTTCTTTCTGGAAAAGCCAGGCCGTGACGACCCCGATCAGGGCGGCGGCCAAGCCGAACCAGGTGAAGGCGTATTGCAGGTGGTTGTTTGGGGGGCGGGGGAGTGCTTCGGCGGGGATGGGGGCGTTAGGCTTGGCGGGGGGCGGGCCGAGTGCCACCAGCACGAAGGGGGCGGGGCTGGCGGCTCCGATTGCGGCGCCGATGCTGGCAGGGTTGAGGGTGTAGAAGCGCCGAGTGTCCGCGTCGTCCGGCGGGGTGAACCAATGCGGGTGCTCGGGCAGGCGGACGTAGCCCGTGATGGTGGCCGGCCCGGCGACTCTGATCGGCCGCGCGGTCTCCGTGGGAACCCAGCCCAGCACGACGACAAGGGGCGAGGCGCCCGGACGGTCCAGCCGCTCGACGAGCTGGGCGCCCAGCCGCTCGCCTTGCACCTCGGCGCCGTACAGGGCGGCCGGCGCGGGCGAGAGGGTGCCGGTGACGCTGACGCGGGTGAACAGTGGCGGGTCGTCACCAGTGAGGGAGTGCGGCGGCGCCGCCTCGGCGGCGTCGACCTGCGCGAGCATGGCGGTCTTCCAGGCGTGCCGCTGGAGCTGCCAGACGCCAAGCGTGATCAGGATGGCCAGCGCGATGGCGGTGGCCAGCACGGCCCGGAGGACGGAGGACCGGGGCCGCGGGTCCAGGCGGGGCCCAGGGGCGGCACCTCTGGCCGCAGGTGCGGTCAAGCGTCCCCCATCTCGTCGCGCCGGGTATGATACTGCTGCACCGCGAAGAAGCTCTTGATGTAACGCGTCATCAGGATCACCAGCACGCCGGTGACCGGCGGCCAGATGATGGCATGTACCCAGAGCGGCGGCGAAAACCTCGTGTCTACCCAAAAGGCGGCACCCACGACGATGGCGCCGAGCACGATGAGAATGGGAACGGCAAACGCGTCGCCGGTGTCGGCCCCCGAGAAGTCCAGGCCGCACACCTGGCAAGCGGGGCGGATGGCGAGCAGGCCGTCGAACAGCCGCCCTTGACCGCAGCGGGGGCAACGGCAGGCCAGCGTCGCCTGCGCGACGCTGGGTTCAGCACCGCCCACCTACTCGACCGCCGGAACCCCCGAACCCAACACGTAGACGAAGAAGAACAGGAACAGCCAGACCACGTCCACGAAGTGCCAGTACCAGGCCGCGGCCTCGAAGCCGAAATGCTGGGTGGGGGTGAAGCCGCCGGCTTTAGCGCGCAGCCAGCAGATGCCCAGGAACGTGGTCCCCACGATCACGTGGAAGCCGTGGAAGCCGGTGGCGAGGAAGAACACCGACGGGTAGATGCCGCCGCCGGCGAAGTGGAACGGCGCCTCGGAGTATTCCAGCGCCTGCAGGCTGCTGAAGCTGAGGCCGAGCAGGATGGAGATGCCCAAGCCCATCAGCAGCCCACGGCGGTTGCCCTCGATCAGGCTGTGATGCGCCCAGGTGACGGTGCAGCCCGACAGCAGCAGGATCATGGTGTTGAGGAACGGGATGCGGAACGGATCGAAGGTGTGGATCCCGGCCGGCGGCCAGACCGCGGTGGCCGCGTCCAGCACGTGCTCCGGATACAGGTAGAAGTGGAAGAAGGCCCAGAAGAAGCCGACGAAGAACATCACCTCGGAAGCGATGAACAGCGTCATGCCGTAGCGCAGGCCCAGCCGCACCACAGGGGAGTGCAGGCCCGGCGTGCTGCTCTCGCGCAGCACGTCGCGCCACCACATCACCATGGTCAGCACGACGGCGGCCAGGCCCACGCCCAGCATGATGTAGTTGCCGTAATGAGCGGCGAACACCACGCCGGCAAGCAGCAGGCCACCGCCGAAAGCGCCGACGATGGGCCAAGGGCTGGGATCCACCAGGTGGTAGGGCTGCTTCATCCCCGAGGAGGCGCCGAGGGTACTCGTCTGCGTGATGGTGTCCATGCTGGGTCCGTAGCTGAGCGGGTGAAGGCTAGGCAAGGCCTTCTTTTTTTGAAGGAAGAGGCAGGAGAACTTTCGGCCGCGCCGCCGCGGATATCCCGGCGGCAGGTATCAGCGGGCTAGCCCAGGTGGCCCAGCTTCACGATGGTGATGGCGAAGAACAGGATCGCCAGGCCGCCCAGCACCACGCCCAGCGCCACGTTGCGCCCGCGTTGCCGACGGTTCAACTCGGCCGCCTCAGCCGGCGTGGGCCTGGGTGGGAAGTCGCTCAAAGCCCGGCCACCAAATGGTCCGCAGCGACGGCCACGAAGATGGCGGCCAGGTAGGCTAGCGAGTAGCGGAAGGTAAGTCGCGCCGGGCGGTCATCCGTCAGGCTGTTGCCCGCCTCGTCCTGCCGGTCGGTCAGCACGGTCCAGCTGAAGGCCACGAAACCCAGGCTGAGCAGGCCGGCGGAGATGCCGTACAGCGCGCCGGTGTAGCCCAGAACCCAGGGTGCCACCGCGACGCCGGACAGGGCCAGCGTGTAGCCGAACACCTGTCGGCGGGTCTCGCGGGCACCGGCCGCCACCGGCAGCATCGGCACGCCGGCGCGTGCGTAGTCCTTGCAGGCGTACAGCGACAGCGCCCAGAAGTGCGGCGGCGTCCAGAAGAACACGATGGCGAATAGCAGCAGCGGCATCACGTCCACGCTGCCGGTGACGGCGGCCCAGCCGATCAGTGCCGGGAACGCCCCGGCCGCGCCGCCGATGACGATGTTCTGCGGCGTGCGGCGCTTCAGCCAGACGGTGTAGACGAACACGTAGAAGCAGATCGACACCGCAAGCACGGTGGCCGCAGCGGTGTTGGTGGCCAGCCAGAGCACCAGCACGGACCCCACGGCCAGCGCCACGCCGAAGCTCAGCGCGGCACCGGGCTCGATCCGGCCGGCCGGGATTGGCCGGTTGCGGGTGCGGTGCATCAGCGCGTCGATGTCACGCTCGTACCACTGGTTGAGGGCACCCGCCGCCCCTGCCCCCACGGCGATGCAGAGTATGGCGGTGAACGCCAGCACCGGGTTGAGGTGGCCGGGTGCGATGAACAGCCCGATCCAGCCGGTGAACACCACAAGGCTGACCACGCGCGGCTTAAGCAGGAGGAGCCAGTCCCGCCACTCGGCCGTGCCGGATCCGGACACCGAAAAAGGGGATTGCTCCCCCCTCACAAGCACAGGGATGGAGATGGCTGTCATTACCTGAACCGCGGCAGCTCTTCGAAGGTGTGGAACGGCGGCGGCGAGCTGACGGTCCACTCCAGCGTGGTGGCACCCTCGCCCCAGTAGTTGTCCGCCACTTCCACCTTCGAGGTGAAGGTCCGGAAGACAACGTAGAGGAAGATCAGCACAGACAGCGCGCCGACGTAGGAGCCGATGCTGGCAACGTAGTTCCAGCCTGCAAAAGCGTCGGGGTAGTCCGGATAGCGGCGCGGCATGCCGGCGGCACCCAGGAAGTGCATGGGGAAGAAGGTGAGGTTCACGCCGATGAACGTCACCCAGAAATGCACCTTGCCCCAGAACTCCGGATACTGGTGGCCGCTCATCTTGCCGATCCAGTAGTACCAGCCGGCGAAGATGGAGAACACCGCGCCCAGCGAGAGCACGTAGTGGAAATGTGCCACCACGTAGTAGGTGTTGTGCAGGATCTGGTCGAGGCCGGCGTTGCTCAGCACCACGCCGGTGACGCCGCCCACGGTGAACAGGAAGATGAAGCCGATCGCCCACAGCATAGGCGTCTTCATCTCGATGGAGCCGCCCCACATGGTGGCGATCCAGCTGAAGATCTTGATGCCTGTCGGCACCGCGATGATCATCGTGGCCGCCATGAAGTAGGCGCGCGTGTCGACCGACATGCCGCTGACGAACATGTGGTGCGCCCACACCACGAAGCCGACCACGCCGATGGCGACCATCGCGTAGGCCATGCCCAGGTAGCCGAACACCGGCTTCTTGCTGAACGTGCTGACCACGTGGCTGATGATGCCGAAGCCCGGCAGGATCATGATGTACACTTCAGGGTGGCCGAAGAACCAGAACAGGTGCTGCCACAGCACCGGGTCGCCGCCGCCCTGCGGGTCGAAGAAGCTGGTGCCGAAGTTGCGGTCGAAGATCAGCATGGTGATGGCGCCGGCCAGAACGGGCAGGCTGAGCAGCAGCAGGAACGCGGTCACCAGCATGGCCCAGATGAACAGCGGCATCTTGTGCAGCGTCATCCCAGGGGTGCGCATGTTGAAGATGGTAGTGATGAAGTTCAGCGCGCCGAGCAGCGAGGACACGCCGGCCAAATGCAGCGCGAACAGCGTGAAGTCCATGCCCGGACCGCTCTCGTAGGTGGCGTTGGACAGCGGCGGGTAGAGCGTCCAGCCCGAGCCGCTCTCGCCCATCAGCAGGCCGGTGATGATCAGCGCGAAGGCCGGCACCAGCAGCCAGAAGCTGATGTTGTTCAGCCGCGGGAACGCCATGTCCGGCGCCCCGATCATCAGCGGGATGAACCAGTTGCCGAAGCCGCCGATCAGCGCCGGCATCACGGTGAAGAAGATCATGATCAGGCCATGCGCCGTCACGATCGTGTTCCACTCCTGCCCGCTGCTGACCAGCGTGTTGCCGGGGTGGGCGAGCTGGGCGCGCATGATGATGGAGAGCACGCCGCCAGTCAGGCCCGCGATCACCGCGAAAATGAGGTAGAGTGTGCCGATATCCTTGTGGTTGGTGCTGAACAGCCAGCGCTGCGCAAACGTCGGTTCGTGATGCGCGTGCGCGTCGTGATGGTGCGTGTCGTGCGTGGTCGCGGACATCTTCTTAGCGCTCCGACGCCAGGGCCAGGTGGGTGGTGCCCTCCAGGCTGGCATTGTTGAACTTGGCAGGCGCCTGGGCGAGCCAGGTCTTGAAGTCCTCAGGGCTCACGGCGTGGATGGAGATCGGCATTACGCTGTGGTTGGTGCCGCAGATCTGGTTGCACTCGCCGTAGTAGTCACCCGGGGCGTCCACCTGCACCCAGGTCTCGATGGTGCGGCCAGGGATGGCGTAGCGCTGCACGCCCAGGCTGGGGATGAAGAAGCTGTGGATCACGTCGCCGCTGGTGGTCAGGATGCGGATCGGCTTGCCCGCCGGCAGAACCAGCTGGTTGTCGACGGCGAGGTGGCGCAGCTGCTTCTGGTCGGGCCTGAGGTCCTCGTCATGGACCATGTAGCTGTCGAAGTGCAGGCCCTTGGCGTCGGGGTAGGTGTACTCCCAATACCACTGGTGGCCCGTCACCTTCACCGTCATGAACGGGTCGCGCGTGCGGTCCTCGAAGTAGATCAGGCGGAAGCTGGGGATGGCGATCACCACCAGGATCAGCACCGGCACCGCCGTCCAGGCCACCTCCAGCAGCGAGTGGTGGCTGAGCTTGCCGGCCACCGGGTTGCGCTTGGCGCTGTAGCGCCACGACACGTAGGCGAGCAGGCCGGCGACGAAGACGGTGATGGCCACGATGATCCAGGTGACCAGCGTGTTGAGGCTGTGGATACCCGCTTCGACCGGACTGTGGGCGGCTTGCATGCCCATCTGCCAGGGCGCAGGCGTCTGGGCGGCAGCCGAGCCGGCCAGCGCCGCGAGGGCGGCGAAGGGAGCCAGGAGCCGGGCGGAAGTCTTCATCTGGAGCAGGGTCCCGTATGGTCGGAAGGCCGGGCTAGGCCGGTGCTGCACCCGATATCGGAGCGCCTGGTACAGATCAAGGTGTGGTGACCCAGGAAACTCCGTCAGCGTGGCAGCTGCACCAGCGTGAACAGGCCGAACGGCGGCACCGGCTCGAAAGTGACCACGGCCGGGATGATGGTGCCGAACAGGTCCTGAGGCGCGAAATCGGGATGCCAGCCGAGCGAGCGCGAGAGCGGCGCCATCGCCGTCTCCACCCGCCGACGCAGCCCTTTTGCGGCGACGAAATGGTTGACCAGCAGGATGTGGCCGCCTGGTCGGACCACGCGGCGCAACTCGGCGAGCAGCGCGCGCGGATGCGGCACCACGGAGGCCACGAACATGGCCGTCGCGATGTCGAAGCTCGAATCGGCGAAGGTCGTGGCCTCGGCGTCCTGCACGAGCAGCGCTTCCACGTGAGTCAGCCCCATTGCCTCCACACGGTCGTGGGCATGGGCCAGCATGTCGGCGGACAGGTCGATACCGGTGACGCGCTTGGACGAATCGTAGAGCGGCAGGGCCAGGCCGGTGCCCACGCCCACTTCCAGCACGCGGCGGCCGGACAGCGCGTTCACGGCTCCGATGGCGCGCAGCCGGGCCGGACGCGAGATGCGGCCGAACGCGGCGTCGTAGAACGCCGCCTGACGGCGATAGGCGGTGCGCACTGAATCAGCGTCGAGCTTGGTCACAGCGCCGGGGGTTAGCGGCGGCGGGGGCAGGAAGGCAAGGCGGGCCGCTCCTTTTTAGCGAAAACAGCCGAAAAACTTTTCCGGATCGTCGGGCGGCATGCAGCGGTGCATGCCGGACGGACACAGGCCGTGCACCTCCCGTCGTCGGCAGGCCTTGCTTGCCTTGCCTTCTTCGCCGCTGCATACCCCGCCCCGCCGCCCCCTCCGGAGCCAGACTTCCCACCATGATGTATTTCAGCCGGGGTAAGACCCTCGCCATCTTGGGCGTCTGCCTGCTGGGGCTGCTGCTGTGCCTGCCCAACTTCCTGCCCGCCCCGTTCGCCGGCCTGCCGTGGCGGCGCGTGCACCTGGGACTGGACCTGCGTGGCGGCAGCTACCTGCTGATGCAGGTGGACATGGATGCGGTGCAAAAGGAACGGCTGGACGCACTGGCCGACGGCGCGAGGCAAGTCCTGCTGCACGACCACATCGGCTACCAGAACCTGGCCGCCGAGCCGGCCAGCCAGCGGGTGTTCCTGCACTTGCGCGATGCGTCCCAGCATGACTCAGCGACCGCGGCCCTGAGGGCGATGCCGGCCTCGGTGCCAGGCGAGTTCGCGGTGGTTGACCTGGCCGGGGCGAACCTGGCGATCACGCTCTCGCCCACCGCGCTGGTGCAGACAGCGACGCATGCCGTCGAGCAGTCCATCGAGATCGTACGCCGGCGCATCGATGAGACCGGCGTGGTGGACCCGCAGATCACACGGCAGGGCGACGACCGGATCGTGGTGCAGCTTCCGGGCGTGGAGGACCCCAACCGGGTGAAGGAGCTGCTGGGCAAGACCGCCAAGATGACGTTCCACCTGCTCGACGAGGAGGCGGTGCCCGGGGCACCGGTGGGGCCGGGCGCCGAGCTGCTGCCCATGCAGGCCAACCCGGCCGAGAAGCTGGCTGTCCGCAAGCGGGTCGAGGTGGACGGCGCCGACCTGACGGACGCACGGGCCGGCACCAACCAGCAAGAGGGCGGCTGGGTGGTGAATTTCACCTTCGACTCGATCGGTGCGCGAAAGTTTGCCCAGACCTCGCGCGACAACGTCGGCAAACGCTTCGCCATCGTGCTCGACAACCAGATCCTCAGTGCGCCGGTAATCCGCCAGGCGATTACCGGCGGCCAGGGCATGATCAGCGGCTCGTTCGACGCGGTGGGTGCCAACCAGTTGAGCGTCCTGCTGCGCGCCGGTGCGCTGCCGGCGCCACTGACGGTGATCGAGGAACGCACGGTAGGACCCGAGCTCGGCGCCGACAGCATCCGCGCCGGCGCCTACGCGCTGCTGGCCGGCTTCCTGCTGGTGGTGGGCTTCATGGGCACGTTCTACGGGCTGTTCGGCTGGCTGGCCAACATCGCCCTGCTGGTGAACCTGGTGCTGCTGGTGGCCGTGCTGAGCCTGTTCGAGGCGGTGCTCACGCTGCCCGGCATGGCGGGACTGCTGTTGACGCTGGGCATGGCGGTGGACGCCAACATCCTGATCAACGAGCGGATCCGCGAGGAGGCCAAGACAGGCCGCACGCCGCTGGCCGCGATGGAAACCGGCTTTAAGCGCGCCTTCGCCACTATCCTGGACAGCAACGTGACCGCGTTCCTGGCGCACGTCATGCTGTTCGTGTTCGGCACCGGGCCGGTGAAGGGGTTCGCGCTGACCATCACCGTGGGGATCGCCACCACGCTGTTCACGGCAACGGTGCTGGCGCGGCTGATGATGGCGCGGTGGTACGCCTCGCGGCGCCCTGCCCTGCTGCCGGTGTAAGGGTCCAGCGAGATGTTCACACGCCCGCTGTTCCGCTTCGTGCCCGACGACACCCGGATCGCCTTCATGCGGTCGCGGTTCTACGGGCTGGCCGGCTCCTTCATCCTGTCGGCCCTGTCGATCGGGTTGTTCTTCTATCCCGGGTTGCGGCTGGGGCTGGACTTCAAAGGCGGCATCACGATCGAGGCGCGCACGCCCGGCCCGGCCGACTTCAACAAGCTGCGCGGCGCATTCGCCACGGCCGGGGTGCCGGCGGCCGGGCTGCAGCGCTTCGGCGCGGATGACGACGTGCTGATCCGGCTGGACGCGCAAGCCACGCCGGCCGCCAACCAGGCGATGCAGCACAGCGTCGAACAGGTGCTGGCCACCGCGCAACCCGGCACCAAGGTGCTGCGCAACGACGTGGTCGGCGCATCGGTGAGTGCCGAGCTTTTCCGCAACGGCGTGCTGGCGCTGGTGATCAGTCTGGCGATGATCTTCGCCTACATCTGGTTCCGCTTCGAGTGGCAGTTCGCTGTGGGCGCTGTGGTGACGCTGCTGCTGGACGTGACCAAGACGATCGGCTTCCTGGTGATAACCCGCATCGAGTTCGACAGCGTGATGGTAGCGGCCATCCTGACCATCATCGGCTACTCCACCAACGACAAGGTGGTGGTGTACGACCGGGTGCGGGAGAACCTGCGCAAGTACAAGACGATGCCGCTGCGCCAGCTGATCGACCTGTCCATCAACGAGACGCTGAACCGCACGCTCGGCACCAGCAGCACGGTGTTCCTGGCCAGCGTGCCGCTAGCGCTGTTTGGCGGCGCCAGCCTGTCCGGATTCGCGCTGGCCATGCTGTTCGGCATCGCCATCGGCACGGTCAGCAGCATCATGATCGCCGCCCCGCTGCTGCTGCTGCTGGGTGAGAACCGCCTGAGACGCGAGGTGGTGGCACCGGCACGATGAGCGCCTACGGCTTGAGCCGGGATGGACTGAGAAATCGACGCACACAGGCTATCCGTCCAGGGCCGCTGCCATGCCTCGCCGAGCTTAGAGTTGCAGTGATCGCAACATCACACGCAACGTTCCTTTTTTGGGATGACCGTGAACATTCTTTTTACATTTGGCGACAAATCCTGACGCTGTGCGGGCGTTAAGTTCGGTATGGGTGCCATAGGTCAGCCACGCTTGCTGTTCGTCGGCTCCAGCGCGCCCTGGCTGGCGGTCGTGCAGGAGGCTGCCGCCCGGCGCGGGGCGGCGCTGGACCTGCAACCGGACGTGCGCTCGGCCCTTGCGTCCATGCTGCCGCCTGGCCGGGTTTACGACCACGTGCTGGCCGTCGCCCCGCTCCGCTCCAATGCCATAGACGCGCTAGCCGGCATGGTGGACGAGGTGACGCTGCGGCCCGCCTCGCTGATGATGCTCGGCTGCGACCAGTGCGGCACGTCCACCCCGATGGCTTGTATCCAGGAGCCCGACGCCGACGCGGTAACAGCGGCCCTTGGCAGTAACCGGCCCCCTTTGTTCCCGGGCGAGCCGCCTATGGGGCCGGCCGAACTCGCTTCCACGTTGCACGCCGGCGGCCTGCGCATGCGCTTCCAGCCTATTTTGAGCGCTGCCGGCCTGGAGCCGATCGGGCTGGAGGCGCTGGCCAGGCTGCACCACGGCCAGCGGGGCATCCTGCACCCGAAGGATTTCATCCCGCTAACCGTCGCCTGCGGGCGCGAGCGGGTGATGAGCGGCATCGCCGCGGCGCGCACCTTTCTCGAGATCGGCGCCAAACTTCGCCAGTCCGACCTGTTCGTGACGGTGAACATGCCGCTGTCCACGGTGATGAACGATTTCGCGCTACGGCGTGGGCTCGAGCTGTGCGCGGTGGCCGAGGTCTCACCCAGCCAGATCATGCTCGAGGTGCTGGAGAGCAGCACGGCGCCCGACCTCGGCCGGCTGCACGAGGCGCTGCTGGGCTGGCGCAAGGCCGGTTTCCGCCTTGCCGTGGACGACGCCGGCCCTGCCCTGCCGCACTGGCGCGACCTGCTGGACCTGCCGTTCGACGCGGTGAAGCTGGACGGCGCCATGGTGGGCGATCCTGCGCAGTCCGGGCTGCTGGAGGCCATCACCGCCGAAGGGCGCGCACGCGGGCTGTTCATGGTGGCAGAAGGCATCGAGGACCAGGCCTGCCTGGACCGGGTGCTGGGCCTGGGCGTGGACGCGGTGCAGGGCTTCATGTTCTCGCGCCCGCTGCCGGCGATGGCGGTGCCGATCTGGCTGCAGCAATGGGCTGCGCGGTTGGCTTGATACAAGCGGCTGGAAACTTGAGCTGTAGCAAGCATGGGGCTCTGCCCCAAACCCCGCGGGGGCCTCGAGGCCCCAGACCCCCATCTGTTTAGGAGTCCCATCAGCAGGTTTAAGCACGTGCTCTACCTTTTGCCTTTCTCGGCAGGCAGTGCTTCGGGCAATTGGTAGTAGGAATCGATCAGTTAAGAATCCTAAATATATGGGTCTGGGGCCTCAGGCCCCAGCGGGGTTTAGGGCAGAGCCCCATTCTTGCCTGTAGATCAAGACTTTCAGCCCTCTGTGTTCCCATCCTCCACACAAAGCAGGGCCACGCCCTCGACCAGGGCCTGGTCCTCCGCCGAGAACCGGTCCCGCTCAGGGCTGTCGATGTCCAGCACCCCGACAACCACGCCGTCTCTCACCAGCGGCACGACGATCTCTGAAGCCGACGCGCTGTCGCAGGCGATGTGGCCGGGAAACGCGTGCACGTCGGCCACAACGATGGTGCGGCGTTCGGCGGCCGCGGTGCCGCATACGCCTCGTCCCAGAGGAATGCGGGTGCAGGCCGGCAAGCCTTGGAACGGGCCGAGTACCAGGGTCTCGCCCTGCAGGAAGTAGAAGCCCGCCCAGTTCAGGCGGGGCATCCGGTTATAGATCAGCGCGGCCGTGTTGGCTGTGCGCGCAACCCGGTCGGTCTCCCCGTCCAGCAGCGCGCGCAGTTCCTGCAGCAGCTCGGCAGCGTCGTGCTGCACGCCTGGCTCAGCCGGCGGGTTCGAACTTGAGCGCCGCGCCGTTCATGCAGTAGCGCTGGCCGGTGGGCTTGGGCCCGTCCGGAAAAACGTGGCCCAGGTGGCCGCCGCACTGTGCGCAATGAACCTCCACCCGGCGCATGCCAAGCGAGCGGTCCTCGGTGGTAGCGACGGCGCCGTCCACGGGCGCGTAGAAGCTGGGCCAGCCGGAGTGGCTCTCGTATTTCGTTGCACTGTCGAACAGCTTGGACTGGCAGGCGGCGCAGAGGAACTCGCCCTCGCGCTTCTCGGCATTCAGGCTGCTCGCGCCGGGGCGTTCCGTACCGTGCTCGCGGAGCACGCGGTACTGCTCGGGGGTGAGATCTCGCTTCCACTCGGCGTCGGTTTTCTGGATTGGCAGGGCGTTGTCAGACATGTTGAGTTCCTGCAAGAAGTGCTGGGTCGCCATCATATGGACGAGCACGGTGGCAGTTGAAGGCTTTCCGTCCCGATCGTGGGCGGCCTCGTGGTCACACGATAGAGGTCCAGGCCGGCGGTGTGCGCGCAGGCCATGAGGTTGCCGGGAAGCGGTCCTGCATCGAGGCCGTAATGTTGCACCAGCACGTGGGTGAACTTGGCCGGCCAGCCGAGCTGGTAGAGGCGGGCGCCGCCGGGGCCGTCGGGCAGGTCGTGGCCGGGGATGTCGGTGGCCTGCACGCCCTGGCGGAGCTGGTCAAGGGTGACCGGGAAGCCGTTCGGCGTGCTGGCCGCTCGCCAGGCGGAAGTGATGTGCACGGTCGCCAAGCCGCTGAAGAAGTACGGGACGAAGGCGTCGTGCTCGATCACAGCAACCATCGGCAACTGCCAGACGCTGCTGGGTCCCAGGCTGGCAGGCGGGGGGCCACCCTGTCCCGCTATCCCGCGCGCCACGTTGACGACCAGCAGGCGCGCCCCTTCCGGCAGACCGGCCAGCACCGCCCGGGTCTCGGCGACCAGCGCGCTGGACTGGCGCATCATGCGCCACGCGTCCGCGGACTTGATGCCCACCAGCAGGCAGGTTACCGCGGCGGCCAACCCGGCCACGGCCGGGCTGACACGCCCTTGGCGCGGCGACAGGCCGCCCAGCCCAAGCATGGCGGCGACGAACGGCAGGCGCAGGTCGGTGCCCCAGGTGCTGGCCAGCAGATGCGGCACGGCCAGCCCGGCGAAGCCCACCAGCGCGCAGGCGGGCCAGACAGCTGCATCCAGCCTTACCCGCCGCAGCAGCACGGCCGCGAGCAGCAACGCGCCGGCGGCACAGGCGGCATCGGGTCCGTCGGGCACGAACAGCAGGGGCGAGGCGAAGGCGTAGAGCTTCTCGGGCACCCCGCCGAAGACGGTGTGCAGGGGCCCGACATAGCCCGCGCCGACGTCCAGCCTGGCCGCGAAGATCGCCGCCGGGACAGCCTGCCCCGCGGCTGCGGCGAAGTTGACTGCCACGCGCGGCAGGGGCCGCCAGCCGGCGCGAGAGGCCTCGGCTAGTTCATGCCCGGCCACGGCGAGGCAGTAGGCCAGGCAGGCGAAGACGTGGCCGAGATAGAGCAGCAGGACCAGCGGCGCGAAGCCCGCCACGCGCAGCAGGGGTGGCCACCCTGCAACCCGCAGCCACAGCGCGAACAGCATGACCGCCAGCGCGGAGGAGAACAGGAAGTTCAGGAAGCCCAGCGAGAGCAGGCCGTTGTAGCTGAGCAGGAAGGCGGCGCACGGGACCAGGCTGTTTCGGCGGTGGACCGTCCGATGCAGCACGGCCACCGCGGCCGGCGGCAGCAGCACGCAGGCCGAGAGGAACAGCTTGCCGGCAACGTAGATCGGCACCATCCGGCTGAGCAGCGGCACGATCGCATCCATGGCCAAGTACGGGATAGGCGCCCAGCGCACCTGGTAGTAGCGCGCGAGCGCGGCAGAGTGCCCGGCCTGGGCCAGAACGTGCATGCGGGCGAGGTGGTTGAGGTAGTCGCCCAGGCTGGGCGTGCCCACCAGCCACAAGGGCGCCAAAACCAGGCAAACAAGGAGAGCATACACGCAAGCGACCAAGCCGATCGTCGGCGGCCGGTTTATGGCCATCGAAAGATTATCATGAATGGGGGTCTGGGGCCTTACGGCCCAGGCGGGGCTTGGGGCAGAGCCCCAACCTTGTCTTCAAACAGCAGCCCGCGCCCGCCGACGCGGCGTGCGGACCACGTCCTGGGAACCCGGCGCCTTGATGAGGCGGTTGAAGCTGGCCAGGTAGTCGCGCGCCATGGTGACCTGGTCGCTGACCTTCGGCAGCCCGGAGCACAGCGCCTGGTAGAGGGTTTCGTCGGCCGCCTCGCCCATCGCGCGCGCGAGGTCGGTGGGGTCGGCGGTGCGGAAATGCAGGCCGGCCAGACGGTTGGGCACCTTTTCGGCCATGCCGCCGATGCCGGTGCAGATCACCGGCCGCCCGGCGGCGAACGCCTCCTGGATCACCACGGGCGAGTTCTCCCACCACGTGCTCGGCACCAGCACGTAGTCGCAGCCCAGCATCAGCTTGTGGACGTCCGCGTTGTCGTACGGCCCGGCGTAGGTGGCGAAGCCGTTCTTCTCGAACACGCTGTTAAAGCGGCTGACGAAGTCGGGCTCCTGGCCGATGACGTTGCCGTGGACACGGATGCGTATCTTGTGGCCGATGTCGGGCTGCTTGGCGAGCAGGTCGATGGTGTCGAGCAGGATGTCCGCACCCTTGAACGGGGTGATCTGGCCGAAATAGCCGAACGTCCACGGGCGGCTGCCGATCAGGGCAGGACCAGACGAGGCGGCCTGCCTGGCCCGCCCATCGGGCTTGCCGGGCATGCGCAGGCCGTTCTCGATGACCACGAACTTGTCACGCGGCAGGCCCCATTCGGTCATCCGGTCAGCGAGAAAGTGGCTGGGCGAGATGAAGCCCGCGGCCGGCAGCAACGCGGACTGGATCACCTGCTTGCGGGTGCTGAACTGCTGGCGGCTGTGCTCGGGAAAGCAGGTGGCGCAGGCGACCGGCGAGGCGGCCGGGCAAAGGCGACGGGCCGGCCGGGTGACCATCTGGCCGTGATGGGCGCAGATGGCCAGGAACTCGTGCAGGGTGACGGTGAAGGGGATGTCCGTCTCGGCATGCAGGGCGCGCAAGGTATTCACGCCCAGCTGCAGGAAGTGGTGGAAGTTCACCTGCCGCACGTTCTGGCGCAGCAGGATCGCCTTGAGCTGGCGCCAGATGTCGGCGGACGAGAGGTGGTAGAAATGATCGTAGCGGTTCTGGTCGGCGATGATGGCGAACTCGCGGTCCGAGCCGAGCATCAGGCGGTTGCGCTCGGCGGACGGGCAGACCGCGATGAAGATGGCGTCCACGCCTATCGTGCGCAGGCCCTCGTAGAGCGCGTAGGCGGCGATCTCGGCCCCGCCCTTACTGACGGACGGATGGGTGTGTGCGACGATGGCGATGGGGCCGACCCCTGGCACGGCCATGCTGTCCGGCATCAGACGACCGCCTGGGCGGCGACGCGGCCGGCACTCGGCGCCCTGGCGGGCGCCTGCAGGCGGGAGGCCTGGCCGCCATGCTGGCCGGACAGCGCGTAGACGGTAGTGTTGATCGCCTCCTGCACCCGGGTAGAGAGCAGCGTGCGCGTACAGGCGGCCGCGTTGTGGTGGACCACGTGGGCCGAGCCGGACTGGAACAGCCCGTTCTCCAGGTAGAACCCGCCCATGAACGAGGGCGCGCTCAGCGCCCAGCGGGCGAGATGGCCGGTCGACCAGGCAAAGCAGCGTGCGGTGACACCGCTGGCCATGTCACGCTGCTCGTACTCCTCGGTCTCCAGGCCGAAGAACACCAGGTCCGCGGCGCCCGGCGCCAGCGCCTGGCGCGCGCGTGCCCAGCCGGACTCGCGCAGGAGCACACCGGCACCCACGAAGACGAAGCGGTTGGCTCCCACCTCGCGCAGCACCTCAGGCAGCAGCGCGAACGCCTGGGCGGCGTCGTCGATCACCAGCAGGCTGCACGCGATGTTGTGCGAGGCACCCTGGGTGGACTGGAACTCGCGGTAGAGCCACAGCGCGTCCGAGCGGTTGGATTTCGACGCGGCGACAAAGGCCAGCGCCTCGATGCCGCCGAGCGTGCGGCACTGCTGGGCGATGTCCTCGAACAGCAGGAACAGGTCGCAACGGTCCTCGGGAAGGACGAACACCATGACACGGCGGCTGCGGGTAAGGCTGAGGACCACCGGAGCGTTCATCGCCGCGCGCTCGGCGCGGATCGCGGCGTCGGCGAAACGGGGGAAGAACACCTCCTCCTGCAAGGCGGGGAAGAACAGCAGCGCATCCTCGACCCTGGCCGAGTGGCCCAGGCGGCGGAATGCAGAGGCGGCGATGCTCCAGTTGGCCGAGCTGCCGCCCTGGAAGATCACCTTGAGCACGGGGTCGGCGAAGTCTTCCGGCTCGGCGTCGCCGGCGAAAAGGCCCACGAAGCCCGCACGGTCCACCATGCGGTCGCTGCCCGGGAAGGCCGCGAGCAGGTCGGGGCGGGACTTCCAGAAGAGGCTTTCGGGATCGGCCGACATCACCGAGGCCCCGACGCGGAGGCGCAGGCCCTCTATCCGCTTCATCGGGCTCATCACCCAGCCTTCCACCAGGCAGCCGAGACCGGGCACCAGCAGGATGCGATCGATCGAGCACTCGGTGGCGAACCACTGGGCGGCGGTGCGGGTGGGCAGCCAGTTTTCCAATGCCGTAAGCATGCGCTGCAGCGCGATCGCCCTGCCCTCACCCAGGCAGCGGTCACGTATGCCCTCGTATTCGCCAACCAGCTCGCCCGAGGTTATGATGCGCAGCGGCGCGTGGGCGCAGAGGTGAAAGCGCCCGCCCAGGCCGAAGAAGACACGCAGGTCGGCGGTTGCCGAGCTGGGGCGCCAGGTCGAGTAGATCAGGCCGACGATGCCGCAGCTGTCGGCCGGCAGGTCGTCGCGCAGGTAGCTCATCACCGCTATGGCGGCGGGATGCTTGCGGCGCTCGACGAGTACGGCGCTGAACTCCTGCACGTGGCCGCGCTTCATCCAGCCCATGAACCAGACCTGGCCGGACGTATCGACGGCCACCGTCTCGATGTAGCCCTGCAGGTTCTCCGGCAACGGGCGCAGCGCGCCCTCGGCCAGCACGTCGGCCCCGGCCCGCAGCTCGTCGAGCAGAAGCTCGAAATCGGCCGTGGTGCTGCGCGGCTCGGGCGTCGCATCGATGCGGAGCTGGGCGATGATCTGGCCGATCGTCGGCGGCCGCTCGGCGCTGGCCAGCAGGTGGCCGGTGGCACCCACCCGCACCGTCACCGCGTCGTCCGGATCGTCCATGAAGCCGGGCAGGCTCAGCATCACGTCGGCGCCGAAGGCGAAGCCGGCGCGGGCCGGGCGGCCCAGCTTGGCCGAAATGTCGGTGCGCTCGCCATCGGCCTGCGTCTCGGCCACCGCCTGCTCGCCCACGCAGAGCTGCAGCACCACCGGCTCGAGCGGGTCGGCATGGTTCAGCGCCCAGCCACGCACGCCCTGCCGGCTGTCGATCACGTCGACGAAGCCGCTATGCGCTGCACCATCCCGGCCGTCCAGTTCGGTGCCTGCAAGGATACGCGCCAACTTCAAGTCTCCACCTGCGAAGCAACCGACAATGCTTGTCGGCCGTAGGACGACGGCACGGCGGTAACCACCTTGTGACGCAAGCTACCACCTGCAGAGCAACAATGGCCAGAAATTTTGCAATGCACAATCGTGATGATTGTGCAACAATAACAGCGTGCTACGACGGTTTTTCCTGAAAACGAGAATAACCGACCCTTTTTAACTTTGGTCTAACGCCGAACCTATAAGGGCTTGGCAAGCAGTTCTTTTCCAAGAAAAAGAACCAGAAGCTTTGCACCCTGTCGGATGCGCCCGGAGAGAGCCGCGTCAAACGGACAAAAGCTTTTTGCTTCTTTTTCTCGAAAAAGAAGGCCTTCCTTGCCTTACTCTTGACCCAGCATCCGCAGGCAAGCCGCAAACACGTCACGCGGCCGCAGCCCCGTCAGGCAGGCCATGTCACGCGGGCAGTCGGAGGCGAACTCAAGGTAGCACGGGGCGCAGATCATCCTGCGGCGCATGGCCACGGCCTGGGTGCCCAGCGGCGCCCACTCGGTGGCGTCCACCACGCCGGAATGGATGCCGATCGTGGGCGTGCCCTGCGCGGCCGCCAGATGCTGCGGCCCACTGTTGTTGCCTACGAACAGCGCGCAGGCGCGCATTACCTGGGCGAGCTGCGCCAGCTTGACGCGGCCCACCAGGGACTCGGCCGCTCCCTTGGCCGCGACCTGGCGCAGCACCTCCTCGGCCACCGGCGCCTCCTCGGGCGCACCGACCAGCACGGCGTGCAGCCCGGCCCCGGCCAGCAGGTCGACCAGCGCCGCGTAGCTCGACGCCGGCCATTGCCGCACCACGTTGCCCACCCCGGGATGGATGCAGACGAGCCGACACGCGAGGAAAGCTGCCGGCAGGGCGGCCAAGGCCGGCACGTCCCGCGGCTGCAGGCGGGACGGCGCGGGCGGCACCGGCTCGGCGCGGCAGGCGTCCTCGGCGGCGGAAACCAGCTCGACCAGCCGTTCGGAGACGTGGGCGCGCTTGAGCGCCAGCCGCTCGTCGCCCTCCCACTCCAGCGCCACGTCGAGGAACGCGAAGCGGTTCGCGTGGTCGTAGCCGACCAGGAAGGCCGCGCCCGTGTAGGGCAGCACCGCGCGGGTCTCGGGCTGCATGCGCAGATCGATCGCCATGTCGTAGCGAGCCGGCGCAAGCCTGGCCCGCAGCGCCTCGAACTCGGCCTCGCCCACCCCCTTCTGGCCCAGCCCGGAGCGCGCGTGGAAGAAGTCGAACACGATGGTCTCGTCGATGGCGGGCTCGCCGGCGGCGAGTTCGGCCGAGGCGGCCGGGGCCAGCAGGTCGATCCGGGCGGCGGGGAAGCGCCGGCGCAGGCTGCGCAGGGCCGGCAGCGCGGTCAGGAAGTCGCCGATGTGGTCCAGCTTGACGGCCAGGATGCGGCGCACGGTTTCCGGCGCCGGGCCGCGGCGGCCGGCATGCACCAGCACGGTCGGTTCGGGGTCGGCGCCGTAATGGTCGGCGTCCTGCGCCAAACGCGGGCTGCGGTAAGGGTCGCCGGCCAGGAAGCGGTTGCGCCAGGCAGTGGCGAAGCGGGCCTCGTCGTAGCTGTCCTGCAGGGCGGCGCGGCTGGCCAGCTCGTGGTGGGTAAGGCTGGCATGCGGGGTGAACACCACGCGCAGCCCGGCCTGCCAAGCACGCAGGCAGAAATCGAGGTCGTTGTTGACCACGCTGTGCGCCTCGTCGAAGCCGCCGAGCTGGGCAAAGGTGCGGGCGCGCACCATCTGGCAGGCGCCGGTCACCGAGACCACCTCGCGCGCCACCCCCGCCAGGCCGAACGGGCCGGGCATGGACGCGGCCGCGAAGCGGAAGGCGTGGCGGGCATGGCTGTCGGCCAGGTACTGCCCGCCATGCTGTACGGTGCCGTCCGGATAGAGCAGGCGCGCGCCCACCACGCCCACCTCCGGACGCTGCGCGTGCTCCAGCATCGCCTCCAGCCAGTCGGGCTGCCTGGTCTCCACGTCGTCGTTAAGGAACAGCAGGAACTCGCCGGTAGCGGCGCGTGCGCCCAGGTTGTTGAAGCGCGACCAGTTGAACGCGCCCGGCATGTCGATCACCACGTCGGCCTGGCTGCGCAGCCAGGCACGGGTGCGGGTTTCGCGCACCGGCGTGTTGTCCAGGATCACGATCTCCACCTCCCGCCCGCCGGCCAAGGCCGGGGCGCTGGTGGCGCGGATGGATTTGATGGCGCTCCGCACCAGGCCGCCGGCGGCGCAGGTGGGGATGATGATGGAGACGCGGCCGGCCACCGTGTTGCGCGGGCGGCGGATGGCGGGGGGCGTGCGGCGGGCGATCGGGCGGCGGACCCGCCAGGTGCCCGGGGTGGCGGCAGGCTCGGCAGCCCCGGCATCGCCTCGCCGGGCCAGAGCCTGGGCGAGAGCGGCCTGCTCCTGCGCCGGCGTGTCGTCGGCGGCCTGCCTGTCGCACAGTACGCGCGGCACATGGACGATGCGGGCGGCGTGCTCGCTCAGCGCCAGCACGGCGGCGTAGTCCGATCCTGCCGCCAGCGTGGCAAGGTCGAGGCCGGCGCGCTCCAGCAGACCCGCGGCGGCGCACCAGGGGCGGCCGACATAGTTCATCGCCAGCAGCAGGTCCGGCGACCAGTCCGGCTTAAAGAACGGCTGGCGGCGGCCCTGGCCGGGGTCGGCGCGCAGCTCGTCGGCGTAGATGAAATCGGCATGGCGGTCGGCGGCGAGCGCGCAGGCGAGCTCCAGCAGCGCGTCGGCGCCCAGCAGGTCGCCCGCGCGTAGCAGCAGGGTGAAGGCCGGGGCGGCCGGGTCCGCGTCGACGAGCGTCGGTAGAGCGGCCGTGCCGGCGGCGGGCTGGTCCTGGCGGGCGAGCCGGACCCGGCCGGCCGGGTCGGCGACTTCGGGCAGCGCGCGGGCGGCCTCCAGGCTGGCGGCGTCGGGCAGCCTGGCCTGCACCGACCACTCGCCGTAAGCCTGGCTGGATAAGCTGCGCAGCGTGGCCGCCAGTGCGGCCAGCCCCGCGTCTCCGGCGGCGGCGTCGGCCAGCACCACGGTGAACTGCGGGTGGCACCCCAGCCGGGCTAGCAAGGTGAGGCCGAACTCGGCCTCGGAGGGCGGCAGCGCCAGGCGGATGCTGCCGTCGGGCGGCAGCGCGTCGTAGCGCTCCACCTGCAGCCTGAAGCGGCGTTCCAGCGTGCCGGCCGGCGGTGCCGCCGGGTCCTCGCGGGCCGGGGTGGCAACCACCCTGACCTCATGGTTGCCTTCGGGCAGGGTGCCGGGCGGCAGCACCAACGCGTAACCGGCGAGCAGCGCGCCCTTGTAGTCCGGAAAGGCGGCGCCGATGTCCTCCCGCCGCATGCCCAGATGGGCGTGGCCGAGCAGCCGCTCGTCGCAGAAGACGTCCACCTGGGCGATGCCGCCGCGTGCGGCCGACCAGCCGGCGATGGTGAGCGCGCCGCGCACCGGCCCGCGCGCCGCCCCCTCGAAGATCGCCGGGCGGTCCACTTCCAGCCGCATGCCGGGTGGCGCGGGGCGCGCAACCGGACCTGTGGCCGGCCTGGGCGGTGCCGCCGGGGCAGGCTCCTGCATGGCGGCGGCCGGCGCGGGTGCGGCGGCGTCGGCCACCAGCGCCGTCTCGACCACGCGGGCCAGCCCGCCCTCGGCGGTCACGTGCAGGCTGAGGTGGTGGACGCCGGGCGCCGGCCTGCGGGGCAAGATGTGGCTGAAGGTGAAGCCTGCCTGGCCGGCAAGCTTCACGTCCGGCCGGGCGGCGGCCAGCGACGGGCTGGGCCGGCCGAGCGCTGCCTGGCCCAGGGATATGCCGTCCAGCTCCACGCGCAGGCCGGTGATGCCGTGCGGCGCCAGCGCCCAGCCGTCCACCCGCAGCGCGCCGTCGGCTTGCAGCGTTGCGCGTTCGCAGGCGCAGGCGATGCCGCCCGGCGCCGCGCCGTCCGCCGCCGTGGCCTGCGCCCGACGAGGGGCAGCGGCGGCAGCTGGCGGCACTCCTAGCATCGGCGAGGATTTCGGCACGTGCTGCGTCGGGTCCTGCGGCACGTCCACCGGCACGATGGTCTGGCGGGTGTGGCCGGCGCAGTCGGCCGCCTGCACACGGACGAAACCCGGACCGGCCGGCACCCCCGCCGGCAACTGGCAGACCAGGGCGAAACCGGACTGGCCGGCGTTGGCGTAGCCTGGCTGGCCGCCGGCAATGTCGGGCCGCGGCAGCCCGTGGCGGGCATCGCCCAGCACGGCCTGGCCTACCGCGACGGAGACCGCCTGCATCGGCTCGGCGCTGACCGCCCAGCCGCGCACCCGGAGCATCCTGGCCTCGTCGACTACGGCTTCCTCCACCGCGAGCCGGATGGGCCATGCCGTCTCGGCAGCGCCGGCACTGCCCGGCCGCGGCGGCGCGGCGTCCTGGCCCTGCAGGCGCACGCCCTTGCTGCCGGTCTGGCCGTCGGCGCTACGCACGCTCACCGTCAGCAGGCTGGCCAGCGCGGCATCCTCGGGCACCTCGGCGGCGAAGGTGAAGCCGCAATGGTCCACGTGGCGGTAATGCGGGAAGCTGCGGGCCACGTCCGGCCGCGGCAGGCCGTAGCGCGCGTGGGTCAGCAGCCTGCCGTCCAGGTGGACCGCCACTTCGGCCACGTCCGCCGGCGCAATCGCCCAGCCACTGCCGTGCACCAGAGCGCCGGGGCGCAGCCGCTCGCCGGGCTTGGGCTGCTCGATGGTGACCAGCACGAAGCCCTCGCCGGCGTCCTGCGCCTGTGGCCCGCTGCCCGGCTCGGCGCGCGGCGGCGCCGTCGGCAGGCCGGGGATGGCCACCAGGGTGCGCATCCACTCCGCCCAACTCGTGGCCGCGCGCAGCACCGCGCCGGGGCGGCCGGGCACGTGCACCAGGTTGAACAGCCAGGCCATCTGCTCGCCGCTGGGTGCGGCCGAGACCGCCTCGTGCGGCATCTTGCGGCCGGCGGCCAGCTTGTCGAGCACCGCGCTCTGGAACTCGCCCGAGCCCATCAGCGCGCGCAGGAAGGCGCCGACCGGGCTTGTCTTGGCGTCGGCGATGACGAAGGAACTCTCGGGGTCTCGCCCCAGGAACATCTGGTAGCCCATCAGAACGTCACGGTCCGTGCCGCCCGCTTCGGCCGCCTTGGTGAACACCACCCCGGCGGGGATGGCCGGCTGGATCGCGTCCTCGCCAGGGCGGAAGCCGCCCCCTGCGCGTTTCTCCACCAAGATCGTCGGTCCCCGTTCGGCCGGAAAGGCCGGCAGACTTTTAAGGGTGGCAGCGATTTGTGTGCAACACGTTGCCGGCCGTCACGATCCCCAGCGGGGTGGCGTCTCGGTCCGCGACCTGCGCACCCGGCGCCGGCATCCTGCTCGCCGGTTCGTCCGGTTGACGCCGGTTGGGCCGCCGCGCACAAGGCGCCGCGATCAGTTCGGGATAGACAGGCATCGATGCGCGGCGGTCACGTGGACGCTGTCAACAGGGTATCGGTCTCCGGCTGGGCCGCCGACGATGCCGGGCCGGACAGCCGGCTGGAACTGCTCATCGAGGTCGACGGCCACGAGGTGGGGCGCGTGACGGCCGCACGGCCGCGGCGCGACCTGGCCGCGCTGGGCCGGTTCGGGGATGGGGCCCACGGCTTCATGTTCACCTACCCGGACCCGCTCTCGTCGGACGATGCCCACCACATCCAGGTCTGCTTTTCAGACGGCACCACGCTGCCGGGCGGCGAGCGCGTGCTGGCGGCCGACGCGTTGGCGGCCCGGCCGGACGAGGTCCCCAGCCCCATCCTGGTGACCGCGCCGGGGCGGTCGGGCACCACCTACCTGATGAGCTGCCTGGCCGCCTCGCCGCAGGTCGTGGTAGCCGAGCTGGTGCCCTACGAGGTGCGGATGCTGTCGTACTACGCCGCGGCCTACGCGGTGCTGACCGCGCCGGCCGACGCCGAGCGCTCCACCCATCCGGACCGCCTGGAGGGCGACGGCTTTCACATCGGCTTCAACCCGTTCGGCGCGCCGCAATACGCGCACGCCTTCCGTCAGCAGGAGGCGCTGCGCCAGTTCTCGAGGAGCTGGATGCCGGAGCAGGTGAGCGGCGCGTTCGCCGGGATCGTACGCGAGTACTACCGCAGGCTGGCGGCCGACAAGGCCAAGCCGGCGGCGCGCTACTTCGCGGAGAAGAACAACAACCTGCACCGGCCAACCCGGCTGTTCGTGCGCCGCGCCTTTCCGGCGATGCGCGAGGTGGTGATCGTGCGCGACCCGCGTGACGTGCTTTGCTCGCAGATCGCCTATTTCGAGAGCAGCCCGGACAAGTCGTTCGGCCACCTGAGCCACAGCTGCCAGCAGCTCACCGCCATCAAGACCGAGGCCGGGCCGGAGGTCTGCATCATCCGCTACGAGGACATGGTCGCCGGCGACGGGGACACCTACCGCAGGCTGGGAGAGTTCCTGCAGGCCGAGATCGCCCCGGTAGCGGCCGAGGCAGGCAACCGGATGTTCGCCCAGCACGCGACGAGCAGCTCGCCTGAGGCCTCCGTCGGACGCTGGCGGTCCGACCTGCCCGCCGCCTTGCAGGCGCGCTGCGCGGCGGAGTGGGGGAAGTTCCTGACCTCGTTCGGCTACGCCCTGGGTTGAACCGATCAAGCGAGGCTGCCTTGCTCCCGCAGGCGGGCCGGTTTGCATCTGTCCGGCCAGGCAGGCACGATCAGGCCAGATGATTCCGTGAGGCCACCTTGCTTTCTGCGCTGTTCGCCAAGGATTTCGACAGGTATCTCGGCGAGGTAGGCGCCGGAGCGCCGTTGTGGCTGTTCGTGCATGTGCCCAAAACGGCCGGCAGCTCGATGACGGCAGAAGCCGAAAGCATCCTGCAGCCCTCGTTCAACATCGACATCGACCATACCGACACGACGCGGACCTACCAGGCCAGGTTCGATGCGGCCGTGCAGACGTTCGTGGCCAGCTACAAGGAACGACCGTTCCGTTTCTGCACCGGACACATCAACGCCAGGCAGGTGGAGATGGTCCGCGACGGCATCCCGGACGTACGCTGCTTCACCATGCTGCGCAACCCGATGGCGCGCCTGGTTTCGGACTACCGCTACCAGCGCTCGGCAATGAACACGGCCCAGGCGCAGTTCATCGCCAAGACGCCGGATTTCGAGACCTACGTCGCGCGGCCGCACGTGCACAACAAGATCACGCTCAACCTGGCGCCCCGCGAGCTGGTGATGTCCGGCGACGTTGCCGGCTGCGTGGATTACATCACCAACGCCTACGCCTTCCTGGGGCTGCAGGAGATGTACCCGCTGAGCCTACGCGTGCTGACCACGCTGATGGGAGAGACCCGGACGCCGGAAGCCCGCGTGCGGGTCAACAGCACCGACAACGACCAGGTGGACATGACTCCTGAACTGGAAGCCAGGCTCAGGACGCTCAACGCGGTCGACCTCGGCGTTTTCCAGGCGTTCCTGCTCCGCTGGCGCACGATACGCGACGACCTGATCCAATACATGCGCCGGTTGCCGCAGCCTGCGGTGGCCAAGCGGGCGTGACGGTCGACGTTCTGACCTTTAGGAAGCAAGGATGGGGCTCTGCCCCAAACCCGCTGGGGCCTTAGAGCCCCAGAGCCCCTGACCTTGGAGTGCCTTTCAAAATTCGGCATGGCGAGTCAGCTGGCATGTGTTCTGAGCACCGGAGCGCAGAACACGCGCGTCAGATGGCCGCCAGGGCGGGTTTCGAAAGGCACTCTTACTCACAGGTCAACAGCGTCCTACTCGGGAGGCAGCGGGTTCACCTCGTCCAGATACGCCGTCAGCGCAGGAGCAACGGCCTGGAAGCGTGCGTTCAGCGCCTCGTAGATCTCCACGTCAAGCGCGTTGCGCAGGCGTATCTTCTCGACAAGCGTAGGCGGCAGGTGGATTTCCGATCCCGGCGCCGGTGTGTTGACGCGCCTGAACACCGCCGGGCGACGGGGCGCACCGACCAGGGTGGTGAGAAGGCGCAGGCTCAGGGCGTAAGCTTCCTGGATTCCGACGAAAGCGTAGCTGGCGGCGACGTGGTCGACACAGGCCTGTGTATCCCCTCGCAAATGGTCCGGCACCAGGTGGCCGGCTATCTTGTTCCACTCACCCGGCAGGTCGAGGTAGCTTTCGATGCCGGGATGGTCCGCGACGAACTGCTCGTGGCCGGGATGCATATCGGAACACTGGTAGCGGTAGTCCGACACGAACCTCGCGACCGGGTCACGCAACAAGGTCACCGGGCATACGTCCTGCAGCTCTGCGCCGATGCGCGCGACGTGCCGGGCCGCGAGGTGGCCGGTGCAGTAGCGGTAGCGCCGGACCTGGGCGAGCGTGATGAACTTGTCGACGGCTTCGTCCAGCAGATCGGCGAAAGAACGCCGGTCCAGCTGGGTGTAATCGACAAAGACATGGTGGCCGGGCTTGAGGATGGGCTGCAGCTCCCCGTTGAGCGAGCTGCCGGCTGTCTTGGGCACATGCACGAACAACCAAAGCGGTGTCCGGCTCAGGAGCTCGTCGAAGTAGAGCTGGAAGCAACCATCATAAAGGCTTTGCAGGATCATGCTGACGCGGCTTCCGTGCGGCCGCCCGGACGGGCGGTTGTCTCAACTATGAGGCGCATCTGGCCTCGGATACTGCCAGCACAAGGTGTATCTATACGCTACCGCACAACTTGCTGCTTCGTACCGAAGCCTAGATGGCGGCGATCGCCGGCGCTACCATGCCGAGCACGGCCAGCACGCCGCCAACCAGCCCCAACAGCCCGCCCAGCCACACCAGCATCACCGAGCCGGTGATGACGGAGGCGGTGGTGAGCACAATGCCAAGCTGCAGGGCGGCGGCGGCGTTGTCGAACGCTTCCAGCCGTTCGTGAGCGGCATCCCGCGCCTGCTCCAGCCCCTTGGCCCGGGCGGCGAGCGCCTGCTTGCCGGTCTTCGGGTCCGTCTCGAAACGCGTGATGTCGGCCGCGAACTTCGCCTGGATGGCAGCGGCGTCGCCGGTGGCCCCCGCCGGCAGCAGGCCGGCGATCTGCGCCAGGTCGCGCGACTCGTTGGCGCGAGTCGACTTGGCCTGGTACTCGGCCCACACGTCGCTAGCGGCCACCGCGCTCTCCGACATGCGGGTGTCGGCGTGCTGGGCGCCCTGCTCGCAGAAGGCGAGCGCCGCGGCCAGCACGGCGATCATCAACGCGGTGTGGCGCCGCCCGCCATGCGCGGCCTGCTCGGCGTGTTCGTGGGTCTCCAGGGTCTCGCCCAAGTGGTGCTCCGGCCTAAGGGTTACAGACAGGCAGCCTTATACGGCACAGCACCAGAGGCGGCCATAATCGAAAGCGCACCGCTCCGCACCACCCGACAGGGAGCCAAAGCTTTTTGGTTCTTTTTCTCGAAAAAGAACTGCTTGCCTTACTTCCCTTGCGTCGGCGCCAGTATCTCCAGCGCCTCCCGCAAGCCGATCCGCCCGTCGTATAGCGCGCGCCCCACGATCACCCCCGCCAGGTGGCCCGCCTGGGCGTGCAAGGCGCGCAGATCCCCGGCCGAACCAAGGCCGCCGCTGGCGATCACCGGCGTGGCCAGGCCGGCAGCCAGCTCGACAGTCTGTTCAATGTTGATGCCGGCAAGCATGCCGTCACGCGCAATGTCGGTGTAGATGATGGCCGCCACGCCTACGTCCTCGAAGCGGCGCGCCAGGTCCGGCGCGCGCAGGGTTGACGTGTCGGCCCAGCCCTCGGTGGCGACGTAGCCGTCCCGCGCGTCGATGCCCACGGCGACGCGGCCGGGGAAGCTGCGGCAGGCCTGGTGGACCAGGATGGGGTTCTTCACCGCGGCCGAGCCGAGGATGACCCGTGCCACGCCGGCGGAGAGCCAGCGCTCGATGCCGGCCATGTCGCGTATGCCGCCGCCGAGCTGCACCGGGATGGTGGCGGCGCCCAGGATGGCGGTGACCGCCGCCTCGTTGACCGGCCGGCCGGCGAACGCACCGTTGAGGTCGACCACGTGCAGCCAGGCGGCGCCGTCCTGCGCGAAGGCGCGGGCCTGGCGGGCGGGGTCGGTCTCGTACACGGTCGCCTCTTCCAGCTCGCCGCGCCGCAGGCGCACGCAGGCGCCGTCCTTCAGGTCGATGGCGGGATAGAGGATCATGCGGCGGGCGGCTCGGTGCCGGGGGCCTTGCGCAGCGTCTTGGTGTAGAAGTAGCCGCGCAGGGTCTGGCCTTTCACGCGGGCGTATTCCGGGTGGACGCCCCAGCAGGTGTAGCCGAGCGACTCGTAGAGCGCGATGGCGGCGGTCTGCGTCTCGCGCACGTCCAGGTTCATCACCCGGTAGTTCAGCGTGCGGGCGCGGTCCTCGATCTTGAGCGTCATCAGGCGCGCCAGGCCCTGGCCGCGGGCGAAGGGCGCCACGAAGGCGTGCATGATGGCGGCGGCGAAGGCCTGCGCCTCGTTGTTGCGGGGCTGGCGGACGAGCTGGGCGCTGCCGGTGATGATGCCGTCCCCGCGGCCCACGAACAGCTCGCGCTCGGGCACCAGCATCACGCCGCGGAAGTAGCGTTCGAGCGCCTGCTGGCCGGGCGGGCTCACCCAGCCGAAGCCGCCCCCGTCCAGGATGGCGGCGTTGGTGGCCTCGCACAATGCCTGCATGTCGTCCTCGTGCAGCTCCGTGACGTGTTCGACCAGCAGCGCGGGTATCTGTGCCCCGGCGATGGCGGGGACGGCCGTCATGGCGCAGGCGACCAGGCGAGGAAATTGGCGAGGATGCGCAAGCCGACCTCCTGACTTTTCTCCACGTGGAACTGCGTGCCGGCCAGGTTGCGGCGGGCGACCAGGGCCGGCACCGGCGCCCCGTACTCCGTGGTGGCGACGACGTCGGTGGCAGCGTAGCCCCGCAGCCCGTAGCTGTGAACGAAATAAGCGTGCGCTCCGGGCGCGATGCCGTCCAGCAGCGGGTGCGGGCTGCCGGCGAACTCCAGCGCGTTCCAGCCCATGTGCGGGAGCCGCAGGCCGGGGGCGTGCAGCGGGGCGATCTCGCCCGCGATCCAGCCGAAGCCGGGCGTGGTTGCGTGTTCCAGCCCGCGCTCGGCCATCAGCTGCATGCCGACGCAGATGCCAAGGAAAGGTGCACCCTGCCCTGTGCGCTCCTCGATCGCCCGCATCATGCCCGGTATAGCGGCCAGGCCGCCGGCGCAGGTGGCGAACGCCCCCTGCCCCGGCAGAACGATGCGGTCAGAGGCCATGACCTGGGCGGGGTCGGCGGTGACGGTGACGGTGGCCGTGATGCCGGCTCGTTCGGCTGCGCGCGCGAGGGCGCGGGCGGCGGAGGCGAGGTTGCCTGTGCCGGAATCGATGACGCAGACAAGCATCAGGAAGGAAGGCCTTCTTTTTTGAAAAAAAGAAGCAAAAAACTTTTGATTGTCAGGCGCGCCTGTTTCAACCGTCGCGGCCAGTGAGCAAAAGTTTTTTGGTTCTTTTTTTCAAAAAAGAACTGCTTGCTTCCTTCAAGCACCCAACAGATCCGGCCGCCTGTCCAGCAGGCGCGCCAACCCCTGGTCCTGGTCAGGTGCCGCCACCACTGGCCCGCGAGCGAAACCGCGCTGGTCCAGGCTCCATCGCCGCAGGTCGGGGCAGATCAGGCCTTGCAGCACCGCGAAACCCGCGAGCGGGGCGAGGTTGTGCGTAAGCCGGACCAGCGCCAGCGTCAGCAGGAAGGCGGCCATGGTGAGCGCGGCCGCGGTCCAGGCGCGGTGGGCAGCAAGGTAGAGTGCGCCGAACCAGAACGCGGCGCCGGAGAAGCCCTCGCGCACCAGCAAGGGCGGCTCGCCGGGGCGGGTGTGAGTGGTGAACAGCTTCACAGAGCGCCCTTCGTTGAGGGGATGACGTTATGCAGGCGGGGATCGATGGACACCGCCATGCGCAACGCGCGCGCGGCGGCCTTGAAGCATGCTTCTGCCACATGGTGGGCGTTGCTTCCGGATTTGAGGGTGACGTGAAGCGTGACCAGCGCGTTGCCGGCCAGCGCGCGGAAGAACTCCTCGACGAGTTGGGTGTCCATGGTCCCGAGCATGGGGCGGGCGAACGGCACGGACCAGGCGAGGTAGGCGCGGCCGGAGACGTCGATGGCGGCTTCGGCCAGCGCCTCGTCCATCGGCACCAGCGCCTGGCCGAAGCGGGTGATGCCGCGCTTGTCGCCCAGCGCCTGGCGCAGCGCCTGGCCGAGGACGATGCCCACGTCTTCCACGGTGTGGTGGGAGTCGATGTGCAGGTCGCCGCGGGCTTCGACGGTGAGGTCGAGGCCGGCGTGGCGGGCGAGCGCGGTGAGCATGTGGTCGAAGAAGCCGACGCCGGTGCTGATGGTGGACCGGCCGGTACCGTCCAGGTCGAGCGACAGGGTAATGTCGGTCTCTGCGGTGGTCCTGGTAAGAGTGGCGGTGCGGGCGGGCATCGTGTGGCTATAGGGCAGAGTTGGGGGCGGGCGGAAGGGCGGAGGCGGCCGGGCAAAGCATGGGGCTCTGCCCCAAACCCCGCTGGGGCCTGGAGGCCCCAGACCCCCACCCGTTTAAAGTCCCTAACGAACAGGTTCTAGGGACTTGTCCTTAGCGGAGTCCAGGGGCAGAGCCCCTGGCCTTCCCTATACCAAGGCCACTCACGTCACATCCCTGTTGCCAGCACATCGTTCGTCAGCAGCGCCTCGATCGGGATGTCCTCGGAGCGGGCAAGCTCGTCATATACCGGGTCGAAATCCGTCCCGGCCGTCGCGTCCAGCAACGCTTGCAACGACGGGATGACGAAGTACAGGGCCTGCACGTCGTCGATCTTGTAGGGCGTGCGCATCACGCGCTGCAGGTCGAACGCCAGCCGCCGAGGGCGATGGTCCTCCAGCGCATACACGCTCTCGGCGGCGGAGCTGACGATGCCGGCGCCGTAGATGCGCAGGCCCTCCGGCGTTTGCAGCAGGCCGAACTCCACCGTGTACCAATAGAGCCGGGCGAGGTTGTGCAGGCGGCCAAGGTTCTGCGCGCGCAGGCCGCCTTTCCCGTAGGCCTGCATGTAGTCGGCGAAGATGGGGTCCGTCAGCATGGGGACGTGGCCGAACACGTCGTGGAACACGTCCGGCTCTTCGAGGTAGTCCAGCTGGTGGGCGCCGCGGATGAAGCGGCTGGCGGGGAAGCGGCGGTTGGCGAGGTGGGTGTAGAACACGTCGTCCGGCACCAGGCCGGGGACGGCCACCACCTGCCAGCCGGTGAGCGCGTGCAGGCGCGCCGAGAGGACTGCAAAATCGGGAATGCCGGCTGCCAGGTCCAGCTTCTCCAGTCCTTGCAGGAAAGGCGCGCAGGCGCGGCCCGGAAGGAGTTGCGTCTGGCGGCTGTAGAGCATGCGCCAGATGTCATGGTCCTGTGGCGTGTAGGTCTGCCAGTTCTGCGGCACGGTGTGGTCCACGGTCTGGATTCCTTCTGAAAAGCAAGGAGGCCTTTCTTTCCGAAGAAAGAAACAAAAGACTTCCGGCTGTGCCGTCGCGCGCTGCGGCCGGACGCTCGGCCAACGCGTAGCCTCACGAGTTGGCTGCAATGCAGAACACCGCGCAGATGCCGGCGTTGCCAGTATCTGGACGGCGCGACCGCTGCGCAGCGAACCGAATGCCTGCGGGCTCAAGGCGGAACCGCGATGAAGCCTCGCACACCCCATGGTGATGAGCGCTACCACGGCCGGCCGTCGTAGCGGGCAGCCTGGCTATGCCAGCGAGCGACACGTTGCCGCCACGCTTGCCGGCGCGAAACCGGCGATGCCGCCCAGGGCCACCACGGCGTACAGGCGGATCATCCGGCGCCTCCCTGCGCCACGGCCACGCCCTTGCGCATCAGGCTTGGCAGCGCCTCCTCGTGCAGCGCATCGATCGGGTGCAGGAAGCCGGCGGCCTGGATGGTGGGCACCGCGGCGGCGTAGACCTCGAGGTGCAGCTCGAAATGGGTGAAGACGTGACGCAGCGCGCCCGCGTGGCGCCAGGCGGCCGGCATCGGGGCGGCGACGCGGGCGGCCTCGGGGCTGAGCGGCACGGCGGTCCACGCGGTGCCGGGCAGTTCCGTCATGCCGCCGAGCAGGCCGGTGGGCGGGCGCCGGCGGAGCAGCACCTCTCCTTGCGGGTTGGTGAGCCAGAAGAGGGCGCCGTGGCGGTGCGGCCGCGCGGCCTTGGGCGTGCGGGCGGGCAGCGCTTCCGGGGCGCCGGCGGCGCGGCCGGCACAGCCCGACGCCAGCGGACAGAGCACGCAGGCCGGCGCGCGCGGCGTGCAGATGGTCGCACCCAAATCGAACAGCGCCTGTGCGAAGTCGGACGCGCGGGCTTGGGCGGCGGGATGGTTGCCGAAGGCAGCGGCGGCAGCGGCCAAAGCGGGTTTGGCGGCGGGGATCGGCCGGGTGATGGCGTAGAGCCGGGCCATGACACGCTCCACGTTGCCGTCCACCGGCACGACGGGAACGCCGAAGGCGATGGCCGCAACGGCGCGCGCCGTGTAGGGGCCGATGCCGGGGAGGGCTTCCAGCGCGTCCACGGTGTCAGGGAACCGGCCGTCCTTGACCGCCACCGCCTTGGCGCAGGCGTGCAGGTTGCGGGCGCGGGCGTAGTAGCCGAGGCCGGCCCAGGCGGACATCACGGCCTCGGCGGGGGCGCGCGCAAGGTGGTGGATCGTGGGGAACAGCGCGGTGAAGCGGTTAAAATAACCGATCACGGCGGCGACCGTGGTCTGCTGGAGCATGATCTCGCTGAGCCAGACGCGGTACGGGTCGGCAAGCTCGCCAGGCCGGGCGCGCCAGGGCATGGTGCGGCGGTGGCGGTCGTACCAGGTAAGGAGCGCTGCTTGGGCGTCTTGCGGCATGGCTGGAGCTTGCATGGCGAAAGATAGGGCGGCTGACAATCCGGATGCGGCCCTGGCGCCGCTTGAGCGGCGAGCCTACGTGGCGCGCGGGCTAGCCGAGCTGGTGCCCGGGCTGACACGGGCGGCCTACAGGAAGAAATCCCCGGCGGGCGCGCTGCTGATGAGCGAGTGGGCGGCCATCGTGGGGCCTCGGCTAGCTTTGGAGACCGAAGCGCGACGGCTGAGCGGGACGACGCTGACGATTGCCTGTTCCGGGCCGATGGCGATGGAGCTGCAGCACGCGGCCGGCATGCTGATCGAACGGATCAACACACATGCGGGACGGCGCCTGGTGGAGCGGCTGCGGTTCGTACAAGACGTGGTGGGGGGACCTCGGGTGGCCGTGCCGCGGACGGTCGTGGCGGCGGAGCCGGTGGACGGGGTTGAGGGGCAGCTGGGGGACGCGCTGGGGCGTTTGTTGGCGGCTATTCGCAGCAGGTGAGACAACCGGCCTGGGAGTTCGTCGGACATCGCGCGCTTCACATGAGAGCGGTAATCGTTGCCGAACTTGGCAGAGTTACACCCGAGGGCAACGCGTGGTTGGTCATGGTGATCGTGGCGGTATTGCTTCCTGACTAGGCCCTAGCTGTCCGGCGTTTTTTTTCGCGTGTGGGAGTGACCTCCCGACAGCGCTCATTCTGCGTTCGCACCCGTGTTTGGCGACCACCCTCCAACGTGCAGACTCCTGCCGTCTTCGATAAGCACTCACGCTCGAACTCCCGAAAACCGACACAATGTCCGTCCGGCTTTCTGTATCCCGGTCCACCCTTGCAGCCGCACCCGCTACACGTGGGGTAGTCCGGGCAACCTCCTGCATCAGCCAGAGACGACGACGCACAGGTGAAATTGCCGCTGCGAACGTCTGCATGAAGCGCCTTCGAGCCTGCGGCGAGCGCTCCGACGCAACGTCTTCAGGCATAGGCGTACGTGCCGCCCTTCTTCAGTGCCGCCTGATACGCCGGGCGCGCGTGGATGGTGGCAAGCCACTTCTTCAGCTTCGGACTGGCGCCCAACCCGCCACGGCTCTTTGCTGCCTCCACGGGAAAACTCATCATCACGTCGGCGCCGGTAAGCTCGTCGCCGGCGAACCAGGCGCTCTTGCCGAGCTCGGCTTCCATCAGCTTCAGTTGCGCCTCGATGTTCGGGCGCAAGAAGCTCTTCTGCACGTTGCCGCTGATCAGCTTGGCGACGGGCCGGATGAAAAAGGGCACACGCGATGGGAGCGCGCCGAACACCAGCGTCATCACCAGGGGCGGCATGGCGCTGCCCTCGGCGAAGTGGAGCCAGTAGGTGTAGCGCAGGCGCTCCTCGCTCCTGGCCGGCGGGATTAGGCGGCCGTCGCCGTAGGTGTTGATGAGGTAGTCGACGATAGCGCCGGTCTCCGCGATGGTGTGTACACCGTCGGTGATGACGGGTGACTTACCGAGCGGGTGGACGGCATGCAGCTCGGGTGGCGCAAGCATGGTTTTCGCGTTGCGCTGGTAATGTTTGATTTCGTAGGGCTGGCCGAGCTCCTCGAGCAGCCAAAGAATACGCTGCGAACGAGAGTTGTTGAGATGGTGGACGGTGATCATAGGAGTTCCCTAGCCTGAACGAAAAGAAAGCAGTTCTTTTTTGAAAGAAAAGTACCAAAAAACTTTTACTTCCTGTCGGGTGCCGGCTGGATGGAGGCACGACAGCGGAGTCAGAGTCTTTTGCTTCTTTTCTTCAGAAAAGAAGGCCTTGCCTTGCCTACCTCGAAAGTTCGCGCGTCATGTCGTCCAACCCCGTCAGCGTCAACGGAAACATCCGTTGCGCCACCAGGTCGCGCAGGATCACCGTGGAGTGCGTGAACCGCCAATACTCCTCCGACGCCGGATTAAGCCAGGCCGTGCTGCGGAAATGCCCTGTCAGGCGCTCGATCCATACGCGGCCGGCTTCCTCGTTCCAGTGTTCCACGCTACCGCCCGGCTGGATCACTTCGTAGGGGCTCATCGTCGCGTCGCCCACGAAGATCAGCTTGTAGTCCGGCCCGTAGGTGCGCAGCAGGTCCCACGTGGACAGCGACGTCTCGTCGCGCCGGCGGTTCTCGCGCCACACGCGCTCGTAGACGCAGTTGTGGAAGTAGAAATGCTCGAGGTGCTTGAACTCCGAGCGCACGGCCGAGAACAATTCCTGCGAGGTGCGGACGAAATCGTCCATCGAGCCGCCGATGTCGAGCAGCAGCAGGATCTTCACCGCGTTGTGCCGCTCGGGTACCATCTTCAGGTCGAGGCTGCCGGCGTTGCTGGCCGTGGCGTGGATGGTGCCGGGCAGGTCCAGTTCGGTGGCGGCACCCTGGCGGGCGAAGCGGCGCAGCCGGCGCAGGGCAATCTTCATGTTGCGCGTGCCGAGTTCGGTGTCGCCGTCCAGGTCGCGGAACTCGCGCTTGTCCCATACCTTCACTGCGCGGCGGTGGCGGGACTCCTTCTGGCCGATGCGCACGCCTTCGGGGTTGTAGCCGTAGGCGCCGAACGGCGACGTGCCGCCGGTGCCGATCCACTTGTTGCCGCCCTGGTGTCGTTCCTTCTGTTCCTCCAGGCGCTGGCGCAGAGTGTCCATCAACTTCTCGAACCCACCCATCGCTTCGATCTCGGCCATCTCCTCGGGGCTGAGGTTCTTCTCGGCGATGCGGCGAAGCCACTCGTCGGAAATGTCGGTGGCCGGGTCGCCCGGCGGGTGTTCGAGGCCCTCGAACACGGTGGCGAACACGCGGTCGAAGCGGTCCAGGTGGCGTTCGTCCTTCACCAGCGTGGCGCGCGCGAGAAAGTAGAAGTCCTCGATGTTGTAGGCGGCGACGTTGGCTTTCATTGCACCCATCAGCGAGAGGTACTCGGTGATGGAGACGGGGAGGCCTGCCGTGCGGAGCTGCTGGACGAAGGTTGCGAACATCAGGCGGCCTCGTATTCGACAGCGAACACCTTGGTGCGATGCTCCAGCGCACTGCGGATGAAGCACTCTACATGTTCGCCGGCGCCATAGTTCACCGTCAGGTCGTCACGCACCCCATCGAGGTGGTTCTGCAGCCGGTCCATGCGGGCCATCAGCTCGCCGCGCATGGTGTACAGGTCCGCGCGTCCGGCGGTAACGTCCTTCTGCAATGCGGCGATCTTCGTCTCCACGGCGGCGATCTCGGTCCGCACGGCTGCGAAACCTGCACCCATGCCGGCGCGGAGCGTCGTCATTTCAGCCCGCACGGACATCATGTCGGTACGCAATCCCGCCAACAAGATCTCCGCCGTGTCGCCGTCTGCCATGTAGCCCTCCTGCAATCCGGGACGCCCGTCCGTCACCTGCGGCGCGCCGCAACCATCACTCGCGGCGCGCCATGAACGCCAGGCGCTCGAACAGGTGCACGTCCTGCTCGTTCTTCAGCAGCGCGCCGTGCAGCGGCGGGATCACCACCGTCTTGTCGCGCGTGCGCAGCGTCTCGGGCGGCATGTCCTCGATCATCAGCAGCTTCAGCCAGTCCAGCAACTCGCTCGTCGCCGGCTTCTTCTTCAGGCCGGGCAGCTCGCGCACGCGGAAGAACACCGTCAGCGCCTCGCGGGCCAGGTCCTGCTTGATGTCGGGGTAGTGAGTCTGGACGATGCGCTCCATCGTCTCGCGGTCCGGGAAGCGGATGTAGTGGAAGAAGCAGCGGCGCAGGAACGCGTCCGGCAGCTCCTTCTCGTTGTTGGACGTGATGATCACCACCGGACGGCGGATCGCCCGTATCGTCTCGCGCGTCTCGTAGACGAAGAACTGCATGCGGTCGAGTTCCAGCAGCAGGTCGTTGGGGAACTCGATGTCGGCCTTGTCGATCTCGTCGATCAGCACCACCGATTGCTGTTCGGCGGCAAAGGCGTCCCACAACTTGCCGCGCACGATGTAGTTGGCAATGTCGTGCACGCGGGCATCACCCAGCTGTCCGTCGCGCAGGCGGCTCACCGCGTCGTATTCGTAGAGGCCCTGCTGGGCGCGCGTGGTGCTCTTCACGTGCCACTCGATCAGCGGCATGCCGAGGGCGGCGGCCACCTCGTGGGCCAGCACGGTCTTGCCGGTGCCGGGCTCGCCCTTCACCAGCAGCGGGCGCTGCAGGGCCACGGCGGCGTTCACCGCCACCTCCAAGTCGCGCGAGGCAATGTAGCTTCCGGTGCTCTTGAACTCGGCCAAGGCCTACTCCTGCGGTTAATCCAACGCAGGATACAGGTTGGGCGCGTTGCGCGAAATGGGATGCTCCACGACGGCTGGAAGCCTCGACCCAGAGGCAAGCATGGGGCTCTGCCCCAAACCCCGCTGGGGCCTCGAGGCCCCAGACCCCCATTCGTTAAGGACCTCTTTCGAATGGGTTCTAAGGACTTGTCCTTAGCGGGGTCCAGGGGCAGAGCCCTGGCCTTTCTTTGGACGGACACTCAGGGCCAATAGTGGCAATCCGCCTTGGCGCCGCCCGGAGCGGCCGGCCAGCGCTGGGTGGAGCCGAACAGCGGCAGGCCCAGGTAGCCGCGCAGTCGCAGCATGCCGTCCTCGGGCACCCACACCTCGGCCTTGTAGGTCTGGCCGTCCTTCGGGTTGGTCACCGTGCCATGCCAGCGGCCGTCATCCTGCAGGCGCAACTGCCGCAACAGCGAAAAGTGGCAGCGCGGCTTGCCGTCCCAGTCGAGCAACTGGCCGCTGGCCGGCCAGTCGCGCAGGCCCACGATGATACCGCACAGCATCTCGCCGCACGGACGCACCTGCACGATGCCGCCGCGGTCTTCGGTGAACCAGTAACCGACCGGCGTGCGGGCGTGCGCCTGCCCGGCCAGCCCCAGGCCAGCCGTCAGCGCCAGCCAAAAGGCGAGCAGCCTAGCCATCGGCACGCGGCACCCATGGGATACGGGAGACCTCGATCCCGTCCTCGGCCAGGCTGCGCGCCTCGTCTGGCGTGGTCTCTCCGTAGATCGGGCGCGTCGTTTGCGTGCCGTCATGCATGGCACGGGCAGCCTGCGCGAAACCCGATCCCACGTCCTCGCAGGTCCGTTCCACCTCGGCCCGGATACGCTGCAACGCGGCACGCACCTGGTCCGGCAGGGGCTCCGAAACCTGACGGGCCGCCTGCACCGGCGCGTCCTGCCCGGATGCGGGCGACGGCCGAGGCAACTGCGGCGGCCGGGCACCTGTCGCCACGCGCGGCGCCATCACTCCGCGGCTCACGGCCGTGCTCGCACATGTCGGGCACGCCAGCAGGCCGCCCGTCGACTGCTGCTCGAAAGCGGCGGCACCGCGGAACCAGCCATCGAACTCGTGGCCGGCGGCGCAGCGAAGGGCGTAATGGATCATGGTGCGGAGTGCGGGCTTTCGGTCGGCAGGCTAGGTTCAGGGTGCAGCCTAGGCGAGCATGGCGTCCAGCTTGCCCGCGCTCTCCAGCGCGGCCAGGTCGTCGCTGCCGCCAACATGGGCGCCGCCGATGAAAACCTGCGGCACCGAGGTGCGGCCGCCGGAGCGGTTGCGCGCTTCCTCGCGCGCCGGCGACCCGCCCGGCGCCTCGATCTCCTTGAAGGCCACGCCCTTCCTGGTCAGCAGGTTCAGCGCGCGCGCGCAGTAAGGGCAGAACGGCTGGGTGTAGATTTCAATCGTCGTCATCGTCTGGTCCTGCTGAAGGTATGGTCTCGTGGCGCGGGTCGGCCACACGGCACGCTACCAGCACGTCGATGCTCGCAGCCCCGGCGTCAAGAAGGGCCTGCGTGCAGGCGCGTGCGGTGGCCCCGGACGTGAGCACGTCATCGATCAGCAGGATGCGGCGGCCGGCGATGGCGGCGGCGCGGCCGGGCCGCACCGTCACCGCACCCATCAGCAAGCTGGCGCGCCGTGCAGCGGGCAGGTTGCGCAAGGACTGGGTGACGCGGGTGCGGCGCAGCGCGTCGGGCAGCGTCGGCCGGCCGGTGCGCCGGGCGAGTGCGCGCGCCAGCAGGGCCGCCTGGTTGTAGCGACGGTGCAGCAGCCGCCAGCGGTGCAGCGGCACCGGCACCAGCAGGTCCGCACGCGCCAGCAGGACGGCCCCGGCACGCTGCATGTGTAGCGCCAGGGCTGTGGCCAGCTCTGTGCGGTCGGCGTGCTTGAACGGCAGCACCAGGCGCTGCGAGGCTGCGTCGTACAGCATCGCCGCGCGCGCGGCGCCCCAGGGCGGCGGGGCGGAGTGGCAGGTGGGGCAGGCTGGGGCGCCTTGCACGGCGGCCGGCAGGCCGCAGCTATGGCAGAGCGGGGCGGTGATGAAGCTGAGGCCGCCGAAACAGGCGCCGCAAAGCTGGCCGGGCGCGGTGACCGGCTCGTCGCAGGCGGCGCAGGTTGGAGGGAGCAGGGTGTCGAGGATGGCGGTGAGCATCAAGGAGCAAGGAAGGACTTCTTTTTTGAAAAAAAGAAGCAAAAAACTTTTACTCACTGGGCGCGCATACCTCTGCAACACCCGACAGGAAGCAAAAGCTTTCTGGTTCTTTTTCCCGAAAAAGAACTGCTTGCTACCTTCATGATCGACATCTTCGACCGCCGCGCCGTACGCCTGCACAGGGCGCGCGCCGCCCCCCTGGTCGCTCGCGTGCAGCCGATCCTGGCCGAGGTGGCAGACCGGCTGCTGGATCGGCTGGACGACACCACGCACCGCTTCACCCAGGCGCTGGATGTGGGCGGGCGGGGCGTGGTGGCGCCGAAGCTGCGCGCCCGCGGCATCGGCTGCGTCAGCCTGGACCTATCGCCCCGCATGGCCGCGCTCTGCGGCGGCCCGGCGGTGGCCGGCGACGAGGAGGCCCTGCCCTTCGCCCACGGCGCGTTCGACTTGGTGGTGGCCAACCTCGCGCTGCACTGGGTGAACGACTTACCGGGCGCGCTGATCCAGCTCCGCTTGGCGTTGCGGCCGGACGGGCTGCTGCTGGCCAGCCTGCCGGCTTTGGGCACGTTGGATGCTTGGCGCGCCGCGCTCACGCAGACGGAGTCGCTGCTGACGGGGGGTGCGGCGCCGCGCATCTCCCCATTCCCTGACTTGCGGGATTGCGCGGCGCTGCTACAGCGCGCCGGCTTCGCCCTGCCGGTGGCCGATGCCGACGAGATCGAGCTGCTCTACGCCGACCCGCTCGACCTGCCGCGCGACCTGCGGGCCGCCGGCGAGACCAACGCCGTGGCGATGCGCGACAGGCGCACACCACCGCGCAACCTGATGGCGGCCGCGTTGGCCGGCCTTCCCGTACGCGACGGACGCAGTACCGTCCGGCTGCGCCTGGCCATGCTGACCGGGTGGGCACCCGCCGCTTCCCAGCCGCAAGCGTTGCGGCCGGGCAGCGGCCAGGTGAGCCTCACCCAGCTATTCGGCAATCCCGAGGGTGGGACGGCCTGACGGAGCCGGCAGGGTTTGGGTCTGTTTAGCCGACTCGGCTGCCAAGCCCTCCGAGTCAGTAGTAACCCCAGTGCGGCGCCACGAAAGCGCCGTAGGGCGTGTAGTGGCCGGGGATGAAGCGGTATGGCGCAGCGTAGGCCACCCGCGGACCGACGACCACCGGGCCACCGACGACCACTCCGCCGCGCAGGCCCCAGCCGCCATGCCAACCCCAGCCACCGTGCCAGCCGTAGCCGCCATGCCAGCCGTAGCCAGGGTGCGCGTACCAGGCCTGCGCCGGCGCGGGTGCCAGAAGCGGCACGGCCAACGCCGCGATGACCATGCCGCCCAGGATGAACCTCTTCAGATCGACCATGGAAACCTCCTTGTTCAACTCGGTGACAAGGAGAGTATGGGTGCCGGCTGTTTCAGCCGTTGCAACAGGTCTTTTCAAACTGTGTCGACGGACCCATGCGCATGAACGCGGCCGAAGCGGAGTCCCTGCTGGTAAACTGGACCCCGCTAAGGACAAGTCCTCAAAAGCCGTTCATAAGAGAGGCCTAACAGATGGGGGGTCTGGGGCCTCAAGGCCCCAGCGGGGTTTGGGGCAGAGCCCCATGCTTGCCTGCAGGTCCAACCGCGTCCACCACAGCCGCAACATCGGCAGGCGCGTGTAGGTTGCGTTGCGCCACGCTGACGTAGCGATGCCCGCACGCCGCCGCCAGCATGGGGAAGATGCGTGCTGCGCGCCCAACCTCCGGCAGGATCTCCACGACCAGCCCGCCGGGCGCCATCCACACCATGTTCACCAGGGCGGCACCGTGCTGGGCCACCAGCGTGGATGTGGCGGCGAACAGCACAACCTGCGCGCGCAACGTGGTCTCCTCCAGCTCCACCAGCCGGCACGCGGTGCCGGCCTGCGTCAGTGCCGCGGCGACCTCGGCCATGTTGGGCACCGACCGGCGCAAATTCGCCGAGGTAGGGTTTTCGACCTCCGTGGCCTGGTAGGCGTCCGGCGAGCGGCCGCGGTTGACGAGCAGCACCTGCGCAGGACGGTCCGGCGGCATCACGGCCAGGCGCTCCAGCATCAGCACGCGCAGCCGGGCCAGGGCGACAGGATCGTAGTCTTCCGGCCGGTCCTGGCCGTATATGCTATGGACCTTGTAGCGGCCGCTCTCGCGCCGGTCGCGCCAGTCCGCCTTGGGAACTTGCCGGATGTCCGCCAGGCCGAGTTCGGCAAACATACGGTCCAGCGGGCCGCAAGAGCGGACCAGGCAGGTCAGCCCGGGCGGAGACACGGCCTCACGCAGCAGGAGCGGGGCCACGTAGCCCAGCACGAAGTGGAAGTAGTGCTCCACGGAGCCGACCTTGTTGATCACCGCCAGCAGCGCGAACCGATCCGGCAGGTAGTCGGACGCCTCTCCGGCGTCCGCAAGCGGAGCGGCCGCTTCGGCCTGCGGCTCCGGTTCCGGCGCACGCTCAGCTTCGGGCTCAGGCTCTACCGCCACTCTGCCGTCGCGTCGGAACAGGCGAAGAATGCTGCGTATCACGGCCGTGACCCTCCTGCCCTCGGCTCAGCCGCCAGCGGCCGGGTAGAAGGCGGCGTAGTCCTGCCAATACGCGTCGCGCACGCGGGCGCGCACCGCGTCCACGTCCTCCGGCGGCACCGTTACTTGGCGCAGTGGCCTGGCATGGGCGAAGGTCCGGCGTTCCAGAACGGTGTCCAGCCGCGCCTCGATCCGTTCGACAAGCCCGGCGCCGATGCCGTCCTCCTGCCGGAACACGTCGCACCCGGGGATGATGAACTCCACCTGGGGCCGCAGGTGGTTCTCGAAAATGTAGGGATCCTCGGCGTAGCGCTTCAGGCTCTGGTCCACCCAGGCGGGCAGGCGCGGGAAGCCGTCCTGGGTGCGCGCGCGCATCCGGTACTCCGAGACGATGCGGGCCAGCGGCTCGCGCACGGTGGCGAACACGTAGCCGCAACGCCAGGGACGCAGGATCGCCATGAGCTGCTGGGCGTGCATGTGCTGCGGCGGGCAGCGCCGGTAGGAATTGAGGGACCCGGCGCCGCCGGCGTCGAGGTACTCGGCCGCAAAGCCGTTCGCGGTCAGGAAGTGCTCCACCGACGTGCCGCCGGTCTTCGGCACGTGAATGTAGAGCACCGAGCGGTCCTGGCGGGTGAACAGCGGCATCAGGGCGTCCTGGACGGTGCTGCGGAACGTGACTGTTCGGGCAGGGGCGCGAGCATGGGGCGTTTCGGGCTGAACACAATGTCCAAGCAGGCGCGCAGGTCGTCGGGGTCGACGGCCAGGCTGTTGGCCTTGCCGGACTGGCCGGCAGGGCAGAACAGGTAGCCGGTCGGCTGGTCCAGCGCGTCGCCGATGCCGCTCTGGATCAGGGCCGGATGGCGCAGCATGCCGCGGAGCGCACACACCACGGTGCCTGGCGGCGAGAACAGGCTGGCGTGCAGGGCGGAGCCGTACTCGCCGATGATCTCGCGGGCACCGGCGAACAGGCGCAGCTGGTCGAGCACCGGCAGGGTCTGCGGGTGCACCACGGTGAAGCCGTGCTGCACCGCCATCGCCTCGAAGGCGTCGCGGTTCTCCAGCGGGCGGGCGGGGATGCGGCGGCGGGAGACCAGGATGCTGGCGGGCGTGCCCTCCGTCTGCAGCCTACCGTGCCGCGCTTCGATCCTGGCGCGCAGCACGCCGGCGGCGTAGGCCATCGGCTCCATGAATTGTCGGCCGTTATGCGGAAAGGTGGGCAGCAGCAGCTCGTCGGGCTGCACCGGCGCGCCCGGCTCGAGCCGCAGCAGGCGGTCCTCGCCGAGGCCGAGCAGGCGCAGCAGTTCCAGCCCGAAGGCCGGCACGTCGTGGGGGATGAGGTAGGTCAGGCTGTCGAGGTCGTAGCCGGCGGCCGCGAGCTGGCCCAGCCTGGGCAGCATGTCGGCCAGCCAGTGGCCGTAGATGGCGTAGCCGGGGGTGATGATGAGCGCGCAGCGGCTACCCACACGACGCGGCGGGGCGGCGTCCGGGCGGCCGTGGCGCGCCAGCGCCTCGGCCACGTGCAGGTTCTGCCAGTTCAGCGACGGTGCCTCGACGAGCTCGCCACCGGCGCTCAGCAGCAGCCCGGCGCCGACCACCAGGCCGTGCGCCACGTGGATGCCGCAGGCCTGCAGGCGCGTGCGGGCGAACAGGAAGGCGGAGAGTTCGCCGGGGCAGGTGCCGAACTGGAAACGCGGTGGCGCTGGCAGGACGTGCCTGGCGGGCGAGAGTTCGGTGAAGGTGGCGTGGGCGTTCAGCCGCACCGTGGGCACCGGGATCCGGTCGGCCGCGGGCCCGCCGGGCCTGGCAGCCACCGGCAGCCGCGCCGTGCTCATCGCGCCAAGGCTTCGGCTTCCCGCAACATGTAGGTGTAGGAGCCCGGCTGCGTCTCGGGCAGCATGCGGCTGGGCAAATCCTGCCAGGACTGCACGATAACGTCGTCCGGCCGGGTGGCGGGGTCGGACTCGACGTCCTGCATGGTCTGCAGGCCGTGCGCCACCCAGGCTTCGTCCGAGGGATCCTGGAGCCCGCCGCCGAAGATGATGCCGGTGCGCACGCCGAGCCCGCGTAACTCTCGGTTCAGCGGCGCCACCAGGCGCGCGCCCTGTCCTCGCCAGGCGACGTCGAAGTGGAAGAAGGCCAGCTTCTGCCCGGTCAGCCGCTCGAAATCTTCGGTGAAAGCAGCGTAGTCGGCCAGCAACTGGCGCGGGTCGATGCGCTCGGCGGCCACCACCTCGATGTCACCGATCCGCACGGCGGGAAAATGCTGCCGCATCGATGCCACGTTGGCTGCCACGCGTTGCGCCACCACGTCCACCGGGTAGGTGCACTCGTTACGACCCCAGCTCTTGACGTGGCCGAACCACAAGGGCTCGTCCATGGCCCACACGTCCAGCCCCAGCCCCAGGCGCTGCAGGCGGCCGGCCACCCTGTCGATCAGCCCGGGCGGCGCGAAGCCCTCGCCGCCGCCGCACTCTGCCGAGCGCAGCACCGCGCCCATCTCCACCGCGAAGGCCACGTGATGCTGGTGCAGGCTGCCCACCACGGCACGCAACGTGTCGTCCGACGAGCGCAGGATGAATTGGGCGGAGACCTTGAACACCGAGAGCCGGCTCTCGGCCTGCGTCCACGCGGCGCCGGGTGCGAACAGGTCCATGTAGTCCGTGGGGCCGCCGCCTTTGACGCTCTGGTCTACCGGGTCGCGTCCAGCCAGCCAGAACTGCGCCGCGGCGGCGGGCAGCGGAGCCGTCACGGCGGCGGCAAGGAGGGCGGCGGCGAGGCGTAGGGTCAGGCGCATGGTGAAGCCCCTCAAAGGCTGGCGAAAGAACTCTGGCCTTCCTGGCGGGTCAGCAGCGTGGTTTGACACGCAACGCAACGGACACGTGCTCGCCGGCCATCAAGGATTGTGTCGAGCAGACACCTTATACCAACGCCCGGAAAGCTTGACCTGCAGATAAGCGTGGGGCTCTGCCCCAAACCCCGCTGGGGCCTCGAGGCCCCAGACCCCCGTCCATTAAGGATCTTCTACGAACAGCCTCTAAGGACTTGTCCTTAGCGGGGTCCAGGGGCAGAGCCCCTGGCCTTCCTGATGAGTGAACGTTCCAGTCTGATGGTGTGAATCACCTGCTGCGGCTGAATAAGCTGGCCACGCGGTTTGTCGAGCGGCATCCCCGGCCGGCTGAGGAATTTTATGAAATTTTTACGAGTAGCAGCACCGATCGCTTACCGGACGGGCGCGCCAATGGCATGAGACAGCCATGGTCCAGGTCGTGCCCGCCCCCGTCAACGTCAGGCAGATGCTGCTGGCGTTCGCGCTCTACTCTGCTCCCTCCGGCCTGGCTTCGTTGACGGACCGGATCGACTTCACCGGAGTCACCCGCCGGCAGATCTACTTCAACACGCTAGGGCGCCCACCCGGAGCCGCGGTCGCGCTGGACGGGCCGGGCTTCAACGCGCGCGCGGCCACGCTGCAGGCGCTCAACGGCAACGAGTTCCAGGTCAGGCTGCGCGAGATCGTGCTGGGGGCGTTCCCCGACAAGCGCCGGCTGATCTTCGTGCAATCGCCGGGATGGGCGGATGGACGCCTGGCGGCCGCGCTCGCCCGCCGGGCGCCAGCGCTGCACGAGGCGCTGTGCGAGACGAAGGCGACAGCCAAACCGGACCTGTTCCGGCACCTCCAGCAGTTCGCGGCCGGCGTGGAGCTGGCCGACAGCATCGCGCTGTGGGGCGAGACGCCGCTGCACTGGTACCTCGACCGCAACCTCGTGCGCTTCGAGGACGACGTGTTCACCGCGCTGCGCCACCCGCGCGACCTCGCCTATGCGACGGTTTCCGCTCAGTTGGCGGGTGCGGCCGTGCCGGACGGCGCGGAAGTCGTCTCGACGGCCGACACGGAAGCTTTAACGGGCGGCGCCAGCGCCGCGTCGGGCGACCGCGCGGCGCTGGCCGGCCACTACCTGCGTGCTGCCACGCCGAACCCGCTATGCCACGCGCTGGGCCGCGGCACCGCGACCTCGGCGCTGGAAACCATGGTGCACACCGACATCGAGGTGACCGACGAGGCGCACACGCCGGCCTGGCTGCGCCAGCGGTTCGGGCTGCTGGCGGCGTCGCGCACACGGCCCGCCGCCAGGCAGTTCACGCCGAAGACGGCCGGCGCCGCAAACCGCGCGCTGGTCGAGGCGCTGATCGCCGAGGACATGATAGTCTACGACGCGGTGCAGGCCAGGATCGGCGCGGGCGTGTCGGTGCGAGGGCGAGTGTTCGGTTGAAGCGCGGCCCTCTCCGGCATCACCCGACAGGGAGCAAAAGCTTTTTGGTTCTTTCCCCGAAAAGAACTGCTTTCCTTGCTTTACCGCTTCACCACGCCCTGCAAGGCCGCGGCCAACCGCCCGGCATCTGCCCGCCAGTCGCCCACCGCCGGTCCGCAGGGCGGCGGGTCGTCGAGCAGCCTGAGAAAGGCGGCGGCCACCGCGCGTGCGTCCACGTCGCAGAGCAGGGCCCCGGAGTGGCCGGCCAACTGTTCGGTCAGCCCGCCCACCTTGGTGGCGACGGTCCAGCGGCCGGCCGCCGCGGATGCGGCCGCCACGCCGCTCTGGCTGGCCTCGCGATGGGTCAGTACCATCGCGTCAGACCAGGCAATCAGCGTGCCCACCTCGTCCTCCGGCACCCAGCGGTTCTCCACGCTGACGCCCGGCAGGCCACGCAAAGACGCCAGCGCGGCACTTTCGGGCCCGGTGCCCACGACGCGCACCTCGAGGTCGGGGCGCGGCAGCACCATGGCCAGCGCATCGGCCAGCAGGTCCAACCCCTTGTAGGGCAGCAGCCGGCCGAAGCAGAGCAGGCGCAGCTTGCCGCCATGGGCGCGCGGCGGCGGCGGCGGCTCGGCCAGCGTGTGCGGCGGCAGGCCGGTCTTGAGCACAGGCCGGCCCTGCGTCAGCCCCAGCGCGCGCAGCCGGTCTCCCACGTGGTCGGACAGCACCACCAGTGCGTCCGCGCGCCGCAGCAGCTGGCGCTGCAGGACCATCTGCAGCGGGTAGCCGTCGCCAGGGTGCAGGTCGGCATCGTGCACCACCACCGCGTAGGGCACCCGCATCCGGCGCAGGGCGGCGTGCATGGCCAGGTCCAGCGGTCCAGGCATGGCGCACAGCGCCACGTCCGGCTGCAGGGCGCGGATGCGGCGGACCAGCCAGGGCACGAAGAACGGCGCCTGCAGCACGCGGCCGGCATAGCCGGCGACGCTGGCGTAGGTGGGCACCGGCAGCTCGCAGCGCGGCCGGTGCGGGCCGGTCAGGATCTCCGCACGCGCGGCCAGCGACAGAGCGGCGTCGGTGCCAGGCAGCGTGTTGAACAGGGCAGCGAAGTCGGTGGCCACCCGCGGGCCGGCGCCGAAGCGGCCCCATTGCCAGACCAGTATCCTCACACGCCGCCCACAGCGAGGCCGAGCACGCGCACCGCCCGGGCCAGCGCCTCGCTGCCCAGCCGGCGCCGTGCCGCGTCCTGCCCCGCCGCGCCCAGGCGCGCGCGCAGGGCCGGGTCGTCCGCCAGGCGGACCAGGGCGGCGGCCGCGGCGTCCACGTCGGCTTCCGCCCACAGTGCGCCCGGCGCCTCGAACACGCCGCGCGGGTCGCGCGCCGGCACCAGCGTGTAAGCTACCGGGATGCCGCTTTCGGCATCGAGGAAGTCGGTGGTGCCGGAGTAGTCGGTGGCCACCACGGGGACGCCCAGCAGCATCGCCTCGGCGGGCACCAGGCCGAAGCCCTCGCTGCGGTGCAGGCTGAGCACGATGTCGGCGCTGCGTGTGAAGGCGTGGTTGTCCGGGCCGGGCAGCAGGCGGGTCTCCAGCCGGATGTTGGCGGCCCCGTCCACCAGCGCGGCCAGCCTGGCCAGGTCCGCCGGCGCGTGGCCGGCATGCGCCACCTTGAGCACCAGCAGCCGATCCGTCCGGGCGCCGAACGCGCGGCGGAACGCGGCCACGGCGGCCTCCGGGTTCTTGCGCGCGTAGCTGGAGGCCAGGCTAAACGAGACCAGCACCATCACGGCGCCCTCGGGTAGCCCGAAATCGGCGCGGCCCAGGGACGAAGGTGCGGGCGGGCTCGCGGCCACCGGGTGCGGCACCACGCGCACGCGCCCCGGTGCGAGCGGCTCGAGGGAAGCGGCGGTGAAGCGCGACGGCACCCACACCTCGTGGACGAAAGCCGCGGCGTGTCGCCAGGATGGCGGCACTACTGCCAGCTCCCACGCCCAGTAACCGATTACCCGCCTGCCGCGCAGCAGGCCGCGCGGCAGGCGCAGCAGGGTGGCCGGCAGCACCGGCGCGTTCACGTGCAGCACCAGCGGCGCGCCGGGCGGCGGCGGCCCGGCGATGGGGGCCGTCGCGCCCTCCTCGGGCAGCAGGCCGCAGGCGATGGACCAGTTGGGCACGCCGAGTTGGTCCAGGGCCGCCAGCATCAGCCGGGCGCCCTCGCCCAGGCCGGAGGCACGGCCGACCTCGCCGGCTACCGCCAAGCCGCCGCGCGCGGCCGGGGCCGGCCAGTCCGGCCGCGGCGCCAGCCAGGCGGAGGCCCGCGCGAGCGCCCGCCGCCGGGCACCCTGCGGCAGCGTCTGCCAGGCTCTGTGCAGCGGGTGGAGCGGCATGGGGTCCGTGGCTGTCAAAATGCCGCCTGCGACGCGCTGCCGGCGGCCTCGGTTGCGGGCTGGCGCGCCGGGTATAGACTGGCGCGGCACTGGCGGGACAGGGGGTGGGGTGACAGCGGACTTGGCCACCACCCCGCAGACGGACCGGCTGCCGGCGTTCGACATCGGCTTCGCGCCGCCATCCCTGGAGCGCTGGCGCGGCGGCGACACTGGCGTCGAGGGCTTCTGGCGGTTCGACGGGCCTGGACCCGGCCCGCATGTGCTGCTCACCGCGCTGATCCACGGCAACGAGATCGCCGGCGCCGTGGCGCTGGACCGGCTGCTGACGACGCCTCCCGCGTTGCTGTGCGGCCGGCTGACCCTGGGCTTCGCCAACCTGGCCGCCTACGACCGGTTCGACCCGGCGCAGCCCACCGCCTCGCGCTACGTCGACGAGGACATGAACCGGCTGTGGGACGACGCCGTGCTGGACGGGCCGCGCCGCTCCGTCGAACTGGCGCGCGCGCGCGCCATCCGCCCGCTGGTGGATGCGGCGGACGTGCTGCTGGACCTGCACTCGATGCTGTGGCCCTCCGAGCCGCTGATCCTGAGCGGGCCCGCCGCCCGCGGCCGCGAGCTGGCAGCCAGGATCGGCACGCCGGAGATCGTGGTGGCCGATGCCGGCCACGTAGGCGGGCGGCGGCTGATCGACTACGCGCGGTTCGTCGACCCTGGCGGGCAGCCGGTGGCGGTGCTGGTGGAAGCCGGGCAGCACTGGCAGCAGGACACGGTCGGCGCCATGCAGGCGGCGGTCGCCGGCGTGCTGGCGGCAACCGGGCTGACGGCTCCCCTGCCCGCGCCGTCAGCCCTCACGGCGCGCCGTCCACGCTTCGCCGAGGTGACCCAGACGGTAACCGCGTGCTCCGGCGGTTTCAGCTTCGTGCAGCCGTTCCGTGGCGGCGACGTGGTGGCGCGCCGCAACACGCTGATCGCGCTGGACGGGCCGAGCGAAGTGCGCACCCCGCATGACGACTGCCTGCTGGTGATGCCCAGCCTGCGCCCCAGCCGCGGCCACACCGCCGTCCGCCTGGCGCGCTTCACCTGAGCGGAAAGCTGCCTCCGGCCGGACCGCCGCCGCGGCGCATCCTGTTCGTCACCGCCACGCGGCTGGGCGATGCCGTGCTCTCCACCGGCGTGCTGGACCATCTGGCCCGCACCTACCCGGACGCGCGCTTCACCATCGCCTGCGGACCGGTGGCCGCCGGGCTGTTCGCGCGCTTCCCCGCGCTGGACCGAGTGATTGTGGTGGAGAAGCGCCCGGCCGACCTGCACTGGGCGGCGCTGTGGTGGCAGGTGGCGCGGCGCCGCTGGGACCTGGTGGTTGATCTGCGCGGCTCGGCGCTGAGTCTGACGCTGCTGGCGCGGCGGCGGGCGATCATGCGTGGCGGGCGGCGTGCCGGCCACCGGCTGGGGCACATCGCCGGCGCGCTGGGGCTGGACGAGGCGCCGCTGCCGGTCGCCTGGACGGCGCCGGCCGACCGCGCGCGCGCCGACATGCTGCTGCCGGCCGGCGGGCCGGTGATCGGGCTGGGCCCCACCGCCAACTGGCCGGCGAAGATGTGGCCGGCCGAGCGCTTCGTGGCCCTGGCGGCAGGGCTGGCGCTGCGGCTGCCCGGCGCGCGCTTTGCTGTGTTCGGCGGTCCCGGCGTGGCCGAACGCGCGGCCGCCGCCCGGGTGGTAGCCGAGCTGTCCGGCTCGCTGGACCTGGTGGGCCTGCTGACGCTGCCGCAGGCGGCGGCGTGCCTGGCGCGCTGCGTGCTGTTCGTTGGCAACGATTCGGGGCTGATGCACCTGGCCGCCTCGGCCGGGACGCCGACTTTGGGGCTGTTCGGACCCACCCCCGCCAGCGAATACGCGCCTGCCGGCCGCTGCACGGCTGTGGTGCTGGCGGACGGGCAGCCCGGGCGCGCGGCGATGGACCGCCTGCCGGTAGAAGCGGCGCTGTGGGCGGCGTTCGACCTGCTGGTGCGCGACGGCCGGCTGCCGGCGGCGTTGCACGCATGAGAAAGCAAGGCCTTCTTTTTCGAGAAAAAGAAGCAAAAAGCTTTTGTGAGCGCTGTCGCGGACGGCTGAAACACCACGTCTCACCGACGCGCGCCCAAAACAGACAAAAGTTTTTTGGTTCTTTTTTTCAAAAAAGAACCGCTTGCCTTGCCTTTGGCTGTCCAACGTGAAGGTCGCGCAGATCATGGCCGGTGCCCCGTCAGGCGGCGCCGAGCTGTTCTACGAGCGGCTATGCACAGCCCTGGCCGCGAAGGGCGAGACCGTGCTCCCGGTGATCCGCCACGACGCGCCACGTGCCGCGCGCCTGCGCGCCGCCGGGCTGGCGCCGGTGCAGATGGGCATGGGCGGCCGGGCCGACCTGTGGACCAGGCCGCTGCTGGGCCGGCGCCTGCGGCGCTTCGCGCCCAGGGTGGCGGTGGCCTGGATGGGCCGCGCCGCTCGCCACACCCCGGCCGGCCCCTGGGTGCTGGTGGGGCGACTCGGCGGCTACTACGACCTGCTGCAGTTCGCCCGCTGCGACCACCTGGTGGGCAATACGGAGGGCATGGTGGGCTGGATCCGCAGCCAGGGCGTCGCGTCCGACCGGGTGCACTACCTGCCGAACTTCGCGCCGGACCTGGCCGGCGCGGCGCCGGCTGCCCTGCCCTGCCCGCCAGGCGCGCCGGTGGTGCTGGCCATGGGGCGGCTGCACCGCAACAAGGGCTTTGACATCCTGATCGCCGCCATCAGCCGCCTGGACGGGGTGCACGCGGTGATCGCCGGAGAGGGGCCGGAGCGCGTGGGGCTGCAGCGCCTGGCCGCCCATGCCGGGGTTGCCGCGCGCGTGCACTTCCTGGGCTGGCGGACGGACACGGCGGCCCTGCTGGCGGCGAGCACCCTGCTGGCCTGCCCCAGCCGCAGCGAGCCGCTGGGCAACGTGGTGCTGGAGGCTTTTTCCGCCGGCCGCCCGGTGGTGGCCGCCATGGCCGAGGGCCCGCGCGAGCTGATCGAGAGCGGGCGCACCGGCGTGCTGGTGGCCGGCGAGAGCGCCATCGCGCTCGCCGCCGGCATCGAGGGCGTACTGCAGCGGCGCAGCCAGGCCGAGGCGATGGTGGAGGCTGCCCGCGCGCGCTTCGAGGCGGTGCACGCCGAGGCGCCTGTGCTGGCGCGCTGGCGGCACTTCCTCGCCACCGTGGAGCGCGCCTGATGTGCGGCATCGCCGGCATCGCCCTCGCCCAGGATGCGCCGCCGCCCGACCCGGCCGTGCTGGCGGCGCTGGCCGGCGGCATCGCGCATCGCGGACCGGACGGCGCCGGCCATGTGGTGCTGGGCCAGGCCGCGCTGGTGCATGCGCGGCTCGCCATCATCGACCTGCCAGGCGGCGCCCAGCCGCTGCAGGCGGGCCCCGCCAGCTTGGTGGCCAACGGCGAGGTGTACAACTACCGCGAGCTGTGGGCGGAGATGCCGGGCATTGCGTTCGCCACCGCCAGCGACTGCGAACCGCCGTTGCACCTCTACGCCGCCGCTCCTGACGGCTACGCGCGGCACCTGCGCGGCATGTTCGCCATCGCCATCTACGACCGCGCCGGCCGCACCCTGACGCTGACGCGCGACCCGTTCGGCATCAAGCCGCTATACTGGACGCAGGTGGCGGGCGGGATCGCGTTCGCCTCCGAACCGCAGGCGCTGCTGGGCGCAGGACTGGGCACGCGCGCGGTGCGGCCCGGAGCACGCGGCGAGCTGCTGCAGATGCAGTTCACCACCGGGGCGGAGACGATCTTCCCCGGCATCTTCCGCGTGCTGCCTGGCGAGACGCTGCGCATCGCTGACGGCCACCTGGTGGCGCGCAGCCGGGTGGCCGCGCTGCCGGACGGCCCGCCCGAGGAGATCGCCGAGGCCGCGGCGCTGGACCGGCTTGACCACGCGCTGATGCAGAGCGTGGACCTGCACCAGCGCAGCGACGTGCCCTACGGCCTGTTCCTGTCCGGCGGCATCGACAGCGCCGCCATCCTGGCCACCATGGCGCGCCTGGCCACGCGGCCGGTACTGGCCTTCACCGCCGGGTTCGACGTGGCCGAGGCGGCCGACGAACGGGCGCAGGCCGCCGCTCTGGCCAAGGCGGTGGGCGCGGTGCACGCGACGATCGACGTCACGCGCGAGATGGCCTGGCGCCACTTGCCGGAGATCGTGGCGGCGATGGACGACCCGGCGGCGGACTACGCGATCATCCCAACGTGGTTCCTGGCCCGCCACGCCCGCCAGCAGGTGAAGGTGGTGCTGTCCGGCGAGGGCGGCGACGAGGTGTTCGGCGGCTACGGCCGCTATCGCAGCGCCATGCGACCACTATGGCAGGGCGGTCGGGTGATGCGCGGACGCGGCACCTTCGACGGCCTGAACGTGCTGCGCGCCAGGCCCGCCGGGTGGCGGGACGGGCTGGCGGCGGCCGAGGCGGTCGCCGGCGCCGGTGGGCGCACCCGGCTGCAGGCCGCGCAGGCGACCGATACGGCAGACTGGCTGCCGCACGACCTGCTGGGCAAGCTGGACCGCTGCCTGATGGCGCACGCCGTGGAGGGCCGCACGCCGCTGCTGGATCCCGGCGTGGCCGCAGCCGCCTTCCGGCTGCCGGACGCGCTGAAGGTGCGGCGCGGCCAGGGCAAATACCTGCTGCGGCGCTGGCTGGAGGGTGCGCTGCCGGCGGCGCGGCCGTTCGCGCCCAAGCAGGGCTTCACCGTGCCGGTGGGTGCCTGGATCGCGCAGGATGGCGCCAGGCTGGGCCGCCTGGTGGCGCGCCAGGCCGGCGTGGCCGAAATAGCCGAGCCGGCGCGGGTGGAGGCGCTGTTCCGCGCCGCCGACGGCAAGCGGGAGGGGATGGCGGCCTGGGTGCTGCTGTTCTACGCGCTTTGGCACCGGGCGCATGTGGAGGGGTTGGCGGCCGAAGGCGGGGTGCTGGATGCGCTAGGATAAGAAAGCAGTTCTTTTTTGAAAAACGAACCAAAAAACTTTGACTCCGCTGTCGCGTGCTTGCCCTGAACCACCCGACAGGGAGCAAAAGTTTTTTGGTCCTTTTTTTCCAAAAAGGACTGCTTGCCTTAAACCTTCTCGACCTGCCCGTACTCGAGCTCCACAGGCGTGGACCGCCCGAAGATCGAGACCGACACCTTGAGCCGTCCCTTCTCCTCGTCGATCTCCTCCACCGTGCCGTTGAAGCTGGTGAACGGGCCGTCGGCCACGCGCACCTGCTCGCCGATCTCGAAGATGACGCTGCGGCGGGGATGGTCCACGCCATCCTGCGCCTGCTTCATGATCCGGTCGGCCTCGGCCTCGCTGATCGGGCTGGGGCGCAGCTTGGTGCCCAGGAAGCCGGTGACCTTCGGGGTGTTTTTGATGAGGTGCCAGGCGTCGTCGGTGAGTTCCATCTTCACCAGCACGTAGCCGGGAAAGAACTTGCGCTCGGCGTTGATCTTCTGGCCGCGGCGCACCTCGACCACCTCCTCGGAGGGCACCAGCACCTCGTCGATGTGGTCGGCCAGGCCCTTCTGCTCGGCCTGCTCCTTGATGGCCGAGGCGATCTTCTTCTCGAAGCCGGAATAGACGTGGACGACATACCAACGCTTGGCCATGGTTGAGCTCTTCTACCTTCAGACGGTGCCGGGGCCGGTGAACAACGCCTTCACGATCCAGCCCACCGCCAGGTCGACGCTGAAGAAGAACAACGCCGTGATGGCCGCCATCGCCAGCACCAGCCCGGTGGTGACCAGGGTCTCCTTGCGGCTGGGCCAGGTGACGCGAGCCGCTTCGGCGCGAACGTCGGCCAGGAATTTCGCCGGTGCAAACGCCAAGGTGGGTTCCTTTTGGAGACGGGACAGAGAAGCGGCGGGCGGAGGCAAGACAGTACGCGATGTGACTTGTACGCGTGGCAGGGGTGGAGGGTCTCGAACCCCCAGCCTCCGGTTTTGGAGACCGGCGCTCTAGCCAATTGAGCTACACCCCTGTGGCGGCCGGGCGAACCCGGGCCACGCACGCGAGCGGCGTTTGAGCGGGGTTGGGGGGGTCATGTCAAGCCTGACTGCCGGCCGGATGGGCGCTCCCTCACCGGCAGGCGCTGCCGCGTGCAGGCCGGCGGCGAACGCCGAGGGCAGGCCCGCAAGCCAGTCTCGGGCGCCGTGGTTGACGCTGGCTGCACCGGGAGCGTCCGGCTCGCTGAAACGTGCGTTCTCCCTGGAAATCGGCCCAGGTAGTTTAACGATACAACGTAACAAGGCGTAAGCGGATGGTCCTGCTGCAACGGACGTTTGCCGCCATCGCCATCGTGTTGGTCGCGATCTCGGGCGCTGCCGCGAAGGTGACGCCGGTAACTTACTTCTTCTACTGCAGGGTGGACGTCTCCCAGGGCGATGGCATGCCGGGGCCGGGACATATCGTGCCGATGACGATCGTTCTGGATTCCTCCTATCCCGCGGACACCTACACCTCCGGCTCCCACACGATCACCTACTCCGGTGGTGTCGGGTACGACCTTCCGACCCCCATCCGGCAGATCTACGTCGACCACATCAAGGTGGACGGGCTTTTCGACAGCGTGACGATCGCCAAAAACGACAACGGCAACTCCGGCATCAGCATCGCGTCCTACGCGACAGGGGACCGCGGATTCGTAGCCAACCTGGAAACGACGGTTTCGGGCGTGGTGAGGAGCCTTAAAATCCCCGCGAAGATCTATCCTGGCAACTTCAAGACCGCGGCGTTCAGATTCACCCTCAACCCGACCCAGTCGTTTTCGGGGACGATCGTGGAGTAACCTGGCAACGCCCGGTCTGCAGTCGTCGGCCGTGACGGAGTTTGCGGCGCGTAAGAGCCTGTCTCGAACGCGCCTAGCACGGCCATCTGGAGCGCGTTTGTCATGCGAAAGCGTGCTAATCGCACGACGCTCCGGTGCTCATGGCCATAGAATATCACTCCACTCCGGTGCTTGGAAACGCGCCCCAGCTGACCGGTCCAGCCACGTTTCGAGACAGGCTCTAAGACACGGCAGGAACGGCCTGCTTTGGCATCCGCCAGGCTACGTTGCCTTCTTCGCAGCCGATGGCTTGCCGCAATCCAGCGGGGACGATATCATCTGGCTCGCGCGGGTGTAGCATAGTGGTAATGCTCTAGCCTTCCAAGCTAGCTAGGAGGGTTCGATTCCCTTCACCCGCTCCATCGCCAGCGCGGCGTTTTTATGCGCCCGTTATGCGCAGCGCCTGATTTCCACATCGCATCTTTACGCGACTTCGCCCTACTCAGCCTGACCGGCGCGAAGGGGGCGCCTTCCATGGCTGATATCCTGGTGATCGTCCTGGGCACGGGGGCCATCCTGCTGATGGGCGCCTACGCCGTGCTGTGCGAGCACATCTGATGCTCGACTTGGTGCTCGGCGGCGCCGTCTCGGCCCTGCTGCTCGTCTACCTCGTGTGGGCGCTGGTCCGCCCCGAAGATTTCTAAGGATCGCCGCAATGACGTTGATCGGCTGGGCGCAGATCGCGCTCGTGCTGGCGCTGGTGTTCGCCGCCGCGTTTCCGCTGGGACGTTACATGGCGGTGCTGTTTTCCGGCGGCCGCACCTGGCTCACGCCGGTGCTGGGCCCGGTGGAGCGCGGCTTCTACGCGCTGGCGGGCGTGGACCCGCGGCGCGGCATGGGCTGGCTGCACTACGTGTTCGCCTTGATCGTGCTGAACGCGCTGCACTTCCTGGTGCTCTACGCCATCCTGCGCCTGCAGGACGTGCTGCCCTTCAACCCGCAGCACGTGGCCGCCATGTCGCCGCGACTGGCGTTCAACACGGCGGCTAGTTTCGTTACCAACACGAATTGGCAGGCCTACACGCCGGAAAGCCAGATCAGCTACGGTGCGCAGATGTTCGGGCTGACGGTGCACAACTTCCTCAGTGCCGCCACCGGCATCGCCGCCGCCGTCGCCGTGGTGCGCGCGTTCGCCGGCAGCGCGGTGACGTCGCTCGGCAACTTCTACGTCGACCTCACGCGGATCACGCTATATCTGCTGTTGCCCGTGTGCGTCGTGGTCGGCGTGATCCTGCTTGCCGCCGGCGTGCCGGAAACGCTGAGCGCCTACGCCACCGCCACGCCGCTGGAGGGAGGATCGCAAACCATCGCGTTCGGGCCCGTGGCGTTCCAGGAAGCCATCAAGGAGTTCGGCACCAACGGCGGCGGCTTCTTCAACGCCAACTCGGCCCATCCGTTCGAGAACCCGTCCGCGCTGACCAACGTGCTGGAGAACTGGCTGCTGCTGGTGATCCCGTTCGCGCTGGCCATCATGCTCGGCCACATGGTGGGCGAGAAGAAGCAGGGCCGCTCGCTATTCTACGCCATGGCCATCCTGCTGACGCTGGCCATCGCCGGCACCTACGCGGCCGAAGCCGGCGGCAACCCGCTGCTGACCCATGCCGGCGTGAGTTCCGCGATGGGCAACATGGAAGGCAAGGACGTCCGCTTCGGCGTGGCCCTGTCCAGCGCGTTCAACACGTCCGCCACCGGCACCTCCACCGGTGCGGTGGACAGCTTCACCGACAGCTACACGCCGCTGGGCGGCCTGGTGCCGCTGTTCCTGATGCAGCTGGGCGAGGTGACGCCCGGCGGCGTCGGCTCGGGCCTCTACACCATCGTGGTGTTCGCCCTGCTCAGCGTGTTCGTGGCCGGGCTGATGGTCGGCCGCACGCCGGAGTACCTGGGCAAGAAGGTGCAGGCCAAGGAGATCAAGCTGGCGATGCTGGCCGTGCTGATCCTGACGCTGTTCATCCTCGGCGGCGCCGGCCTGGCGCTGGTGCTGCCGAACGGCGTGTCCTCGCTCAGCGCGTCCGGCCCGCACGGCCTTTCGGAAATGCTGTACGCCTGGTCGTCGGCCACCGAGAACAACGGCAGTGCGATGGCAGGGCTGACGGCCGACACGCGGCTGCTCGACTACGGGCTGGCCTTCGCCATGATCTTCGGCCGTTTCGCGTTCATGGTGCCGGTACTGGCGATCGCCGGCTCGCTGGCCGCCAAGCCGAAGCTGCCGCCCAGCACGGGCACGTTTCCCACCACGGGCCCACTGTTCGTGGGGCTGCTCATCGGGGTGATCATCATCCTGGGCGGCTTGCAGTTCATGCCGGCCGACGCTTTGGGGCCGATGGCGGATCACTTCGCGCTGCGGGCGGGGCACACTTACTAAGAAAGCAAGCGCTTCTTTTTTGAAAAAAGAAGCAAAAAACTTTTGTCCCTTTGCGCGCGCGTGCCGCCTGAAACATCCACCGTTACGCAAAAGTTTTTTGGTTCTTTTTTTCAAAAAAGAACTCTTCCTTCCTTGGGATTTCAAAACATGCCCGCCGACACGATAGCCCTGTTCGACCGCACCATCCTCCTGCGCGCGGTGGGCGACAGCTTCGCCAAGCTCAACCCGGTGAGCCTGATGCGCAACCCGGTGATCTTCGTCACCGAAGTGGTCGCCGCGCTCACCACCTTCATCGGCCTCGAGGCGCTGATACGCGGCACGCCGGCCGCGTTCGCCATCGCGGTCGCGGTGTGGCTGTGGCTGACGGTGCTGTTCGCCACCTTCGCCGAGGCGGTCGCCGAGGGCCGTGGACGCGCGCGCGCCGAGAGCCTGCGGCGGGCGAGGACCGACACGATGGCCAAGCTGATGGCCAACCCCAGGGATCGCACGCTGGTAGCGCCCACCCCGGCCACCGCGCTGCAGTCGGGCGACCTGGTGCTGTGCGAGACCGGCGACCTGATCCCGTCCGACGGCGAGATCGTGCAGGGCATCGCCAGCGTCAACGAATCCGCCATCACCGGCGAGTCCGCGCCCGTCATCCGAGAGGCCGGCGGCGACCGATCGGCGGTGACCGGCGGCACCCAGGTGGTCTCCGACTGGCTGGTGATCCGCATCACCGCCGATCCGGGGCAGACCTTCATCGACCGGATGATCAAGCTCGTGGAGGGCGCCGAGCGCCGCAAGACTCCCAACGAGATCGCGCTGGACATCCTGCTCGCGGGCCTCACGGTGATCTTCCTGATCGCCGTGGTCACGCTCGTGGGGTTTGCCGGCTACTCCAGCACCAAGCTGGCGATCCCGGTGCTGGCCGCCCTGCTGGTGACGCTGATCCCGACCACCATCGGCGGACTGCTCTCGGCCATCGGCATCGCCGGCATGGACAGGCTGATCCGGTTCAACGTGGTGGCCACCAGCGGGCGCGCGGTGGAGGCGGCCGGCGACGTGGACGCGCTGCTGCTGGACAAGACGGGCACCATCACCTTCGGCAACCGCATGGCCGCCGGGCTGTACCCGGCGCCGGGCGTGAGCGAGCGGGACCTGGCCGAGGCCGCTTCCTATGCCAGCCTGGGCGACGACACGCCGGAAGGCCGCTCCATCATCACCTTCACCCGCGACAGGCACGGCATCAACCTGGAGGCGCCGGCCGACGCCAACGTGATCCCGTTCACCGCCAACACCCGCGTGTCCGGCGTGGACGCCGGGGGACGGAGCTGGCGCAAGGGCGCGGTGGACAGCATCCTCAAGCTTGGCACCTGCCCCGCGCCCGCCGCGTTCACCCAAAGCGTGGAGCGCGTGAGCCGCGCCGGCAGCACGCCGCTGGCGGTGCTGCAGGATGGCCGGCTGCTCGGCGTGGTCGAGCTGAAGGACATCGTCAAGCCGGGCATACGCGACCGCTTCGCCGAATTGCGCCGCATGGGCATACGCACCATCATGGTGACCGGCGACAACCGCGTGACCGCGGCGGCCATCGCCACCGAGGCCGGCGTGGACGACTTCCTCGCCGAGGCCACGCCGCAGGACAAGCTGGACTACATCCGCAAGACGCAGGCCGAGGGAAGGCTGGTGGCGATGTGCGGCGACGGCACCAACGACGCGCCGGCGCTGGCGCAGGCCGATGTCGGCGTGGCGATGCAGACCGGCACCCAGGCGGCACGCGAGGCCGCCAACATGGTCGACCTCGACAGCGACCCCACCAAGCTGATCGAGATCGTCGAGATCGGCAAGCAGCTGCTGATCACCCGCGGCTCGCTCACCACGTTCAGCATCGCCAACGACATCTCGAAATACTTCGCCATCCTGCCGGCGATCTTCGTGGTGACGTATCCGCAACTCGGCGCGCTGAACATCATGCGCCTCTCCACGCCGCAGAGCGCCATCATGTCGGCCGTCATCTTCAACGCGCTGATCATCGTGGTGCTGGTGCCGCTGGCCCTGCGCGGAGTGAAGTTCCGCGCGGTGGGGGCGGCCGCACTGCTGCAGCGCAACTTGCTGATCTACGGGCTGGGCGGCATCGTGGCGCCGTTCGTCGGCATCAAGGCGATCGACATGCTGCTCACCGCCCTGCACGTGTTTGCCTGAGGAGCCGCCGAGATGATTGCGCAACTGCGTCCGGCGATCGTGATGATCGCATTGTTTACCCTGGTGACGGGCTTGCTGTTCCCGCTGGGCTTCGTGGGGCTGGGCAGCCTGGCGTTTCCCATCCAGGCCGGCGGCAGCCTGATCCTGCGCGGCGGCAAGCCGGTGGGCTCCGCGCTGATCGGGCAGAACTTCACCTCCGACAAATACTTCCATGGCCGGCCGTCCGCTCTGATGGGGGCAGACCCGAAGGACTCCTCAAAGCAGGTGGCAACGCCGTACGACGCGAGCGAGTCCGGCGCCTCCAACTTGGCGCCGGCGTCCAAGACGCTGCTGGACAGGGTGTCGGGCGACGTGGCGAAGGCGGGCACGGCGAACGTGCCGGGCGACATGGTGACCACGTCCGCCTCCGGCCTGGACCCGGACATCTCGCCGGAGAACGCGGCCTTGCAGGTGGCCCGCGTGGCCAAGGCGCGCGCGATGAGCGAGGACGCGGTGCGCGCCGTGCTGGCGCGGCACGTTGCGGCGCCGGCGCTCGGGTTCGTGGGCGCTGCGCGGGTGAACGTGCTGGAGGTCAATTTGGCGTTGGACGAGGCGAAGGCGCCTTAACGAGCTGTCTACAGACAGCTTATACCAACGGCCTTTAATGTTGACCTGTGAAGGAAGGCCAAAGGCTCTGCCCCTGGACCCCGCTAAGGACAAGTCCTTAGAACCTGTTCGTTAGACTCTAAACAGATGGGGGTCTGGGGCCTCGAGGCCCCAGCGGGGTTTGGGGCAGAGCCCCATGCTTGTCTATAGGTCAAAGTTTACGGCCGTTAGTATTAGTCTGGTGGTGATGAAGTCTGCTCCTGAGCCGGTGGAGAACGTAGCATAACCAGACTCGAGCTGAGCTTACTTTACATCTCGCAAGGTCGTTGCGGACCTGCCAAGCTAGATAACAGTTCTGAAGGTCGGCTAGGACGATGCGTTGAGTTGGGAGACTGTTGAACCCTATCAGCGTGGCTTCCGCGAGTTCGCAGCAGCCTACGAAGCTATGGGCTTCGAAGACGTCCACTCTGTGGCCTTGCCCTTCCTTCCCGGGCAAGCTGGCCTTCTACTGGATGTTGGTTCCGGAAGCGGTCGCGATGCGAACTGGTTCGCTCAGCGCGACTGGGACGTGGTGGCCGTAGAGCCGGCTGCTTCCATGCGCGTCGACGCCGCAGCACGCCACACCTCGCCTCGTATCCGCTGGATCGACGATGACCTTCCTAGCCTCCCGGCAGTCCACAAGCTCGGCTTGGAGTTCGATCTCATCTGGCTGAGCGGCGTATGGATGCACGTTCCGCCGCAAGATCGGCCGCGCGCGATGCGCAAGCTGGCAACGTTACTCAGGCCCGGAGGTCGTATGGTTGTCACCCTACGTCACGGGCCAGCACCTGCTGACAGGCCAATGTGGCCCGTCAGTTTGCACGAGATTGAGCGGCTCGGCTTGGACACTGGTCTGGCGCTCCGCGTGGCGACCAGTCATGCCGAAGACCTGCAGGAAAGACCGGACGTGCTGTGGCAGACCGTGATATTGGATTTGCCGGATGACGGCGCGGGTGCGCTTCCGCTCCTGCGTGGCGTCATTCTAAGGCAGGAAAAGTCAGCAACCTACAAGCTGGCGCTCATACGTTGCCTGGCCCGGATCGCGGACGCTTCGGCGAATGTGGCTCGTGAGGCACAGGGCGGCGTGGACCTTCCGCTTGGATTAGTGGCGCTCTACTGGATCAGGATGTTCAAGCCACTAATCCAACGTGGACTTCCGCAACGGCCCGGCTCCAGAATGGGTTTTGTAACCGATGCGTTCTTGTCCTTGAACGAAGTAGCTGCATCCGATTTACGGCCAGGAGCCATCTTCACCGGGCTGCTCGGAGCCGGATTGCGCAAGGCACTTGCCGACTCAGCCCGCTTGATCGCCGACATGCCTGCCAGGCACTTGACGTTTGCAGACGACCGTCCTGTGTTCGAGACAATCTACGGCAGGATGCCCGCAACCAGTTCAGCCGTGTGCATGGAGCAGGACTACTTATGGACGTACGGGACAGTCCGGGTCCCGCTTTCGATATGGCAGGCTCTCCGACGCATGTCGGCCTGGATCGAGCCGATGCTTGTTGCGGAATGGGTTCGCTTGACCAGGAATTACGGCGAAAAGGTAGGAAAGTCCGTAACAGCGGACGAGGTCTTGCTCGCGCTGCGCTGGTTGGAGCCGGAACGCGATACGGGCTTCGTACGCGATCTCGCGCAAAGGCGTCTGGCTAAAGGGCAGTCCGTCACTTGCGTCTGGTCTGGTAGGTCGTTGTCAGCGGACATGCTGGACATAGATCACTGTCTACCCTGGTCAGCGTGGCAATGCGGTGATCTTTGGAATCTGCTTCCATCCACCTCAAACATCAACCGCAGTCAAAAACGGGAAAAGATCGTGACGGGCACGACGCTTGCGCAGGCCAAGCCGCTGATCTTGAGTTGGTGGAGAGAGGCTTACCAGAATGAAAGCCCTGCGTTGCGGGCGCGGTTTGTCGAGGAAGCTCGCGCTACCTTGCCGATCGAGCAAGTGGCTGAACCGAGCCTCGAAGACCTCTTTCTAGCGTTAGATTTCCGCCGGCTTCGCCTACGTCAGGACACGCTTGCGGCTGAGTGGGCCGGTACTTCTCCGCATTGAGTCGTTTCGCTGCCGGCCCGACGGCGTAGTCCCATCATAGGCTGTTCGACGCACCAGTAAGACAGACCAGCACACACGAATGCCAACGGCAGCCCCACCCCCAACCACAGCACCCGGTCGGCCCCCGCCACGCAGTCCGCCACGGCGAACGCCCCCCAGTGCCACAGATAAAGCGAGTAGCTGAGCCGCCCCACCAGCAGCGCCGGCGGCAGCGACAGCCAGCTTTGCACCAAGCTCGGCCGGTACAGCAGCGCGGGAAACGCCAGCAGCAGTGCGGTGCCCTGCACGCTCGTGCGCACAACCTGGCGCGCGAACTCGCCGTGCAGGGCGAAGCTCGCCGCCAGCAGCACCACGCCGGCTGTCCAGGCGTAGGTCGCCACCCGCGCCCAGCCGGGCCGGCGCTGTTCCAGCACGGCCAACAGCGCGCCCCAGGCGATGCTGTCGATGCGCGTGTCAGTGCCCTGGTACAGCCGGTTGTAACGCCAGGCGGGGTTGGCCTGAAGGCGGCCACAGATGGCGGAGAAGTCCCAGGTACAATGATCGAACAGCCAAGCCCGCCAGGCCAGCACCGCCAGGCACAGAACCACCAAGCCGGCCGCCAGGAACCGCCATCGCCACACCATCGTCAGCAGCAGCGGCCAGACGAAGTAGAAATGCTCCTCGATGGCCAGCGACCACAGGATGTTGAACGGGTGGCGCACGCCGGGCAGCGTGGAGCGGTAGCCCGCCCAGAGATCGTAGACATTGGCGCCGTAGAACACCGCAGACAGCCAGCCGGACGCGCCGATGAACCCTCCGGCCGCGAGGTAGGCCAGCCCGGCGAGTGCCACGTAGGCCAGGCCCGCCGGCGCCAGCCGCAGCACGCGGCGCAGGTAGAAGCCGGCCAGCCCGATGCGGCCGCGCGCGGCCAGGCCCGCCAGCAACTGGCGGGTAATCAGGTAGCCGCTGATGAAGAAGAACAGCGTTACCCCAAAGGCGCCCGGCACCACCCGCTCCAGCCCGGCATGGGCGGTCACCACCATCAGGATGGCCACCGCGCGCAGGCCGTCCAGCGCCGGGATGTAGCCCTGCGGCGGCACGGCGGGACAGTCGTTGGTGGCAGCGCTCACGCCGAAACCCCAGGTTAATGCGGCTTTTCCGGCCGCGGAACGATCTTCCGCCGGCGGCGCGGTGCCTGGCAAGCCACCGCGCGCGGACCACACGAAAGCTCACGCGCAGGCTTGCCGGGGGCCGTCGCAGGACGCATTTTCCCGTCCATGGCCAAGACCGAACGTGACATCCCCGCCAACCTGCAGCCGCGCGCCGCAGACTACGCCTTCGACCTGGAGGCCGGGCTGCGCAGCGTGGTGGGCCTGCGCGCGGACATCCCCGGCGACGCGTTCACCGCCGGCACGCTGGGCACCGAGCGCGCCGGCAACGGCATCTGCATCCGCGGCGGCCTGGTGCTGACGATGGGTTACCTGGTTATGGAGGCCGAGAGCATCTGGCTGACCACCAACGACGGCTGGGCGGTGCCGGGCCACGCGCTGGCAGTGGATTTCGAGACCGGCTTCGGCCTGGTGCAGCCGCTGGGCAAGCTCGGCGTGCCGGAGATGCAGATCGGCGACAGCAACGCCATCGAGGTGGGCGCCCCGGCTTTGCTGGCCGCCTCGGGCGGCCGCCACCGCACCATCGAGACGCAGGTGGTCGGCCGCCAGGAATTCGCCGGCTACTGGGAATACCTGATCGACGACGCGATGTTCACCGCACCCGCCCACCCGTTCTGGGGTGGCGCCGGGCTGATCGGGCCGGACGGCAAGCTGCTCGGCGTGGGCTCGCTGATCCTGCAGCAGACCGACGAGCGCGGACGGCGGGTGGACATGAACATGGTGGTGCCGACCGCGCTGCTGACCCCGATCATCGACGAGCTTGTGCAGCACGGCCACGTGCGCCGCCCGCCGCGGCCCTGGCTGGGACTGTACGCCATGGAGAGCGAGGACACCGTGGTGGTGGGCGGCGTGACCGATGGCGGGCCGGCCGACAAGGCGGGTCTGCGCGCCGGCGACCGCGTGGTGGCGGTGGACGGCGACGAGGTGACCGAGCTGGGCGGGCTGTGGCGCCGCGTGTGGAGCGCGGGCACCGCAGGCGCGCGGGTGCGGATGAGCGTGGGGCGGGACGACGAGCTGCTGCACGTGACGGTGCATTCCGCGTCGCGCAGCAGCTTCTTACGGGCGCCACGTTTGCATTGAAGGCGGGCAAAACCTGTTCGAAGAACGAAGAGCACAGGCGCAGCCGCCTATTGCAGACGCACGCGCAAGACGTGCAGTCGGATATGAATTTCAAAAGTTTTTCGCTTCTTTTTTTCAAAAAAGAAGGCCTTCCTTCCTTCCTCGTAGGGCCAAATCCCAGATGCGCGCACCAACCCTGCTGCTCCTGGCCCTCGCCGCAGCCGCCCCCGCTGATGACCTGCCGCAAGCGCTCACCGCCGCCATCCCGCCCGGCCCGGCCAAGGAGGCAGCACGAATCCTGCTGCTCAAGCCTTACGCGGACGCCACGCAGACCACCCTGGGTGACGCCGCATGGGACGGGTCGGCGGATGCCTGGCACAAGCTGGCCGCCGTCCACGCGGCAGACCTGGTGCTGCTGGACGGCGCTACGCTGGCCGATTCGTGCAAGGCCGGGCTGCTGGACAAGGTGGATTGGGCAGCACTTGGACGTGACCGGTTCGTGCCCGCGGCGGCCAGCGATTGCGGTGTCGGCGCCTACCTGCAGGCCACCGTGCTGGCGTGGGACAGGGACAAGCTGGCCGGCACCCCCGGCTGGTCGGATTTCTGGGACGTGGCCAAGCACCCGGGGCGGCGTGGCCTGCGGCGCGGCGCGCGTGGCAACCTGGAGTTCGCGCTGATGGCGGACGGCGTGGCACCCAACGACGTCTACCGCACACTGCGCTCCAACGACGGCGCGGACCGGGCCTTCCGTAAGCTGGACCAGCTGAAGCCGTATGTTTTGTGGTGGGACCAGCCCGGTCAGCCGGCGCAGCTCCTGGCCGGAGCGAAGGTGCTGTTCACGTCGGCACCTGCAGCAGGGCTGTCCACGCCAGGCAAGCCACATCCGGGCACCCAGTGGGACGGCAGCCTGGAGGAGGTGGCAAGCTGGGCGCGGCCAGCGGGCGCGCCGCACGACCGGAGTGCTGCTGCGGCGTTGATGGTGGCGACTGACCCGGCGCGGGTGGCCCAGTTCGCCCGCGCCACTGGGCTAGGGCCGGTCACCAAGGCCGGCCTGGCCCTGCTGCCGGCCGAGCTGCGCGCGCAGAACCCCGCAACTCCGGCCAACCAGCAGGGCGCGCTGATGGTGGACGAGGGGTTCTGGGCGGACAACGCCGGCAAGCTGGAGGCCCGCTTCGCCGCCTGGGCCGGCAAGTAGCGTGGCGGGCCCACGGTTCGGCATGCTGCGGATGTGGGCCTGCCTGCCGGCGGTGCTGCTGTGCGGCGCGCTGCTTGCGGCCATCGGGGTCAGCTCGCCCGCATGGCGCGTGGCCGGTGCGGTGGGCTGGGCTGGGCACGCGTTGCCGGTGGCAGCCTGCGCCACCCTGGCCGCGCTAATTCCGGCCGCGGCACCGGCGGCCACCGGCACGCGGGGTGCCTGGCTGGTGCCTTGGCTGGCAGCCGCCGCGTGCGTCGCCGCCTGGCCGTTGCTGCCTGTGCCGCGTGGCGCCACGGGCGAGGTGGCGCGCGACACCATCCTTGTGCTGCCGGTGGCGGTGCTGGCACTGCGCAGCGCATGGTCGGCGCTGCCGGCAGGGCTGTGGCGCACCGCAGCGGCAGCCGGCGCGTCGCCGTCGGTGCGGGTGGCCCTGCATCTCCGCCTGGCGCTGCCCGGGGCAGTGTGGGCAAGCATGATCGTGGGCGCGCTGTGCCTGGGGCTGACCGCATGGCGCCCTGCGTGAGCGACATCGCCAGCCGCGTGCTGCCCACCGCCACGCTGAATTTCGCCATCGACGAAGCCGGCGACGGCCCGGACGTGGCGCTGTGCCTGCACGGCTTCCCGGAGAACCGCTATTCCTGGCGCCACCAGTTGCCGTTCCTGGCTGGGCTGGGCTGGCACGCCGTGGCGCCCGACCTGCGGGGCTATGGCGGCACTACGCGGCCGACGGGCCAAGCCGCCTACCGCATGGAGCAGCTGGTAGCCGACACCGCCGCCCTGTTCGACGCGCTCGGCGCCCGCCGCCGGTTGCTGGTGGCCCATGACTGGGGCGCGCTGATCGCCTGGCAGTTCGCCATCGAGCGCACGCGCCCCATCGACGGGCTGATCGTGATGAACGTGCCGCACCCGGACGTCTTCCGGCGGGTAATCCGCAGCTCGCCGCGCCAAATGGCACGGTCGTGGTACGTGGGCTTCTTCCAGCTGCCCGTGCTGCCGGAACTGCTGCTGGGCGCACGGGGCGCCCGTGCAGTGGGCCAGGCGTTCGCCGACATGGCGGTGGACAAGGCGGCTTTCCCGCCGGAGGTGCTGGCGCATTACCGCTCGGCGGCCAGCGCGCCTGGCGCGCTCACGGCCATGCTCAACTACTATCGCGCCAACCTGCGCAGGCTGGCTACGCGCACGCCTGCGCCCGCGCCCCGCGTGGAGGTGCCCACGCTGATGGTGTGGGGCGAGCAGGATACGGCGTTGGGGCTGGAGCTGACGGAGGGCTACGCGCCGCACGTGGCCGACTTCACCCTGCGCCGCCTGCCCGGGGTGTCGCATTGGGTGCAGCAGGAAGCACCGGCTCGGGTGAACGCGGCAGTGGGGGATTGGCTAGCGGCGAAACGGATCGTGGCTGCGGCGGGATCACGAGGCTGACATTTTCAGGCGCGTCGAGGCCGCAGGACAGGCGACATCGGATGAGGGACTTTGCAGCGAATTACGGCCTTGGCCGGTCCCTTCCGACGGCAGAAAACGTTGTCGACTAAGAATTATCCGAAGAGCAGCTTCTGCAGTGCTGACGTTATCGACCAAGGTCGGGGACGGCCCGCGTCGCTACTGTCTCGGTATCGGAAGACGTCGGCGAGCTGATGTATTTCGGTCGTGTGGCGAGATCGGCCAAATCGTCTTGGGCTAGTCTTTATTGCGCGGCAATCTTTCTGAATCGAACCGCTCTGCTTTCTTCTATATTCCCCCCAGCGCCAGATACTTGATCTCCAGGTAATCCTCGATCCCGTATTTCGAACCTTCGCGCCCCAGCCCGGAAGATTTCACGCCGCCGAACGGCGCCACCTCGGTGGAGATGATGCCTTCGTTGATGCCGATAATCCCCGCTTCGATACCTTCGGCGACGCGGAACACGCGGCCGACGTCGCGGGTGTAAAAGTAGGCGGCCAGGCCGAACTCGGTGTCGTTGGCCATCTCCACGGCTTCGTCTTCGGTGCCGAAGCGGAACAGCGGCGCCACGGGGCCGAAGGTCTCGTCGCGGAAGATGTCGGCGGTGCGGGGCACGTCGGCCAGGATGGTGGGTTCGTAGAAGTTGCCGCCGAGCGCGTGGCGCCGGCCGCCGGTGACGATGCGGGCGCCGCGCTGCACCGCGTCGGCCACGTGGTCCTCCACCTTCCGCAGGGCGTCGGCGTTGATCAGCGGGCCCTGGGTGATGCCGTCTTCCATGCCGTTACCCACGCGCAGCGCCTGCACCGCGGTGGTCAGCTTGGCCACGAAGGCGTCGTAGATGCCGTCCTGCACCAGCAGGCGGTTGGCGCAGACGCAGGTCTGCCCGGTGTTGCGGTACTTGCTGGCGATGGCGCCCTTGACCGCTTCGTCGAGGTCCGCGTCGTCGAACACGATGAAGGGGGCGTTGCCGCCCAGCTCCATGCTGGTCTTCTTGATGGTGGGCGCGCACTGCGCGAGCAGCTTGGCGCCGACCGCGGTGCTGCCGGTGAAGGTGAGCTTGCGCACCAGCGGGTTGGACGTCATCTCCGCCCCAATGGCGGTGGCCGGCCCGGTAAGGATGTTGCAGATGCCCGGGGGCAGCCCTGCCCGCTCGGCCAGCACACCCAAAGCCAGGGCGGAGAACGGGGTCTGGGTGGCCGGGCGGATAACGCCGGCGCAGCCGGCCGCCCAGCCCGGGCCGGCCTTGCGGGTGATCATGGCAGCGGGGAAGTTCCACGGCGTGATGGCCGCGAACACGCCGATCGGCTCCTTCTGCACGATGATGCGGCGGCCCGGCAAATGCTGCGGGATGGTGTCGCCGTAGACGCGCTTGGCCTCCTCGGCGAAGAATTCGATGAAGCTGGCGGCGTAGGCGATCTCGCTGCGGCTCTCGGCCAGCGGCTTGCCCTGCTCGGCGGTCATGATGACGGCCAGGTCTTCCTGGTTCTCCATCATCAGGTCGAACAGGCGGCGCAGCGGCTTCTGGCGTTCCTTGGCGGTCAGCTTGCGCCAGGCCTTCTGCGCCCCATAGGCCGCCGCGATGGCGCGGCGCGTCTCGGCCTCGCCCATGCTGGGCACCTCGCCCACCAGCACGCCGGTGGCGGGGTTGCGCACGGCGATCGTGCGGCCGCTGTCGGCCTGAACCCAGGCGCCGCCGATCAGGTTGGCCTGCCGCAACAGCTCAGGATCGGCAAGCTTCAGCGGCGAAGCGGGATCAAGCATGAGAGTCTCCTACGAGAAGCCTGCCGCAAATGACGGCAACAGCGGAGTCAAAAGTCTTTTGCTTCTTTTCTTCAGAAAAGAAGGCCTTCCTTCCTGCCTGCCTACTGAACGCTCGCCGAAGTCAGGTAAAGCGTCACCTGCCCCAGCAGCTTGTTCTCGAAACCCACCCGCACCGGCACCGGCGGCGCGCCAGGCAGCATGGCCGCCAACCAAGCGGTGCCGTGGCGCGGCTTGCGCAGGTCGTCCTCGTTCTCGTCTGTCACAAAGCCGCCGAGCTGACGGCCGTCGAAGTCGCAGCGCAGCGCCTGGCCGTGGAAGACGGAGCGGCCGGTCTGGGGCAGCACGTCGTTGCCCGTAGTGTGCACGGACTGGATGGCCAGCCGCCGTCCGTCGAAGGTGGTGACGCTGCCCTCGCATCGCCCGTCCGTGCCGACCTGGCGGATCAGCGCGGCCACGGCGCTCAGCGTGTCGATCGTGTGGGTGGTCTGGGCGGGGGGCACGGGGGTGCGTTCGCGCTCTACCGGCGGGGTCAGCGCCTCGATGACGGGGTTGCCGGCCTGGTAGGCGATGCGGGTGAGGCGTTGCGTGCCGCGCAGGTGGCCGGCGCCCTCGAACAAAGTGGGCGAGGCCTGGCCGGCCTGGAAGGTGCCGGTCACCTTGCTGTCGTTGTCGAGATGCACCACCCAACCGGCCATGCCGGCGGTGTGGAAGGTGACGTGCGCGGTGTAGCCGGTGGGAGAGAGGCTGACGGTTCCGGCCAGCTTGAGCACGACAAAGCCGTGCGAGTAGCCGGTATACTCCACGGCGTAGCTGCCGTGGGGCGTGCCCAGCCCGCCGGCGCAGGCGGGGACGGGCGCCAGAAGGGCGGTCAGGATCAAGGGCTTCCACATACGCGCAGTGTGAGGGTTTGGCCAAGGCAGGGCAACCCAACGGCCGGAACCAATGCGCAGCTCGGGAGAGTCACGGACTGTTAACATCGGGGGCGTAACGTTCTAGTGATCGAGATGGAGGAGGCCCCATGTTCCCGCCCGTACAAGCTGCGTTTGTCGGCTCGGCCCAGGATGAAGGCTGGCAGCAGGACAGCGCAGGCGTGGTGGAACGCGCGTTCGCGGCACTCGCGATGCTGGCCGCCGTGTGCGCGGGGCTGGCCGCTTCGAGCTTGGGCCAGGCAGGGGACTGGCCATGGGTGCTGAAGCTGTCGTCGGCTGCGCTGCTGGTGCCGAGCCTGCTGGGCCTGTGGCTGGCCGGCTATCTCGGCCAGGCGCAGCGCGCCTCCGGGCGCCGGCTGTCCGACCGCATGCTGGCCCTGGTTCACAGTAACGCCGACGGCGTTGGCGTGCCGGGGGCCGGCTGGGAAAACGGGGCCGGCAGCCTGGCCAGCCTGATCGGCGGCGTGGTGGGCCGGCTGCGCCGCCTGCAGCACGCCCAGGCGCGCAGCCGCAGCCAGACGGAGGCCGCCAACGCAGCCCTGCAGGCCGGCCGGGACGGCGTGCGGAACCTGGCGCTGAACCTGCGGCGGGACGGTGCGCTGATGGCGGACGCCGCTTCGGGGCTGATGGCCGCCTCGGCACGGCTCGCGGCCGATACCGCAGATGCCCGCATTGGTGCTGGCCAGGCGGAGGGTTCGATGGGCGCGCTGGCGGACCAGGCGGTCGAGCTTGCGGCCTCAGTCCGGCTGGTGACCGCCCAGGTAGGCCAGATGAGCGAGATCGCTGCCGGCTCGGCCGACGCGGCGCTCGGCGCCCAGCAGGCGGTGGCCGCAATGGACGGGCGGGCGCGGGCTTTCGGCGACGTTTGCGACCACGTAGGGCGCGCGCTGCGTAAGGCGGCGCTGTGCGGCATGGCGGCTGAGGCGGCGGGTCCGCAAGGGCAGGCCGCGCTGGCGGTGCAATTGGCGGAGATGGCGGGCGCTGCCGACGCGGCGCTGTGCGTGATGGCGGACGCCATGGCCGGGCTGCGTACCGAGACCACCGCGGCCGGACGGCGCGTGGCCGATTTGTCCGCGCTGCTGGCCAGCCAGCAGGAGCTTGGCGAGGCGCTGGCCTACGCCGTGTCTCAGCAAGGCGAGGAGGTCGGCCAGGTGCTGGCGCTGCTGGGCGAGGCGCATGCGGGTTTTGCGGTGCTGCGGGCCGGGGTGGACGCGATCAGCACGAGCAACGAGGCGCGGCTGGCGACCGCGGAGACGTTGCGGGGTGCGGCCAACCAGGTGCCGGCGCATGCCGACACGATTGCAGGCATCTTGCGGGCGTTGCCGGATTTTGCGCCGCCTTTGGAGTATTAGGAGGCAATAAGGAAGGCCTTCTTTCGAGAAAAAGAAGCAAAAAGCTTTTGTCTGTGCTGTCGCGGTTCTGTCCTTTGATGCGCGCAAAGTGGCGGAGTTTCACATGACCGACCTCACACGCGGCTCTATCGGTCAGGCGACGCTGAGGTTGCTGCTGCTGCGGCGGGAGTTCGGGCGCAAGCTGCCAGTGGCTGAAGGATTTGTTGCGGCTTGAGCTTAAGGCAAACATGGGGCTCTGCCCCAAACACGGTCGTGCGCAGCACGCATTCGCGTCACAGGCGTCCAGGCTCCGCACCCCCATCTGTTTAGCCGAGGCAATTTCGAGCGGGCATCGAAGATATATTCCCCGGACCTGGTACGACACCACCAATGAACGGGAGTCTGGGCCTCGAGGCCCGTCACGCAAATGCGTGCTGCGCAAGGCGGGGTTCGGGCAAAGCCGCATGCTGGCGTTAGAAGCCGCCCCGGTAAGCCTCCGCCATCTCGGCGATGGCCGCCATCTTCGCGTGGAACACCGACCAGTCGTCCTCCGCGGCGATCGGCGCCCAGATGCGCTCCACCTCCTCGATCAGCATGGTGCAGGGCGTTGGCCGTTTGAAATACGGGCGGTCCGGGCGAGCGGAATCGGCCACCTCGCAACCCTGCAACTCCTGCAAAAAGGCCTCGAACGCCGGCCCGGCGTAGGACGCGGCGGCGGGGCCGGAACGCGCGCGGTGCTGACTGGCCAGGCCGCCAAACCAGTCGAAGAAGGCCTGCTCGAAGCCCACCTGGCTTTCGGCGAGGAAGGCCCAGAACGCCTCCGACACGGCAGCGTCCTGCTCCGGCAGGCGGGCAGCCAGGCCGAGGCGGCGCAGCACGCCGGCGGCAAGCGCCGTTCGGAAGGCCGGCACGAAGGTGGCCAGTTCCTGCTCCAGCGCTGCTTGTGGGGTCAAGGCGAGCAGGCTCTCGGCCAGGCGCACCAGGTTCCACAGAAGCGTGTCCGGCTGGCGACCGTAGGCGTACAGGCCGGCGTGGTCGAAATAGGCGGCCGTGAAGCCAGGGTCGTAGGTGGGCACGAAGCGCCACGGGCCGTAGTCGAAACTTTCCCCGGTGATGTTGATGTTGTCCGTGTTAAGCACGCCGTGCACGAAGCCGGCGACCATCCACTCCGCACCCAGCCGCGCCGTGCGGGCGCAGACGGCACCCAGGAACGCGGCGGTCTGTTCGGCGGGGTCGTCCCGGCGGGCTTCCGGGATGGCCACGGCGATGGCGTGGTCCACGAGGCGGCGTAGCGAGGCCAAGTCCTGCAGGTAGGCCAGGCGCTGGAACGTGCCGATCCTGATGTGGGTGTGGCTGAGGCGGACGAGCACGGCGCTACGCGTCGGCGAAGGCTCGTCGCCGCGCACCAAGTCTTCGCCGGTCTCGACCAGGCTGAACGACTTGGAGGTGTAGACGCCGAGGGCTTCGAGCATGGCGGTGGCCAGCACCTCACGCACGCCGCCCTTCAGCGTCAGACGGCCATCGGCCGAGCGCGACCAGGGCGTGGTGCCGGACCCCTTGGTGCCGAGATCCAGCAGCCGGCCGTCCTGCAGGTCATGCAGCTGGGCGAAGAGGAAGCCACGACCGTCCCCCAACTCGGGGTTGTAGGAGCGGAACTGGTGGCCGTGGTAGCGCAGGGCGAGCGGCTGCGGGAAGCTGCCGGGCAGCGGGTCGAAGCGGCCGAAAAGGTTCAGCCACGCGGCCTCGTCCAGCCCGTCCAGGCCCACGCGCGCCGCCCAGGCCTGGTTGCGGTAGCGAAGGACATGGCGCGGGAAGGATGCGGGGCTGACCAAGTCATAGAACTCGGGGCCGAGTTCGGCGTGGCGGGTGGACGGTTGGGGGGCGGTCATGCGCTTGGCCAAGGGGGTGTTCTGTCCCAAGTCTGACTGAGGCCTTGGGGCTCAAGGTTGCGTCGGGGCTGACCCATGCAAAGCAAGCGGTCCTTTTTTGAAGAAAAGGACCAAAAAACTTTTGTTTCCCGCATCTGAGACAGCCGGGTGCTGCAGGAAGAATCGAGGTTGTCGGCACAGCGCAGGGACAAAAGTTTTTTGCTTCTTTTTTTCAAAAAAGAAGTTCTTGCGTCCTGCGCAACGGTCAGTCTCGACGCAATACGGGCGCCCCGCGGCAGAGCCCTTGGCCTTACTTCGAAGCTCATCCAAGCCCGCCTGTTGTCCGAAGGCACAATCGCGCCAGCCGGCCGGAGGTTCAGGCAGCGGCCCGCGCCTACTCCGCCAGCGCCTGGGCGGTGTCCGGCTGGCTTGCCGGGGCGGTAGCGACGCAGACGCGGTTGCGGCCGGAGATCTTGGCCTCGTAGAGCGCGCTGTCGGCGGCCTCGAACAGGGATCCAGGCTGGGCGGCAGGCAGGACGGCCATGCTGGCCACGCCAGCGCTCACGCTGACCAACCCGTGCGGGCCCAGACCGGAATGCGGCAATTCCAGCCGATGCACGGCCAGGCGCATGCGCTCGGCCACGTCAGCACAGCTGGCCTCCGAGACGCCCGGCAGCAGGATGGCGAACTCCTCACCGCCGAGCCGGGCGACAAGGTCCGTGGTGCCGCGAAGCTGTTCGCGCAGGCAGAGGGCGATCTTCTTAAGGCAGCCGTCACCGGCAGCGTGGCCGTAAAAATCGTTGAACGCCTTAAAGCGGTCCACGTCGATCACGATCAGGCCGAGGCGGCCGTGCCCGGCTTCCTGCGACCAGGCGGCGGCGAGCCACGCGTCGTAGGCGCGGCGGTTGGCCAGGCCGGTGAGCGGGTCCCGCCGCGCCAGCTCGTCCAGCTCGATGTTGCGCAGCGAGAGGTCCTGCCGCAGCAGGCGCTCGCGCAGCATCATCAGGTAGTCGCGCCGCTGCGCCCGCTCCAGCCGCCAGTTGGCCACCATCAAGTAGGCGGCGGTGGCGGAGACGACGATCAGCAGGTTGTGCTGCTCCGCGACCGGGATCTCGGCGCGTGCCCGCAGCGCCGCCCCGTAAGTGGCCACGATGATGACCATGGCGGCGAACGCGTAGCCGAAGCGCAGCTGGATGCCGATGGCGCTGTAGACCAGCAGCACCGCCACGCCGGCCACGAACAGCGGTGTGTAGGCGGCGTGGCTGATCGCAAACAGGTACATGGTGACGCAGGCACAGACCGCGTTGGCCAGCAAGGTGAGGCCCTCGCGCAACGCCGGCCGCGGTGCCAGGCCCATGACGGCCGAGAGGGCGAAGCCCAACGGCATCGAGAACTCGAGGTAGAGATGCCGCGCCTGCCCCGACACGTCCGGCAGGTTGTCCTGCAGCACCGGAAACAGCATGGTGCCGAGCAGGAAGCCGATGGCGCCGAACACCATCATGGAGCGGCTGCGCTCAGTACCGGTGTCGGCCTCGAACCGCGCCTCCAGCGTCGGTGGGAAGCGCAGGCGGAGCCTGTGGGCCGGGGCCGCCAGCCAGCTCTCGATCAGATCGTCCAGCACGACCCCCTCCCCTCGCACCGCCGCCGCCGGGTCTGCCGGAACGGGCCTCTTACCTACCGCAAACAGGCTAGCAAACCCTAAACGAAAACGCTACTGCAACAAAGATGGCTAATAAGTGCGTCTTGTAAGCCTCAGCGCAGGCGGGCCAGCGCGCCGTCGAGCCGTACCACCTCGCGCTCGGCGGTGCGCGCGCGCTCGCGGTTCTCCTCGACCACCTCCGGTTTTGCGCGGGCGACGAAGTCGGCGTTGTCCAGCTTGCGCAGCACCTTGTCGTGGTCGTCGGCAGCGCGGGCGCGTTCGCGGGCCAGGCGGGCGCGCTCGGCGTCCAGGTCGATCAGCCCGGCCAGCGGCAGGAACAGGGTGGCCTCGTCCAGCACGATCTGGGCGCAGCCGGCGGGCGGCTCGGAGGGGGCCGCCTCGATGGCCGAGATGCGGGCCAGGCGGCCGGCCGCCTCCTGCCAGGCCTGCGCGCGCGCCAGGGTCTGCGGGCTCGCGTCACGCAGCAGGACGGGCGCCTTCCGGGAAGGCGGCACGTTCATCTCGGCGCGCACCACGCGCACGGCGGTGACGAAGCGGATCAGCCAGTCGACCTCCTCGCGCGCCGACGGGTCGCCCAGCGGCGCAGGCTCCGGCCAAGGGGCGCGGATCAGGCTGAGTGCCGGGCCGTAGCCCAACCCGTCCCACAGCGCCTCGGTAGCGAAGGGTGCCGCGGGGTGGAGCAGGCGCAGGACGATGCCCAGCACGTGGGCGGCGGTGGCGCGCAGCTCGGTCTTGCCCGGCCCGTCCTCGCCCAGCAGCACCGGCTTGGCGAGCTCGACGAACCAGTCGCAGAAGATGTTCCAGGTGAAGCGGTAGCAGGCGCCGGCGTAGTCGTCGAAGCGGTAGGCTTCCAGCGCGGCGCCGGCCTCGGCGACGGCCAGGCTCGCCGCGTCCAGCAGCCAGCGGCACAGCGGCGTGGAGACCGTCGCCGGGTCGAAGCCCGCCACCGGGGCCACGCCGTTCATCTCGCAGAAGCGTGCGGCGTTCCACAGCTTGGTGACGAAGCTGCGCCCGTCCGCCACACGGGCGGCGCCGAGCTTGATGTCGCGCCCCGGGCCGGTGAGCTGGCAGACGGCGAAGCGCAGGGCGTCGGCCCCGTAGGCGTCGATGAGCTCGAGCGGGTCGATGCCGTTACCCTTGGACTTGCTCATCTTCTGGCCGCGCTCGTCGCGCACCAGGCCGTGGATCACCACGGTGCGGAACGGCACGTCGTCCATGAAGTGCAGGCCCAGCATCATCATCCTGGCCACCCAGAAGAAGATGATGTCGAAGCCGGTGACCAGCACGTCGGACGGGTAGTGGCGGGACAGCATCTCCGTCCGCTCCGGCCAGCCAAGGGTGGAGAACGGCCACAGGCCGGAGCTGAACCAGGTGTCCAGCACGTCCTCGTCCTGCACCAGCGCGGTGGGCGTGCCGTAGCGGGCGAGCGCCCGGGCCTGCGCGTCCTCCTGGGTGCGGGCGACGAACACCTCGCCGTCCGGCGCGTACCAGGCCGGGATGCGGTGTCCCCACCAGAGCTGGCGGCTGATGCACCAGGGCTTGATGTCGCGCATCCAGGCGAAGAACGTGTTCTCCCACTGGCGGGGGACGAACGTGACGCGGCCGTCCTGCACGGCGCGCATGGCGGGGCCGGCGAGCGTGGCGGCGTCGCAATACCATTGCAGGGTGAGCAGCGGCTCGATCACCACGCCGGAACGGTCGCCGTGCGGCACCTGGTGGGTGTGCGGCTCGATGCGGTCCAGCAGGCCCAGCCGTTCCAGCTCGTTGACGATGGCGGCGCGGGCGGCGTCGCGGCCGAGGCCGTCCAGCGTGCGGGTAAAGGCGGGGTCGGCCAGGCCGGGCACCGCGTGCAGCTCGATCTCGGCCAGGGTGACCTGGGCCTGGCGGTCCAGCACGCTGGGCATCGGCAGAGCGTGGCGCTGGCCCACCTCGAAGTCGTTGAAGTCGTGTGCCGGGGTGATCTTCACCGCGCCGGTGCCCTTCTCGGGGTCGGAATAGGCGTCGGCCACCACCGGCACGCGGCGGCCGGTGAGCGGCAGGACCACGTGCCGGCCGACCAGATGGGTGTAGCGCGCGTCCTGCGGGTTCACCGCCACGGCGGTGTCGCCGAGCATGGTCTCCGGCCGCGTGGTGGCGACCGTGAGGTGCTCGTCGCTGCCCTCGACGGGGTAGCGTATGTGCCACAGGTTGCCGCGGACCTCGCGCGGCTCGACCTCGAGGTCCGAGATGGCGGACTGGAACTTCGGGTCCCAGTTCACCAGCCGGCGGGCGCGGGTGATCAGGCCCTGCTCGTGCAAGGTGACGAACACCTCGCGGACGGCGGCGTTCAGCCCCTCGTCCATGGTGAAGCGCTCGCGCGGCCAGTCCACGCTGGCGCCCAGGCGGCGCATCTGCACGGTGATGGCGCCGCCGGACGCCGCCTTCCACTGCCAGACGCGATCGAGGAACGCGGCGCGGCCGACCTGCTGGCGGGTGGTGTGCTCGGTGCCGAGCAGGCGTTCGACCACCATCTGGGTGGCGATGCCGGCGTGGTCCGTGCCGGGCTGCCACAGCGCGTCGCGGCCGCGCATGCGCTGCCAGCGGGTGAGCGTGTCCTGCAGGATGAAGTTGAGCGCGTGGCCCATGTGCAGGCTACCGGTGACGTTGGGCGGCGGGATCATGATGGTGAAGGGCGCCCCGGACGACTGGCCGGCGGCGAAGCTGCCTTGCGCTTCCCAGCCGGCGTATAGGGCCTGTTCGGCGGTGGCGTGGTCGAAGGTCTTGTCGAGCATGGCGCCTCGGTTGTGGGGCCGTCAGGCAAGGCAAGCATGGGGCCCTGCCCCAAACCCCGCTGGGGCCTTGAGGCCCCAGACCCCCGATCTGTTAGTAGTCCTGCTTAGCGGGCCGGCGCGGCTGGTGCCAACCTGCATTGAGATTGTCCCTACGCTGGGTCAGCCGCCTCGGTCTGTCCCGAGGCGCCCGGCTGTTTCAGGTGCGGGAAGAAAAAGTTTTTTAGTCTTTTCTTAAAAAAAGGACTGCTTGCTTTCTATAAGTCGCCCTAAAGCAGGTTGGTCTTGGCCTAGCCGTTCCGCGCCACCCGCTCGATCTCGGTGCGCACCAGGCGCTCCACCATCGGCGCCAGGTTCTCGTCCAGCCAGGACTTCACCAGCGGGCGGATCTCGTCGCGCACCATGTCCTCCAACGTGGGGCCGCCGCGGTAGACCTGGGTGCTGCGCTGGCCCACCACGCGGACGAGCGCGCCGAGCGAGGCGGTAGCCGCCGCCGCCGTGCTGGCGGACAGCAACGGCTCGTCGGGCAGGCCCGGAGGTGGCTCGCCGGCGTCGAGGTGGCTGTAGTCCGGCTCGGGCTGGGCGGCGCGGGGCGGCTCCTCGTGAGGGAGAGACGTGGCGGCAGGTTCCGGCATGGGTGCGGGCTCCTCGATCAGCATGGTCCGGTCCAGCAGAAACACGCCGTCGTCCAGTGGCAGCGCGGGCGCCGCGCCTGCCGATGCGGGGGCCGGCGGCGCGGGTGCGTCGTCCTGGGTGGCGAAGGCCAGGTGGCCTGGCGTGATCTGCGCCGTGGACGGCGGTGCCTCGGCCTCGGCCGGCTCGCCGTCACCGTCGTTGAGGATGCGCCGGATGGAGGCGAGGATGTCCTCCATCGACGGGTCCGCGGCCGGTCCGGGAGGTTCGCCGTCGGGGGGTGCCGGGAGGGACATGACGTTAACGGCCGGGCTGGTTGACGGCGCGGTCGCCGCTTCCCCACAGCAGGTCGCGCACCGCCTTGTAGTAGGCGGTCTCGTCGTAGAGCGGCACCTGCAGGCCGAGGTCGGAAGCGGTGAGGCGGCCGATGGCCGAGGCCACGCCGTAGCTGGCGGTGACCAGGCTGGTGATGTTCTGCACCAGCGTGATCTCGGCCGAGAGCAGGTTCTGCTGGCCGATCAGCACTTCCTGGGTGGTGGCGCTGCCCACCAGGGCTTCGCGCTCGAGGCCTTCGAGCGCGATCTCGCTGGAGCGGACGGCGACGCGCGAGCTGGCGATCGAGGCGCGGGCGGCGGTCAGCGTCTCGAAGGCCTGCACGGCCTGCTCGCTGGCGGCGCGCTGGGCATCCTCCGTCTGACGGACGGCCTGCAGGTAGTTCTGCCTGGCCTGGCGGATGGCGGCGTATTCCGAGCCGCCCTGGTAGAGCGCCCAGGTGAGGTTGATTGTGGCGGTGGCGCCGTAGGATCGCTCGCGAGTCAGGCTGGTGCCGTTTTGCTCGAAGCCGGTACCTTGCAGGCTGAGGTTGGGGCCCAGGTTGCTGAACGCCACGTCCACCGCGTCCCGCAGCTCGGATTCGTTGAACTTGGCGGCCAGCACGCTGGGATTGTTCTGGACCGAGAGGGTAGTGGCCTCCTTTTCCGTCTTGACCGGCAGCTGCAACGGCTGCGGGTCGGCCAGGTCGGCCGGCGGGTAGACACCGACCTCGCGCACGAAGGTGGCGTCGGCCGTCTCCAGCGTGCCGGCGGCAGTCTGGCGGGTGGCGATGGCCGCGGCCAGCGCGGCTTCGGCCTGGGCCACGTCGGTGCGGGTCAGCTCGCCCACCTTGAAGCGGTCGTTGATGGCGCGCAGCTCGTCGCCCAGCACCTGCTCGTTGGCCTGGTCCAGCTTGAGGAGCTGGCGGTCCTCGATGACGCCGACATAGGCGTTGATGGTGTCGGAGAACACGCTCTCCTCCTCGGCGATGAGGCGGGCGCGTTCGGCGTAGACGCCATTGACCGCCTCGTGCGTGGTCGCCGTGGTGCGGCCGCCACGGTAGAGGTACTGGGTGACGGTGGCCTGGACGGCAGACTCGTCACGGTTGTTTTGCGTCGTAACATTTGGCTTGGTCGGCAAGCCTGGCGTGTTCGACACTCCAGACAAGGTCCCAGATGAACTCGTTTCGGCAGTCTGGCCGAGCACACCCGCACCAGTGTTGGCGGACTCGAACTTGCCTACCGCGTAGCCGTAACTTCCCGTCACCGCGACCGTCGGGCGCCAGCCGGCCAGGGCGGTGGGCACGTTCTCGTCGATGGAGCGCACGTGGGCGCGCTCGCCAGTCAGCTGCGGGTTGCTCTCGTAGGCCAGGCCCAGCGCCTGCGCCAAGGTGTGCGGCACGCTATCCGGCTCGTCGGTTGCGATGGTGCGGGCCATGCCTGGGCCGGCGGGCACGAAATGGCGCCTCTTGGGCGGCGGGGTCTGGGCCGCGGCGCAGGCCAGGGCCAGCAGGCTGGCGGCCGTGCCGGCGGTCAGGATGGCGCGCGTGCTGCGCATACGGCGTACTCCGTTCATAGCTTGGCCAGTCTCGCACACGAAGCCGTGCGCCGCCAACGGTGTGGCGGACACGGGTTAACGTTTTCAGAAGCTGAAGCTGGCCGCGGGCAGCAGGCCCTGCAGGTAGGGAGCCGAGGCGTCGAACTGCGCATGCGCACGCAGGCCGCCGACGCTGGGCTCGGCCAACACGGCGACGCCGGTGCCGGAGGGTGGGCAAACGATGGCCACCAGCCTGCCATGCGCGCCCACCTGTCGGCCGATGACGTCCGGGATCTCGCGCACCGCGCCTTCGATCAGCACCAGGTCGTATGGCGCGCCAGCCTCATGGCCCTGCGCCAGCTTGCCCTCGACCACCGCCACGCTGCCCGAGCCAGGGGCGGCCGGCGCCGCGCGGGCCAGCTCGAGCAGGGCCGCATCCTCCTCCAGCGCGGTGACGTGCACGCCGCAGGCAGCCAGCAGGGCCGCGCCGTAACCGGCGCCGGCGCCCACCACCAGCGCCGCTTCGCCGGCACGCGGGCGGGCCAACTGCACCAGCCTGGCGATCACCAGCGGCTTGAGCATCACGCGTCCGCCGCTCAACGGCACGTCCTCGTCGATATAGGCCAGGCCGGCCTGATGCTGCGGCAAATAGGCCTCGCGCGGCAGGGTGCGCATGATGTCCAAGATGCGCCGGTCGTTCACCCTGGTGGGGCGGAGCTGGCCGTCCACCATCAGGTTGCGGGCCAGGGCGGCGTCGGCCGGCGAAGGCGCAATGGGGGCGGATGGAGGCATCTTGTAGGTCGGCTCCGCTGGCGTGCGGCGTGGTCTTACCGGCGGGGCGGCGGCGGGTCCAGATGGCGCCAGGTAGCGTCAGATGGGCGCTGGACCGGCGGCGGGTTTGCGTTCTATACGGCCCGCTCGCCGCGCGGTCCGATGTCAGAGCGGTTATGTAAGGGACTGCAAATCCCTGTAGCCCGGTTCGACTCCGGGTCGGACCTCCAAAAGTTCGTCCGTAAACGCGCCTCTAGTGGCGATTTGGCGCGCGTTTGGCTGCGCTCCGGTGCTCATGGCCCAAACGGCCACTCCGCTTCGGTGCTCGGAAACGCCCACGCCGGCTCGCCCCTCCAGCCATGTTTACGGACAAATTTTCCGTCTCGATTGGGAGGAGGACGGTCGCCGCAGCCGGGGCTGTTTGGGCTTAGAAGGTGTGAGCGAAGAGCATTCGAAGCCCATGGCTGCGCCGCCAAGGAGCGCGATGCGGCTACCCAGGGCGTGGCCGGACCGGTGTGGTGCGCGATGTTGGCTCGAAGTTATAAAGCGGTTCTTTTTTGAAAAAAGAATCAAAAAACTTTTGCTGACCCGGCGCGCGTCGAGGGAGAGGTCCGCGACAGCACTGACAAAAGTCTTTTGCTTCTTTCTTCAGAAAAGAGGGCTTTCCTTGCCCTACCCGAACAGCGCGTTGATCTGCGGCGTGCTCATCGCCGCGATCTGCGTGGACGTGAACGCGGTGGCGTGGGCCGCGCCGATGGCGCCGATCTCCGTCGTGGTCAGCGACGGGATCTGCGTGGTGGTGAAGCCGGCGATCTCGGTAGCCGTCAGCGCCGCCATCTGGGTGTTGGCCAGGCCGGCCACTACGGTGGTGGTGAGCGCACCGAGCTGGGTGGCCGAGAACACACCCACCTGCGCCGTGGTCAGCCCGCCCACCTGCGTGGTGGTCAGCGCTGCCAGTTCGGACGTGGTGAACCCCGCCATGGCTGAGGTTTTTAGCGCGCCCATCTGGCCCGCGGTGAGCGCGCCGATCTGCGTGGTGCTGAGCTCGCTCAATGACGTGGTGCCCAGCCCGCCGATCTGGGTGGTGGTCAGCGCGGCCACTGCGGTGGTGGTTAGCGCCGTGAGCTGCGTGCCGGTCAGCGCCGCCAGCTGCGTGGTGGTCAGCGCCGTGGCCTGGGTGGTGGTGAGCACGCCGAGTTCGGCGGTGGTCAGGCCGCCGAGTTGGGTGGTGGACAGCGCGGCCACCTGGCCGGCGGTCAGGCCGCCGATCTGGGTGGTGCTGAGGCTGTGCAGGTCGGTCGCGTTCAGGCCGCCCAGCTGGGTGGTGGTGAGCACGCCGAGTTGCGTGCTGCCCATCCCGCCAAGTTGAGTGGTGCTGAGGGCGGCGAGCTGCGTGGTGGACAGTCCGCCCAGCTGAGGGGTGGTCAGCGCGCCCAGGTCGGTGGTGGACAGGCCGGCGAGCTGTGCGGTGCCGAGCGCGCCGATCTGGGTGGCCAGCAGCCCGCCGAGCTGCGTTGTGGTCAGCGCGGCGACGTCCGTGCTGGACAGGCCCGCCAAGGCCGAGGTGTGCAGCGCCGCGAGCTGCGCCGGCGCGAGGCCGCCCAGCTGCGTGGTGCTGAACGCGGCCATCTGGACGGTGCCCAGCCCGGCCAACTGGGTGTTGCTGAGCAGGCCCATCTGCGTGGTGGTGACCCCGCCCAGCTGGGCGCTCGACAGGGCATCGACCTGGCTGGTGCCGAGTGCCGCAAGCTGGGTGGCGGCCAGCGCCCCAACCTCGGTGGTGGTCAGGCCGGAGAGCTGGGTGGTGGACAACGCCGCCACCTGCCCGGTGGTGATCCCGGCCAGCTGGGTGGTGGTCAGCGCGTGCATGTCGGCCGAGGTGAGCCCGCCGAACTGGGTAAGCGTGAGCGCGCCGAGTTGGGCGGCCGACAGCCCGGAGAGCTGCGTGGTGGCGAGAACCGCGAGTTGCGTGGTGGTCAGCGCGCCGAGCTGGCCGGCGGTGAAGGCGCCGAGATCCGTCGAGCTGAGGCCGGGGAGCTGGGCAGTGGCCAGGCCTGCGACCTGGGAGGTGGTCAGGCCGCCCAACTGGGTGGTGGTCAGCGCCGCGAGGTCGGTGGTGTTCAGCCCGGCCAGGGCGACGACTTTCACCGCGGCGAGCTGTGCCGCCGCTAAACCGCCAAGCTGCGTGGTGGTGAGCCCCGCCAGCGCCGTGGCGGTGACGGCGCCGAGCTGCGTGGTGCTCAGCAAGCCGATCTGGGTGGTCGACAGCCCGCCGAGCTGCGTGGTGGTCAGCGCCGAGAGCTGCGTGCCGCTGAGCGCGCCCTGCTGGGTGGCGGCGAGCGCGCCGATGTCGGCTGCAGTGAGCCCGGCGAGCTGCTGGGTGGTGAGCGCGCTCGCCTGCGTGGTTGTGAGCCCGGCGAGCTGGGTGGTGGTCAGGCTATGCAGGTCGGTCGCGTTCAGCCCGCCCAGCTGCGTGGTGGTGAGCGCGGCGAGCTGGGCGGCCAGCAGCCCGGCGAGCTGGGTGGTGCCCAGTGCGGCCAGTTGCGTGGTGGAGAAGCCGGCCAGCTGGGTGGTGGTCAGCGCGCCGACATCCGTGCTGGACAGGCCCGGCAGCTGCGTGGTGGCCAGGGCGCCGAACTGCGTGGCGGCAAGGCCGCCCAGCTGCGTGGTGGTCAGCGCGGTGACGTCGGCCGTGGACAGGCCGGCCAGGGCGGTGGTGTGCAGGGCTGCCAGCTGAGCCGGCGCCAGGCCGCCCAATTGCGTGGTGGTCAGCTCGCCGATCGTGGTCGCGTTAAGCCCGCCGATCTGGGTGGTGGTGAGCAGGCCGATCTCGGTGGTGGTGAGGCCGCCGAGCTGGGTGCTGTTGAGCGCGGCCACCTGGCTGCTGGTCAGGGCGTTGAGCTGCGGCGTGGTGAGGCTGGCGACGTCGGCGGCGACCAGGCCGGCGAGCTGGGTGGTGCTGAGGGCGGCGGTCTGTGCCGCCGTCAGCCCGCCAAGCTGCGTGGTGGTGAGGCTGTGGATGTCCGTGCTGCCGAGGCCGCCGAGCTGGGTGATGGCGAGCGCGCCGAGCTGGGCGCTCGTCAGGCCGGTGAGCTGCGTGGTGGAGAGTGCCGCCAGCTGCGTGGTGGACAGGCCGGAGAGCTGCGTGGTGGTGAGCGCGGCCACGTCCGTGGTGGATAGGCCGGGTAGCTGCGCGGTGCCGAGCGCGCCCATTTGGCTGGAGGCCAGCCCGGCGAGCTGCGTCGTGGTGAGCGCCGCAAGGTCCGTGCTGGACAGGCCGGCCAGCGCCGTTGTGTGCAGCTGGCCCAGCTCGGTGGCCGCCAGCCCGCCGAGCTGGGTGGTGCTGAAGGCCGCGAGCTGCGCCGTGCCCAAGCCGCCCAGTTGCGTGGTGGTCAGCAGGCCTATCTCGGTGGTGGTCAGGCCGCCGAGCTGGGTGCTGGTGAGCGAATCAAGCTGGGTGGTGCTGAGTGCCGCCAGCTGCGTGTTGGCGAGCGCGCCGGCCTGGGTGGTGGTCAGCCCGGTGAGCTGGGCGGTGCTGAGCGCGGCAGTCTGCGTCGCGGTCAGGCCCGCCAACTGGGTGGTGGTGAGCCCGTGCAGGCCGGCCGACGTCAGCCCGGCAAGCTGGCTGGTGGCCAGCGCGCCGATCTGCGCCGCCGACAGGCCGGCGAGCTGCGGGCTGGCCAGCGCCGCCACCTGCGTGGAGGCGAGTGCCGCGAGCTGCGTCTGGGCGAGCGACCCGAGGTCGGTCGAGGACAGGCCGGCGAGCTGAGTGGCCTTGAGCGCGGGCACTTGCGTGGCGGTGAGCCCGGCTAGCTGCGTGGTGGTGAGGGCGGCGACGTCCGTGCTGCTGAGCCCGGCCAGCGCGGAGGTCTTCAGCGTGCCGAGTTGGGCGGCGCCGAGCGCGCCGAGCTGGGTGGTGGTGAAGGCGGCAAGGTCCGTGCTGGCCAGGCCTGCGAGCTGGGTGGCGGACAGCGCCGTCATCTCGGTGGTGGTAAGCCCCTGCAGCTGGGCGGCGTTGAGGACGCTGATTTGCGTGGTGGTGAGCCCGGCCTCCTGCGTGGCGGTCAGCGCGCCCAGATCCGCGCTGGTCAGGCCGGTTAGCTGCGTAGTGGCCCAGGCACCAAGCTGGGCGCTGGAGAACGCCACGACCTGCGTTGTGGTGACGGCGGCGACCTGCGCCGCGCTGAAGGCCTGCATGTCCGTGGTCGTCATGCCCGCCAGCGCCGTGGTGGACAGGGCCGCGATCTGCGTTGTGGTCAGGCTGCTGACGATCGAGGCCATGGCTTTGTCGAACTCCGGGTGCGTCTGGACCGGAGGTTAGGGGGGAAAGGTTAAGGGAGCGTTTCGGATTTTGAGAGGAAGGTTAAGCAGGGAAGAAAGCAGTTCTTCTTTGAAAAAATGAACCAAAAAACTTTTGCTGACCTGGCGCGCGTTGGGGAGAGGTCCGCGACAGCACGGACAAAAGTCTTTTGCTTCTTTTCTTCAGAAAAGAAGGCCTTGCTTACTTGAGCGTAGCGATCAGTTCAGCTACGCCAGCCGCCATCAACACAAGCAACGTGCCTACGAAACCGCCGGCGCGGAACGGGTTGGCGCCGGGCATGACCATGCCGATCGGGTGGGCGGCGCGGGCGAGCACCAGCACCGCGGCCAGCGCCTTGACCAGCACGGTGGAGCCAACCTGCAGCTCCAGCCCGCCGATCAGGATCAGGCAGAGCGGCACGTACTCGGCAAAGTTGGCATGGCTGCGGATGGCCACCTGCAGCTTCACGGGTTCGGCGGTGGCGAGGTCGGCGGGGTGCGGCAGCGGCCTGCCGGTGCGGCGGGCCATGACCACGCGGGCGCTGAGGACGACGAAGATCAGGCCGAGCAGGCCGGCGCAGGCCAGGGTGACGAGGGGGGCGTGCATGGGCGGCTGGCTCCGAAGGTGAAACGACGGCCTTGATCGGCGAGCGGGCGGGCGCGGTCAACAGCGCCACCGGCGTTGCCGCGCGATCTTGGCTGGGGCAGGTAGCAGGAGGCAGCTGGGATGGACCGGGAACGATGCCGACGCGATCGGGTGACGAGGAGGCCTTCCGGCGCGGGTGGGACGCGGCGATCCTGGCGGTGAGCCAGTGGCACCAGGCCAAGGCCAAGCAGGCGCTGGTGCAGGCGCGCCGTGCAAGGTTTCCCAAGTCCTACGAGCAGGAGGCGGCGCTTCTGGAGCGGGTGGCCGAGGAGATACGGGTGCTTTCGCCGGATGATGTGTGAGCCGCGGGGTGGGGTGTTTGTTAGCGAATGAGTAAACAAGGCGCTCTGCCCACAGGCAATCTTAAGCCAATTTGATTGTCTCGGCTCGGATTTTCATCGTCATGACACTTAGGCGCTGCCCTGCTTGCTGATGCCGGGGACGCGTTCGAGCGGGCGTTGCGCCATCTCGGCGGCAGGCGTTGCAGGACCAGGTACCACGGCCTGTCCACCACTTTGACGGCGACGCAGTGCTCCATGGCAGCGTCGCCGAACGACGGCAGCACCATGATGTCGAGGCGCGCGCCTTGGGCATCGCGGAGACGCAGTTTATTCCAGCCGATGCGCGTGACGAAATCTGCCCGGCTTGCAGCACGGCGGCACAGCGAGGACGTCATCACACGCGAGGCCGGCCTGTCTTCGAACAGGCACTCTAAAAGGGATTCAACCAGCCCGCCATCGTTCGCCGCCGCCCAGCATGCTCTTGTCGCTGAAACCGACCAGCCACCGACACCGAGCTCCGCAGCGAGTGCTGACGAAGCCCATAGATCAAGGCAAGCCGCAGCAGGTCCTCGGCGCGGCGCACCTTGCACACCCGCGTGAGCGCCCGGAAGAGCGCGCTGTCGCCTCAAGATCAGCAACACGGCCCAGACGCGAGACAGCAGACGAGCAACGGCCGTCATGCAATACCGCTCGTCAAAGCGTGAACCGCGCTCATACAAGCCTCAAGTTGGCGCGTCTGGACAGAACCCCATGCTTCTCCCACCCCGGCCGACGCGGAAACCGGCCGGGCAAGCCGGCGTAAGGCGACAGCGCTTCACAAAGGCCTTGCCACCATGCCGATTTTCCATCTCACCCCCGTGCTGCCTCTGTTGGGCGATGCCGCCTGGGGCGAAAGCCCGGTTCGCGACGAGTGCTGGGTGAACGCGGCCGACGAGGACGAGGCGCGGGGCATGGCCAGCGCACGCTTCCAGGATGCGCGCTCCACCGTGCCCGGCCACGCCTCCGCCCCCAGCCCGTGGCGCGATACGCGGCTGGTGGCGGCCGTTATGAGTGACGAGACGCCGGCCGGCATGACAATCCCCTACGGCACCGTGGTTGCCGGCCCGCAGTCCTGATCGCCGGCGTTAGAGCGTAGCCGGATCAGGTGTGGTCGGATCCGGCGTGCCTGACGTAATTAGCGCGTTCGGCGCTGAAGTGCTGGAGCAGCGATCCGATGCGACGCCAGACGGCGGCGACCGACCGCTCGTCGGCTTTTCGCAGCAGGGTTTGAGGTCTGAGAAGACCATTTCGAGCGGATCAAGGTCCGGGCTGTAGGGCGGTAGAAGAGGTGTATCCCGACATCGCGTATCGCCCGGCGAACGGCAGCGCCATATGGCTGTTGAGGTTGTCGAGCACCACGATACCGCTGGGCCGCAGGTGGGGTTGAGGAACTGCGTCAACCAGGCCAGGAACGAGCAGCCGTTGATCGGCCCGCCGAACACGCAGGGTGCGGTAACAGCGTCCGAGCGCAAGGCGGCAGGAAGGTCATCGTAGTCCAGCGCGCATGCGGCACCGCCGCGACCAGGCCCTGGCCGTCGGGCTCGGCCGTGCGTGCCCAAGTCGTTTGGTAACGAACGGCGGGACTGGCTCCCTTTCACAAGCGCGATCGCACGCTGGCGCAGATCAAACGATTAGAGCGGGATGTGATGGGTCCGAGTCGGCGGGGGATTCCCAAATCGGCTGATG
>CAXTBC010000004.1:60864-105668 GCA_964242595.1 uncultured Acetobacteraceae bacterium | reverse complement strand
GGCAGAGCCCCATGCTTGTCTATAGGTCAAAGTTTACGGCCGTTAGTATTAGAACTCTGTGCGGACTTCTCCCTTGACGCCGGGGCGGAGTGAAATCCGGCGCCGCGGTCGGGTGCGGTCACGTGTCCGGCTGTTTGCGCGGTTGAACACCTCCATCACGCAGCTGATCCTTTACGGAGTGATCACGCCCAACTCGGCCATAGGCCGGCCAACCCCCGGACCAGCAGGGTCCGCTGCCGCGCCGGCAGCTCGCGCGTCCGGTGCAGCATCAGCACGGCCTGTTGCTCGGCCGACTTGACCGGCACAAAGCGCATGGTCGGCCGGGTCACGGCCTCGCAGATCGCTTCCGCGTCGGCCGCGTCTGACTTGCCGCGTTTGGCTTAAGGCTTGACGTGGCTCGTCGGCATGAGCCGCATTTCGTGGCCCAGCACCCTGATCTCGCTTGCACAGCCAGGGCTCGTGCCGCACGCCTCGATGCCGACCATGCACGGCGCCAGGCCCTTGAAGACCTCAAGCCTGTCCCCGCGCTGCAGCTTGCGGCGCAGCACCGCCTTTCCAGCGGCGTCAACACCATGCGCCTGGAACACACGCTTGGCGATGTCCAGGCCGATCGTGGTAGCTCCGTCGTGGTAACCACCATCGTGGACGGCTCCTCTCGCCTGTTGCATCAACAGCCACGAGCTTGGCACATCAATGCTGCATAGGAGACGTCCACCGCGTCAGTTTGTAAAAGGTCCTAAACAGATGGGGTCTGGGGCCTTGAGGCCCCGTCACGTGATGCGCGCTGTACACGAGGGCTTTGGGTAGAGCCCCATGCTACTTACGGGTCTAGACTTCACGCCGCTACGTCCCCTCGCGACCCACCGAAGCGTCCAGCGCCGCCTGCAGCATGTAGGCTGCCGCCATCTGGTCAACCACGGCGGCACGGCGGCTACGCGTCATGTCGGCCTCGCCGATCAGGAAGCGGTTCACCGCGGCGCTGGACAGCCGCTCGTCCCACAGCGCGGCTGGCAGACCAGTGGCGTCCGACAGCGCGCGCGTCCAATCGCGCGCCGCCTGCGCGGCGGGGCCGAGCGTGCCGTCCATCGACAAGGGCAGGCCCACCACCAAACCGCCGGCATCCTGGGCCCGGGCGATGGCGGCGATCTCGGCAGCGTTGGCGGCGAGCTTGCCGCGGTGCAGCGTAGCGTGCGGGCTGGCCAGCATCAGCCCTACGTCCGAGAGCGCCACGCCGACGCTGCGCGCGCCCGGGTCCAGCCCGATCAACCGCTGGCCGGGTGCCAGACCAGCGCGCAGGGCAACGATGTTGATGACGGCCATGCGGGCGCTTATGGTCCGCGGCTCGCCGCGCAACCAGGGGCCGCCTCATGTCGCTCGATCCCGCGACCGTACGCCGTATCGCCAAGTTGGCCCGCATCAGGGTGGAGGACGGCGACGTCGCCCGTCTGCAAGGCGAGCTCAACAACATACTGGGCTGGATCGAGACGCTGTCCGAGGTCGACGTGGAGGGCGTGGCACCGCTGACCGGCGGCGCGCAGATCGCCCTGCGGTTGCGCGCCGACGCGGTAACCGACGGCCGCCTGGCCGAGGCGGTGCTGGCCAACGCGCCGGACCGGGTGGGCGCGTTTTTCACCGTGCCGAAAGTGGTCGAATGACATGCTGACCGACCTGACGATCGCCCAGGCCGCGGCCGGCCTGCGGCGCGGCGAGTTCACCGCACAGGCGCTGACGCAGGCGCATGTGGACGCAGCCGCCGCGCTGAACCCGCGCCTCAACGCGTTCATCACCCTGACGCCGAACCTGGCGCTGCGGCAGGCCGAGGCGGCCGACGCCGCGCTGACGGGCGGCACGGCGGGGCCGCTCGCCGGCATCCCGCTAGCGATCAAAGACCTGTTCTGCACCGCCGGCGTGCGCACCACGGCGGGCAGCCGCATCTTGGCCGATTTCGTGCCGCCTTACGAGAGCACGGTCAGTGGCAATTTGCTGCGGGACGGCGCGGTGTTCGTCGGCAAGTCCAACCTGGACGAGTTCGCCATGGGCTCGTCGAACATGACCTCGGCCTTCGGCCCAGTGGAGAACCCCTGGAAGCGGACCAGCGACCCGGCCGCCGTGCTGGTGCCGGGCGGCTCCTCCGGCGGGTCGGCCGCCGCGGTGGCGGCACGTGTGGTGATGGGCGCCACGGGCACGGACACCGGCGGCTCCATCCGCCAGCCGGCCGCGTTCTGCGGGCTGGCGGGGATGAAGCCCACCTACGGGCGGTGCAGCCGCTGGGGCACGGTGGCGTTCGCCAGCTCGCTGGACCAGGCCGGGCCGTTCGCCCGCACGGTGGAGGATTGCGCGCTGCTGCTGGCCAGCATGGCGGGCTTCGATGCCAAGGACAGCACCAGCGTGGACCTGCCCGTGCCGGACTTCGCCGTCGCCTGCCGGCGCGGGGTGGCCGGGCTGCGCATCGGCGTGCCGCGCGAGTATCGGGCGGACAACATGCCGGAGGCGGTGGACAGGCTGTGGCGCCGTGGGCTGGACTGGCTGCGTGACGCCGGCGCGCAGATCGTCGACGTGTCCCTGCCGCACACGAAATACGGCCTGGCGACGTACTACATCGTCGCCCCCGCCGAAGCGTCCTCCAACCTCGCGCGCTACGACGGCGTGCGGTTCGGCCTGCGCGAGGCCGGGCACGACCTGACGGAGCTCTACGAGCGCACGCGCGCGGCGGGCTTCGGGCCGGAGGTGCAGCGCCGCATCATGATCGGCACCTACGTGCTCTCGGCCGGCTACTACGACGCCTACTACCTGCGGGCACAGAAGGTGCGCGCGCTGATCCTGCGCGACTTCACCGACGCGTTCGGCCGGGTGGACGCGCTGCTGACGCCCACCGCGCCCTCGGCCGCCTTCGGGCAGGGCGAAAAGATGGACGACCCGATCGCGATGTACCTCAACGACGTGTTCACCGTGCCGGCCAGCATGGCGGGCGTGCCGGCGATGAGCGTGCCGGCCGGGCTGGACGGGCAGGGCCTGCCGCTGGGCCTGCAGGTGATCGGCCGGTCGTACGACGAGGAGACGGTGTTCGCGGTGGGCCAGGCGATCGAGACGGCGGCCGGGTTCGCGGCGACACCGGCGGTCAGGGCGGGAGTGGCGGCATGAGCTACACGATCGAAGGTTCGACGGGCACCTGGGAGATCGTTTGCGGCCTGGAGGTCCACGCGCAGGTGATCAGCAAGTCCAAGCTGTTCTCCGGTGCCGCCACCGATTTCGGCGGCGATCCCAACACGCAGGTGAGCTTCGTGGACGCGGCGTTTCCGGGCATGCTGCCGGTGCTCAACGAGGAGTGCGTGGCGCAGGCGGTGCGCACCGGGCTGGGGCTGGCCGCGCAGGTGAACCTGGTGAGCCGGTTCGACCGCAAGAACTACTTTTACGCGGACCTGCCGAGCGGCTACCAGATCAGCCAATTCGAGCACCCTATCGTGGGCCGCGGCGAGGTCGAGATCGAGCTGGCGGACGGCTCGACGCAGCGGATCGGGGTGACGCGGCTGCATCTGGAGCAGGACGCCGGCAAGTCCCTGCACGACCAGGACCCGGCACGCTCCTTCATCGACCTCAACCGCTGCGGCGTGGCGCTGATGGAAATCGTCAGCGAGCCGGACATCCGCACGCCCGAGGAGGCCGGAGCCTATTTGCGCAAGCTGCGCACCGTGCTGCGCTATTTGGGCACCTGCGACGGCAACATGGACGAAGGCAGCATGCGGGCGGACGTCAACGTCTCCGTCCGCCACAGGGGCGAAGCGTTCCGCACGCGCTGCGAGGTGAAGAACGTCAACTCCATCCGCTTCGTGATGCTGGCGATCGAAGCCGAAGCCAAGCGGCAGGTTGAGGTGTGGGAGAGCGGCGGCGAAGTGCACCAGGAAACTCGCCTGTTCGACCCGGCGCGCAACGAGACCCGCAGCCTGCGCAGCAAGGAAGACGCGCACGACTACCGCTACTTTCCGGACCCCGACTTGCTGCCGCTGGTGCTCGACCAGGCGTGGGTGGAGGATTTGCGGTCCAAGCTGCCGGAACTGCCGGACGCCAAGCGCGCGCGCTTCGTGCGCGAGTACGGCCTGCCGGCCTACGACGCCGGCGTTCTGGTGGCCGAGCAGACCACGGCCGCCTTCTTCGAGACGGTGGCGCGCGGGCGTGACGGGCGGCTCGCCGCCAACTGGATCACCGGCGACTTCTTCGCCGCCCTGAACCGCACCAGCCGCAGCATCGAGACCAGCCCGGTGAGCGCCGAGAACCTGGGCGGCCTGCTGGACCTGCTGGCCGACGCCACCATCAACGGCCGCATCGCCAAAGAGGTGTTCGAGGCGATGGTGGAGACCGGCGCCGCCCCTGGGGAGATCGTGGAGGCGCGCGGCCTGCGGCAGGTGACCGACACCGGCGCCATCGACGCCGCGGTGGACGGCGTGCTGGCGGCCAACCCGGACAAGCTGGCCGAGTACCAGGCAGGCAAGGACAAGCTGTTCGGCTTCTTCGTGGGCCAGGTGATGAAGAAGATGGCGGGCAAGGGTAACCCCGCGTTGGTGAACGAGGCCTTGCGTGCCAGGCTGGGCGGTGGACAGTAGTTGAAAGTTAGAAGGCAAGCAGTTCTTTTTCGAGAAAAAGAACCAAAAAGCTTTTGCTCCCTGTCGGGTGTGCCCGGAGAGAGACGCGCCAGGTAGTAAAAGCTTTTCGCTTCGTCTTCTCGAAAAGAAGGCCTTCCTTCCTGCTTCCGCTCGATTGACCCCGCCACAGCGACCCCGTAAGACACGCATGCAAACGTCGTGTTGCATCCCGGCGGAGGGGTGGCCGAGTGGCTGAAGGCGGCGGTTTGCTAAACCGTTGTACACTGTAAAGGTGTACCGTGAGTTCGAATCTCATCCCCTCCGCCAGACGGTTCCTGAGTCGTTACTTGATTTAAAGAACTGGGCTAGGCGCCGAGTATTGCCGGGGCATAGCGGCTCCAAACCTTCTCTGTTGGACGTAGCCGACTGGCGAAAAGCAGCTCCGACCCTGAACTGGCGCCGTCTCTCCTGGCCCTGGGTGGGTGGTTTGAGGCGGCATGGTTCAGCGCGTCCATCATGTCGGACGCCGAGGTGGTGGCGTTCGAATTGCCGAAGCTGCCTGGCGTGCGCAAGCAGAGCTTCCACGTGATCGACCGCACGCTGACCAAGGCGCCGCGCGTTGCCCGGCAGGAAACGGAACGCGTGCCCAAGCGCCTGGCCGGCAAACTGGCCTTGCTGCTGGACGGCGTGGGTGCCCTACGCGCGGTGGCGAGCTGCAGAAGCCGGCTGCTATTCGAGGGCGGCCCGGTGCTGTTCTTCGCCGACGTACCTTCCGCGCGTCTAAAGGCCCGGCCGGCCAACAAGCTGCGGCGCGACTTGGTGGGGATCGGCGCCAAGGCGTGCGTGCTGCGGGCCGCGGACGACGTGACCACGCTAATGGCATGGCCGGCCGGGGAGGACGAGATCACCGCGTTTGTGGTCGGCGCCGTGCCCGACCACAGGCTGCATGCGGATTTTTTCGGCAGCCCTGCCCTGGCGGCTAAACCGCGCGGCGCCAGTGCGCGGGCTGCCAAGCCCGTGGGCGATCGCGAGGCCAGGCTGCTGCAAGAGATTGCCGTGCTTCAGGGTCAAGTGGCGACGCTGACGCGGGCGCAGTCGGCAGTCGGCGCCATGGAGCAACTCGGCCTGGACGATGCACGCCTGAAACGCATGCTGGTGCTGTTGCATCCGGACAAGCATGCCAGCAGTGCGGCCGCGACGGAGGCGGCGCAGTGGGTGAACGGAATGCGGGAATTGCTGAAAGGGAAGTGACGGCTATGCGTGGAACTTTGCCCCAAACCTAGCTGGGCCTAGAGGCCGCAAATTTCACTCGTTGATGTTCATGCCAGACTGGTAGTTGCCGACAGCATTTTACTGCAGGTTTCGAACCGATTTGTCCCTCCCAAACAGATGGGGGTCTGGGGCCTCAAGGCCCCAGCGGGATTTGGGGCAGAGCCCCAAGCTTGCCCAGCAGTCAGGATTACACCATCAACCTCAGACGCTGGTCTGTGCCAGATAAGCGTGCGCCAGGCTAGGAATATTTGTTCCCAGCCAGTCGCCCATCTCCTGCTCTTCCTGCAAAGATGTTTGCAAAACGCTTACGTCGTCCGCCGCACCCGACGCTTCGGCCAGGGTGATGAGCAGCTTGTAGGACCCGATCTCGTAAGCCTTGTAGCCGACGGCCGCGAGGACGTTCTTAAGCACTTCGTCACCGGCGCCCATGTGAGCGAAGCCGGCGACGGTGGCTACCGCGCCGGTAACGGCTTCCTTGGCCAGCGATGCGCTGGTGCCGTGCCTGGAGAGCAGGCTGTCCAGCCGTGCAGCCTGCGTCGTGGAGCGCTGCTTTTCCTGCTGCATCTTGGCGTGGAGTTCGGGGTAGCGCTGCATGCGGGGAAGTTCGTTTTGTATGGTGCCGATTGCCTGCGTCTCCACCGCGTGCTGGTTGCGCAACCCGCTTAGGTAGACGTCCTTGGCATTGTTTGATCCGCTCATCATCATGTTCCTTGCGTGTGGCTCGAAGAACGCCAGCCAAGCTGTGCGGATGCTGCGGCCTGCATCAGGATAGATTGCACTTGCCAACCCGGCACGCGGCCACAGCTCCGGGTGTTATTCTTCCGGTATGATGGCTTGCAGCGTGATGGCGTCGACCCTGCGCAGCATGGCGACAAAGGTTTCGCGCTCGGCGGCAGTGAACTGGCCGAAGATGCGCGCCTCGAGTTCCAGCGCCTTTGGCACCACCTCGCCATACAACGTGCGGCCGGCCGGGGTGAGGATCAGCAGGTGGGAGCGCCGGTCGTCCACGTTCGGCAGCCGGGAGACCAGGCCGCGGGCGGAGAGGGCGATGGCGGCGCGACTCACTGTCACCTTGTCCATGCGGGTGCGTTGGCCGATCGCCTGTTGGGAGATGCCGTCGTGCTCGGCGATGACGGCCACCAGGCGCCATTCAGGGATTTTCAGGCCGAACAGCGCCTCGTAGGTGTGCGCGATGGCCTCGCTGACGGCATTGGAGGTGTAGGAGAGGCGGTACGGGAGGAAGGCATCGAGCCTGAGCTGGACCATGACGTTACCGTTGACACTCCTGGGCAGGGTGCCCATATCTAGTATCATATGACACCAATTCGCAGGAGGCGACCCCGCCATGGCTGACGGCACGACCAACCCGCCAGGAGGCAACCCGCTCGGCCTGGACGGCTTCGAGTTCTGCGAGTTCACCTCGCCCGATCCGGACGCGATGGCCGCTCAGTTCGAGCAACTGGGTTTCGTGGCTGCGTCCCACCATCCCAGCCGCTCGGTGACGCGCTACAAGCAGGGGCGGATCAACCTGCTGCTGAACCGGGAGCCGGCTGGACAGGCGGCGGCATTCCGTGCGGCGCACGGCGCATCGGCCAGCGGCATGGCGTTCCGTGTGACGGACGCGAGAAGCGCGTTCGAGACGGCGCTGGCCTGCGGCGGCAAGCCGGCCGAGGCGGCTTCCGGCACGCTGGGCGAAGGCAGCTACGCGCTGGAGGGCATCGGAGGCTCCTACCTCTATCTGGTCGACCGTTTCGGCGCCAAGGGCAGCCTGTATGACGATTGGAACCAGGTGCCGGGCGCGGCCGAGGCCGAAGCCGCCAACGCGGTCGGGTTCGACCTGCTGGACCACCTGACGCACAACGTGCGGCGCGGCGAGATGCGCACCTGGTCCGGCTTCTATTCCAGGATCTTCGGGTTCGAGGAGCAGAAATATTTCGACATTAAGGGCAAGGCGACCGGCTTGTTCAGCCAAGCGATGATCGCCCCGGACGGTGCCATCCGCATCCCGCTCAACGAGAGCCAGGACGACAAAAGCCAGATCGAGGAGTTCATCCGCGAGTACAAGGGCGAGGGCATCCAGCACTTGGCCTTGTCAACGCACGACATCTTCGAGACCGTGGAGAAATTGCGCGCCCGCGGCGTGCGGCTGCAGGACACGATCGAGACGTATTACGAGCTGGTGGACAAGCGCGTTCCGGGACACGGCGAAGATCTGGAGCGGCTGAAGCGCAACCGCATCCTGATCGACGGCGACGTGGCGCGTGACGGCATCCTGCTGCAGATATTCACGGAGAACCTGTTCGGTCCGATCTTCTTCGAGATCATCCAGCGCAAGGGCAACGATGGGTTCGGCGCCGGTAACTTCCAGGCGCTGTACGAGTCCATAGAGCTGGACCAGATCAGGCGCGGCGTGATCACGGTTGACGCTTAGGAAGCAGGCAATTCTTTCTTGAAAGAAAGAACCAAAGAACTTTTACTAATTGTCCCGACTGCCTCAAACGTCGCGCCCAAACGGATAAAAGTTTTTTGGTTCGTTTTCAAAAAAGAACCGTTTGCTTCCTCAAGGAGTAAGAACACATGATGCCCGGCTTCGGCAACCACTTCGCCACCGAGGCCGTAGCCGGCGCCCTGCCGGTGGGCCGCAACTCGCCGCAGAAGAACGCCTTCGGCCTCTACACCGAACAGCTCTCAGGCACCGCGTTCACTGTGCCCCGGGCCGAGTCGCGCCGCAGCTGGCTGTACCGCCTGCGGCCGACGGCGAACCATCCGGCCTACACGGCGTATGCGAAACCTTCCCTGCTGCGGTCTGCGCCGTTCGACGAAGTGCCACCCTCGCCCAACCGCATGCGGTGGGACCCGCTGACGCTGCCGGACGCCGAGACGGATTTTGTCGACGGGCTGGTCACCTATGGCGGCACCGGTAACGTGGCGGATGGGCGTGGCGTCGGGCTACACCTGTACGCCGCCAACACGTCGATGCAGGCGCGCGCGTTCAGCAGCGCCGATGGCGAGCTGCTGATCATTCCCCAGCACGGCACTGTGCGCCTGGTGACCGAGTTCGGGTGCTTCGACGTGGCGCCGCAGCACGTGGCCCTGGTGCCGCGCGGCGTGCGCTTCCGGGTGGAGCTGCCGGACGGCCCGGTGCGCGGCTACGTGTGCGAGAACTACGGCACGCTGTTCCGCCTGCCCGATCTTGGCCCGATCGGCAGCAACGGGCTGGCCAACCCGCGCGATTTCGAGACGCCGCCGGCCTGGTTCGAAGATGTAGACGCACCGTGCGAGATCATCCAGAAATTCCAGGGCGGCTTGTGGACCACCACGCTGGACCACAGCCCGTTCGACGTCGCGGCCTGGCACGGCAACCTGGCTCCCTGCCGCTACGACCTGCGCCGCTTCAACACCATCAACACGGTGAGCTTCGACCACCCTGACCCGTCGATCTTCACCGTCCTGACCAGCCCGGGCGAGATGCCCGGGCGCGCCAACTGCGACTTCGTCATCTTCCCGCCACGCTGGATGGTGGCGGAGGACACGTTCCGGCCGCCCTGGTTCCACCGCAACGTGATGAGCGAGTTCATGGGCCTGATCCACGGCGCCTACGACGCGAAGGCCGGCGGGTTCGCGCCCGGCGGCGCCTCGCTGCACAACCAGATGAGCGGGCATGGTCCGGACCAGGCGAGCTACGCGGGAGCCGTAGCGGCCGAGCTGAAACCGCACCGGATCAGCAACACGATGGCCTTCATGCTGGAGACGAGTGCCGTAGTGCGGCCGACGCGGTTCGCGGTGGAGACGCCGCTGATGCAGTTGGATTACGACGACTGCTGGACCGGGTTTGCCAAGGCAGACGTTGGATAGTTGAGCAATCCTTTTTGGAAAATGAGCCAACAAATTTTGCGCCTTGTCGGCCTGCGCGGAACGGTGCGCCGGCAGCTTGGCAGAACTTTCGTAAGCTATGTGATTTGAACTATGGGTAAGCATGGGGCTCTGCACAACCTGTTTGTCAGCCTCCTAAACAGATGGGGGTCTGGGGCCTCGAGGCCCCAGCGGGGTTTGGGGCAGAGCCCCATTCTTGCTTATAATTAAGAGACTACCGACCGCTGGTATGAGTTGCTTCTTTTCAAGAAAAGAAGGCTTTCCCTCCTTGCCGCATTCCGAAACACTGCGCCTATCGGCCACACCACCAAACATCAGATTATGCAGGCTGGACGACATACCGGACGGCCGGGCTCGCAACTTCGTCATCGCCCTGCGTGCCGGCCGCTTCCACGGCTTCGTGGTGCGGCGCGGCAACGGGGTGTTCGGCTACGTGGACCGCTGCCCGCATATGGGCCTGCCCCTGGCGCAGGTGCTGGACGACTACCTTGCACCGAGCGGGGGCGCCATCGCGTGCTCCTGGCACGGTGCACTCTTCGCCATCGAAAACGGACGCTGCCTGGGCGGCCCGTGCGCAGGGGCCGGGTTACTCGGCTGGCCCGTGGACGTGGTGGAGGGGGCAGTGATGACAGTCGGAACAACTTGATCTCTGCCTAATCCGAAGCCGAGGGCAACCGACTGGCCCATCGAGGAGCGCGCTTTGGCACGACCTCTTCCGCGTTTCAGCCTTTACTGCAAGCGGCAACTTCGCTCCGGTAATTGGAAGGCGTTCCGAATGACCGGACCGATGCCGTGTTCGGAGGAGAGATCAAGCCTCGTGCATGGAGTGGCGGTTTTGCCACGCACGTCTGTTGTCGTAACAAAGATCGTGAACGTAGTTCCGCAAAGACGATTCCGATGTTACATCGTTATGGCATCGAGTCAGGACCCGCCCATGAAGCCCATTGCCGTCGTCGTTTTCGCCGGGCTGCTGTGCAGCGGTTGTGCGCTGACCACGGCAAAGATCGACGTTCCCTACCAGCCTGCCGTGGCACCCGGCCCTGTGCTGCCAGGGGCGGCCGCCGCGACCGTTTCGGTAGCAACCACCGACGCGCGCACCACGTACCGTGACCGGGTGAGCACGAAGAAGAACGGCTACGGCATGGAGATGGCCGCGATCGTGCCGACCAACGATTTGGCTGCCACGCTGAGCGATGCGTTCAAGCAGGAACTCGCGGCACGGGGCTTCCACGTCGGCAGCGGCGGTGGCGCGGCGGATATTCAGCTCGTCCGCTTCTACAGCGACTTCAAGACGGGTTTCTTCTCCGGCGATGCGCTGGCGACGGTCGCCTACAACATCAAGGTCACCGGGCCGGGTGGCGCCGTGGCATTCAGCAAATACTATGAGGGGACAGGCACCCAGCCGAACGTGCAGATCATGGGAGCCGACAACGCCCGCGCGGCTCTGGTCAAGGCGTTTACCGCCGCGGTGGCCAGTGCAGTGAACGATCCGGACTTCCTTGCTGCCGTCCAAAAGGCCGGCGCGCCGGCGGCTCCGGGCGCATAGCCTGTGCGTCCGGCCCGCCTTTGGGCATGCGCGGCCCTGGCCGGCGTCCTGCCCGGCTGCGTGCAGGCCGACGATGCGGCGTTTGAGCAGGGCGTGGTGCTTGCGGCACAGCCGGCGAGTCAGGCCGGCGAGAACACCAACGTCCTTGCCGTCGCCGGCTTGGTCGCTGGCGCAGCCGTGGGCGCCCGGTTTGGCGGAGGGGGCGCAGGCCAGGTGGTCGCCTCGCTGGCCGGTGCCGCTGTCGGTTCGACCGCCGGCACCGCGGCCGAAGCCGCCGCCCAGCCGAAAGACGGCATCGCCTACATTATCCGCCTTCAGGACGGCCGCGTGGTGACCATCGTGGAGCACCGCGAGCCTGACGAGCCGGTGTTTGCAGCAGGTGCCGTGGTGCAGGTCCGCACGCGCGGCCGGATGCAGCACGTGGTAGCGGCCATTACCTGACGGGCTACGGATTGATCGGCATCGTGCTCCGGTCCATGCAGGGTCACGCCAGGCCCGGGAGCGCCCTGTAAGCATGACCGATTCTTCTACGCCGACCCTCGGCCGCACGCTGCGTGCCCGCCACGTGACCATGATCACCATCGGCGGCATCATCGGCGCCGGGCTGTTCGTGGGCAGCTCGGCCTCTATCCACGGCATCGGGCCGGCGGCCATCGTCAGCTACGGCCTGGCCGGGCTGGTGATCCTGTGTGTGATGCGGATGTTGAGCGAGCTGGCATCCGCGCACCCCGGCACCGGCGCGTTCACCGAGTTCTCGCGGCTGGCGTTCGGCAATTGGGCAGGGTTCACCAGCGGCTGGCTATACTGGTATTTCTGGGTGATGGTGGTGCCAATCGAGGCGCTCGCCGGCGGCGGCATCCTTCACCAATGGGTGGCGGTGCCGGGATGGGCGCTCGCACTGGGTCTGCTGGCGGCGATGACGGCGGTCAACCTGCTCTCCGCCCGTTCGTTCGGCGAGTTCGAGTTCTGGTTCAGCTCCATCAAGGTAGCGGCGATCATAGCGTTCATCGCCATCGCGGGCGCCTACGTGCTCGGCCTGGGGGCGCCGCCCGGCGCCGGCGGGTTCGCCAACCTCACCGCACATGGCGGCTTCGCGCCGCATGGGGCGCTCTCGGTCGTGGCGGGCGTTACCAGCGTGATCTTCGCCTTCGTGGGCGCCGAGATCGTGACGGTGGCAGCTGTGGAATCGGCCGAGCCGGCGCGCAGCATCGCGCGGCTCACCAGCTCCGTGGCCGTGCGAATCCTGCTGTTCTACATGCTATCCATCACGCTGATCGTGGCCGTGGTGCCTTGGAACTCGATAGTGCCGGGGGTCTCACCGTTCGCGCGCGCGCTGGGCGTGATCGGTATCCCCGGGGCAGAGACCATCATGAACCTGGTGGTGCTGACTGCCGTGCTGTCCTGCCTGAACTCAGGACTCTACGTGACGTCGCGCGTGCTGTTCGGCCTGGCGGCCAAGGGGGACGCGCCGGGCTGGCTGGTGGTGGTCAACGCCAGGCAGGTGCCGGCGCGCGCCATCCTGGCCGGTGCCGTCTTCGGCTACGGCGCGGTGGCGATATCGGTTCTCTCGCTGGACCAGGTGTTCAGTTTCCTCATCAACGCGTCCGGCGCGGTGGCGCTGTTCCTGTACGTGCTGGTGGCGCTGGCGCAGATACGCCTGCGCCGGGCGGCCGAGCGCCGCCACCCGGAGCGGCTGGTGATCAGGATGTGGTTCTTCCCCTACGCGAGCTGGGCGGTCGTCGGCGTGATCTGCGCCGTGCTGGTGGCAATGGCGGCAACGCGCGGGCCAGACCGGGCGGAGTTCCTGGCCAGCCTGGTGTCTGTGGCAGTCGTGCTGGGCGCGTTTGCCGTACGGCGCAGGCGCGCCTGATGCTGCACCGCCTGTATAGCCGCTTGATCGCGCTCTCGGCCACGCGGCTGGCGCCGGTCTGGCTGTTTTGCGTGGCGTTTGCCGAGGCGAGCGTGTTTCCACTGCCGCCGGATTTGTTGCTGATCCCGATGATCCTGGCCCGCCCCGCGCGCGCCTGGTGGCTCGCCTTCGTGTGCACGACCGGCAGCGTGCTGGGCGGCCTGCTGGGCTATTTGATCGGTGCGACGCTGTTCGAGGCGTTGGCTGTGCCGGTGGTGCACTTCTACCACGCCGAGCACGCCTACGCGTCGTTCAAGAGCTACGTCGCGCAGTACGGCTTCGTGGCCATCCTGGTAAAGGGGCTCACGCCGATCCCGTTCAAGCTGGTGACGATCGCCGCGGGGGCAGCGCATTTCAACCTGGAGCAATTCGTGGTCGCCTGCATCATCACCCGCGGCGGGCGTTTCCTGCTGCTCGAGGCGGTGCCGTTGCGCATCTTCGGAGACCGCGCGCGGGTGTTCATCGAGGAGCAGTTGGGGCTGGTTACGGGAGCGTTCCTGGTGCTGGTGGTCGTCGGAGTGCTGGCCATACGGTTTCTATAAGCGAGGCCTTCTTTTCTCGAAAGAAGGCCTCGCTTGCTTCCTCTACGCAGCCTGAAAAAAAGACGGCAGTTCTGCCAGCGTGGCAAAGGTGAATCCCAGGCGCCCCGCCATGGCGTCCAGCACGCCGGACAGCCGCTCGTAGAAGCGGCGCAGGTCCGCTTGCGTGCGGACATAGGGGTTGCGGCCCGGCTCCAAGGACGAGCTATGGAAGCTGAGCACGAACACCGTCTGCCCGCGAGCGCGTAGGTGGCGCAGCAGGCGCAGCATGGCGCGCAGGTCGTTGCCTTCGGGCGAGAGGGTGATGCGTTCGGCAAAACGCAGCCGGGTGGCGACGCCTTGCAGCCGCAACGCGGTGGCCGCTCCCGTAGACAGCCGGCGGTAGATAGGCGGGGCCAGCCGGCCGCCCCAGCCAACGACGCTGCGGCAGAGCGGCAGCTCCAGCAACGGCCGGCCTTCGCCGAACCAGAACGGCGTGCAGTCGTAGTCGGCATAATCGGGGCCGCCCTCGTCGGGCGAGGTGGTGCGGGGCGCCACGCTGGTGTCGATGGCAAAGCCGTGGCGTTCCAGCAGGGCGGCCGTGTCCCGCCCGAAGCCGTAGCGGCCGGCGCGGTAGATTTGCGGGGCGTGGCCGAACCGCTCGCGGAAACGAGCCTCCAGCGCGGCCAGCTTGCGTGCTTCCATGCCCGGCGCCAGGTTGCCGGAAAACGAGGCCGCCAGCCTGTCGTCGCCGTCGTAGGGCGGGTTCACCCACGGGTGTAGCTGCACGCCCACGTCGCACTCGCCACGAGCGATCTGGCCGCGCAGCAGGTCGATTGCGGCGTCGTCCTGCAGCACGGGGTAGGTGAGCAGATAGGTGGGCCGCATCTTGTGGGCACCGACGACGTCCTGCAGGTCGGCGATTCTGCGCATGCAGGTGGTCGAGTGGGCGGTGGCGGCAACCGGCTGGTTCCAGTCGAAATCCTCCTCGGCGTCCACGGCCAGCGCGCAGACGGGCTGGCCGGAGATCGGTCTGGCTGGAACGACGTGGGAAAACATCGGCTACGCTCTCCGCCGCGGCCTGTCCTGGGTTGCGGCCGCACGGTGGGGGACATAGCGCCCGGGCAGGGCATTGTCACATGCGTCGCGGCCAAGGAGGGCGTTCTGTTGGCAGAACGTTTACCGCCGTGCTGTATCCCGTGGGCCTGGGCGCCGCGGGCGGTGCCCCATGCTTACGACAGCGGAGCCGTCCAGATGGATCAGACTTCAATCCCCGGTATTGTCAGACGGCGCTTGAGCGACCGGATCGAGGACGCGTTCGAACAGGCCTGCCGGCAGGGCCAAGTGGAGGTGGCAGCCTGCCTGCTGAAAGGCCTCGACCTGTGCCTGCTCGGCCAGCCGACTCCGTGGGAGCGGCGGCAGGCGGCGCTTGCGGTGCTGAGGGGCTGTGCGGCCCGCCTGGACGCGTTGCGGGACAGGCGGGAAGACAACGTGTCGCAAGCCGCGTTCGCGGCTTGAACCGCCGCTAATCGCTCTGCTGGGCGGACTGGCAACTCGGCTTGCCGTCTTAAGTCAGCGTAGCTGGAGTAACGCAACGGCGGTTCTGGCGCGTCTCAAGACAGGCTCTCATACCAGCGGTTCGAAGTATCGACTCTTCTGGAGAGCCAAGGGCTCTGCCCGGAACCCCGTTCAGGAGACGTAACTAGCGGCTGTCCGACGGGTGTTGAGTCCGATAAGTCGGTTGTCATTTCGCTTTCTCCACTGCCGATTGGCTGGAGGTTGAAATATGGACCGACGAGAACCGGGGCCGGTATGACCGGAGCTGTTTGCACCCGGTCCTGACCAGGCTACGCTGATGTGAATACCCAGTAACACGCTTTGCCGACTTGGCGAAGCGCGCAATGGCGCAACTCGACATCGAGATTGTCAAGCGATCCGAACCACACCGCTTGTAGTGTTGCCTAAGCTATGGCTGGTCGAACGTACTATCGCGTGGCTCAATCACTGCCGCGTCTGGAAAAGGATTGGTAAACCACAGCCGCAACGCGCTCGCCTTTCTACGCCTCGCGTCCATCCGCCTCATGCTCAGGAAACTATGTAATTCAGCATGAACTTCCAAATCGACTCTTATGATCCTAAACAGATGGGGGTTGGGGCAGAGCCCGACGCTTGCTTACAGGCCGGGACTTCCGAACATCTGTATCGCTCGCGCTTTGAAAACAACGGGGCCTCCCGATCCAACAGCCCCGTCGTCAGCTTCCTGATACTCGTCATCCGGTCATGCAACAACCGCCGGAACTGCATTCCTGCTTTCCGACTGCATCCGGACGAGGATAAGCCTGGTAACGTCAGGGCAGCACACCTAGGTTCCAGGAAACACGTTGAGTGCCCCCTCTACCCTCGCCTGCGCTCTCGTTGCCGGTTATCTGGCCGCTGCCGCTGAACCGGCCAAAGCTGCCACCGTCCAGCCGGCGACCCCTGTCGAGCAGATCGTCGTCACCGCCTCGCGCGCCAACCTCCTGGGCCGCGCCTCCACTGCCAGCCAAGGTGCCATCACCAAGAAGGAACTGGCTTTGCGCCCGGCCTTCCGCGTCGGACAGTTGCTGGAATCCATTCCGGGCCTAGTCGTCTCCATCCACTCCGGAGAGGGCAAGGCGGCGCAGTTCCTCGCCCGCGGCTTCAACCTGGACCACGGCACGGACCTGGCCAACTTCGTCGACGACATGCCGATCAACCGCCCGTCCAACGCACACGGCCAGGGCTACAGCGACCTCAACTTCCTCATCGCCGAGACCTTTGCCGGTCTCGACTACACCAAAGGCACCTACTACGCCTCCGTGGGCGATTTCGGCGCCGTGGCGTCGGACCACATCCATCTGGCCGACGACCTGCCCGACCAGGTGATCGGCAGCGTCGGCACGCTCGGGGACGAACGCTTCGCCGCCACCGGCACCTACCACCAAGCCAACGGCAACCGCCTGTCGGCCGCCATCGACATCAGCCACCTCGACGGACCGTTCGATCCGGGGAACAATTTCCGCAAGCAGGCCGGCGAGGTGCGCTACGCCAGCGGCACGCTCACCGACGGCTTCACGCTGACCGGCATGTATTACAAGGGGCAGGGCCGCCTCAGCACGGACCAGCCGCAACGCGCCGTCTATGACGGCCTGATCGGCCGCTTCGACACGCTGGATCCCACGGACGGCCAGTTCTCCGAGCGCGAAAGCCTGTCCGGCCACTACGCCGCGTCCGGGGAGGGGTGGCAGCTCAACGTGAACGGCTACGGCCTCCACAGCCTGCAGACCCTGTGGAACGACTTCACCCACGTCCTCTTCGACCCCGTGGAGGGCGACCAGGAGGAGCAGGACGAGGACCGCACCACCGTAGGCGGCGCCGCCACCCTGCTGGTCCACACCGACACCGCCGGCATAGAGAGCGACCTGCTGTTCGGCGTGCAGGGCCGCCACGACGACGTCTACGAGGACAAGCGCCACACCCACGACAGGCAGGTGCTGGACTACTGCACGAACGGCAGCGGCGTGTACGCCGTGGGCCAGTTCGCCTGCAACGCGGACTCCGTGCAATTGGGCGATACCGGCGTGTTCGCCGAGGCGACCACGCACTGGGTGCCGTTTCTGCGCACCGTGCTGGGCGTGCGCGAGGAGTTCTACAACGCCACCGACCGCAGCCTGACCTCCGGCTTCAAGGGCGTCGGGTCCCAGGCGCTGTTCCAGCCGAAGGGCAGCCTCGTGCTCGGGCCGTGGCGCGCCACGGAGCTCTACGTCAGCGCCGGGCGCGGCTTCCACTCGGACGACGTGCGCGGCGTGTTCCAGACGCTGCCGATCGAGGGCATTCCGGGTGTCTCCCACCACACCCCGTTCCTGGCCAAGGCGGACGGCGAGGAAATCGGCCTGCGCAGCACGCCGCTGCCGCATCTGGACGTGCAAGCCGCGCTGTTCCAGATTGAGTTCGCCTCCGAACTGGTCTACGACCAGGACATGGGCATGGACCAGGCCAACGCGCCCAGCAAGCGCCGCGGCGTCGAGCTGTCCGCCCAGTACCGTCCCTATTCCTGGATCGAGTTCAACACCGACATCGCCGCCACCAAGGCGCGCTTCCGCACCGGCAACCCGGCCTCCTACGGCCTGAACGGGCTCTACATCGCCGACGCGCCGGACGTGATCGGCTCGTTCGGCATCCTGGTCGACCGGGCCGGCCCCTGGTACGGCGGCCTGCAGCTGCGCCTGCTCGGCTCCTACCCGCTCAACCCGGACAACAAGGTGCGTGGCGAGGGCTATAACGAGGTGAACCTGGATGTCGGCTACAAGATCACGTCCGGCACCCGCCTGCAGCTCGGCATCTTCAACCTGTTCAACGAAAAGGCGGACGCTTTCGACTACGACTACGTGACCCGTCTGCCTGGCGAGCCGGCGGGCGGCGTTACCGACGAGAGGCAGGATTTGCAGTTTCACCCGATCGAGCCGCTTTCCGCCCGTCTTACGTTGACGCAGGCGTTCTGAACCTAGGCAGGCATGGGGCTCTGCCCCAAACCCCGCTGGGGCCTCGAGGCCCCAGGCCCCCAATCTGTTTGAATTCTTCCGGAGAGTTTCTCAAGTCTGTCGTTGCAACGTTCGACGGCGCATGTCCGCGGTCCTAAACAGAAGGGGGTCTGGGGCCTCGGGGCCCCAGCGGGGTTTGGGCAGAGCCCCAGGGCTCGCTTTTACGTCAAATCTGCACCGCGGATACCCAGCCACACGCGACCGTGAAATCAAATCGAGCGTCCGCATGAAGACGTCATTAACTTTTCTGCATCCACTACCGGTCGCAGGAACGTTCTGATTGTTGGGTGCGCACCGCACCCCACTCAATGCTGTCCCCGGCATTCGGAGCTCCAAGATGAACAGAACAAGCTTACTCGCCGCAACGGCGATCGCACTCACAGCTTCCGCTGCGCCTGTTTTTGCCTCCAGCCATCGCGAGGCGCCGATGATCGCCGGCATGCCGCGGCTTGATGCGTCGGACTTCTACATGTTCCGCAGCTACGAGAAGGGGCGCGAGAACTACGTGACGATGATCGCCGACTACGTGCCGTTGCAGGACCCGGCCGGCGGCCCGAACTTCTTCAACCTGGACCACACCGGCTACTACGACATCAACATCGACAACACCGGCACCGGCAGGCCGTCGTTCACCTACCGGTTCCGCTTCTCGGCCCTCACCCGCGGCCTCTCGCTGCCCGTCGGCGGCAAGAACGTGCCGATCCCGCTGATCAACGCGGGCCAGATCACCAATGCCAGCCGCGCTGTGCAGAACGTCGTCGAGAGCTACACCGTCTCGCTGGTGACGTTCGTGAACGGGGTGGGCACCGAGCACCTGCTCGCCGACGGCAGCGGTGCGACAAGCTTCCTCAAGCCGGTCGACGACATCGGCGACAAGTCGGTGCCGAACTACGGCGCCTACGCGGCGAAATACACCTACAACATTACCATACCCGGCTGCAGCACCACCGGCCGCGTGTTCATCGGCCAGCGCAAGGACCCTTTCGTGGTCAACCTGGCCGGAACGTTCGACCTGGTGAACTACGCCAACCCGGTCGGCGACCAGTATGACATGAGTGCCATGGACGACCTGGCGCAGAAGAACGTGACCTCGATCGTCTGGGAGACGCCGGCCGCCTGCCTGATCAACGGCACCGACCCGGTGGTCGGCGCCTGGACCACGTCGACCATCGGCGTGAAGACGTCCGGTGGTGCGACCAACGACACGCAGGTCTCGCGGCTGGCGAACCCGCTGGTCAACGAGCTGGTGATCGGATTGCCGGACAAGGACAAGTTCAACGGTTCGGCGCCGTATAACGACGCGCAGTTCGCCACCTACGTCACCAACCCGACCGTGCCCGCGCTGATCCAGTCGCTGTTCAACACGCCGGCGCCGACGCAATTCCCGCGTCAGGACCTCGTCGCCGTGTTCCTCACCGGTGTTGCCGGCCTGAACGCACCGGCGAACCTCACCACGCCGTCCGAGGAGATGCGGCTGAACACGTCGATCCCCATCACCCCGTACGGTTTGCAGAACCGCCTCGGCGTGATCGCCGGCGACAACGCCGGCTACCCGAATGGCAGGCGTCCGGGTGACGACGTGGTCGACATCACGCTGCGCGTTGCGATGGGCAAGCTGTACTCGCTCGGCCTGTTCGGCGGACCCTCCAACGCGCCGTCCGGCAACCTGGAGTTCACTGACGGCGCCTACACGGACGACACGCACTACCTGACGGCATTTCCGTACGTGATGCCGCCGCTGAGCCCGGACCCGCAGCCGGCTCACGAGACGCCGCAGTAAGGCAAGCAGTTCTTTTTTGAAAAAGGGAATCAAAAAACTTTTCCTCCCTGTCGAGCGCCCGAAGGCTAGCGCGGGACAGCGGAGTCAAAAGTTTTTTGCTTCTTTTTTTCAAAAAAGAAGGTCTTTCTTCTGCCTGCTCTTCCTGTGCGCAAGCAACGCCCACGCTGCCCCCTACATCCCCACTGGCGACGGAGTCGTCCTCGAGCACCTGCCAGGCGCGCTGGACCCTGCCGTCAGGGCGGCGCGCCGCCTGGACGCCTCGCTCGCAGCCGATCCCGGCAACCTCCCGCTCGCCGTCCAGGCCGCCCGTGCGGACATCGACCGCGCCCGTGCGCTGGGCGACCCACGCTATCTGGGCCGCGCCGAAGCCGCGCTGGCGCGCTGGCCGACGCAGGCAGACACCCCGCCGCAGGTGCTGCTGCTGCGCGCGGTGATCCTGCAGAGCAACCACGATTTCACCACCAGCCTGGCGCTGCTGGGCCAAATGCTGGCGACGAACAGGGACAACGCCCAGGCGCTGCTGACGCGCGCGGCCATCCACCAGGCGCAGGCGGACTACCCGGCCGCTCTGGCCGATTGCGGCCAGGTGGCCACGCAAATCCTCGGCCTGGTGCCGGACGTGTGCACGGCGTCCGTCATGTCGCTCACCGGGCATGCCAGGCTGGCGTTGCGGGCGGTCACGCTGTCGCTCCAGGTCTTCAAGGTGCAAGCCACGCGCGCGCCCTCCGTGGGTTTGTGGGCGCTGACGCTGGCGGCCGAGACGGCCGACCGCCTGGACGATCCGAGCGCCGAGGCCCGGTTTGCCGAGGCGCTGGCGGTGGACCCGGCAGATCCATACCTGCTTGGCGCCTGGTCGGACTGGCTGCTGGACCACGGCCGCGCTGCCGAGGTTGTGCGCCTGCTGTCCGGCCGCACGCGGGTCGATCCGCTGCTGCTCCGGCTGGCCCTGGCCGAGCAGGCGCTCGGCGCTCCGGAGGCAGCGGGCCACGTTGCCGACCTGGGCGCCCGCTTCGAGGCGAGCCGGCTGCGCGGCGACACGGTGCACCGCCGCGAGGAAGCCAGGTTCGAGCTGGCATTGCGGCACGACCCTGTGCGTGCCCTGGCCCTAGCGCGTGCCAATTGGGACGTGCAGCGCGAGCCGGCCGATGCGCGCATCCTGCTGGAGTGCGTCCTGGCCGCGGGCCGTCCTGACTTGGCGGCGCCCGCGCTGGACTGGCTCGCCCGCAACCACGTGGACGACGTCCGGCTCCAAGCGCTTGCCGTCCAGGCGCGTGGCGCGGTGCCGTCGGCGAGAGGCTGATCCATGGGCCTGTTGCGCCAGTTGGTCGCCACCCTTGCGCTGCTGGCCCTCCTGCTTCCGCCTCGCGCCGCCCAGGCCCACAGCGCCAGCAGCTCCTACCTGCACGTGGACGTGCAGGGGAGGGACCTTGTCGTGCAATGGTCCATCGCGGTGCGCGACCTGGACTACGCGATCGGCCTGGACACAGACGGCGACGGCGACGTGACCTGGGGCGAGTTGCGGCAGCACGCCGCCGCGGTGGACGCCTACGCCTTGGCCAGGCTGCATTTGTCCGCCGACGGCCGACCCTGCCTGTTCGGCCCCGTCACCAACCTGGCCGACCAGTTGAGCGACGGCGCCTACGCCGTGCTGCGCCTGCGCGCCACGTGCCCGGCGGTGCCACAGCGCGTCAGGGTGCACTACAGCCTGCTGTTCGATCTGGACCCGCTGCACCGCGGCCTGCTCACGCTCACCGTCGGCGGCGTGCCACACGCCTACGCGCTGTCCCCCACCGCGCCGCAGGCCGAGACCGACGTGGGATCGAGCTACGTGGAGACCGTACGCAGCTTCTTCCTCACCGGCGTGAACCACCTGCTCACCGGCATCGACCATATGCTGTTCGTGACCATGCTGCTGGTGCCGGCCATGTACAGGCGCAGCATGCATAGTTTTGGGCCGAACGCGCAGCTCGTGCCGGTGGCAGATTTCCGCGGGATGTTTGTCGAGTCCCTCAAGGTGCTTAGCGCGTTCACGCTAGCGCACGGCACGACGCTCACGCTGTCCGTGCTGCACATCGTCTCCATTCCCGAACGCCTCAGCGAGGCCGGGATCGCGCTGACCATCCTGGTGACGGCGCTGGACAACATGCTGCACTTCCTGCCGGGGCGCCGCTGGCCGCTGGCCTTTGCCTTCGGCCTGGTGCACGGGCTGGGCTTCGCCACTGCGCTCGGTCCCATGTCGCTGCCACCGTTGGCTCTCGGCTTGGCGCTGATTTCGTTTAACCTGGGGCTGGAGGCAGCGCAGGTAACCATCGCAAGCGTGGTGTTGCCGTTGGGCTACCTGCTGCGGTTCACCAACGTGTATCCGCACCGGATCATGCCTGCCATCTCCGGCGTGGTGGCGCTGGTGGCGCTGGCGTGGTTCACGGACCGGGCCGCAGGGTTGAGGCTGATGCCGTTCTGAGGTGCGGCAAATTACGGACGGTGTCGCATGGTTCTGAGCACGGCTGTGCTTGGGGAAAGCATGATCAGACATGCCGAGCAGCGTGCCTAGATCGAGTTCCCTTGTAACGTGTCGCGTGAAAATGACCGTTCCGATTCCGGAGTGAAAGCTGAAATCCTTTGTCGGCAGATGCCTTGACTGGCTGCGGTCCAGCCGCAGCGCCGCGAGTGTGAAGCTGCCGGTTTCGGCTATCGCTGCGAAAGTGCGCAACAGCTCGGGGGCGGGCGTCGGCTTGGCTTGCGGGCGGCTGCTGTTTGTCATGATATTTGGAACTGGGCCGCTCCGGTCTGGTGAGCGGCGCTCTCCGGCCGCTGACTGACGCTCAAGGCTGCATGGTTGCTATGATACCACATGCAAAGACAGCGGAACAAGTATGACAGTAAAACTGAAGTGGCCACTGTTGACTCACCGCCTCGAAGCTCAAAAAGATTAGTTCCCATAGTGAAGGATACGGAACCCGTATCCCATCCACTGGAAGAGAAATCCAACGTCACCGGGGCTTAACCCCACTAGATGTGAATTCATCCGCAAGGTAGATTTCCCATTATTCTGACGAGTAATAAATCGTGTTCCACAAAGCTGCGAATTATCTAAGCCAAGGACCTGCTGTCCTGGGCCACGCACGACAAAGCCTTCACTTCCGATTACGTCAGACGCGGTCCTTTCGTAAACCTTGTAGATTGTAAATGAGTTACGACGAGGCACAGCAATGAACACCGCCACCTTCTGTCCGTTAACCAGTAAAGCAGCATGATCACTTCAACTGTTGGAAGTGAAATCTCCGTTGACGCAACGTATGGAGACCTTGATGTCGACAGACCAACCTGCCGGCACGGGCCATTTGTAGCGCACGATTTGGATCGCGCAGATGCGCTAATAGAAGAGGCAAACCATGAAGCCAAAATCATCGCAACATGAAAGCTTCTAATGTAGTTCACTGCTGCGTCCCTTAGCCGTAAACGCCTAGGGGAATGCCAACTGCGCCGCCCGGCACAAAGACGTTTGTAGGCGAAGATAAAACTGTTTTTGTGTTGGCAATCTAAATGTGTCGAGCCGCGTATTTACGATAGCGTTGTCTGTCGACATCATCCCCAGTTCTGTTACCCTGTTTTCTGTAAAGAAAAAGTAAGCACTTCTTTTTGAGAAAAAATCAAAAAACTTTTGGTCCTGCGGTCACGGATTTTCTACAACGACCCGTCAAACAGACAAAAGCTTATTGCTTATTTTTTAAAAAAAACTTTTTCTTTCCTACACTACCCACAATTTGTTTTACGGCCTGTTCGCAGTGGCAGACGCCGTCACTGCTGTTTGCGTAAGCCGCGTATCAGCCGGCAACCGTCGCTCTCAAAGCCGGATGCGTGAAGGAAGCCGCGCAGATCGGTCTGGCTTTGGCCGGCTGCCGTTTCCAGGACTCCGCATCCCGCAACGCGTGCCGCTTGTGCCCCGGCTTTTACCAGCAGCCGCCCGATGCCGCGGCGGCGGTCCTCCGGGTTGACGAGAAGGGTAGTGATTTGAGCGGTGAGGAGGTCGGATGAGAGCGTCGGAAACCAGTGCAGTACGACGATGCCGCTGGGTGGACCCCACTCAAGGGCGAGCAGGGCGGTGCCTGAGGATTGGCGGACGGCAGCGAGGCGGACGGCGATGATTTGGGGCGAGGCTGGATAGCCGGTATGGGCCAGAAGTTCGGCCACCATGGGAGCGTCGGCCGGGGCGGCGGCGCGGATCTCAAGGCCGTGCCGGCTCATGAACCGTGTAGCGCCATGCAGGCTCGCTCTACTTCGGCAACCAGACCCAAAATCCACCGAGCGGAACAACATGTCTCGTCATCGCGCATCAAAACAGCAAAAGTTTTTTGGTTCTTTTTTCAAAAAAGAATTGCTTCCTTAAACCTTAGCTTCCTCGAAAATCCGCGTGACATCCCCCCGCCACTCCCCACGGTAACGCTCCAGCCAACGCTCAGCCTGGTTGGGCGCCCCGGCCACAATCGCGTCGAGCGGGTCAAGGTAGGCCTCCTCGCCGTGGCCGCGGGCGCGCAAGCCGTCGCGGGCGATGGCCAGGGTGATGCGGGCGAGGTCACGCACGGTGCCGGTGGCGAGCCTGGCGGACAGGCCGAGGCGGGGGATTTCGGCACGGATGGCGGCCAGCGTGCGCCAGTCGTAGTTGCGGACGAGCGCGACGGCGGCCTCCAGTGCCGCGTCGTCGTAGAGCAGGCCGACCCAGAGGGCGGACTGGGCGAGCATCATCTCGGGGGTGCCGGCGTCGGCGCCGCGCATCTCGAGGAAGCGTTTGAGGCGGACTTCGGTGAAGACGGTGGTGAAGTGGTCGGCGAAGTCGCCGATGGTGGCGGTGATGCCGGCCAGCGCCTCGACGCGGCCGGCCATGAAGTCGCGGAAGCTGGCACCGGCTACGTCGATCAGGCGGCCGTCCCGCGCGACGAAGTACATCGGCACGTCGAGCAGCCAGTCGGCGTAACGTTCGAAGCCGAAGCCGTCCTCGAAAAAGACGGGCGGGATGCCGGTGCGGTGGGGATCGGTGTCGGTCCAGACGTTGGCGCGGGCGGAGAGGAAGCCGTTCGGGCGGCCTTCGGTAAAGGGCGAGTTGGCGAACAGCGCGGTGGCGACAGGCTGCAGCAGCAGGCCCACACGGAGCTTGCGGACCATGTCGGCTTCCGAGGCGAAATCAAGGTTCACCTGCACGGTGCAGGTGCGCAGCATCATGTCCAATCCCAGGCCGCCCACCAGCGGCATGTAGCGCCGCATGATGGCGTAGCGGGATTTGGGCATGAACGGCATGTCCGCGCGGCGCGCGGTGGGGTGGAAGCCGAGCGGGGCGAAGCCCAGGCCCAGGGGCTCGCCCACCGCGCGTACGTCGGCGAAGTGGCGGTCCTGCTCGGCGCGGGTCTCGTGCAGGGTGGCCACCGGCGCGCCGGACAGCTCGAACTGGCCGCCGGGTTCCAGCGAGACGTTCTCGCCGTGACCCTTGAGGCCGATCAGGTGACCCTGGTCACGTATCTCCTCCCACCCCAGGGCGGCTATGCCGGCCAGCATGGCGCCGATCCCGTCCGGCTCGTAGGGCGGGGCCGCGAAAGCGTCGGGGCGGCCGGGCAGGCGGAAGCCGAACTTCTCGTGCTCCGTGCCGATGCGGAAGGCGACAGCCGGTTTGCAGCCCTCGGCCAGGTAGGCGGCCAGCTCGCGCACGTGCCCGATCGGGGTCGCGTCTTCGTCACCGGGGTTCGACATAGGGTTCCTGAGCGACCTTAGATGGGGCAGCCGCCCTGGGGCGTCAGGCCGTTTCGGTTGCGCTCAATTGGTTGACCATCGCTCTGCCTGCAAGAGGGTGAGGCCCGCGACGGCGGCCGTCTCGGCCCGCAAGATGAGCGGGCCGAGATGGATGGGCGTGATGAAGCTGGCGCGGCGGAGCGCCTCCAGCTCGGGTGCGGCGAAGCCGCCTTCGGGGCCGGTGAGCAGGGCGCGGGCGGCCTGTGAGGCCAGCGCCGTGGGCCGGCTACGCTCGATGGCGGCCGCCAGCGGGCGGTGAATGGACCAGGTGTCGAGCAGGGCAGCCAAGGTGGTGAGCGGCGCGATGTTGGGCAGGTCCAGGCGCTCGCACTGCTCGGCGGCTTCGCGGCTGATCGCGGCCATGCGCTCCTCGTTGACGCGGCCGGTGTTGGTGTGGGTGGTGGTCACCGGGATCAGCGCGGTGGCGCCGAGCTCGGTGGCCTGTCGGACCAGCAGGTCTGTGGCGTCGCGCTTGAGCGGGGCGAAAACCAGGGCGAGCTCGGGGGTGGCCCGTTGCGGGCGAAGCTGGCGTTCGACGGCGAGCGCGGCGCGGCCGCGGCGCAGGGCGCCAATTCGGGCCAGCCACTCGCCATGCTCGCCGTTGAACAGCGCCACGGCGGCACCCGGCGCCAGGCGCAGGACGTTGGACAAATAGTGGGCCTGCGCTTCGGTGGGAATGACCTCGGCGCCAGCCGAGAGGGGTGCGTCGACGAAGAGCCTTTGCATTGACCGCTCCTGGATAGCATTGGCACATAGGGCGTGTGAGCCCGGTTCGCGAAACAGCGCCCCACACGGACATTGCGGCGGATGGCTGGGTGGCCCGGCTGCCGGCCTGGCTGCGGCCCTACATGCTGCTGGCGCGCCTGGACCGGCCGACCGGGATCTGGCTGCTGTTCCTGCCCGGTGCGTGGGGCATCCTGCTGGCGCGTGCGCCCACCTGGCCCACGCTGCGGCTGCTGGCGCTGTTCGCCGTGGGCGCCTCCGTGATGCGCGGCGCCGGCTGCGTGGTGAACGACATGTGGGACCGCGAACTGGATGCGCGCGTGGCGCGCACAGCGGCCCGGCCGCTGGCCAGCGGCGCGTTGCGCCTGCGCCAGGCCGCGGTTTTCCTGCTGTTGCTCCTGATGGCCGGGTTGGCGGTGCTGCTGCAGCTGAACTGGACCGCTCGCGGGCTCGGTGCCGCCTCCCTGCTGCTGGTGGCCCTCTATCCCTTGGCCAAGCGGTTCACGTGGTACCCCCAATTAGTGATGGGCTTCACCTTCGGCGTGGGCGCGCCGGTGGGCTACGCAGCGGCCACCGGCCGGGTGGATGACACCTGCGCCATGGTCTACGCGGCTGCCATCCTGTGGGATCTGGGCTTCGACACGATTTACGGGTTCCAGGACATGGACGACGACGCCGTGATCGGGGTGCGCAGCACGTCGCGCCGGTTCGCCCACGTGCCGCGACGCTTCATGTCCGGTGTCTACGCAGGGGCCGTGCTGTGCCTGGCGGCCGCCGGCGCGCTGGCCGGGTTGGGTTGGGTGTATCCTGTGGCTCTGGTTCCGGCGATTTTGCTGCTGGGTTGGCAGGTGGCCGAGCTGGACATCCATGATCCGCGGGCATGTCTGAGGTTGTTTCGGCTGAACCGTTGGGTGGGGGTAGCGGTAGGGCTGGCGGTGCTGGCGGGGCGGTGGTGAACCGCGGTCGTGTGGTTGCGGGCATGGGGAATATAAGCATGGGGCTCTGCCCCAAACCCCACTGGAGCCTGGAGGCTCCAGACCCACAATTTATTGTCCCGCGCGGAATCGGCCAGAAGCGCTGCCCCCTAAACCCGCCAAGGACAGTCATACTTTATACCCATATGCTTGTATCCTAAACGAATGGGGGTCTGGGGCCTCGAGGCCCCAGCGGGGTTTGGGGCAGAGCCCCAACCTTTCTTACGGGCAAGGACCTCCAGCCATCGCTACCAGATGAGCATCCCCGAAGCCTTCATCCGCGCCAACACGCAGGTCGCCCGCGCTCCGCTGGTCCCCGAGTTCGAGCTGCACCTGGCCACCGAGATCACGCCGATCTGGCAGGCCAGCGAGGACTGGCTCGCTACGCGCAACATCGCCCCGCCGTTCTGGGCGTTTGCCTGGCCCGGCGCCCAGGTGCTGGCGCGCACCCTTCTGGACCGGCCGGCCTACGCCGCCGGCCGCCGCGTGCTGGACTTCGCCGCCGGCTGCGGGCTGGCGGCGATGGCAGCGTGCCGCGCGGGCGCGGCGTGCGTGGAAGCCGCCGAGATCGACAAGCTGGCGATAGCCGCGATCGGGCTGAACGCGGCGATGAACAACGTGGACGTGACGGCGTTGGCCGGCGACGTGGTGGGGCAGGCGTGCCGGTGGGACCTGATCCTGTGTGGCGACGTGTGTTACGAAGGCCCGATGACGCGGCACATCCTGCCCTGGCTGCGCCGCATGGCGGCGGACGGCGCGGTGGTGTGGATTGCCGATCCCGGGCGCGCCTACCTGCCCAAGGACGGGCTGGCCGAATTCGCGCGTGCCGTGGTTCCCACCAGCCTGGAGCTGGAAGACCGGCTGGAACGTAGGGTGACGCTCTACCAGGTCGTATGATCGACGGCGGCGATTCACAGTCAGGGCACGATCGGGCTCGCCTTTCGCTGATGCGGCGCCCGGGTTAGGCTGCCCTCGGATGATGCATTTCGCCGACCACCTGCTGCGCGAGTACGGCTACGGCGTGATCACGCTCGCTTTGACCATCGAGTGCGCCGGCTTGCTGTTCCCCGGCGAAACGATTTTCTTCGGGGCCGCCATCTACGCCAGCACGACAGGGCATCTCAACATCGTCTGGATCATCGCCGCTGCGATCGCCGGTGCCGTCCTAGGCAACGTGATCGGATTCATCATCGGCCGGCTGATCGGGGCGCCGGTGCTGGCGCGCTACGGCTGGCGTGTGGGCCTGACGGCGCGGCGCCTGGCACTCGGGCGTTACCTGTTCCGGCAGCACGGCGGCAAGGTGGTGTTCTTCTGCCGCTTCGTCAGCGTGTTGCGCAGCTTCAACGCGGTTCTGGCCGGCGCCAGCGCCATGCGATGGGGGCCCTTCCTGGGCTGGACACTGGCTGGCGGCATCGCCTGGCCCTGCGCGCACGGGCTGTTCGCTTACGTGTTGGGAGACGCCGCCAGCCGCCTGTCCGGCCGGTTCCAAGTGGTGCTGGCGCTGGCCACGGTGGGTGTGGTGGTGTGGGTTCTGCGCTTCGTCAAACGAAACGAGATGAGGCTGGAGGAGATTGCCATGCGGTCCGAAGGGTATGAGCGGCATGCGTGACCCGACTGGCGGCGCGCCGGCACTCGCGCTGTTTCTGGCCTTAAGCCTGCCGGCTCTGGCCGCCGCCGCTCCGAAGGCCACCAACAGTCAGGGCACAGCCGCCACCATTGCGCTGACCACGCAGCCGGGCAGCGCCTTGGAGACCACGGCTACGCAGCTAACGGCATCCGACCTTAAGCAGTCCCGCAGCGCGGGAGACCCGCCGGTGATGCTGGTCGGCTCGGCGCGGCTGAGCGTGAAGCCGGGGCCGGCGGCGCTGTTCGTGCAGGTGCAGTCTGCCGATTTCTGCGGCTCGGCGGGCTGCTCGACCTCGGCCTACCTCAAGCACGGCGACGACTGGACGAAGGTGCTGGATTCGATCAGCGGGCCGATCAAGGTATCGCGGCGGTCGCATGCCGGGATGTATGACCTGCTGGTGCACGGGAAGGACCGGTGGGTCTGGAACGGCAAGGCTTACACGGACACGTTGCCCGCGCCGGACGTGGATCTGTTGCATTCGCATAAGGGATAGGGAGAGCAAGGCAAGGAAGGCCTTTTTTCGAAAAAAAGCAAAAAGCTTTTCTCCTGGCTGTCGCGGACTCGTTTTGCAGTCACCCGACTTAGGGTTGCCGCTCGGCCTCTTGTTTCCGCATCGCCGCGGCTACGGCTTGGCCGGCCGGCTCGGTGTCCAGGCCCGCGATCGTGCCCAGGCGGCCGCCTTCGCTGCGATGCTGGATCAGTTTCCACGCGCCTTCCATGCTGGTGATGTTCAGCCGCAACCCGACGATCGCGCGGGACAAGGTGTGCACGTAGTCCTCCGGGGCGTCCGACACGGCCCAGGGCTGGGCGCGGCCGGCCTCGTTCGCGCGTGTCAGGTCGTCGAGATGGGCCAGCAGCCAGGCTTGATCATCGACGGCTTCCAGGGTGCCGTGGGCGTGGACGGCGATGTAGTTCCAGGTGGGCACCACTTTGCCATGCTGCCGCTTGGTGACGTACCAGGACGGCGAGACGTAGGCGTGCGGGCCTTGAAAGATGGCCAAGGGTGGGGAGGCGATTGGAACGCGCCAGTGCGGGTTAGGGCGCGCCACGTGTCCTTCCAAGCTGCAGGGGTCGTCGCCTGGTTCGCACGTGAGGATCATTGGAAGGTGGGTGACGAGGAGCCCGGTGTCGGACGGCGTGACTAGTGCACCCAGGCCGATAGCACGCACCGCGTCGGCGAGCACAGTCGGCCGCTCCTCGCGGAATTGGGATGGAGTATACACGCGCCAAGCTCTCCGTCCCGGCTTTTGCGAGATGGTCAGTCGGTAGTGAAAAAGGCCAGGGGCTCTGCCCCTAGACCCCCTACGGACAAGTCTTGCAGCCTGCTTGTAACGCCTTCAAACAGATCGGCCAGGGGTGTCGAGGGCCTGTTACGCGCACGCCTACGGCGCATGATGGGATTTCATAGAGGCCCACGCTCCTCATCTACTAAACTACCGGCGCAGGCGTCTGCAAAGGCGGCAGCTCTATATCCGGCGCGTCGGGCCCAGGTTCCTGGCCCGGCGGTGCGGGCTCAGGCGGCAAGGATGGGGAAACAGGTTCTGGAAAAGCCTGAGCGTGCATCATCCGTTGATCACCGAACCTCCGTTAGGGTGAAGCACCTGGCCGGTCATGTAGGACGCGTCGGCCGAGGCGAGGAATATGTAGCTGGGCGCGATCTCGTCGGGCTGGCCGGGGCGCTCCATCGGCACCGCCTCGCCATGGTGGGCGGTCTTCTCCGCCGGATAGCTCGCAGGGATCAGCGGTGTCCACACCGGGCCGGGCGCCACAGCATTCACGCGGATCTTTCGCTTGACGAGCTGCATGGCGAGGCTACGGGTGAAAGCGACGATCGCGCCTTTGGTGGCCGCGTAATCGACCTGGGCCGGAGCACCTTTGTAGGCTGTAACGGACGTGGAGTTGATGATGGAACTGCCCTCGCCCATGTGCGGCAGTGCGGCCTTGGTCAGCCAGAACTGGCCCAGAATATTGGTGCGGAACGTGTGCTCGACCAGCGCCTCGTCGATCTCCTCGAAGTTTTCGCAGAGATGCTGTTCGGCAGCGTTGTTGACCAGGATATCGATTCGGCCAAGTTCAGTAACGACCTGGCTCACCAAATGCGGCGCGAAATCGTGGTTACCGATGTCGCCTGGGATGCTGACGGCACGCTGTCCGGTGGCCTCGATCAGGCGCACGGTTTCGGCGGCGTCCTCGTATTCATTGAGCCAGGTGATGGCCACGTCAGCGCCCTCTTTGGCGAAGCCGATGGCGACCGCACGCCCGATGCCGGAATCGCCACCGCTGATCAGGGCCACCTTGCCGGTGAGGCGGCCGGCGGCGCGGTAGAACTGCATCTGCGACTGTGGTCGCGGATCCATCTCCGCCTCGCTGCCTGGCAAGGACTCCTGCGATTGCGGCTTCGGGGTCAGGTCGTCAGGCATGGTTTCGCTCATCAAGCGTTGAACGGGGCGTCTGTCGCGTGGTTCTTAAGGCGCTCGGCGGCCTCGCGCACGATCGTGCGACCGTGCGTGCGTTCCAGGCGGCGAATGGTGAAGTGAGCGGCCGCCAGGTTGCGGTAGTGGTCCAGGAAAGCCGCGTTCAGCGCGGCGCCCGCTATGGCGCCGGCGATCGGCACCGCCTGCAGGCTGGCCTTCTCGCCCAGCACCACGCCGTAGCGCGCAGCCACTTCGGAGATCAGCAAGGTGAACGGACGGCCCTGGAACACGAGTCGGGCGGAGAAGTAGCCGAGTTCGCTCTCGTCGCGGTCAGCCGCGCTGCGGAAGGCGAACACTTCCAGGCAGGCGCGGCGGGCGTCGTCGCCGGAGAGGTCCTCGCCCTGCGTGATGGCGGCGCGGGCGATCTCCCGCATGATGGTCAGCGTGGTGAAGGTGGCGTCCGGGATGAAGCCGGGCAGGCCGGTAAAGCCGCTGATCGCGCCGGACGCGATAACGGCGGCGCGGGTCAGGGCTGCCTGGCCACGCGGCGGCGCGGCAGTGCCCAGGCCCAGGATCGCGACGTCGTAGGCCCGGGCCAGGGCGGCTTCGGCCACGAAGCTGAAGCGGGACTGCAGGTTGTTGGTGACGCCGAGGCGGGCCAGGCCGAAGCGGCCGGCCAGGCTGGCGGCGCCGCCCACCAGGTCCGCCAGTCGCACGATCAGGCCGCGCCCGCGGTCCAACCGGGCCAGGGCGGCCGCGAGTTCGGCGCGCGCTCCGTCGTCCAGCGCCACAGGCGCCACGTCCTGTCCAAGCCGTTGGTTTGTGTCGGTCATTGCAAAGCGCCCCCAGGTTCCACAGAAGCCCACAGGCGGCCAACGCTGCCAAGGCGCCGCGGGTGCGCTACAAACTCGTCCGATGACGAATATCGATTCTCCGCTGCTCGGCCTCAGCCAACGCCTGCCGCCCTCCAACCTGGCCGCCGAGCAGGCGTTGCTCGGCGCCCTGCTGTCCAACAACCGCGCGTATGACCGGGTTTCGGAGTTCCTGCAGGCCGACCACTTCGCCGACCCGGTGCACGCGCGCATCTACCAGTCGATCTCGCGGCGCATCGAGGCGAGCCAGGTGGCCGACCCGGTGACGATGCGCGCCGAGTTCGAGCATTCCGGCGTGCTCGACGAGGTGGGCGGCACCGCCTACCTGGCGCAATTGCTGACCGCGATGGTGGGCATCATCAACGCGCGGGACTACGGCCAGGCAATCTACAACTCCTGGATACGACGCCAGCTGATCGACATCGGCGAGACCGTGGTCAACCAGGCGTTCGCGCCCGAGCCTGATTTGGACGGACCCAAGCAGATCGAACTGGCCGAGCAGAGCCTGTTCGACCTGGCGACGCACGGCACGTCCGACACCAAGATGATGGTGTTCAGCACGGCGCTGACGCACGCGATCGCCAACGCGGAGCTGGCGTTCAAGCAGGCCGGGCACGTGAGCGGGCTGTCCACCGGGTTGCGGGACCTGGACAAAAAGACCGGCGGGCTACATCCGTCCGACCTGCTGATCCTGGCAGGGCGGCCGGGCATGGGCAAGACCGCGCTGGCGACGAAGATCGCGTTCGGCGCGGCGGAAAGCATGCTGGCCAACGCGCGCGCCACCGATCCGGAGGCGATCCCGAAGAACGCGGTGGTGATCTTCTCTCTGGAAATGAGTGCCGAGCAGCTGGCCAACCGCCTGCTCAGCGAGGAGTCGCGCGTCTCGAGCGACCGTATCCGGCGCGGCGAGATCGGCGAGCGGGACTTCGCGAAGTTCGTCGCCGTATCGAAGAAGCTGCAGCACCTGCCGCTGTACATCGACGACACGCCGGCGATCACGCTGTCGGCCCTGCGCACGCGGTGCCGGCGGTTGCAGCGCACGCGCGGGCTGGGCTTGGTGGTGATCGACTACCTGCAGCTCATGCGGCCCTCGGCCGGGGTGAAGAGCGAGAGCCGGGTATTGGAGATCAGCATGATCACCCAGGGGCTCAAGGCGCTGGCGAAGGAGCTGAAGATCCCAGTGATGGCGCTGAGCCAGCTCTCGCGTGCGGTGGAGAGCCGCGAGGACAAGCGGCCGCAGCTTTCCGATCTGCGCGAGTCAGGCTCTATCGAGCAGGACGCCGACGCAGTGATGTTCGTCTATCGCGACGAGTATTACCTGCAGCAGCGGGCGCCCAAACAGATGGCGTTCGACAACGAGGAGAAATTTCAGAACGCACTGGAAAAGTGGCAGCGCGACATGGAGCAGGTGCACAACAAAGCGGAGCTGCTGCTAGAGAAGCAGCGGCATGGGCCCACGGGGAAGATCGACCTGTTTTTCGAGGGCGAGTTCACGCGGTTCGCGGACCTGGATACCGTTCACGGGGGCAACTAAGCCCGGAATCTATCCGATGCAAGCATGGGGCTTTGCCCAAAGCCCGCTGGAGCCTTGAGGCTCTGGACCCCAGATCTGTTTAGGATTTCTTACGAACAAATCCTAAGAGTCCGTTTGAGAACTCACACAAGCTGCCTTGGGAGCGCCGAAATCTGACGAAAGCGGTAATTACACACTACAGTTCAGGCTGAATTCGCCTTCTGCCAGCAAGGATTGAGCGATTCGGGGCTTTGAATACGAGTTTCCAAACAGCCTCTAAGGACTTGGCCTTAGTGAGGTCCAGGGGCAGAGCCCCTGGCTTTACTTAAGAACCGGGTGCCTACCGAAAGTCAGCTAAGATGCGCCGCCAGGAACTTGTTCATTTCAAACATTGTCACCTTAGGCTTGCCAAACACCTTCTGAAGCTTCTCGTCGGCCAGGATCTCGCGTCCGTCATCCGGGTTTTGCAACTTGTGCTCCTTGATGTACACCCAAACCTTGCTCACCACCTCACCGCGCGCCATCGTACCCTCGCCGACTACGGCGGCTAACTCGGCTGAAGGTTGCAGCGGCTGCTGTAGCGCGTTGGGCTTGGCGCCGTCCTTTGGCTTGTCCACTTTGGTGCCCTTGGGCGCGGCTTCCTTTTTCGGTGCGGCTTTTTTGGCGGCAGCCTTGGGCGCAATCTTGGCCTCGTGCTGCGGCGCGGCGTCCTCCTCATGCTGAGGCGCAGCGTCGTCCTTGTGCTTGGCCGGCTTCTTGGCCGCTGATGCGCTCTTGGCCGGGGCTTTGGACATTGCTTTCTCCGCTCGCGTCTGGGTGGTGTCTTGCCGGGGGCGCCCCGGCGAGGGTTGAGGTTCATAACGGTGCGCAGCCGATGTGGTTTTACGGCCCGCATGCTTAACTCTTCGGACGCGCAACGCTCTGTTCATCCTCCGGGCGCAAGCTGCCGGCATGACACTGCTCCGCAGCCCCCGCCTGATGATCAGAGACAAGATACTAGCCGCCTTCGCCGTGATCCTGCTGCTGCTCGGGATCATGGGTGCTGTCAGCATGCTACGGTTTGCGATGCTGCGCGCCACTGTGCAGGAAATGAGTCAGACCATGTTCCTCAAGCGCGATGCTGTGGTGGGTCTCCAGGCCAGTGCGCGTGAGTACGACCTGCTGCTGCGGGCGCTGACCGATCCTGGCGATACGGCGCAGTTGGAGCAGTTGGATCAGGCAATGCGTCAGAATGCCGGCCAGCTCGAACACGCCATGCCGTCGTTGCTGGCCATGGCCGCCTCCGGCGAGGAGCGGGCCGCACTGGAGCGAGCGAAAGCCGCCTGGGAAAATTTTTCCGATCAGGCCGACCACGTGCACACGATGGTCGCGACCGCACTGGACCCGCCGGCCGCGCGTTCGGCCTACCTGACGTTGGCCAAGCCGACCACGGCCCCGATGAAGGCTGCGTTCCAGGACCTGGTCGCTTTAGAGCGCCGCCAGGCCGAGGCAGCGGCCGCCACGGCCGACGCGGCTTGCCAGAGCAGCCGGCGCATCATCCTGGGCATGTTGACGGCGGCGTTGCTGACGGCACTCGCCTCGGTGGCCCTGGTGATGCGCACGGTTGTAGCGCCGTTGCGCAGCCTGACGGGCAGCATGCGCCGCCTGGCGGACCAGGACCTGGCGGCGGCAATTCCCGCCACCAACCGGCACGACGAGATTGGGCAGATGGCCAAGGCGCTGGAGGTGTTCAGGGATGCGCTGGTGGCTAGCGCCCTGGCGCGCGACGGCGAGCGCGATATGGCCGCCCAGGGGCGTGAGCGTGCGGCCAGGCTGGAAGCGCTGGCCCGCGATTTCGAGGCGCGGGTGGGACGGGTAAGCGAAGACCTCGGCCAGAGCGCCCGCACGCTGACCAGCACGGCCGACGGCATGGGCGGCGTTGCGGTAGACGGCCGTGCGCACGCCTTGGCTGCCGCCCGCCAGGCGGGCCAGGCCGGCGCCAACGTGGGGTCGGTGGCGGCCGCGGCCACGGAGCTTTCCGCCTCGATCGCCGAGATCGACAGGCTGGTGGGCCATGCTGCCGCCACCACCAGGCGCACGGTGGCCGAGGCGGACGAGACGAACGCGGCCGTTCAGGCGCTGTCAGAGGGAGCCAGGCGCATCGGCGCCGTGGTGGGTCTGATTTCCAACGTGGCGGGCCAGACCAACCTGCTGGCGCTGAACGCGACCATCGAGGCAGCACGTGCCGGCGAGGCGGGGCGCGGCTTTGCCGTGGTGGCCGGCGAGGTGAAGAACCTGGCCGGGCAGACGCAGCGTGCGACCGAGGAGATCAGCCAGCAGATCAGGCAAATCCAGGCGGCGACCGAAGGCGTGGTGCGTGCCATCGGCGGCATATCCGGCCGCATCGCCGAGATCAGCGCGGTGGCCGACACGGTCGCCACCGCGGTGGAGCAGCAGGGCCAGGCGACGGCGGAGATCGCCCACAGCGTACAGATGGCCGCCCAAGGCACGGACAAGGTAACGAGCGACATGGACGCCCTGGTTGAAGTGGCCGATTCGACCGGCCGCGCCTCGCAAGCGGTGCAGCAGGCGGCGCTGGCCGTCTCGGAACGGGCGGGGCTGCTAGATCAGGAGGTGCAGGCCTTCCTGGAAGGTGTGCGAGCGGCCTGAGCCTAGTAAAGAGCATCTCTAGACGCCACCCGACAGGGAGCAAAAGCTTTTTGGTTCTTTTTTCGAAAAAGAACCGCTTGCCTTACTTTCTCGATCTGGGCCTCCTGGGAGAAAACACGGAGGGCCAGCGATGCCGATCAACACGACCAGCGGGACCGTCGCCGCGGCCGGCCAAGGCCACCGGCGTGCCGCTGATCTCCCACACGGAGAACTGCAGTTGCGGACACGACCAGATCGACATCGTGACCGGCGGAGGCGTGGCCGCCAACCGCCTGCTGGTGGGCCATTGCGACGGGCGGGACGACCACCCTTACCAGGCTTCCCTGGCCGCGCGCGGCGCCTATGTCGGGTTCGACCGCTTCGGGCTGGAAGTGTTCAACAGCGACGCCAACCGCATGCGCAACCTCAAGCAAATGATCGACGCCGGCTACCGCGACCAGGTGATGGTGAGCCAGGACAGCGTAAACTGCTGGCTGGGCAACATACCAGGCGTGGGCAGCGCCGAGGACATCGCTCGCATCGTGCCGAACTGGACGATGACGCATCTGTTCGAGCGGGTGTTTCCGGAGCTGCTGCGCATGGGCGTTGCCGAGGCGGACCTGGATGCGATCCTGCTGGAGAACCCGCGGAGGTTTTTCAGCCTTGGTTGAGGCGCGTCTTTAAACAGGGGCAAGGCATCCACCCCGCCTGACACTCCCGCGCTAACGGTGTAGGCAGCGCGCCAGTGCTGACCTTGACGCGCCTCGTCCTGACCGACTTCCGCAACTACGCCGCGCTCACCTGGCGGCCGGCTGCGCGCATGGCCGTGATCACCGGCCCGAACGGCACGGGCAAGACCAACCTGCTGGAAGCGGTGGCGCTGCTCGGCCCGGGGCGCGGCTTCGGCCGCTCGCGCCTGGCGGAGATGGCGCGCCACGGCGGCGGCGGCACCTGGGCGGTGGCGGGCCGGCTGGTGCAGGGCGGCGTGCAGACCGACGTCGGCACCGGGCTGCTGGCCGGCGGTGGCGAGCGGCGCGTGTTCCGGCTGGATGGCGCCGAGCCGCGCAGCCAGGCCGAGTTGGCGGGGCGCGTGGCGAGCATCTGGCTGACCCCGCAGATGGACACGCTGTTCGCCGAGGGCGCCAGCGGCCGGCGCCGGTTCCTCGACAGGCTGGTCTGGGCGCTGGAGCCCGGCCACGCGCGCGAGGCTTCCGCCCACGAGGCCGCCATGGCCGAGCGGAGACGCGTGCTGGCCAAGGCCCGCCTGGTGGGTGTCCGCCCCGACCCCGGATGGCTCGACGGGCTGGAAGCCGCCATCGCCCGCCACGCCGTTGCCGTGTCCGCTGCGCGCGCCGCCTTCGTGTCCAGGCTGAACGCCGCGCCCGCCGGCCCCGCCGCGTTTCCGCGCGCCACCATGGTGCTGGAGGACCCGGTGGCCACCCGCCTGGCCGGCGGCCCGGCTTTAGCGGCCGAGGACTGGCTGCGCGGCGAGCTAGCAGCGCGCCGGGCGGCGGACATGACGGCCGGCACCAGCACGCTGGGCGCCCACCGCGCGGACATGCGGCTGACCGACGCGGCCACCGGCCTGCCGGCGCAGCAGGCCAGCACCGGCCAGTGCCGCACCATGCTGATCGGCGTGGTTCTGGCGCACGCCGCCCTAGTGACGGAGGCGCGTGGATGGACGCCGCTGCTGCTGCTGGACGAGCCGGCCGTGCACCTGGACGCTCAGCGGCGGGACGCGTTGTGGCAGGAACTGGCGGGGCTGCCGGCGCAGGTGTTCCTTACCGGGACGGACGTGGAGGTTTTCGCGCCGCTTGGGGACGTGGCGGAATTTCGGAGGACTAGCAAGGAAGCGGTTCTTTTTTGAAAAAAAGAACCAAAAAACTCTTGCTCCCTGTCGGATGGTGCGGAGAGGCGCGCGAGGTAGGAGGCCAGTTGTTTAGATGAACGTCTCGCCTGCAGCCGCCAGGCGTGTCAGCAACGGCGCCGGCTTGAAGTAATCGGAGTCGCGGCCCAGCTCCTGCGCCTTGGCCAGGACGCGATCCAGCCCGACCTGGCCGGCATAGTACATCGGTCCGCCCTTGTCCTGCGGCCAGCCGTAACCGTAAAGCCAGACCACATCGATGTCGGACGCGCGCTGCGCCTTCTTCTCGTCGAGAATTTTGGCGCCCTCGTTGATCATCGGAAAGATCAGTGCTTCGATGATGTCCTGCTGGGACATCGCCTTTCCGGCGCCGCCTGTCGGCTGAGCATGCTCGGCGATCAGCTTCTCCACCACGGGCGAGGGCTTGGGGCGGCGCTCCTCGTCGTAGTCGTAGTAGCCGGCGCCGGTCTTCTGGCCACGGCGATCCATCTCGCACAACGCGTTGCGCACCGGGTCGCCGGTGGTCTGTCCGCGGCTCCAGCCGATGTCCAGGCCGGCCAGGTCGGACATCTGGAACGGGCCCATCTTGAAGCCGAACGCGTTCAGCGCCGCGTCGATGTCCCACGGCATCAGCCCCTGTTTGAGCAGCGCCTGCGCCTGCAACTGCCGCGGGTACAGCATGCGGTTGCCCACGAAGCCGGGGCACACGCCCACCAGCACGGCGATCTTGCCGATGCGCTTGGCGATGTCCATCGACGTGGCGATCACCGAGTCCGACGTCTTGTCCGCGCGCACGATCTCCAGCAGCTTCATCACGTTGGCCGGCGAGAAGAAATGCAGGCCGATCACGAACTCCGGCCGCGACGTGCAGGCTGCAATCTCGTCCACGTTCAGGCCGGAGGTGTTGGACGCGAGGATGGCGCCCTGTTTGACGATCTTGTCGAGCCTGCCGAAGATGTCCTTCTTCAGTGCCATGTCCTCGTAGACTGCCTCGATCACCAGGTCGCTCTCGGCCAGGCCGTTCATGTCGAGCGTGCCGGTGATGCGGCCGATGCGCTCCTCGGCATCTTCCATGGTGAAACGGCCGCGCTTGGCGCTGTTCTCGTAGTTGCGCCGGATGGTGGCCAGGCCACGGTCCAGCGCATCCTGCTTCGTCTCCACGATGGTGACCGGGATGCCGACGTTGGCGAAGTTCATGGCGATGCCGCCGCCCATGGTGCCGGCGCCGATGATGCCGACGCGCTGGATTGGGATCAGCTTGGTGTCGGCCGGAACGTCGGCGACGGTCCAGGCCAGGCTCTGGGATTTGGTGATGTAGTCGGTGACGTCTTGGGTCATGTCTCGATCCTTGAAAAGCAAGCAGTTCTTTTTTGAAAAAAGAACCAAAAAACTTTTTCTGTTTGGGGCTCGCGGTCGGAAAGGAGGCGTTCAACTGAACAAAAGTCTTTTGCTTCTTTTCTTCAGAAAAGAAGGCCTTTCTCGCTTACGTCGGCTCCAGCGTGCGCAACGGATGCCGCCCGTCCACGTACCCGACGAACTCGCAGACGTCGTAGCCCATGATCTTAAGCAGCTCCGAGTCCAACCTGCGCGCCACCGCCGGCGGGATCGCCAAATACTGGTTCTCCTGCTGACGCACCCAACCGCGGCAGAAATTGAGCGACACGCCGAAACGCACGTCCTGCGAGACGTTCGCGCCGCCGCCATGCCAGGCGGCACCGTCCCATAGCAGCACGGACCCTTTCGGCATCGACGCCGCGACGGAGGGCTCGCCGGCGGCCACGGGCCGGTCGAAATGCGTGGAGCCCGGCACCAGGCGCGTGGCGCCGTTGGCTTCGGTGAAGTCCGTCAGTGCCCACATCGTGTTCAGCACCAACGCCGGGTGTGGCCGTTGCAGGCGGAAATAGGCGTCATCCTGGTGCAACGCCTGCGGGGTTTCGCCCGGAAAGATCTCCATGGTGGAGGCGATGGAGAGCTGCACGGACGGGCCCAGTGCAGAGCGCGCAAGGTGCAGCACGTCCGGGTTCAGCAGCGCCGCGTCCAGCACGCGCGTCTTGGCGAATAGGTTGAACACGCGGCGCGTGCGGAAGCCGCCAAAATCGTTGGTGCCGAACGACGCGGACTCCTGCAACGGTCGCAAGCCGGCGGCGATCGCGTCCGTCTCCACGCTGTCGAGCAGGTTAGCGATTATGGCGTAGCCGTCGGCGGCCAGCCTGGCTTCCAGAGTATTAAGTTCTTCGTTCGCAAGCTTCCTTGGCATCGTTCTCTCTCCCTTCAGCGAAGAAAGTAAGCGTTCTTTTTCGAGAAAAAGAACCAAAAAGCTTTTGCTCCCTGTCGGATGGTGCGGAGAGGTGCGCGCCAGACTTTCAAAAATCTTTTGCTTCTTTTCAGAAAAGAAGGCCTTGCTTACCTTGCTGCCGCAGCCCGCTTTTTCTCTTCGGACCGCAAATCCACACCCCAAGTCAGCACATGAGGGTTCTCTCCCTTCAGGATCGGCCCCGTGCTGAACCCGATGTAATCGCGCCACCGCTCGCCGTTGAACACGTAGAAGCGATTCTCCTTAAGCGCCTCCAGCGTCACCTGTGCGATAGCCTCCGGCTTCACGCCCGCGGACTGGAACCGCTCGGAGCCCTTCACGTACTCCTCCTGCGCGAACTCGCGGTCGCTCCAAGGCTGGTCGCCCGCCGGCCGGTTGCGCCAGGACTTGTTGATCGCGGTGTCCACCATGCCCGGACACACGACGCTCACGCCGATCTGAGTCTCGTAGGCGGCCATCTCGCTGTACAGCGCCTGGCTGAGCGAGAGCACCGCGGCCTTCGTGGAACAGTAAGGCGCATGGTCGCCGGTGCCGTTGAACGAGGCGAGCGACGCCGTGTTGATCACGTGGGCTTCCTCGCCCTGCTCCATCAGGATCGGCACGAACGCCTTGATGCCGTGGATCACCCCCCAGACGTTCACGTCGTACACCCAGCGCCAGTCGTCCAGGCTCATCTTGAAGATCGGCCCGGTGATGGAAACGCCGGCGTTGTTGACCAGGACGTGCACCTTGCCGAAACGCTCGATGGCGGCGCGTGCCAGGGCTTCCACCTGGTCGAACTTCGACACGTCGCAACGCACGCCGATCGCCTCGTGCCCGTTGCTGGCCAGTTTCTGCACGGCGGCGTCCAACGTGGCTTGTTCCACGTCGGCCAGGACGAGCTTCATGCCTTGGGCGGCGAAGGCGTCCGCCATGGCGAGGCCGATGCCGGCGGCGCCCCCTGTGATGACGGCGATCTTGCCGTTGAGGTCTTTCATCTTCGTCTCCTAAACGAGGAAGGAAGGCCTTCTTTTTTGAAAAAAAGAAGCAAAAAACTTTTGCTGTGCGCTGTTGAAACGCCTTGCTCTATCCGGTGAGTTCAGCCCAACAGACAAAAGTTTTTTGGTGCTTTTTTTCAAAAAAAGAACCGCTTCCTTGCTTTACTCATACGAACTACGCCCCCCAGCAATCATCCCGCCATCAACCACCAGATCATGGCAGTTCACGAACGCCCCTTCGTCGGACCCCAGGAACACCGCCGCCTGCGCGATGTCGTGCGGCAGACCGGAGCGGCGCAGCGGCGTGGCCTTGGCCAGGTTGGCCGTCAGCTTGGCCATTTTGGCGTCCACGTGCGCCGGGTCCAGCTTGCTGGCCACCGACGAGCCGCCGAAGAAGATCGGCGTGGCGATCGCACCCGGCGAAATGGAGTTCACCGTGACGCCGTAGCGTCCCAGCTCCATGCCGGCCAGTTTGGTCGCGTGGTTCACGCCGGCCTTGGCGATGGAGTAGAGGTACTCGCCCATGTGCGTGCGCGCGGCGGCGACGCTGCCGTTGTTGATGATGGCGCCGCGGCCCTGCGCCCGCATCACCGGCGCCGCGTGGCGGATGCCGAACACCACGCTGCCCAGCAGCAGGTTCATCGCGTAGGTGAAATCCTCCTGTGTCGCCGTCTCTGGCGTGCCGGAGGTCGGGCCGCCCGCGTTGTTGAACAGGATGTCCAGCCGGCCGAAACGCGAGACCGTCTCGTCGACGGCGCGCTTGATCTCCGGCTCGGCCGAGACGTCGGTCTTCATGAAGTGCGCGGCCTGGCCCAGCGCCTGCACCATCTCGCCACCCTTCTCCGTGTTGCGCGCGGCGATCATCACCTGGGCGCCTTCGGCCACGAACAGTTCCACCGTGGCCTGCCCGATCCCGCTGGTGCCGCCAGTGATCAGCGCCACCTTGCCTGTCAGACGTCCCGGCATGGTCACACTCCCTGAAAGGTCACGGCAGGCCGTCGCCGGGCACGCTCACCGCGAACGCCTCTATCCTGCCGTTGCGCTCGCGCGCCTGCCGTTCCGGATCGTGCGAGTCGCCGGTGCACACGAACAATGTGCGCCGGTCGGCGCCGCCCAGCATGCAGGCGAACGCCTTGCGGTCCAGCGTCACGCGCCCGGCCACCTCGCCGCCTTCGCGCAGGCGCAGGCACTCGTTGGTGGTGGGCGAGGCGGCCCAGACGGCGCCTTCGGCGTCCAGGCAGATGCCGTCCGGCACCGCGCTGTCTGGCAGTTGCGCCCATACCCGGCGGTTGGAAAGATCGCCGGCCGCGTCGACGTCGAACGCCGTCAGCCGGGCACCCCACGTCTCTGCGATGATCAGCGTGCGGCCGTCCGGGCTGATCACCGAACCGTTGGGGAACAGCAGCCCGTCGGCCACCGCGCGGGCGCTGCCGTCTGGGTCCACGCGCACCAGCACGGTGGAGGCCACCGGCTCCACGTCGTCCAGCTCGAAGCCGAAATTGCCGACATAGGCGCGGCCCTGGCGGTCCACCGTCATGTCGTTCAGCCGCCGCGGCACTAGGCCGGACAGGTCGGCGTGGGTGGTAAGCGTGCCGTCCGCCTCGTGGCGCAGCACGCGCTTGTCGGTCATCGACACGACCAGCATGCGCCCATCCGGCAGCCAGCCGAGGCCGGACGGCCGCCCTGCCACCTCGCACACTGGTGTCACCACCCCGTCCAGCAGCCGGCGCACGCCACCGCCATGCATGTCGGACCACCACAACGTGCCTGCGTGCCAACGCGGCCCCTCGCCGAAGGCCACATCCGTGGCAACCACTGCCATGCCCGTCTCTCCCATTCACCACCGCCCGTTCCGACGGATGTTCTTAAACTTGATTACGTTCTAGAAGCCGACGACCAGCCTGACCAGAGGTCCTCTCCAACACGGGCCGTTGAGCCGCTAAACGGAATCACATACCGTGATGCTCAATTAACGGGATCATCGAGGTCCCGCCCTGCATTTGACAGCTTTCCGGGCTTCTTGGGGGATGTTCCCGCCCTCCTGACCGAGCAAAAGGAGCTTGCCCCATGCATCGCCTTGTCCTGGCCATGGCCCTGCTCCTGGCCGCACCCTGCGCAGCCCAGCCCGCCACCGATCCGGCCGCTGCCACCCAAGTGGCGTCGGCCGACTACAAACCGCCCGAAGGTGTGGCCTTCCGGGTGGTGAACGTCGTCAGCGACGGCGTGCGCCTGCACGGGGAGCTGTTCTACTCGAAGGCCGAGGAGGGCCATAAGCTGCCCACCGTCATCAGCGCCCACGGCTGGGGCGGGGTGGCCGCCTACCTGCGGCAGGACGCCGTGGCGATGGCGAAAGCCGGCTACCTGGTGATCGATTTCGACTACCGCGGCTGGGGCGAAAGCGACAGCCGCGTGGTGTTGCTAAGCCCCGAACCTGCATCCAAGGACGACAACACCTTCACCGCTCAGGTGCGCGCCCAGCGCGGCTACGTGGACCCGTTCGAGCAGGTGGACGACTGGTTCAACGTTATCGACTGGGCGCAGGGCGAGCCCATGGTGGACACGGCGCGGATCGGCGTGCGCGGCTCCAGCTACTCCGGCGGCCATGTGGTGTACGTGGCGGCGCGCGATTTCCGGGTGAAGGTCCTGGTGAGCCAGGTGGGCGGCGTGCAGGACCGGCCGGGCCGGGACTTCAAGATGACTCCGGGCATCGCGGCGTACGTGCAGCGCGCGCACGCGGCCGGCACGGCGCTGGCGCGCGGCGAGGCCGGCTATCCCGAGCCGAAGGTGAAAGCGATCGGCAACCTGATCGGCGCGCCGGTGGGCGACAAGCTGCTGCGCTGGTGGCCGAACGCCGAGAGCAGCTTCGTCACGCAGCCGGCGCTGTACGTCGTGGCGGAGAACGAGGAGCTGAACGACAACGCGACCAACGCCATCCGCGCCTACGAGAACGCGCGCGGGCCGAAGAAGCTGGTGGTGATCCCCGGGATCAAACATTACGGGATCTACGGCTCGGCGCGGCAGGAAGCGATCGACTTGGCGATTGACTGGTTCAACACGTATTTAAGGAAGTAAGAATGTTCTTTTTT
>CAXTBC010000004.1:0-60764 GCA_964242595.1 uncultured Acetobacteraceae bacterium | reverse complement strand
ACTGGTTCAACACGTATTTAAGGAAGTAAGAATGTTCTTTTTTGAAAAAAAGAACCAAAAAACTTTTGCTACTTGGCCACGCCGGTTTCAACAGCCGCGCCCAATTGACAAAAGTTTTTTGGTTCTTTTTTTCAAAAAAGAACTGCTTGCTTTCTTCCTCCTGGCCGGAACCGCCCAAGCCGAGCTGCCCCCAGGCAAGATCACCATCTCCCCGCAAGCAGGCGAGGCCGCCTACAGCGCCCACTGCGCCACCTGCCACGACCACGCTGCCGGACGCGTGCCGCCAAAGGACGTGATCGCCAACAACACCGCCGCCTTCATCTACGCCACCATCAGCGACGGCATCATGCAGAGCTACGCGCAGCGGCTGGACCTCAGCGGACGCCTGTCGCTGGCCGTGTACGTCTCGAAGAACCGCGGCGGAGGCACGGTGGACCGGGCCAGCGCGGAGGTTCCGGCGTGCACGGACAAGCCGGCGTCGCTCAGCCTGGACGGCCCGGGCTGGAACGGCTGGGGACGCGACGCCGCCAACAGCCGCTTCCAGCCTGTGCCCGGCCTGTCGGCCGCCGACGTGCCACGGCTGAAGCTGAAATGGGCGATCGGCCTGAACGGCGCGCGCAACGGCCAGCCGGTGGTGGTGGGCGGTCGGCTCTACACCGACAACAGCGCCGGCGAGGTATACGCGCTGAACGCCGCCACCGGCTGCAGCTACTGGCGCTTCAGCGCCGCCCGCGGCTCGCGCAACACCATCGCCATAGCACCGATCCCGCCCGCCGCGCGCGCCCAGGCCGGCGGGGCCGCGGCGGCCGCCTACTTCGTTGACGAAGCAGCCAACCTCTACGCCATCGACGCCGATAGCGGCCGCCAGCTGTGGAAGACGAAGATCGACCAGCAGCAGGGCACCCAGTTCACCGGTTCGGTGGCCGCCGCGGGCGGCCTCGTCTACGTGCCGGTGTCCTCGATGCAGGAGTACCTGGCTCAGTCCGACAGCTACCCGTGCTGCAAGTTCCGCGGCGCCATCGTCGCGGTGGACGGCGCCACCGGCCGCATCGTCTGGACCACCTACACGGTGGCGCGGCCGGCCACGCCCACCCGGCTGAACGCCAGCGGCACCCAGATGTGGGGGCCTTCGGGCAGCGCAATCTGGTCCGCCCCCACCATCGATGCCAAGCGCGGCGTGCTGTACGCCGCCACCGGCGACAGCTACGTTCGGGAGGACAACGAGGGGGCGGACGCCATCATCGCGATGGACCTGCACAGCGGCGCCATACGCTGGACCCGCCAGCTGCGACCGCATGACGACTACATCATCGGCTGCTACGGCCCGCGCGCGCATTGGCCGGCCAACTGTCCGGACAAGCCCGGGGCGGACGCCGATTTCGGCAGCTCGCCCATCCTCCAGAGCCTGCCGGACGGGCACGACGTGCTGGTGGCGGCGCAGAAATCCAGCCAGGTGTACGGCCTGGACCCGGATGCGCAGGGCAGGGTGGTGTGGACGCAGCGGCTGAGCCAGGGCGGCCCTTTGGGCGGCATCGAGTTCGGGCCCGCCGCCGACGGGCAGGCGGTGTATGCCGGCGTAGCCGACATCTACGCGCCCGACCCCAAGCCCGGTCTCTCCGCCCTGCGGCTGAACGACGGCAAGGTGCTTTGGACGACGCCCTCGCCCAAGCTGGGGTGCCGCTGGACCAACGAGTACTGCAACCCGGCTGTCTCCATGGCCGTCACCGCCATTCCCGGCATCGCCTTCGCGGGCGCCATGAACGGCCGGCTGCGCGCCTACGCTGTGGCGGACGGGCACGTGGTGTGGGAGGCGGACACCGGCGCGGCACCTTACAGGACCGTCGCGGGCAAGCAGGCGATGGGCGGCGTGCTGGACGCTTCGGGACCTGTGGTGGCGGGCGGGGTGGTTTACGTGCACTCGGGGTATGCCAGCCGTTCCGGGCCTGGAGGGACTGTGCTGCTGGCTTATTCTGTTGATGGGAAGTAGCAAGGAAGCTGTTCTTTTTTGAAAAAAAGAACCAAAAAACTTTTACCCGCCTGGACCCGACTGTTTCGACGACCGAGCCTAACGGACAAAAGTTTTTTGCTTCTTTTTTTCAAAAAAGAAGGCCTTTCTTGCCTTTAGGGAAACCCAAAATGCGCCAACGCACTGCCTGGATAACCGGCGCCTCCTCCGGCATAGGCGAAGCCCTGGCCCACGCCATGGGCCAGGCCGGCTGGGCGCTCATCCTCTCCGGCCGCCGCACCGAAGCACTGGAGAAAGTGGCCGCCGGCACCGGCGCCCCAACGCTCGTGCTGCCCTTCGAGGCCACCGACTACGACGCGCTGCCGGATGTGGTGGCCCGCGCCATCGCCTGGGGCGGGCAGGTGGACATGCTCGTCAACAACGCCGGCATCAGCCAGCGCAGCCTGGCGCTGGATACCGGGTTCGACGTCTACCGAGCCATCATGGAGACGGACTTCTTCGCCCCGCTGCGCCTGACGCAACTGGTCGCGCCGCACATGGTGGAACGCCGCTCCGGCCGCCTCGTCGCCATCAGCTCGCTGGCCGGCCGCACCGGATCGCCCCTGCGCACCGGCTACTGCGCCGCCAAGCACGCGCTGCTCGGCTATTTCGAGGCGTTGCGGGCGGAGTTCGAGGCTGCCTACGACGTGCGCGTGACCCTGGTGATGCCCGGCTCGGTCCGCACGCCGATCGCGTTCAATGCGCTGCAAGGCGACGGCTCGGTGCGCGGCGCCTCGGACGCCAACATCGACGCGGGCATGGACCCGGCCGAGGTGGCGCGCATCATCCTGGACGCCACCGAGCGCAACCTGCGTGAAGTGGTCATCGCCCAGGGGGCCGAGCTGAACGGCGTAGGCTTGCGCGCGAGCGACCCCGACCGGCTGTTCGATTGGCTGGCGCAGGAAGGCGCCCGGCTGGCGGCGGCGCGGCAGGCGACGGGGGCGGGATTCCGGCCGGAGCCGGCCAAGGTCACTTAGCAGGGAGCTTTACTCTCCGGCGCCGGCAATTGTGTTCCAAGATCGGCCTTCCGGAAGAAAGCATTCCTTTTTGAAAAAAGGACCAAAAAACTTTTGCTTCCCGCATTTGAGACGGCCGGATGCTATGGGACCGATCAAGGCTGCTGATAGAGCAAAGAGACAAAAGTTTTGCTTCTTTTTTCAAAAAAGAAGGCCTTGCTTCCTTTGCGACAGCTAACCTCGACGCAGGTCGGTTCGCGCGGAGCCCCGTGTTGAGCTCACCAACTTGCGCAACCTACTGCGCTGTCGCGACTCTGTGCGACTACAGGCGCGCAACCGAAGCGGCACGGCTAGCTTCACTCCAAGCAGTTCGGCTTCTTCAAGGACTCATCATGCGCGCACAGGCCAGTCGTAGTCTTGCGACTACTGCCGATCCGATACGGCTGTTCTGTGTTGGCAGCGGGCTGCTGATCCTGGCAGGCCTGCTGTCCGGCTGCCAGACCCCGCAGCAGGCCGTCACGCAGAAGGAGGACAACCTGGCAGCCGCCGGCTTCCTGGTCCGTCCGGCCAATACGCCGGAGCGCCAGGCGATGCTGAGCAAGCTGCCGGCCAACCATTTCGTGCAACGCGTGCGCGGGAACGACGTGCACTACGTCTATGCCGATCCCCTGGTGTGCAACTGCCTGTACGTCGGCAGCCAGCAAGCCTACGGCGCCTACAAGCTGCACCAGCAGCAGCAGAACATCGCCAGCGAGCAGCAACTGACGGCGTCCGAGTACAGCGATGCCGGGTGGAACTGGGGCGCCTGGGAACCTGAGGGCGGCTTTGGGGGCGGCTTCGGCCCGGAATTCGGTCCGGGCCTGGGCTGGTAGCACCAGGGTCCCGTTCGACCGGGAACACCGGGCGTCGGTGTCGTTCAGCTCGGCGACCTCGCGGCTGTAGCGCCGGACAGCCCGCCTCATCGTTGGGTAGGCCGTGGATCAGGCATGCCCGAGCTGTGTCCAAAGCGGCGCACCGTAGCGGCAAGCCCAAGCACGTTGTTGACAGCGCCGGCCCGCCCGTATAGCTCATTGCAAATGAGAGTAATTCGCATTATCAGCTTTGCTGGCGCAGTCGCAGCCGGCAGCGCCCGGGCCTTGGCGGCACCGCCGCCGCTGTCCGTGCCCAGCAATGCGGACGAGACCAACCCGGACGCGCAGGGCTACTCCGGCTTCCTGGGCGATCTGCAACGGACCAACTTCCTGCTGGGCAACCTGTTCGGCCTGCGCACCCTGCTGGCTAAATACGGCATCTCGCTCGCCGTGCAGGAGACCAGTGAGGTGCTGGGCAACGCCACCGGCGGTTCGCATCGTGGGTTTGCCTATGACGGGCTCACCCAGGCTATCCTGCAACTCGACACCCAACGGGCGTTCGGCTGGTACGGCGGCCTGGTCAACATCAGCGCCCTGCAGATCCACGGCCGCAACCTCAGCACCGACAACCTGCAAACCCTGCAAACCTCGAGCGGCATCGAGGCCGACCGTGCGACAAGGCTGTGGGAGGCCTGGTACGACCAGAAGTTCCTCGACGAGGACAGGGCCGACGTGAAGTTCGGCCAGCAGAGCGTGGACCAGGAGTTCATCTACAGCCCGAACGCCGCCTACTTCGTCAACACGTCGTTCGGCTGGCCGCTGGTGCCGTCGGTGGACCTTCCCGGCGGCGGCCCGGCCTATCCGCTGTCGGACCTCGGCGTGCGCCTGCGCTGGCATCCGGTCAACGCCATCACCCTGCTGGCCGGCGTGTTCAACGGCAACCCGGCCTCCACCACCCAGGGTGACTCCCAGCGTGTGGACGGATCCGGCACCAGCTTCCCGCTGAACGGCGGCACGCTCAGCCTACTGGAGCTGCAATACACCTATCCCGCCGTGGGCACGCTGGTGTACCCGGGCGAGGGCGCGCCTTTGGGCCACACGTACCGGCTCGGCGCCTTCTACGACAGCGAGAACTTCGCCGACCAGCGTCCCGGCACCGCGGTATTGCCGCCGCAGCACCACGGCGACTACGCCGTCTACGCGGTGGCCGACCAGATGCTGTGGCGCGCCCAGCGCAACCCCAACCGGGCCGTCAGCGTGTTCGGCCGGATCGTGGGCACGCCGGACGCCGACCGCAACCTGGCTGATCTCAGCCTGAACGCCGGCGTGGTCTACCACGTGCCCTTCACCAGCCGGCCGGACGACACGCTGGCGGTCGGGATGGGCTACGCTCATGTCAGCCACGAGGCGACCGCGGCGGACCGCGACCTCGCGGCGGCAAGCCCCGGCACGTACGTCGCGGTCCGCACGAGTGAGACGTATGTGGAAGCGACATACCAGTATCAGGTCCACCCGTGGTGGCAGGTGCAGCCGGACCTGCAATACGTGTTCAACCCCGGCGGCAGCGTGGTGGATCGTAGCGACCCTATGCGCAAGGTCGCCAGCGAGTTCGTTCTTGGCGTCCGCACGAACATCCTGTTTTAGCATGCAAGAAAGAAAGGCCTTCTTTTTGCAAAAAAGAAGCAAAAAACTTTTGCTCCCTGTCGGGTGGTGCGGAACGGTACGCGCCACAGGACAGAAGTCTTTTGCTTCTTTTCTTCAGAAAAGAAGGCCTTCCTTGCTTCGTACGACAATCACCGAAAGGTCCCTTCGCGTGTCAACTTACTGCCCGCTCGGCCTGGGCATAGCACTGCTCTGCGCCGCCGCCGCGCACGCCGCGCCTGCCGGCTTCCTGGAGACTGTGCATCGCCACGCCACGCTCACCTCCACCGTCACGGATAACGGGGATCTCAACCCGTACGCCGTTGTCGTCTCCCCCGTCACCGCCGGCCGCATCCACAAGGACGACGTGCTGGTCGACAACTTCAACAACATCTCCAACCTGCAGGGCACCGGCACCACCATCGTCGGCTACCGGCCGTCTACCCAGGACACCTACCTGTTCGCCAAGCTGCCGCAGCATCTGCCGCAATGCCCCGGCGGCGTGGGACTGTCGACCGCCATGGTGGTTCTGCGGTCCGGCTGGGTGGTCGTGGGCAGCACCCCCAGCAAGGACGGCACCACGGCCACCAAGGGGGATGGCTGCCTGATCGTGCTGGACCGCGACGGCCACTTCGTCACCGCGTGGGCCGGGCCGAACATCAACGATCCGTGGGGCAACATGGGCGTGGACGACCGCGGGGCGCAGGCCACGCTGTTCGTCAGCATGGCGGGCTTCGGCGTGCCGTCGCCCAGCGTGCTCGACCCCGCGACGGGCCTGCCGGTGGTGGTGCACAAATCCACCGTGCTGCGGCTGAGCCTGGCCGTGGCCGAAGGGCAGCCTCCCGTGCTGGCCGGGCAGACCGTGGTTGCCAGCGGCCTGGCGCAGCGCGCGGACCGTGACAACTTCCTGCTGGGCCCGACCGGCCTGGTGCTGGCTCCGGACGGCACGCTGTACGTGACCGACGGGCTGGACAACCTGATCGTGGCGGTATCGGACGCCTTGACGCGCACGGCCAGCGCCGGCACCGGCCGCGTGGTGACACAAGGCGGCCTGCTCTCCTGGCCGCTGGCAATGACGTTGTCCCCCCAGGGCCACCTCCTGGTGTGCAACGGCAAAGATGGTCGCCTGGTGGAGGTTGATCCTGTCGCCGGAAAGCAAATCTATGCGCAGTGGATCAACAACGATCAGGCGCAGTCGCCGCCCGGCAACGGTGACCTGTTCGGCATCGCCATGACGCCGGACAGCAAGGGGTTCTACTACGTGATGGACGACGTGAACACGCTGATGCTGGGCGGCGCACGGTGAGCGGCTGCCCCATGCACTCGCGGCGCGGGTTCCTGAGCGCATCGGCCGGCCTGGCCGCGGCTGCGGCGGCATTGCGCCCAGCCGCCGCGCAGAACACCACGGTGGCCACGCCGGACCCGGTGGTGGCGTTCCACGGCGCCCACCAGGCCGGCATCACCACGCCGCAGCAGGCGCACACCTACCTGGCCGCCTTCGACCTCACCACCGCCAAGGCCGGCGACGTGCAGGCGTTGCTGGCGCGGTGGACGGATGCCGCCGCGCGCCTGTGCGTCGGCCAGCCGGCCGACCCGGCGGATTCAGGCGACACCGGCGGCCTGCCGCCGGCACGGCTGACCCTGACGTTCGGCTTCGGCCCCACGCTGTTCACCAAGGACGGGCAGGACCGGTTCGGGCTGGCGGTCAGGCGCCCGGCCGCGCTGGCGGACCTGCCGCGTTTCACCGGCGACCAATTGCAACCCGCGCGCTGCGACGGCGATTTGAGCGTCCAGGCTTGCGCCGAGGACCCGCAGACCGCCTTCCACGCCGTGCGCCAGCTGGCCCGGCTGGCCTACGGTGTGGCCGACACGCGCTGGGTGCAGGCGGGCTTCATCCCGCAGCCGCAGGCGCAGACGCCGCGCAACCTGATGGGCTTCAAGGACGGCAGCAACAATCCAAGCCCCGGGAACGCCGCCGAGATGGACGACGTGGTGTGGGCCGGCGCCGAGGGGCCGGCCTGGATGGCGGGCGGCACCTACCTGGTGGCCCGTCGCATCCGGATTGCGCTGGAGCACTGGGACCGCACGCCGGTCGGCTTCCAGGAGCAGACGATGGGGCGCGGCAAGGACGGCGGCGCTCCCATCGGCGCCCACAAGGAGCACGACGTCGAGGACTTCGCGGCTGCCGATGCCGACGGCAACCCGGTGATCGCCGAGAACGCGCACATACGCCTGGCCAGTGCCGCTTCCAGCGGCGCGCGCATCTTCCGCCGCGGCTACAGCTACAACGACGGCGTGAACGTCACCGCCGAGCGCTGGCCCCCATGGCGGCAGGCGATGGAGTACGACGCCGGCCTGCTGTTCATGTCCTACCAAAAGGACCCGCGCGCCCAGTTCAGCCGCATGTTCGCCCGCATGGCGAAGTTCGACATGCTGAACCAGTTCGCCACCCACACGGCCAGCGCGCTGTTCGCTGTGCCGCCGGGCGTTGTGGCCGGGGGCGTGATCGGGGGCGCGCTGTTCGTCTGATATCGAACGGGTCTGCCCGCCGCGCGTAGCAGGACCGCCGATCGCGCCGCATACGCAGCTAAGCGGCCTGAGGGACCGGTTCATGCACGCGACGGAAGACAGCGCCCGCCTTTGGCCAAGGTGGCTTTGGTGGGTCGGCCTCGCACTCATGCTGGCCACCCTGATGGCGCCGATCCTCGTGGTGACGGTGCCGCCCCTGTCGGACTACCCCGACCACCTCGCGCGCTGCTTCTTCCTGGCGTTCGGCACGGCGGACCCGGTGATGGGCCACATCTTCGCGGCGAAGTGGCAGCTCGTCCCCAACCTGGCGATCGACCTGATCCTGCCGCCGCTGATGCACCTCATGCCGCCTCTGGTCGCCGGGCGCGTGTTCGTGGCCCTGGTCGTGCTGCTGCCGGCGACCGGCATCATCGCCCTCAGCATCGCCTGCTTCCGGGTGCGCTCGCTATGGCAGCTCGGCGCCGGCTTCGTCGTCTACGACATGATGTTCCTGTCGGGCTCCCTGAACTTCCAGCTCGCCTCCGGCGTGGCACTGTGGGGAGCCGCGGCCTGGGTGGCCATGTCCGGCCGCCACCTCGTAGGGGCGATCGTCCTGGGCGCGGTGTTCGCGCTGCTGGCCTTTGTCTGCCACCTGTTCGGCTTCGGCTTCTTCGCCGTGCTGATCGGTTCGGCCGAACTGGCCGCTATCCACCGGCGCGGCCTTGGCGACGCAGCTGGCCGCCGTTTCGCGCTCGGCCATGCGTTGGCCGTGGCGGCCGCGCTGGCGCCGTGTGTTGTCCTCTATTTGGTATCCCCGTTTGCCAAGGCGGGCGGCGCGGTGATCTGGCAATCCGTCAGGCTCAAGCTGTTCCTGTTTTTGGTGCCGGTGCTGGGCTACGCGCGCCTGGAAAGCTACGCAGTGGCCGCCGTGCTGGCCGGGATGGTCCTGATCTGGGCCGTGCGCGGCCGGTTCCGCATGGCGCCGGCCATCTGGATCGCGGTGCCCGTGCTGCTGGCCGCCTACGCGGTTCTGCCTGTCGGAGCCAAAGGCGGCTACTGGATTGACACGCGCATCCCCGTCCTGCTCGGTTTCCTGCTGTTCGCCCTGACCCTGCCGGACCGCCTGCCGCGGCGGCAGGCGGTCCTGGCGACCGTCGTCCTGGCCAGCGTGTTCGCCGGCCGGATGGCCTACATCACCACGGTATGGGCGGGATCGCGCCAGGACGTGGCGGACGTGCGGCAGGTCCTGGCGCGGGTCGGCCCTGGCAGCCGGGTGCTCGTGGTGGATGCCGATCCGCAGCAGCACCGCTGGGAGGCCGGCACCATCCCAGCCAGCCGGGTGGCGGCCCACGGCATGGCGACCGCCTACTGGCATTACGGGGCTTTCGCTCTGATCGACAGGCGTGCCTTCTGGTCAAACGCCTTCGCCGAGCCCGGCCAGCAGCCTATCGTGACCCTGTCTCCCTACGACGCCTCGGGCGATGGCGGTTTTGCCCCGCCGCACGACGTCGCCCTGCTCGGCGCCAACGCCACCGCCTCGCCGAGCAGGGACCCTGCAGCCCTGCTGGCCGGGTGGCCGGGCCGCTTCGATTACGTGCTGGTTCTGGGCGCTGACCCAGGACCCGAGGTCGACGGCCTGTTGCCGGACCGGCTGGGGTTGCTGGCCCATGACGGCATTGCCGCGCTATTTGTGGTAAGACACTGACGGCCGGCCGGCACCAACCGAAAAGCGCCGGCTTCTCTGCTACCGCCCCTTGCCGCTGATGTGAGTTGCAGCGGCGCCGGTCCAACTACAATGGTGCAGCGCACCAACTCCGGAGATCTTTTTTGGCCGGCACGACGTCAATCCCCAATCTGGCCCATTCCGCGATACGCCAGGCCGGTGCCGGCACCGCCGAGCTCGCAATCGTGGTGCCTACCTACAACGAGTCCGGCAACATCCTCGTGCTCGCCGCCCGCCTGCACCAGCTGCTCGCCGGCGTGTGCCGCTGGGAGATGATCGTCGTGGACGACAACTCCCCCGACGGGACGGCGGACATCGTGGACGCCGCCGCCCGCGACGGCGACACGGTGCGTTGCATCCGGCGCATCGGGCGGCGCGGCCTGTCCACCGCGGTGATCGAGGGCTGCCTTGCCACCTTCGCGCCGCTGATCATCGTCATGGACGCCGACCTCCAGCACGACGAGACGATCATCCCGCGCATGTTGGCCTGCCTGACCGGGCCGGATTGCGACCTCGTCGTCGCCTCCCGCTACGCGGCCGGCGGCGGCGTGGGCGATTGGAACCGCACCCGCAAGACGGGCAGCTCGGTAGCCACCTGGATGGCCCGCATGGCGACACCCTCGCCGATCAGCGACCCGATGAGCGGCTTCTTCGGCATCAGGCGCGACCTGTTCCTCGACGTGGCACCGCGCCTGTCCGGCGCCGGCTTCAAGATCCTGCTCGACATCGCGGCTTCCGCCGCCGGCCCCCTGCGAATCAAGGAGGTGCCCTACACCTTCCGCCTGCGCGTGGAGGGCGACAGCAAGCTGAACACCACGGTGGTGTTCGACTACATCGGCATGATCATCGAGAAGCGCAGCCTGGGATGGATCCCGGCGCGCTTCGTGCTGTTCGGCTTCACAGGGCTGCTCGGCGTGATTGTGAACATGCTGGCGCTGTACGTGCTGGCACTGGTCGTGGGGGTCGGTTTCAACCGCTCCCAGGCGGTGGCGACCGTCGTGGCGATGACGTTCAACTTCCTGCTCAACAACAACTTCACCTATGGCGACCGCAGGCTGCGCGGCAGTGCCGCGGCAACCGGGCTGTTGAAGTTCTACCTCGTGTGCGGCACCGGGGCGCTGTCCAACATCGGTGTGGCGAGCTTCGTGTTCACGCACGGCTCGGGCTGGTTCGCCTCCGGCCTGGCCGGCGCGTTCGTGGCAGCCGTGTTCAACTTCGCCATGTCCAGCCGCTACGTGTGGGGCGGGCGGAGCTGACTTTGGTTGTTTGGACCTTTAGGCAAGCATGGGGCTCTGTCCCATACCTCGCTGGGGCTTCGAGGCCCCAGACCCCCGTTTATCAAGGATCTTCACAGCAGGTTTTGCGGACTTGTCCTTATACCAACGGCCTTTAATGTTGACCTGTGAAGGAAGGCCAAGGGCTCTGCCCCTGGACCCCGCTAAGGACAAGTCCTTAGAGGCTGTTTGAAAACTCGCTTTAAGAGCCGCGAAGCGGTCAATCTGAGGCCGATGTCAGGTAAATCCCGCCAAAATGTGGTATCCAGATACCGCTTTTGATAAGTTTGTACGCTTAACCAACAGCTCGAGAGAGTTTTCAAACGGACTCTTAGAACCTATTTATAAGATATTCTAAACAGATGGGGGTCTGGGGCCTCGAGGCCCCAGCGGGGTTTGGGGCAGAGCCCCATGCTTGTCTATAGGTCAAAGTTTACGGCCGTTAGTATTAGCGGGCCGGCGCAATGATTTGCGCCTGCGGCGCTGGGGGCAAAGCCCCTGGCCTTCCTTTAATCAGGGCGGATTCGAGTCCACCGCCGCCTTCGCCGCGGTCGTGCAGGCGTTCACCGCCTCCAGCAGCGAGCTTGTGTAGTAGTCCGAGCCGATAGCCCCCTGCGTGGCCTTGTCGCTGAGCGCCGCGTCGCCCGAAGGCCATAGGCCCACCAGGATGGGGGTGCCGCGCGGCAGGCGCTGGCGCAGGCGGCGCACCAGGTAGCGCAGGTGCGCGGGGCTGCCGCTGATGTCGAGGTAGGAGATGCAGGCCATCGCCGCACCGGTCACGTCGAACCGCTCGATGCTGTCGCGCGTGACCTCGGTGTGGCCGACCAGGCGGGCGCCCAGGCCGTGCTTGCCGAGCAGTTGCACCAGCATGGCCGAAGCCGCCTCGTCGAGAGGGCCGCGCCCCGCGATGCACAGCACGGCTCTGCTGCCGCGCCACACCGACGGCCTGGTGTCCTCCGCCGGCGCCTGGGCCGGGTCCGGGTTGCTGGGCACGCTCCGCTCGTGGTCGGGCGGTTCCACCGCGCCGTCGTCGGCGTCGGACGCGGGCGGCGTCGCGTCCTCGTGGTCGGCCAGGCCGTTGACCAGCACCTTCACCGTCGCCTTGACCCGGTCGAGCTGTTCCTCGCCGAGCACGCCGCGCTGCGCATCGTTGGCGGCGAGCTGGAGTCCCTTGAGCGCGACCTCGTCGTAGTAGCTGGACAGCGAGCGTTCCTTGAGGAGCAGCTCGGCATGGTCCTGAGCCTCGTCGGCGTCGCCGGCCAGGATGCGCTGGTAGAAGCTCTCCACCGGCGTCAGCGCGGGCCGGTCGCCGAGCAGGACGTCGAGGAACTCCAGCCGCTTCACGTGCCGGCCCATGACGACGAGGCACAGCGTCAGCGGCGTTGACAGGATCAGCCCGACCGGGCCCCACAGCCAGGACCAGAAAATGGCGGCGACCACCACGGAGAACGGCGAGAGGCCGGTGCTGTGGCCGTAGACCATCGGCTCGATCACCTGGCCCGTCACGCCCTCGACCGCCACGTAGAGGACGAGCGTCCACAACACCATCGACCAGCCTGGCTCGACGGCCGCAGCCAGGGCCATCGGCAGCACCGCCGAGATGAAGGAGCCGACATAGGGCACGAAGCGCAACAGGGCGGACAGGATGCCCCACAGCACCGGGTTTGGCACGCCGATCACCAGCAGCCCGAGCCCGACGACCACGCCGAAGCTTGCGTTGATGCTCAGTTGGGTGACGAAGTACTTGCTGAGCCGCCGGGCGCCGTCATCCATCGCCAGGGTCGTGCCGTGCAGGTCGCCGGAGCCGACCAGGCGGATCAGCCTGTCGCGCAGATCCTCCCGCTGTAACAGGGCAAACACCGCGACGACGAACACGATGCCGAACGTGGCGAGTGGGGAGAGCACGGGCGAGAGGTAGCGTTCGGCTACGTCCAGCGGCGAGGCTGCCGGCTGCTGGGCCGCACCAGGGGCGGCCGCGGCCGGGACTTGTTGGCCCGCCTGTGGAGCGGGCACGCCGGGGCGGGCTGCCTGGTTCGGGCGGCGTTCGTGCGGGCCGATGCTGTCGGCCAGGTGCGACAGTCGGCCGACCGTGTAGCTGCGCACGCTGTCGACTTTCTTCTCGACGGCGGTGGCGTAGCGCGGCAGGTCCGTCGTCAGCTCGGCGATCTGGGACCCGATGACGCCGACGAGCGCCAGGACAAGGCCCAGCGCCAGGACCACGCCCAGCAGCACGGACGGGATGCGCCCCAGCCGGGCCCTGCGCAGCAGCGTCACCAGCGGCGCCAGCAGGAAGGCCAGCAGCAGCGCCAGCGTGACCGGGACCAGCACCTCCTTGCCGAAGTAGAGGATGGCCACGACCATGACGAACAGTGTTACCGCCCGCGCGGCATCCGGCGGGGCGGTCTGGGTGACCGCCTTGGGAGAAGCGTCGGACATCGTCGGTTCTTTCGTGCGAGGCGTTCAGGAAGCAGGCCGCAAATGCTTCCATCCATCAAGTGCGGCATAATCCGCACGCACCCACCAAAGGAGCAGAAGCTTTTCGGTTCATACCCCCCGAAAAAGAACTGCTCGCTGTGCTACATTACCTCACCGCCGAAGGTGTAGCGCTGCGATGCGAGAAGCAGCCCAGCTCATAGCAGCCGAAAAGCGCCGCGGCCCCGACGCCGATAGCCACCTTCGTGCCTGTCGACAGGCCTGCCGGGGCGGCCCGACCGGCCGAGCCGACGGTCGCCACGAGCCGCTGCGCCTGCTGCGGTCCCCCGCCCGCGGGGATAAGGTCCACCTTGATCTGCCCGCCTGGCGAAACCGACCCGACATAGGCCGCGAAGGCGGTCAGGCTGGCGAACACCCGGCCGTCAACCGCTATGATCTGATCGCCCGGCTTGAAACCGGCTTGCGCGCCGGGCGAGCTTCGGCGCACCTGCTTGACCCTGATGATGTCGAAGGCAAGCCCGTCGTCGGTGACGTGCTGCGCCCGCTCGATATCCATGCCGAGCCCGCCGCCGTTGCGTGGCAACGACGACGCGTCTTCCTGGCTGACGAGCCGGTAACCCATGGGGTTGTCGGCCCGCGCGGGTGTCGCCACCAAAGGCAGCGCCAGGCAGGCCGACAGTAGGGTTGCAAAGATACGACTGCGCATCGCCTTAAACCGACACGGTACCCTCGTCGGGCACCCGCCCGTTCGGCGTCATCCCGTTCACGGCGTTGGGCAGGTGCTGGCTCAACTGGGAGAGGAAGTCCTGCGGCTCCATGCCGGACTGGCTCGCCATGCTCTGCACCCGGTCCTGGCCGAGGACGTTTTGCAGCTGGTCGGGAGAGACCGGCTGGTTGGGGCCGTTGCCGACCCAGGACTGCGCGATGTGGCCGAGCCCCGCCTGTTCAAACATCGACATGAGTCCGCCGACCCCGCCAGGCTGGCCGCCCATGCCCATCCCCTGCTGGCCGACGCCCTGCTGGCTGCCACCGCCGAGTAGGCTGCTCAGGACACCCCCCATGGGCGAGCCGCCGCCGCCAACCCCGCCGCCCATCAGCCCGCCGATAACCTGATCAAGTAATCCCATTGCTCATTCCTTTGTAAGTGGTGTCGGTGGTCAGCGGATTGCGCGCCTGCCGACCACGGCATGGTAGACAACCAGGACAACGATGGCGCCGACCACGGCAACGAACATGCTGTAGATGTTAAGCCCGGTGACCGGAGCGGCGCCGACCAGGGTGAACAGGTAGCCGCCGACCATGGCGCCTATGATGCCCAGGACGATGTCGAGCAACAGCCCTTCGCCGCTCTTGTTGACGATCTTGCTTCCGATAAACCCGGCAATGAGGCCCAGGATGAGCCAGCCTATGATGGACATTCTCGTTCTCCTCTTTCTGTTGACTTAATCGGGCGCGGCCGCCTGCCGGCCGCGCTTGGTCGGACGCTAGCGGACCACCCGCTGCGAGACCTGCAGGCGACGCTGCACGGCCAGCGATCCGCCGATGGCCGCCGCTATGGCGCCGAGCAGCAAGTCACCGAAGCCCGCGAACGCCGTCTTGGACGCCGCCGCCGCGCTCTCGTCGGCGGCATTCTTGGCCGTCTGCACGGCACTGTCGCGCTCCTGCTTGAGCTTGGCCTCGTTCGTGTCGAACTGCCTTGCAGCATCGTCCGTGCTGATGTGCTGCTGCGCCGCCATGATGGCGATCACCTGCTGCTTGGCCGCCGGCGCGCCTGGGCCGCCCTTAGCGTAGGTGGCCAGGTTGGTGACCACCTCTTTCTGGGCGTCCTGCGGCGTCATCGTCGCAGGGTCCGGGTTGGCGGGCTTGAGGTAGGCCTGGGCCTGCTGCTGCAGCATGTCGGGCGACACGCCGGCCGCCTGGGCCAGCGGCTGGGCCGCGTCCTTCACGCCGCTGCCGGCTGCCGAGGTGACGCTGCCTAAGGCAGAGAAGCCGCCGCCGAGGATGCCGCCCACGGCCGAGGAGAGCAGGTAGATGGTCAGCAGCGTGGAGATTCCCCAGGTGACCAGGCCATGCAGCAGCCCGTCCCAGCGCAGCTCAATGCCGGCCAGCCAGGCGGCTACGTAGCCTCCGAAGCCCAGCGCGATCATGCTGCTGACGAGCCACCACACGCCGGCACTGATGCCGAACGTGCTGGCGTCCGGCGTGGAGCCCGCGTTGACGTGCACGTTGCCCAGCCCGATGCCCGCGCCTAGCATGCTAAGCAGGATCTGCACGGCAACGACGAGCACGACGCCTCCGATAATTGCCGCCCATGAAATGCGCCTATGGGTGTGGGCACCGCCGCCTGTCATGGTGGTCGTCGTCTCGACGAAGCCCGGTTCGCGCATCATCGGGGCGTTGACGTTTGTAGCCGACATCTGTCTCTCCTACGGCTTAGGTGTCCGGAGCGCACCGCGCGCCCCGGACACCGCGCCTGGCTGTTGGTTCAGACGCCCGGGGTGCGGGTTTTTGGACCGGTGCCGGCGGCGACCGTCTTGTCGCTGTCCAGCTTGGTGATCTCCACGTCTTCCCGGCGCACCGTATCGCGGACCGTCTCCGTACGGTCGGTGACGTCCTTCTTCAGGCCGACCTCCTCGACCACGCGCGCGGTCTTCGAAACGACTGCCTCCTCGCCGCTCGCCGTCGCCTCGATGGTCTTCTCACTAAAGGAGTCCGTCACACCCCGCACGTCGGTGACTGGACGGCGTTCTACAGTGACGCGCTCGTCGTGCAGGCTGACCTTCTCCTCGACCGGTGTCTCGACCACGAAGCGGCGGATGCGGGTGGTGCCGCGGTTGACCACGCGCTTGCCGACCGCCAGCGTTTCCTCGGAGAGCTGGATGGCTCCGCCATCTGTCGCCGTGGCAGCCGTGCCGGTGCGCGCTGCGGTGGCTGTTGCAGCCAGCGGCGCGCGGGCCGTCGTGGTCTGGGTAAGGCCATACGTGCCCGCCCGCTCGTCGATGTCGATCGGGTTGTGGCGCTCGAGGATGTCCATCACCGCGGCCACGTGCTCGTCCGGCACCTTGACGGACACCGCGTTGGAGCCGCTGCTCACGCTACGGTCGTAGACCGTCGTGTCGTGGTCCGGCTCGCCGCCGAACAGGCTAGCCCAGAATCCGGTGCCCTCGGTGGTGCGGGCGGTAGGCGTGGCGGCCGTGCCGGCATAGCTGCCTTCCTGGGTGTGGCGATGCACGGCCGACTCAGGCACCTTGGCCTGCAGCAGGTCCTGCACGGCAAGCTCCGCGTGGGCGGGCGTGTCGTACACGGCGACGATCGTCTGGTCTGTCATGGTTGTATGTCCTTGGTCAGTGAAACTGGTTGCTGTTCTTGGCGGCCTGCCATCTCGCCCGCGGGAATGCGCGACACGAGCGCGGCCTGTTCGCGGAGCTGCACCGTCTCGCGGTGCGTCTCCGTCGTCCGGACCCGCCTGATCCGGACTTCCTCCTTGAGGACGAGGCGCCGTTCCAGGACGAGCACCTCCTCCATCACCGGAATGATCGTGACGTCGCCCTCGTGCCTGATATCGGGCGTGCGTTCGACTACCCGGCCGACCGCGACGCGCTCGATCTCGGCGCTCTCGCGCGTCAGCGTCTCCTCGACGAGCTGCTCGCGCAGGCTGGTCGTCGTGCTCACGCGCACCGTGGCGCCGCTGACGGTGCGTCGGTCCACAGCGAGGCTTTCCTCGAGCAACTCGAGCACTTGCGCCGTGCCGTCCTGGCTTACACCGTCCTGGGCTGCGACACGCCCGCGGTCGTCCGACACCACGCTCACGCGGCGCTCCTGGGGACGAGCGCCACGTCCACGTGGATGGGCGCGTGCAGCGTGTTGGCCACTGGCGACCAAAGGGCGGCGTGGCTGATCAGCGCGCGCATCGCCTCGTCCGTGGCGTCCGAATCGGCGTGCACCCTGACGTGGATCGTCTCCAGGCCGACCGGGCCGGGTGGGCGCGCGCCGCTGCCCCAGACCGGGCCCTGGCCTGGGTCAGATTCGATCTCGACGACCAAGCTGGCCAGCGCGATGTTGCCTATGGCCGCGTTGGCCCTGATCCGGTCGACCAGGCAGCCGCCGAGTGTCGCCAACAGGATGGTGGTGTGCGTCTTGCCGGTGGACGGTTCGGATATCCCAAGCGCCTCGTGCATCTCAACGGGTTCAAGGTCACCCAAATGGATTTGCGGCCTGGCCGACCCTGCCGCCACGAGGCGGCACCGCAGCTTGGCGGCGGGGGAGCCACCGGCTTCATCGGCCGGTTGTACGGGCAATCTCGGATACATCATGGATCTAGACTCGCGCCGGGTAGCAGGCGGCCGCAACTTTAGAGCTACCGAGCAATTGACCTGAAACTCCGGGATCGAAGCTTATAAGATTGTCCATGGCCCAATAAGCGCACGGTCCTGTCTGGACAGTGAGAAGCGATTACGCGTCGCGCGTGCCGGAAATGATTGGGAACCGATGCTAGACTGGGACGATCTGCGATTTTTCCTGGCGATCGCGAGGCACCGCACCGCGTCAGCGGCGGCGCGGGAGCTGCACGTCACGCAATCCACCGTCAGGCGCCGCCTGACGTCGCTGCAGGCCGGCATGGGCGCGCAGCTCCTGCGCCGGTCCGATGACGGCTACGCCCTGACCATGGCCGGCCAGGCAATCCTGGCCAACGTGGAGCGGCTGGAAAGCGAGGCGCTGTGCGTGGCGCGCGCGCTAGGAGGCCACGACGCCCGCTTCGGCGGAGTGGTGCGCCTGATGTGCAGCCAGCTCGTCGCCAGCCACGTCCTGGCGCCCTGCCTGGTGGACCTGCATGCGCGCGACCGCACGCTCATGCTCGAACTGGTGGCACCGCTTCCCGGCAGGGCGACGGGAGCGCACGAGGTGGACCTGGCCGTCCAGATGGCTCCGTTCCTGCAGGAGGACCTGTTCGTGAGGAAGCTCGCGACGGTCGCGTTCGGGCTTTACGCGGCAGCCGGCTACGTGGAGACGGCGGGAGCACCTGCGACGCAAGACGGCTGCCCGGGCCACCGGCTGATCACGCTGCTGGACGAGCGCGAGATGTCCGCCCAATCCGCCTGGCTCTCCGAACAGGCCGGGCGTGCCGAGGTGTTCGTGAGGAGCGACAGCTACGAAACCCAGCACTGGGCCACGGTGTGCGGCGGCGGCCTGGCGGTGCTGCCGCGCTTCCGCGCCGATGCCGAACCCGCTCTGGTGCGGTTCGCCACTGCCGTCCCCATTCCGCCCGCAGAGATCTGGCTCGGCGTGCACCCGGAGAGCCGCGACCTGCCGCGTGTCCGGGCCGTGCTGGACGCGATTGCCCACGCGGTGCGCAACCGTCTCGACAGGTACGACCCGGGCCCAGGAGCGCCGGCCTGCGAGATTTCCTTGGCTTGTGACACAGGGAGTGCCAGGACGCGGCAGAGCTTTGAGACGCTTCTGTGCTGATTTAGGCAAGATTAAGGAAGGCCTTCTTTTTCGAGAAAAAGAAGCAAAAAGCTTTTGCTATTGGGGGAGGCTCTTGCGAACAAAGTCGATGGGTAAACAGACTTTGCATTTGTCACACGTGCTCTGCAGAAAAGAACCGCGACAGCACGGACAAAAGCTTTTTGCTTCTTTTTCTCGAAAAAGAAGGCCTTTCTTGCTCTGTGTGCTCGGAACGGAGCGGTGGTTTGCAGCTTATTGAGGTGCCCGGCCCGACAATGTTGCTGACACTCGGCGAGCAGCCTGGGCTCAACCAAAAAGGACTTCAACCATGGCCGAAAAGACTTTGAAGGACGCGTTCTACGAGACGCTCAAGGACGTGTACTATGCGGAAAAGGCCGGCCTGAAATCGCTCAAGAAGGCGGTCAAGGCGGCCAAGGCGCCCGAACTCAAGCAGGCCCTGACCGACCACGGCGAGGAAAGCCAGACGCAGGTCGAGCGCCTGACGCAGGTCTTCGAGATGCTGGGCAAGCCGGCGCGGGCCAAGACCTGCGAGGCGATGCAGGGGATCACCACCGAGATGGAGGAAGACCTCGAGGATTTCGGCGGCAGCGAGGCCAGCGACGACGTGCTGATCGGCTGTGCGCAGGCGATCGAGCACTACGAGATCGCCCGTTACGGCGTGCTGAAGACCTGGGCCAAGAAGCTTGGCATGGAAGACGCGGCAAGCCTGCTGGACGAGACGCTGGAAGAAGAAAAGCGGGCTGACGACAAGCTGTCCAGGATTGGCGAATCGTTGGGTGCGTCCGGGGAGGATGAGGAACCGGAAAGCGACGAGGACGAAGAGAAGGAGAACAAGGAAGCTGAGACGAAGCTGAAGAGCAAGTCGAAGTAGGCTGAGCGGTAGTGCCGGGCAGGTCGGAGGCGACCTGCCCGGCCAACGCTGACTATATTTCTGGACCTGAGCGAGGCTGCCGCTCGAGAGAGGCCTTGGAAGACACTCTGGAGGGCAGCTCGGCAGGTTCAACAAGACGTTTCAGGCGCTTGGCGTTCTTCAGACATGAGGCATTTGATTTAGGTCTTGAAGTGTTTGGCCAGACGCTCGCCCACTTCCTGCGGCGCCTCACGCATCGGGAAATGGCCCACGCCCGCGAGCACGATACGTTCGAAGGGGCCGGTGAACTTCTCGGCCATGGTCTCGCTCACCGCCGGCGGGTTCACGCCGTCGGCCCCGCCCTGGATGTAGAGCGTCGGTAACGAGAGCGTCTTGGTCTCGCGTACCTTGTCTTCCAGCCAGGCGCTCGCCGGATCCGGTTCCGCCTCGTCCCAACGCGCACGGTAGCTGTGCAGCGTCACGTCCACCCAGTCAGGCGTGTCGAACGAGCGGGCGACGCGGTCGAAGGTCTCGGCGTCGAACCAGCCGCGGGGAGACCAGTTCTCCCACATGATGTGCGCGAAGCCTTTCGGGTCGTCGCGCACGGCCTTGGCGCCGCGGGCGGTCGCCTGGAACCAATGGTACCATTCGAGCTGCGCGTGCCAGAACGGCGGTGTCGGCACCCCGCCCAGCCGCGGCGGGCTGGACAGCAGGGCGATGCGGTCGACGCGCTCGGGCCAGCCTACGGCGAGCGCTTCCGCGGTGTTGGACCCCCAATCGTGCCCCGCGACCGAGACGCGCGCGATGCCCAGCCCGTCCAGCAGCGCGATCGCGTCCATGGCGAGGATGGCGCTGTTGCCGGTGCGCAGGGCGGCCGCCGTGCGGAACCGCGTCCCGCCAAAGCCGCGCGTCATCGGGGCGATGGTGCGCAGCCCTGCCGCGTGCAGCGCCGAGGCAACGCGGTCCCAGGTGGTGGCATCGTCCGGCCAGCCATGCAGCAGCAGCACTGCGGGTCCCTCGGGTGGTCCGGCGTCTGTGTAGGCGATGTCTAGGTTGTCCGAGTTTAGCGTCGGCATGTCGGCTTTCCTTCATACCAGTGCCTGGAGCAAGCATGGGGCTCTGCCCCAAACCCCGCTGGGGCCTTGAGGCCCCAGACCCCCACCTGTTTAGGATCTCTTACAAAACAGGTTCTAAGGACTTGTCCTTAGCGGGGTCCAGGGGCAGCGCCCCTGGCCTTCCTTCAGATGCGCCGCGCGACCCGGTCCGTAGTAACGGCCATGGTCACGCCGAACAGCACGTGGAATAGGCCGTGCTGGACGATGCTGGCGGTTGTGTCGCGGCCGAGCTTGGGGGTGACGCCCAGCACAGGGCCAAGCACGCCGTAGGCCAACCCGTAGAACGCGGCGCCGAACGCAGTGCCGGCGACGACGGGCGGCACGCCGGTAGGCTTGATGGCGCCGTAGATAAGCCCGGAGGCGGCCGATAGCGCCAGGTGGCCGCCATGGGCCAGCACCTGTTCGCCGGCATGGCTGCGCGCCCGATCGCGTTTTTGCTCCAGGCCGGCCAGCCGCGCCGTCCGCCGCTTCAGCTTCACCAGGTCGGACGGCTCGTCGACCATCGCCTCCAGGGCGAGGAAGATGGCCGAGAGCAGGGCACCGGCCGCGAGGCCGCCGGCTGTGCCGGACACGATCCGGCGCGCCTGCCCATTGAGCGGCTGGCCGATCACGCCAGGCATGGCGTCCGGCGTGCCGGGGCGCCTGCCTTCGCGGCCCGGCGTTGTGCCGAACGGCGCGGCCGGCTGGTCGGACAGGGCCAGGCCAGCCTTCGGCTCGTGGATCGGGCAGCGGTTGTGTTCGGCGCGGAACCCGGCCGACATGGCGTAAGCCTCCTTGCGCGCGCGGTTGATGGAGCCGAGCGGCTGGTGCGCGACGATGCCGTGCCAGGGGCTGAACGACAGCCCGTCATCGACCTGTTGCGCCCTTGCCTCGCTCCAGGCCGGCTGCGGCTTGGCGGTGATGCGCGCGACGGCGACGTAGGGGCTCTGGTCCTCCGGCCAGCGTACCAAGGCATCTTCCACAGGCATGGCGTCCGGGTTGGTGCGGAGCTGGACGCGCAGCTCCCAGGCGCCGCCCTGCCGGGCGAAGAAATCGATCACCGACTGGCGCAGCCCGTTCGGCTTGCCGGACAGGTCGACGGGCGCCTCCGTCAGCGCGGTGAGCGCGGAGGCTACGGGCACCACGGACAGCTTGGCGACGTGGTTGCCGTAGCGGAACGGCGTCTGGGTGTAGAACGTCTCGCCCAGCGGGTTCGTGAGAGGCTGCCCGCCCAGCGCCTTCAGCGCACCCGCATCCACCCCGGCGGCGGTGGCCAACTGCGCCAAGCCGCGCATTACGCGGGAAAACGCGCGTTTCCAGCCCTGCCCGGTGTCTGTGGTGGCCGCCAGCAGCTTCAGGCTCGGTTCGAACGCCTGGGCGTCGGGCGCCAGGAAGGCAGGGCCGTTGACCATGACGAAATCCTGCGTCGCGTCGCCCTCGGAGCCGGGCAGGCGCTCGCCCGTTACGCCGATGATCTTCAGCGCCAGCCCGCGCGGAGAGGACACGGTGTCGTCGAGGATGTCGCCCGGGTTGGTGGAAAGGCGTAGCACGACGGGGTAGGTTTTCGGCTGCGCGAACACGCCCTGCGCCAGGTTCTCCGGCAAGTTGTCGAGCACCTGCAACTCGCCCTCTAGCAGGCCGTGGCTCTTGGCGTGCACGCTGCGCACGGAATGGCCGTAATCCTGCCAGGTCGTCTCCAGGATGCCGCGCATGCTTGCGTTGATGGCGGCGATGGTCCGCGTCTCGCCGGGAGCTGACTGCTCCACGTCGGTGTCGTAGGCAACAGGCTGATGGCTGCTCATCTCGGCTCCAGATGGTAACGTCTTAGTCGTAACGCTGGCCGATGCCGGTGCGCCGCAACGAAAGCGGTTTTAGGCGACCCTCATGCGATGCCTGGCCTTGTTCCTGTGCTTGCGAGCCGGCAGCGCGATGCGTGCGGCGGGCGGTGGGCGCAGGCGGGCGCGTTGCGAGGTCGCGGCCCGGCGCCTCTCACCCACGATCAGGGCGGCCGCGCAGGTAACGTCGAGCGCCATCACCCCGAGCACCATCACGAAGGCGATCTGTGCCGCATCGCGCTGCCTGTTGCGGGCCGACAACGCCGGCGCCAGCACGGCCAGGTCCAGCACGTCGCCGGCCACGCGCAACACCGGCCCGATGGCGTTGTCCGGCTTGGCGAGCACGGTGACGCCTGCAGCGATCTCGCGGAAGCCGAAAGCGCGCACCAGCCAGGCCTCGCCGAACAGGCCGAGTGTCCGGGCTAGCAGGCGCGGTGCGATGGCTTCCGCGGAACCGAGGCCGAGGCTGAACCAGCCCAGGAAGCGTGACAGCATCAACGGGTTCATCGTGTTTCTCCAGGGAGCTTGCAGGTCAATCGGGCACCTGGCTGATATCGGCCGGTTCGGATTGCTGGCTCCGGTTCTGTGCGTGACGGTAGGCGGAGAGCGCCTGGTAGGTGTGCAGGCGCGCGCGCATCAGCGATCCGAGCGGGCGGTGCGCGGCCAGCGCGTGCGCCGGCTGGAAAGACAGCACCTCGTCGAAATAGGCTTGCCGCGGGGCGCTGTAGGCCTCCTGCGCGGGGATGGCGATTCGCGCCACGGCGACGTAAGGGTTCTTGTCCTCCGGCCAGGGTTTGGACGCGTCTTCCACCGGCATCTCCGACAGGTCCGTGCAGAGCTGCACGCGGAGTTCGTAATCGGCGCCGTGCGTGCGCAGGTGGTCGATCACGGCATGGCGGAACGCGTCGTGGTCGGCGCTGGTGTCGAGCGTCTGGTCGATGATGGCGATCAGGTTGGGCGAGACGGGGAACAGGCCCATCTTGGCCACGTAGTCGCCGTAGCGGAGCGGCGCCTGGCTGAAATATGCGTCGGCCAGCGGGTTGCGCTTGGTATGCCCGAAGAAGCCGAATGTCGGGCTGTCGGCACCGACCACGTTGAGCGCGGCGTTGAGCACGCGCGACGTGCTGGACACCGCCTGCTTGATGCTTTCCGGCCTGCCGGTGTTCTTTTCGATGCCCTTGATCGCGGTCAGGAACGTCGTTGCGTTGGATTGGGCAAAGGCGGTGCCGGTTGCGAATACGAAGTCTTGGGTGTTGCCGTCATGCCCGGGCAGCTTGGCACCGTCCACGCCCAACACTTTGATACCGACGCCGCGGTGAGTGGAGACGCTGTCGGACAGCTTCTCGCCAGGTCCCTGCGCGAAGCGCAGTAGGACGGGGTAGGTGCGCGCATCGACGAACAAGCCCTGACGCAGCGGCTCGGGCAAGTTCGGCAGCACGGTGAGCGTTGCCTTGACCAGCCCGGTGCTTTTGGCGTGCGACGCGCGCACCGTCTGCCCATCGCGCTCGGCCACGATCTGGCTCTCATGCGTCATCGACGCGATGATGCCGTCGATGACTTGGCGCTCGTCCTCGGCCACGGTCTCTATGGAGTCGGCGTAATGGACATAGGGCTGGTCGGACATGCTTTGTTGCTCCCGGTTCGGTGTCAGCCGTTGGTGATACGGGACGTTCAGGCGTCTTGCCCGCGTCCTCAGATGAGCGGTCAGGCCCGCTTCACGCCGGTTCGCAGCTCAAAACAGGTTGAAGACGCTCTTTACACAGCGATCCTGCTCGTGAGGAGAGGCCTTGCAAAGGCCTGAATGTTGGTGAGGTCAGAACCACTGTGAGCGGCAGCCTGACATCATCAAGACGGTAGCATGTAAGTTTTTTATATTCAGACTTGCTCGATGACGCAGCCTATGTCGCTTGTCCGTGAACAGCGCCGCGCACGCGTCGGAACCCTTTATTCGGCTGCGCTGTATCGCGCCATCACCTAGCTTAGTTCCGGAGGATCGATGTTTGGCGGCTTAATACCAAACGCTCGAAAGGTTGACCCTTTAAGAAGGCCAGGGGCTCCGCCCCTGGACCCCGCTAAGGACAAGTCCTTAGAACCTGTTCGTTAGGCGTCCTAAACAGATGGGGGTTTGGGGCCTCCAGGCCCCGGCGGGGTTTGTCCACAGGTCAAGACTTCCGGCCGTTGGCCCGCGCCGGGTGACACCGCGTGGCGGCACTCGCCCGGCGCCACATCGAGCGGATAACGACCCTGCTTGCCGGCAGGCTGCTGTCTTGACGCCGCAAGCGGCTAACATTAACGCCGAAACCTTAGCCTCTAACCAAGCGGGGGCTCTGCGTTAGAGATTAGGATTGCGGCTGTCGGCCTGAAACGGCCTATTCGGCCACACTCGACAAAAAGTAGAATTTTAGTTCTGTTTGCCGGGAAGAGAACTTGCCTTACTTCGACTGCGAGAAGTGCTGGCTGGCTATCAAAAAATACCCAGGAAGCCGCTGGACTTAGGTTTCTCGTTCACCGCCGGCGTGTCCCCGGTGGTCGCTGGCTGACCCAGCGCCGCGTTGGTGCGCAGCCGCTGGCTCTCGCGGGAGGGGTCCAGCGCCGTGCCGGCCGGCGGCGCGGACTGCCAGAACAGCAGCCTGTCGGACAGGCTCTGCCCAGGACGGTCCAGGCTGGCCTCCTGGTCCACACGGTGGCGGATGTCGGCCGGCGCGGCAGGGCCGGCCTCGGCCACCAGCGCCTGCTGGCCCGCCGTCTCCGGCCCGGAAGGCGCGCCGCCGCGCAACGCCGTGTCGGGCGCCAACGCCGCCTCGGCGGCGGCCTGGCTGGTCACCTCCTGCGGCCGCGCGGCGCCGGGCTGCGGCGCGTGCAGCTGGTAGTCCGGCGGCATGGACAACGGCGCGCGGGTCTCCACCGTGAACTCGTCCGGAGAATCCCGCACCAGTCCGAAGGTGCGCTCCACGTCGCCGCAGCCGGCAAGGGCAAGGATGGCGAGGGTGGCGGCAACGGCAAGCGATCTCGACATGGCTGGAACCTCGTTGGCCGGACCCAGGCCCGGTTTGTGCAGGTGCCAGACTTACGCTTTCGGTGGCGGCGCCTGCAAGCGGGCGGGCGCAGGAAGCACGCTTTCCAGCAGCATGGCGCCAACGCCCAGAACGATGGCCGAGTCGCCCACGTTGAACACGAAGGGGAACGGGTCCCACCCGCCCCAGTGCACGTGGATGAAATCCACCACCATGCCGAAGCGTGCCCGGTCTGCCACGTTGCCCAGCGCCCCTCCGGCAATCGCGCCGATGGCCACAGCCGTCAACGCGGTTTCCGCCCGCCGCAGCCACACCAGCAGGCCCGCCACCACCGCGATGGCCACCAGCGCCAGGATGGCCTGGCCCCGCCCGCTGCCCGCCTGCAGCAGCCCGAAGGTCACGCCGTGGTTCCACACCATGGCGAAGTCCAGCGCCGGCGGCAGCACCTGCACCACGCCGCGTTCCGGCAGGCGCAGCAGGTGCAGGATGGCGTATTTGCTCGCCTGGTCGTCCGCCAGCACGAAGGCGGCCACCGCGATGCCCAGCAGCGTGCGCCCGCGCTGCCTCACGCGTGCACCGCCGCGCTGTCCACCGCGTCCGTGCAGCGCAGGCACAGGGCAGGGTGGGCGGCCACGGTGCCGACTTCGGTCAGCACCCGCCAGCAGCGGGCGCATTTCCCGCCGGGGGCCACGTTCACGCGCACTTGGATGGTGTCGGACTCAGACATCGTCAGCGCGGAGACGATTGCCAGGTCTTGCCAGTCAGCCGCATCCAGCAAGTCGCGATATTGCGGCGGCAGCCCGAACTCCACCGATGCTTGCAGGGAGGACCCGATCTCGCCGGCGCCGCGCAGCACCTCGATGCCGCCTGTCAGCTCCCGGCGCGCTTCGCGGATCAGCGCCCAGCGCGCGGCCAGAGCAGGATCATGCCAGCCCTCGGGGATCTCCGGAAAACCCTGCAAGTGCACGCTCTCCGCGTCGCCGAAGCGCACGCACCACGCTTCCTCGGCGGTGAAGCACAGCACCGGCGCCAGCCAGGTGGTCAGGCAGCGGTGCAGCACGTCCAGCACCGTGCGTGCCGCGCGTCGTCGTGGTGCGTCCTGCCGGTCGCAGTACAGCGCGTCCTTGCGGATGTCGAAGTAGAACGCGCTGAGGTCCGCGCTGCAGAAATTGTGGATGTCGGCGTACACGCCGGCCCACTCGTGCGTGTCCACCGCGCGGCGCAGACGGGAGTCCAGTTCGGCCACCCGGTGCAGGACGTAGCGCTCCAGCTCCGGCATCTGCGTGGCGTCCACGCGCTCCTCCTCGCTGAACCCGGCCAGCGCGCCCAGCAGCCAGCGCAGCGTGTTGCGCAGCCGCCTGTAAAGCTCAGATTGCTGCTTGAGGATCTCGCGGCCGATGCGCTGGTCCTCGCTGGTGTCGGTGTTCATCACCCACAGCCGCAGGATGTCCGCCCCGTACTCCTTGGTCACGCTGTCCGGCCGCGTCACGTTGCCGAGCGACTTGCTCATCTTGCGGCCCTGGTCGTCCAGCGTGAAGCCGGTGGTCAGGATGGCGCGGAACGGTGCCTGCCCGCGGCTGCCGATGCCCTCCAACAAGGAGGTCTGGAACCAGCCGCGGTGCTGGTCGCTGCCTTCCAGGTACAGATCCGCCGGCCAGGGCAGCCCGCGGTCCAGCAGCGTGAACACGTTGGTGCAGGCGGACTCGAACCAGATGTCGACGATGTCGCGCACCTGGTCGTAATCCTGCGGGTTGTAGTCCGGGCCGAGAAACCGCGAGGCGGGCGACATGAACCAGGCGATCGCCCCTTCCTCGCGGAACGCGTCCAGCGTGCGCGCCATCACGCCGGGGTCGCGCAGGACTTCGCCGGTGCGCTTCTCGGTAAAGATGGCGATCGGCACGCCCCACACGCGCTGGCGGCTGACGCACCAGTCCGGCCGGTTGGCCACCATGCTGGCCAGCCGCGTGCGGCCGCCTTCAGGCACGAAGTCGGTGGTCTCGATCGCCTGCAGCGCGCGCTCGCGGATCGCGCCGTCGCCATCCATGCGGATGAACCATTGCGGCGTAGCGCGGAAGATCAACGGCGCCTTGCTGCGCCAGGAATGCGGGTAGGAGTGCGTGATGCGGCCCTGCTTGACCAGCCCGCCGGCTGCGGTCAGTGCCTCGCACACCGGGCCGGCCGCCTTGAAGACGTGAACGCCGGGGAACACCGGCACCCACGGGAGATACGTGCCGTCGTCGGCCACCGTCTCGGGCACGCCGATGCCGTGCGCGCGGCACAGCGCGAAATCGTCCTCGCCATGCGCGGGCGCCATGTGCACGAAGCCGGTGCCCTGGTCTGTGGTGACGAAGTCGCCGGCCAACAGCGGCACGTCGAAGTCGTAGCCCTGGCCGCGCAACGGGTGCGCGCACAGCGTGCCGGCGAGCTCCGCACCGGTGTGCACGTGCACCACGTGGTGCAGGGTGATGCCCACGTCCGCCACGAACTGCGGCAGCAGCGGCAGCGCCACCAGCAGGCCCTCGCCCACGCGGCATAGGCTGCCGTCTTCCACCGCGTCCACGTGGATGCGCGCGTAGTCGATCTCCGGCCCGTAGGCGACGGCACGGTTGCCCGGCATGGTCCAGGGCGTCGTCGTCCAGATCACCACCGCGGCGCCCTGCAGCGTGCCAGGCGTGGTGACCGGAAAGCGCACCCAGATCGTCGTGCTAGTGTGGTCGGCGTACTCTACTTCGGCCTCGGCCAGCGCCGTCTTCTCCACCACGCTCCACATCACCGGACGCAGGCCGCGGTACAGCGCGCCGTTGTTGGCAAAACGGTGGATCTCGCCAGCGATCGACGCCTCGGCCGCGAAATCCATCGTGGCGTAACGGTTCGCCCAGTCGGCGTATACGCCCAGGCGCTTGAACTCTTCCTGCTGGACGTCCATCCAGGTCTGCGCGTGGGCGCGGCACTCGGCCAGGAACTGCTCTAGCGGCACCTCGTCCTTGTCGCGCCCGGCCTTGCGATACTTCTCCTCGATTTGCCACTCGATAGGCAGGCCGTGGCAGTCCCATCCCGCCACGTAGTACGCGTCGTAGCCCGCCATCTGGTGGGCGCGGTTCACTACGTCCTTGAGGATCTTCTGCAGCGCGTGTCCGACATGGATGTTGCCGTTGGCGTAAGGCGGCCCGTCATGCAGGATGAACGTCTTGCGTCCTGCAGACTGCGCGCGCAGCCGCGCGTACAGCCCGGTCTCCTCCCAGCGCTTGAGCATCGCCGGCTCGCGCTTGGGCAGGTCGCCGCGCATCGGAAACGGCGTGGACGGCAGGAACACCGTGTCGCGGTAGTCTCTTTCGCTCATCGGTCCGGCCTCAATGTCTGGTTGCAGACGCGGCCAGGCTTAAAGCAAGCAAGGCCTTCTTTTTTGAAAAAAAGAAGCAAAAAACTTTTGCTCCGTTCGCTGTCTCCGCCACCTCGCCCTGTCCTGTGAGACCCGGCAAGTTGATGCAGGCGTCAGGAACAAAAGTTTTTTGGTCCTTTTTTTCGAAAAAGGACTGCTTGCCTTCCATGCCTGGACCTAACCGCTTACCGGCAACAGCGCACGGTCCAGCACAGCGCGCGCGGTCTCCGCGTCCAGCGCGATCTGCGTGCGCAACGCCGCGAAATCGGCAAACTTCTGCTCGGCCCGCAGGAAATCGTGCAGCGCCACGGAGATCTCCTGGCCGTAAAGGTCACCGTCGAAATCGAACAGATGCGCCTCCAGCCGGCTCTGCATGCCGTCCGCCACCGTCGGCCGCCGCCCGATATTGGCCACGCCGCGATGCGTGGAGCCGTCAGCCAGGCGCACCATCACCGCGTACACGCCCCGCGCCGGCTCCAGATGTCGGCCCAGCGCCACGTTGGCGGTGGGAAAGCCGATGGTGCGGCCACGCTTGTCGCCGTGCGACACCTCGCCGCGGATCGCCCACTGCCGGCCCAGCTCCGCCGTGGCGCGCGCCGGGTAGCCGTCCTGCAGCGCGCGGCGGATGCGGGTGGAGCTCAGCGGCCCCTGCGCGTCGGTCAGCGGCGGCACCAGGGTGATGCCCATGCCCAGCGCCTCGGCATGCGCCGCCAGCAGCGTCACGTCACCGCCGCGCCGGTGGCCGAAGGCGAAGTCCGGCCCGCACGCCAGGTGCGCCGCCCCCAACCCCCTGTGGAGCACCGCCTCGATGAACTGCTCGGCCGTCAGGTGGGAGAACGCGTCGTCGAACGCTAGCTCGTAAACCGTGCGCACCCCCAGCGCCGCCAGCGCGGTCAGGCGCTCGGCGGACAGCGACAGCCGGAACGGCGGGTCCTGCGGCCGGAACAGCTCGCGCGGGTGCGGCTCGAAGGTGAGCACCGCCAGCGTCAGGTCGGGCCGGGCGGCGTGCGCGGCACGGATCAGGTGAGCGTGGCCCAGGTGAACGCCGTCGAAATTGCCCAGCGCCACGGCCGCCCCACGCGCCGCTTCGGGCACGGCCGCCCAGTCGGTGAAAACCTGCATAGCGCCGCGTTGTCGGGCATAGAGGCACGAAAGGCAAACCGCCCCAGGGACGACCGAGGAGACCGCACGCCATGACCGACCAGGACCTTACCGCCCTGTTGCTGGCCGCCCGAAGCGGCCCGGCCATCCCCACCGGCCCTGCACCGGCCGACGTGGCGCAGGCCTACCGCGTGCAGGCCCTGGTGATGCAAGCGCTGGGCGAGACCGGCGGCTGGAAGGTGGGCAGCCCCGCCCCCGACGGCCCGATCAGTTGCGCGCCGATGCCGGCCGCCGGCATCGTGCAGGCGCTCCACTACTTCGACAGCGCCGTGTTTACCCGCCGCGAGGTGGAATCGGAGATCTGCTTCCGCCTGGCCACCGACCTTCCCCCGTGTTCCGCCCGCTACACACGCGCCGACCTGCTGGCCGCCATCGCCACCTGCCACCCGGGCATCGAGGTGCTGCAGTCCCGCTACGAGAACCCGGACGACGCCGGCCCGCTGGCCACGCTGGCCGACCTTATCCAGACAGGCGCCTACGCCGTGGGCGCGCCGATTCCTGGCTGGCGGGACGTCGACTTCGCCTGCCTCCCGGTGACCCAGGCGATTGAGGGCGGCCCTACCCGCCGCGCAACCGGCAACCCCGCCGGCGACATGCTGCGGCTGCTGGTGTGGCTGGCCAACGAGGGCGCGGCTTGGGCCGGGGGCCTGCGCGCCGGCCAAGTGGTGACCTGCGGGTCCTGGACGGGCAAGACGGCGGTTGCGGCGGGAGGCCGGGTGACGGCGGCGTTCGGCGGCGCGGAGCCGGTGGTGGTGGGGTTTACGGGTGCAGCTTGCACCTGATCTGAAGGCAAGGAGGCCAGGGGCTCTACCCCTGGACCCCGCTAAGGACAGTCGTCCTTAGAACCTATTTGCAGGAGGTCCTAAACAGATGGAGGTCTGGGGCCTCGAGGCCCCGTCACGCGAAGGCGTGCTGAGCACGACGGGGTTTGGGGCAGAGCCCCATGCTTGCTCCGGCATCACGACCGGATCAGCTTGATCCGCTTGCCAGCAACCCCCAGTGCGATCCGCCCCTGCTTCAACGCCAGCGCGTCCTCGCCGAACACTCCCAGCCGCCAACCCTGCAACGCCGGCACGTCCGGCTGCTCCTCACCCGCCAGCCGGTCGATGTCGTCCGAGGAGGCCAGCAGGCGCGGCGCCACGTCGTGGCTGTCCGCCTTCTCCGCCAACAGCACCTTCAGGAGCGCCACCAGCGCCGGCGAGGGCCGTGCGCCCTCGCGCCCGGTCCGCGCTTCCGGCAGCGCGTCCTCCGGCAAGGCGGCACTCTGCGCGATCGCCTGCAACAGGCTCTGCCCCGCGGCTCCTTCGGCAAAGCCGCGCGTCACCCCGCGTATCCGCCCCAGTGCGTCGGCGCCGCCCGGCATCGTGGCGGCGATCTCCAGCAGGCTCTCGTCGCGCACCAGGCGCTGGCGCGGGATGTTGATCCGCTGCGCCTCGCGCTCCCGCCACGCCGCCACCGCGCGCAGCGCCCCTAGCATGCGCCGGTTGCCGGTGCGCGGCCGCAGCCGCTCCCACATCGTCTCCGGGTCGGGCCGGTACGTCGCCGGTTCGGCCAGCACCGCCAGCTCCTCGGCCACCCAGGCCGTGCGCCCCTCGCGCTCCAGCCGCGCCGTCAATCGCTCGTACACCGTGCGTAGGTGAGTCACGTCCGCCGCCGCGTAGGCCACCTGCGCGGCGCTCAGCGGCCTGGCCGACCAGTCGGAGAACCGGTGCGCCTTGTCGATCGAGCCGCCCGCCAGCCCCGCCACCAGGCTGTCGTAGCCCACCTGGTCGCCGAAGCCGGCCACCATGGCGGCCACCTGGGTGTCGAACAGCGGCACCGGCACCGCGCCGAACAGCTGCAGGAAGATCTCCACGTCCTGCCGCGCCGCGTGGAACACCTTCACCACAGCCGCATCCGCCAGCAGCGTGCCCAGCGGCGCCAGGTCCAGCCCCGGCGCCAGCGCGTCCACCACCGCCACGTCCGCCGTCCCGCCAAGCTGGATCACGCACAGCTCCGGCCAGTAGGTGCGCTCGCGCATGAACTCGGTGTCCACCGTCACGTAGGGCTCCGCCGCCAGGCGCTCGCACAGGGCGGCCAAAGCGGCGGTTTCGGTGATCAGGACGGGGGCCGCGAAGGTTTCGCGGGAGGGGCGGGGCATTGCATACGATAGTCGCTCGGCTTTCGGCAGGCCAGCCCCGCAGTGCAGCAAGGAAGGCCTTCTTTTTCGAGAAAAAGAAGCAAAAAGCTTTTGTCCGTGCTGTCGCGGACCTCTCCGGCAGCGCGCGCCTGGCGTTCCCCCAAGCGGCCCGGCCACCTATAAGACCGGCAACAGAGCCGAGGCACCACGATGCACACCTACCGGACCCACACCTGCGGCGCCTTGCGCGCCACGGACGCAGGCTCCCCGGCCCGCCTCTCCGGCTGGGTCCACAGCAAGCGCGACCACGGCGGCCTGCTGTTCATCGACCTGCGCGACCATTACGGCCTGACCCAGATCGTCTTCCCGCACGGCTCCCCGGCGCTGGCCACCGCCGACGCCCTGCGCGTGGAATCCTGCATCACCGTCACCGGCAACGTCGTCGCGCGCGACCAGGCCACCATCAACCCGCGTTTGCCCACCGGCGAGGTCGAGCTGCAGGCGCGCGAGATCACCGTCCAGTCCACCGCCGACGTGCTCCCCCTGCAGGTGGCCGGCAGCGAGGCCTACTCCGACGAGACGCGCCTGACCTACCGCTACATCGACCTACGGCGCGAGCGCGTGCACGCCAACATGATGCTGCGCGCCCACGTCATCGCTTCGCTGCGCCGCCGCATGACCGAGCAAGGGTTCACCGAGTTCCAGACCCCGATCCTGACGGCCAGCTCGCCGGAAGGCGCGCGCGACTTCCTCGTCCCCGCCCGCAACCATCCCGGCAAGTTCTACGCGCTGCCCCAGGCGCCGCAGCAGTTTAAGCAGCTCCTGATGGTGGCTGGCTTCGACCGCTACTTCCAGATCGCCCCTTGCTTTCGCGACGAGGCCAGCCGGGCCGACCGCTCGCCGGGCGAGTTCTACCAGCTCGACTTCGAGATGAGCTACGTAACGCAGGAGGACGTGTTCGCGACCATCGAGCCCGTCATCGGCGGCCTGTTCGAGGAGTTCGCCCGCGGCCGCACGGTGGACAAGCCGCCCTTCCGGCGCATCGCCTACGACACCGCCATGGCGGAGTACGGCTCGGACAAGCCGGACCTGCGCAACCCCCTGCGCATCACCGACGTGACCGCGCTGTTCGCCGGCAGCGGTTTCGGCCTGTTCGCCAAGATCGCAGCCGGCGGCGGCATCGTCCGCGCCATCCCCGCGCCCGGCGCCGGTCCGCGCCCGCGCGGCTTCTACGACAAGCTCAACGAGTGGGCGCGCGCCGAAGGCGCCGGCGGCCTAGGCTACGTCATCTTTGACGCCTCCGGGGCAAAGGGGCCGATCGCCAAAAATCTCGAGGCCGACAGGCTCGAAGCCATACGCACCGCCTGCGGCCTCAACCCCGGCGACGCGGTGTTCTTCGCCGCCGGCCCGCACGAGACCGCGGCCAAGTTCGCCGGCGCCGTGCGTGCCCGCATCGCCACCGAGCTGGACCTGATCGAGAAGGACGCCTTCCGCTTCTGCTGGGTGGTGGACTTCCCGATGTACGAGCTGAACGACGAGACAGGCCAGATCGACTTCTCGCACAACCCGTTCAGCATGCCGCAAGGCGGCATGGACGCGTTGCGGACGATGGACCCTCTGCTCATCAAGGCGTTCCAGTACGACATCGTCTGCAATGGCATCGAGCTGTCGTCCGGCGCCATACGCAACCACCGGCCGGACATCATGATCCGCGCCTTCGAGATCGCCGGCTACACGCAGGCCGACGTGGAAGCGCGCTTCGGCGGCATGCTCAACGCCTTCCGCTACGGCGCCCCGCCGCATGGCGGCTCGGCCCCCGGCATTGATCGGATGGTGATGCTGCTCGCTGAGGAGCCGAACATTCGCGAGGTGATCCTGTTCCCACTCAACCAACAGGGAGAGGACCTGCTGATGGGCGCGCCGGCGGAGGTGCCTGCTCCGAGGTTGAAGGAACTTGCCTTGAAGCTGGACCTGCCGCCGAAGGTGGTGAAGGCGTAAGAAAGAAAGCAGTTCTTTTTGCAAAAAAGAACCAAAAACTTTATCCCGTGATCGCGTACTGATCCGCTAGCACCCGACAGGGAACAAAAGTTTTTTGGTTCTTTTTTTCAAAATAGAACTGCTTTCTTAGCTTCCTTTAGGGCCCGTACTTGACCGAAAACTCCTGGTTCCTTACAGGCCTCCCGCCCTCGCATTTGAAGCTGAGATAGCTCCTCTTGTCTCCGCCCACGTATACGCTGTGCGCCGGGTACAGGCACAGCGGCCGCCTGAACGCCACGCCCGAACTCGGCTCGTCGTTCACGTATTTCGTCGCCACGATCTGCGTCGGCGCCTTGCCTTCCTCCACCCACGCCACCAGCGCCGCCAGCACGTCGTCGGCAGGGCTCAGCGGCTGCGGCGGCTGCAGGCTGGACAGGTTGCCGAACGCGTTGGCACCCGGCCCGCCGCCGCAATGCCATACGCCGGGTGCCATGAACAGCCGCAGGTAGTCACGCACCTTCGGGTCGTGCGTCGCCACCGCGTTGTAGTAGTCGATCGCCGTGGCGCTCGGGATCAGCGGGTCCGTGTAACCTTGATACATGAGCATCTTGTGGCCGCGGCCGCTGAAGTTGGCCAGGTCCGTGCTGTTGGCGTTCAGGACGCCGGCAAAGGTCTCGCTGCCGACGGGCGTGTTGTCGATCCGAGCGATCTCGGTTTCCAGCTCGGGCACGATCCTGGACGGCGTGGCGAACATCTCCTGCCATACCCAGTCGGGTCCCAGTGCCCAGAACATCAGACTGTCGAACGCGGGTTCGCTGGAGGATTGCTGCCACGGCAGGCCCAGATTCCCCACGAAGCCGTTGGCCGCACTCAGCGGCACCGGCTCTTCGACGCCGCGTTCGTTGCCGGGATACAGCTTGGCGCCGTGGTTGTCGTAGACGCCGCTCCATACCTTGTCCATCGCCTCGGCCTGGTGCTGCGTGAGGCACGTGCAACTGGCCTCGGTCGGGCTGCAGGGAACCTCGGTGGCCGCGCCGTGGCAGATCAGCGCCTTGGCGTCCGCCTTGCACATGGCAGGCTGCGTCAGGAAGTCGTCACCCCGCAGTCCGCCATCCTTGCCGGCGCATTGCCGCAGCACGAAGGCGTGGGTAAGCGCCAGCGCCGCGTTGGTCAGGTAGGCGTCGGCCGCGAAATGCGTGGCCTCGTAGACGGCCGGCCCGGACATGTGCAGGTGCGTGCGGTTGTGCGCCGGCGCGCCGGCTAGGATGCCGTCGTAATCCTCCGGAAAGCGCTGGCTCTCCATCAGCGCCTGCTGGCCGCCGGTGGAGCATCCGTCGAAATACGAGGTCTTGGCAGGCTTGGCATAGTAGGCCGCCACGATCTGCTTGGCCGCGACCGTCATCAGGTGGGTGGCCGCGTAGCCGAAATCGCGCAACGCCGCCGGGTCGTTGTAAAGCCCGCCCGGACGGCCGCCGTAGCCGGTGTGGTTGCCGCAGTACAGGCTGTTGCAGCCGAACAGCAATCCCGTGCCCATGTCCGTGTTGGACGCGGCGAAACCCTCGAGAAGGCCCAGCTGTAGCGAGGAGTAGCTGATCGAGCCGGCAAACCCGCCGTTGCCCAACCCGAGATAGCGGCCGTTCCAGCCCTGCTCGGGCAGCCAAAGCTCTACCGCTGAGCGCGACAGGGCGGCGTCGCCGCTCGACGAGATTACTGCCGCGACTCGGCAGAACGCCGGCAGCCCGCTGATGGCGGCGCCGCCGGGCGGCGTGAAGCTTCCGCCCGTCACGTCCTCGGCTGTCAGCGAGACCGTGGTGGCAGAGCCGCCGAGCGTGGGGGTGAAACTGGCAAGGTCGGTGCAGCTTGTGGCAGATGCGGGCAGGGCGAAGGCACACGCCCCCGCCACGCCGGCCGCCACCGCCCACGCCGCCGTTTTCGGCGTACGTCCGGTGTGCATGGTGTTCTCCCTATGTAACGTCGCGAGCATTGCTGCTTCATCATTATGTGGCAAGGCGGAAAGTAAGGTTGGGGCTCTGCCCCAAGCCCCGCCGGGGCCAGCGGCCCCGGACCCGCATTCAGAAGCGCGCCTGCTTTGCTTCTATGAACGCCCGGGCTGCGGCGAACGCGGCTTCGGCGTCCATTTCGGTGGTGTCGAGCAGGAAAGCGTCATCGGCCGCGCGCAACGGTGCCGCCGCGCGCGACGCGTCGGCCGCATCGCGCGCCTGCATGTCGGCCTGCACCGTCTCCATCGCCGCGTCCACCCCGCGCCCCTTCAGCTCAAGCCATCGCCGCCTGGCGCGTGCCTCCACGCTGGCCGTCACGAACAGCTTCGCGTCCGCCTGCGGAAAGATGATCGTCCCGATGTCGCGCCCGTCCAGCACCGCGCCGTGCGCCGCGCCGAAGCCGCGCTGGAACTCCAGCAGCGCCGCCCGTACTGGCGGAATGGAGGCCACAGCGGCCGCCGCCCGGTCAACCTCCGGCGTGCGCAGGCCGCTGCGATCCAGGTCAGCCGGCTGCAACGCCCGTGCGGCCGCCTCGGCGGCGAACGGGTCGGCGGAGTGGCCACCCTGGTCCAGCAGAAGCCGCGCGGCCGCCCGGTACAGCAGCCCGGTATCCAGGTAGGGCAGCCTGAAATGCGAGGCCAGGCGCCGCGCCAGCGTGCCCTTGCCCGCCGCGGCCGGCCCGTCGATCGCCACGATCAGCTTGGCGCTCATGCGAACCGGCAACCCAGCCCGTTCATCAACGCCACGAAGCCAGGAAAGCTGGTGTCGATGAACGACGTGTCGTCCACCCGCACCGGCGCCTGCGTCACGCAGCCCAGCACCAGCGCGCTCATCGCCATGCGGTGGTCCATCTGCGTGGCCACCAGCCCACCCCCCGGCGGCTTGCCGCCGCTTCCGTGGATCACCAGGTCGTCGCCCTCCACCTCCGTGACCACGCCGTTGACGGACAGCATGGAAGCCGTGGCCGCCAGCCGGTCGCTCTCCTTCACCCTCAGTTCCCCCAGGCCGCGCAGCCGGCTGGTGCCGTGCGCGCAGGCGCAGGCCACCGCGAGAATGGGGAACTCGTCAATCATGCTGGGCGCCAGTCCCGGGTCGGTGTCCGCCGCCACCAGCCGTCCCCCCTGCGCCGTCACGTCACCTACCGCCTCGCCACCCTCCACCCGCTCGCTGGCCACGGTCAGCTTCCCGCCCATCGCCCGCAGCGCGGCCAGCAGCCCGGTCCGCAGCGGGTTCAGCCCCACGCCGCGGACCGTCACCCGCGCGCCCTCCATCAGCAACGCAGCCACCAGGGGGAACGCTGCCGAGGACGGGTCGCCCGGCACCGCCACGTCCGCGGCAACCAGCTCGGGCTGGCCGGCCAGGGTGATCACCCGGCCCGCATTGTCGTGCTCCACGGTCACCTGGGCGCCGAAATGTCGCAGCATGTTCTCCGTGTGGTCGCGCGTCGGCACCGGTTCTTCCACCCGCGTCTGCCCGCGCGCGTTCAGTCCGGCCAGCAGGATGGCGGATTTCACCTGCGCGCTGGCCACCGGCATGCGGTACTCGACAGGCAGCGCGTGCACCGCACCGGTGATCGCCAGCGGCAGGCGCCCGCCGGTCCGGCCGGCGAAGCGGGCGCCGGTCTGCGCCAGCGGCTCCGTCACCCGCGCCATGGGACGCCGCCGCAGGCTGGCATCCCCTGTCAGCACCGCGAACACCGGGTGGGTGGCCAGCACGCCGGCCAGCAGGCGCGCCGCCGTGCCCGAGTTGCCCATGTCCAGCACATCCGCCGGCTCTGCCAGCCCGCCGACGCCCACGCCGCTCACCCGCCACGTCCCGTCGGCGCCCTGGTCCACCTGGGCGCCGAGCGCCCGCATGGCGGTAGCCGTACGCAGCACGTCCTCGCCTTCCAGCAGCCCGGAGATACGCGTCTCGCCGACCGCCAATGCCGCGAACATCAGGGCACGGTGGGAGATGGATTTGTCGCCGGGGACGGTGATAGTGCCGGAAAGGGTCGCGGCGCGGTGGGCGGTCAGGGCCGTCATGGCTGGGCGGTAGCATCGGGGGGGCAAGGCAGCAAGCAAGGCGCGTTTTCGTCAGAGCTTGAAATGCCGCTGACCAATCTGCCCGCAAAGCACAGAAAGGCCTTCTTTTTTGAAAAAAAGAACTGCCTGCCTTGCCTGCCTTCGCTACCGGATAAGCGCGCGGGGTGACGCCCTAGACGCGCAGGCGCTCCGGAATCGCGAGCCCCAGCCGCGTCGGCACGTCCCAGATCTCGCGCGCCGTGCGCACCGGCACGAAGCCCGCGCGCAGGTAGTTCGGCAGCGCCCGCGGGTGGTCCGCCGTGCAGGTGTTCACCGTCAGCGCCCGCGGGTTGTGCGCCCACGCGGCCGCCATCGCCGCCCGCAGCAGCATCGTGCCCAGGCCGCCGCCGATCGCATGCGGCAGCAGCCCGAAATAGCTCAGGTTCACCGTGTGTCCCGTGCGCGCGTCCAGCTCGAAGAACCCTGCCGGCGCGTTGCCTTCGTAGAGCACGTGGATGGAGACGCCGGGCGAGGCGATCAGCGCCGCCAGTTGCGCCTGCGGCATGGCGCGCCGCAGCCACCAGCAATACGAAGCACCTACCGTATCGTAAAGATAACGATAGAACTCCACGGTCAACGACTGCACCCGCGCGATGCTGCTGTGTTCAGGCAGCTCGACCGGCAACGGCGCCGGCCGCTGCTCCTGGCGCAGGAACGTCACCAGCACGGCAATGCGTGTGGTCTCCTGGGACGGTCGTGTCGCCCAGAAACTGGTCTCCGGAACTTTCAATCGAGCTTTACCCCTGCCCGATTTACTCTGGGGTTACTCACACACTGCGTCCAGATACGAAACCTCACTAGCCGCACCAAAGTATGCGGTCACATGGGCGTGAGTGCTGCATCCGGGTTAGACTGCTGGCCGATTTGGCTTCGGGAATACCACCCATGCACGAACGGAGAACTCACACGCCATGAGCCAGAAGACCAAGCTTCTCGCCGCGCCGTCCCTCCTGGCTCTCGTGATTGCAGGGTTCGGCGTGTCACCTCGGGCCAGCGCGCAGACGACTGCCTGGGTGCCTACGGCGACGCGTGCGCTGACCGTCAGCAGCCTTCTTGGTGCCGCCGACCTGGGCAGAGTGCCCAGCGCACAGGTGATTACCGTCCGTCTCGGCATGAAGGTGCAGAACCTGGCCGCGCTGCAAAGCCTGGTGCGGGCGCAAGCGGACCCGTCCAGCCCCGCTTACGGCCGTTTCCTCACCCCCGCGCAGTTCATGCAGCTGTTCACCCCGTCCGAGGCGCAGGCCGACTCTGTCGTTAGCTACCTCAGGGGTGCCGGCTTCACCAACATCGTCGTGGAGCAGAACGGGCTGCTAATCAGCGCGAAGGGCACGGCCGCCAAGGCCGAACTGGCCTTCAACACGGCGCTGGAACAGGTCGTCATCGGCAGCAATACCCTGTTCATCAACACGGCGCCGGCGCAGGTACCCGCCGCGCTCGGCAACGTGGTCTCCGCCGTGCTCGGCTTGAACACCGTGGGCCACATGGTCTCGCCCCTGGCGCTGCCCTCTGCCCCGCAATACCTAGTCAGCTACAACCCCAAGCAGTTCCAGGTGGTCTACAACGCCAACACGGTGGCCCCGGCCACCAAGGCCTCCATCGCCATCATGGCCGAAGGCGACCTTACCGGCGTGGTGACCGACCTGCGCACCGAAGAGGCCGCCTTCGGCCTGCCGAAGGTCCCGCTCACCATCGTGCCCGTCGGCGTCGCCAGCACGGACGTCTCGGGTGCCGACGAGTGGGACCTGGACACCCAGTACTCCTCCGGCATGGCGCAGGGCCTCCACCGCCTCTACGTCTACGACACCACGTCGCTGTCGGATTCCGACTTGGCGCTCGAGTTCTCCCGTTGGGCCAGCCAGGACGTGGCCAAGGCCGCCAGCGCCTCGCTCGGCGAGTGCGAAATATTCCCCTACGTCGACGGCTCCATGGCCATTGACGACATGATCTTCCTCGAGGCCGCCTCTCAGGGGCAGACCTTCTTCGCGTCCGCCGGCGACACCGGTTCCTTCTGCCCGATCGGTCCAGCCGGCGTGAACGGCGTTCCGGCTGGCGCCCCTTTCGTCAACTACCCTGCCGCCAGCCCCTACGTCGTCGGCGTCGGCGGCACCACGCTGCTCACCAACGCGGACGGCAGCTACAACAGCGAGATCACCTGGAACACCGGCGGCGGCGGACTCTCCCAGTTCGAGACCAGCCCCGCCTGGCAGGAGGCCGCCGTCGCCGTGCTGGCCACGTCCGGCCTGCGCGGCGTACCGGACGTGGCCATGGATGCGGACCCGAACTCCGGCGCCACCGTCTACGTCAACGGCGCGCCCGAGACGGTTGGCGGCACCAGCCTGTCCTCGCCGCTGTCGCTGGGCGTGTGGGCGCGGGCCGTATCGGCCAACCCAAAGCTCGGCTTCGCCAGCCCGCGCATCTACAGCCTGTATAACGGGACAGGCGGCACCGGCGGCGTCCTGGGCAGTTACCCGGACGGCGGATTCCACGACATCGTCGTCGGCAACAACGGCCTCTACTCGGCCACGCCTGGGTACGACCTGACGACGGGGCTGGGGACGTTTATCGTTAACCAGTTCGTGGCGGCATTGAGCAAGTAAGGTCAGGGGTTCTGCCCCCCGGCGCCGCAGGCTCGAACCAATGGCGCCTGCGGCGCCGGCCCGCTAAGGACAAGTCCTTAGAACCTGTTTGTTAGCAATCCTAAACAGATGGGGGTCTGGGGCCTCAAGGCCCCAGCGGGGTTTGGGGCAGAGCCCCAAGCTTTCTTCCTAATCGTCTAAAAAGCTCCGCAGCTTCCTGCTCCGGCTAGGATGCTTCAGCTTCCGCAGGGCCTTCGCCTCGATCTGCCGGATGCGCTCGCGCGTAACGTTAAACTGCTGGCCCACTTCCTCCAGCGTGTGGTCGGTGTTCATCCCGATGCCGAAACGCATGCGCAGCACGCGCTCCTCGCGCGGCGTCAGGCTGCTGAGCACGCGCGTCGTCGCTTCGCGCAAGTTCGCCTGGATGGCGGCGTCCAACGGGATCACCGCGCCCTTGTCCTCAATGAAGTCGCCCAGGTGGCTGTCTTCCTCGTCGCCGATCGGCGTCTCCAGGCTGATCGGCTCCTTGGCGATCTTGAGGACCTTGCGCACCTTCTCCAGCGGCATGCCGAGCTTCTCGGCCAGTTCCTCGGGCGCCGGCTCGCGGCCGATCTCGTGCAGCATCTGCCGGCTGGTGCGCACCAGCTTGTTGATCGTCTCGATCATGTGCACCGGGATGCGGATGGTGCGCGCCTGGTCGGCGATGCTGCGAGTGATCGCCTGCCGGATCCACCACGTGGCGTAGGTGCTGAACTTGTAGCCGCGACGATACTCGAACTTGTCCACCGCCTTCATCAGCCCGATGTTGCCCTCCTGGATCAGGTCCAGGAACTGCAGCCCGCGGTTGGTGTATTTCTTGGCGATCGAGATCACCAGGCGCAGGTTCGCCTCGATCATCTCCTTCTTCGCCCGCGCGCTGTCGCGCTCGCCGCGGCTCACCGTCGCGTACACGCGACGGAACTCGCCGATCGGGAGACCGGCATCGTTGGCGATGGCGCCGATCTGGCTGCGCACGTCGGCCACTTGGCCGAAATACTTGCCGGCGAACGCCTTCCAGCCCTTGCCGGGCAGGGCGGCCACCGTCTCCATCCAGTTCGGGTCCAGCTCGTGGCCGCGATAGCGCGCCAGGAAGTCGTCGCGCGCCACCTTCGTCGTCTCGGCAAACCGCAGCAGCTGGCCTTCCAGCCCGTTAAGTCGCTGAGTGAGCTGTTTGAGCTGGGTGACCAGCTCCTCGATGCGGTTGTTGTGCAGCCGCACCTGCTGCACGCGGCCCACCAGCTCCTCGCGCAGCTTCTCGTAGCTCTTCTCGCTGCGCGCGTTCATCTCCTCGCCGCTGGTCAGCGTGTCCAGCCGCTTGGACTGCATCTTCTGCAGCTTCCTGTAGAGGTTCTCGATCTCCTCGAAGGTCTCGAGAACCTCGGGCTTCAGCTTCTCCTCCAGCGCGGAGAGCGACAGGCCAGCGCCTTCGCCGTCCTCGCCGTCCTCCGGCTCCACCTCGGGCGGCGGGGGCGGCGGCTCCACGAACGCCGTCTCGCCACCCTCCGCCACGGCTGCGGCCGCCGCCGTCTCGGCCGCTTCGGCCTCCACCGCGGCACCCACGCCTTGGGTGGCTTCCAAATCCACGATGTCGCGCAGAAGCATGCGCCCTGCCTTGAGTGCCTCGTGCCAGTTGATGATGGCGCGGAAGGTCAGCGGGCTCTCGCACAGCCCGCCGATCATCATGTCGCGCCCGGCCTCGATCCGCTTGGCGATCGCGATCTCGCCCTCGCGGGAGAGCAGCTCCACGCTGCCCATCTCGCGCAAGTACATGCGCACCGGGTCGTCGGTGCGGCCTAGGCTCTCCTCGTCCACGTTGCCGCCGGCCTCGGTCTGGCCGTCGCCATCCTCGCTACCCTCGGCCTTCTCCGGCTTGGCCACCGCCTCGCCGTCCTCGTTGTCCTCGTTCTCAACCACCTGGATGCCCAGCTCGCTGAGCAGGGACATGATGTCCTCGATCTGCTCGGAGCTCATCTGCTCCTGCGGCAGGGCCGCGTTCAGCTCCTCGAAGGTGATGTAGCCGCGTTCCTTGCCCTTCGCGATCAGCCGCTTGAAAGCGGCCGACTGTGTATCGAGCAGCGAGGTGTCGGCATCGGCCTCGGTCGTCGCGGTATCGCCCGTCGTGGCCTGCTTGGTCGCCATCAGCAACAATCTCCGGTTCAGTCAGTCTTCAGTCGTCGTAGGCGTAGGCCACCTCGTCGGCGTCGGCGTCCGCACCGCCCGACTGCTCGCCACGCCGCAAGCGGAACGCAGCCAGGCAAAGCGCGTTGAAGCGGCCAAGGCATGCAGGGTCGTCCGGGCTGGCCAGGAAGGCATGGCGGGCATCCTCGACGGCCTTGTGCAGCCCGTCCCGGTGCATGAGACCATAGAAGTGCCACCAACCCGCCTCGGCTTCGGCCGGCTGGGCATCCGGTCGGCCGCAGGATGGTGTCTCCTCCAGCGCCAGCGCCAAGTCAGCCGATAATCCAAGCGATTGCAGGTGGTCGGCCAGTCCCGCCGAGTCAAGCGGACGCACGTCGCTAAAATCCTGCGCGAAGTAGTCCAGCATGCCATCGCGCAACGGCTGCAGCCGCGCCGGCAGCGGCAACGAGCCGTATGCCTCTTCCAGATCGTGCGCCAGCGCCGGGTGGTGCAGCAGGATGGCCGTCAGCTTCAGCGCCCGGCTCGTATCGGCTGCATCCGCCACCAGCTCCGGCCGGGCGGCTCGCGCCGCCGGCTTCGGCGCGCCCCGCCGCGTAGAGGCGAAGTAGCGGTCCAGCAACGCCCGCCTGTACTCGCTGGCCAGGCCGCGTTCCTTGATCGCGGCCGCAGCACCTTCCAGCCGCGCCCGGAACGCGCTGCGCTGCTCTGGCGTGGTGAACCCGCCAGCGCCGCGCAACAGGTCGAACAACGCCTCGTTCAACGGCCGTGCCGCCTCCAGCACGGCCGTGAACGCCGCGGGACCGCGCCGCCGCACCAGCGTGTCCGGATCCTCGCCCTCAGGCAGCGTCGCCAGCGCGATCGTGCGGTCCGGTGCCAGGGCCGGCAGCGCGGTCTGCGCCGCCCGCGCCGCCGCCCGCCCGCCCGCCGCGTCGCCGTCGAAGCACAGCACCGGCGCCGGCGAGAGACGCCACAGCTCCTCAATCTGCTCGGCCGTCAACGCCGTGCCCAGCGGCGCCACCGCCGCGCCGAACCCGGCCTGGTGCAGGGCGATCACGTCCATGTAGCCCTCCACGGCCACCACGGGCTGTCCCCGCCGCGCCGCCTCGCGCGCCAGGTCCAGCCCGTACAGCGTCCGCCGTTTGGAAAACAACGGCGTCTCCGGGCCGTTGACGTATTTCGGCTGCCCATCCCCTAGCGTGCGGCCGCCGAAGCTGATCATCCGCCCGGTCCGGTCGCGGATCGGGAAGATCACCCGGTTGAAGAACAGTTCGCCGCGTATGGCCCCGTCCTCGTCCGCGCGCAGCAGCCCGGCCTCCAGCAGCTGGGCCGGCGTGACGCCGCCGCCCGCCAGCGCCGCGGCCAGCGCGCCGCGCCCTTCGCCGGCCCAACCCAGGCCGAACCGCCCGATCGTCTCGTCCGTCAGCCCGCGACCCCGCAGGTAGGCCAGCGCCGCCGCCCCGCCAGGCGCCCATAGCGCGCGCGCGTAGTACGCCTGTGCCGCATCGAGCACGCCGTGCAAGTCCAGCCGCGCCCGTTCGGCCGCCGCAGCGGCCGGGCTGGCCTTCGGCACCTCCAGCCCCGCCTCGCCGGCCAGGCTCTGCACCGTCTCCATAAAGCCGGCGCCGGACGTCTGCATGACGAAGCTGATCGCGTCCCCATGCGCGCCGCAGCCGAAGCAGTGGTAGCCGTCCTCATAGACGTAGAAGCTGGGGGTCTTCTCCCCGTGGAAGGGGCAGCACCCCTTCATCTGCCGCCCCGAGCGGGACAGCTTCACGCGCCGGCTCACCAGGGCGGCCAGCGGGGTGCGCGCCCGCAACTCCTCGAGAAAGGAATCCGGCAGCTTCAGGACAGGCGCGCCTTCACCAGCGGACCTACCCGGCCCATGTCGAGCGCGGCGCCGTGGGCTGCCTTCAGAGCCGCCATCACCTTGCCCATCTCCTTGGCGGTGGTGGCCCCTGTCTGCGCCACCGCCGCGTCCACGGCGGCGGCCAGTGCCGCCTCGTCCATCTGCTGCGGCAGGAACGCCTCGATCACGCCGATCTCCGCCTCCTCCTTGGCCGCCAGCTCAGGGCGCTTTCCCTGCGTGTAGAGTTCGGCCGCTTCCCGCCGCTGCTTGACCATGCCGCGCAGCATGGCGGTAATCTCGTCGTCGCTCACCGGGTCGCCGCCGCGGGGACGCGCCGCGATGTCGGTGTCCTTCAGCTTGGCCATCATCATGCGGATGGTGGACGTGCGCGGCGCGTCGCCGGCGCGCATGGAGGCTTTCATCTCGTCGGTAAAACGGTCGCGGAGGGTCATCGGTGGCTTATAGCGCGGGCGTTGGAACCTAGGTAAGCAGGCAGTTCTTTTTTGAAAAAAAGAACCAAAAAACTTTTGCGCCCTGTCGGGTGGGGTGATGCGGGGCCAGCACGCGACAGCGGAGTCAAAAGTCTTTTGCTTCTTTTCTTCAGAAAAGAAGGCCTTGCCTTCCTTCAGGAGCCCAACCCATGGAATCACGCAGCATCGCCACCGTCATAGGCGGGTCCGGTTTCCTGGGCCGCTACGTCGTCAAACGCCTCGCCGCCGCCAGCCACGTCGTCCGGGTTGCCGTGCGGGACCCGGAGACCGCCATGTCGCTCCGCCCCATGGGCCGCGTCGGCCAGGTGGTGCCCCTCTACGCCAACATCACCGACGACGCGACGGTCGCCCGCGCCGTGGAGGGGGCGGACATCGTGGTCAACCTGGTGGGCGTGCTGGCCGAACGCAAAGCCGGCGACTTCCGTGCCATGCAGGCCGAAGGCGCCGGCCGCGTGGCGCGCCTGTCGACCGCCGCCGGGGTGAAGCACCTGGTGCAGATTTCCGCCATCGGCGCGGACCCGAACAGCCCGTCCGCCTACGGCCGCACCAAGGCGGAAGGCGAGGCGCTGGTCCGTGAGCACTTTCCCGCCGCCACCATCCTGCGCCCCTCGCTGGTGTTCGGGCAGGAGGACCAGTTCTTCAACCGGTTCGCCACCCTGGCGACCATGAGCCCCGTTATGCCAGTCATCGCCGGCGCCAGCCGCTTCCAGCCGGTGTTCGTGGGCGACGTGGCCGATGCGGTGATGGGCGCGGTCAGCCAGCCGGACGCCTGGGGCAAGACCTACGAACTCGGCGGCCCCAGGGTCATGACGTTCCGCGAGATCCTCGGCTGGATCCTCGCCCAGATTGGTCGCCACCGCCCGCTCGTCACGATCCCGAACGCCGGCGCCAGCCTGCTCGCCCGAATCCCGTTCAGCGGCCTGACGCCCGACCAGCTCCTGCTGCTGCAGCGCGACAACGTGGCCGACCCCGCCATGCCCGACCTAGCCGGCCTGGGCGTGCAGGCGACGCCGATCGAGCTGGTGGTGCCAGCCTACCTAGCCCGTTTCCGCAAGGGCGGCCTGCGTGCCGGCCAGCCGATGAGCCCGGAACGGCCCTAATCTCATGCGTCTGAAGCGACGCTGACCTGAGTACAGCCTACACGAGCTTGTTTTAGGTCAGTTTACCTGACCTATCGTCGGAATATGGCTCGCTTCTCTGCGTGGTCATGCGTAATGCTGCTTCGAGGGCCAGGGAACGCAAGGCAAGCAGTTCTTTTCAAGAAAAGAACCAAAAGACTTTTGTCCCTTTGGCGCGCGCTGGCGGAGAGTTCCGCGACAGCACCGACAAAAGCTTTTTGCTTCTTTTCTCGAAAAAGAAGGCCTTCCTTCCTCCCTTGGGGCACTCGCCATGGCCGACCGCATGCTGCGCTTCACACAGCTCCCCCAGCATCAGCCGGACAAGCGCGCCGTGGAACAACGTCGCGAGGATTTCAGCGAGATCTACGAGGACTTCGTCATCCCGCAGGCGAAGGCCCAGTCCAGCCGCTGCAGCCAGTGCGGCGTGCCGTTCTGCTCCATCCACTGCCCGCTCAACAACAACATCCCGGATTGGCTGAAGCTGACCGCCGAGGGACGGCTGGACGAGGCCTATGAGGTGAGCGCGGCCACCAACAACTTCCCCGAGATCTGCGGCCGCATCTGCCCGCAGGACCGGCTGTGCGAGGGCAACTGCGTCATTGAGCGCGGCTTCGAGAGCGTCACGATCGGCGCGGTGGAGAAGTTCGTCACCGACCACGCCTTCACCCAGGGCTGGGTCAAGCCGGTGCTGCCGCGCACCGAGCTGGCGCAGTCGGTAGGGGTTGTGGGTGCGGGACCCGGCGGTTTGGCGGCGGCCGAGGAGCTGCGGCGGCGCGGCTACCAGGTGCACGTCTACGACCGGCACGACCGCGTGGGCGGGCTGATGATGTACGGCATCCCCGGCTTCAAGCTGGACAAGGAGATCGTGACGCGGCGCTGGCGCCTGCTGGAGCAGGGCGGCATCGCCTTCCACCTCAACACCGAAGTGGGCCGGGACGTGAGCTTCGCCCAGCTGCGGGCCCGGCATGACGCGGTGCTGCTGGCCACCGGCGTCTATCAGCCGCGCGACATTGCCGGCCCCGGCAGCGGCCTGCCCGGCATCGTGCCGTCGCTGGACTTCCTCATCGCATCCAACCGCAAGGGCATGGGCGATGCGGTGCCCGAGTTCGACAACGGCACGTTGGACGCCGCCGGCAAGCACGTGGTGGTCATCGGCGGCGGCGACACGGCGATGGACTGCGTGCGCACCTCCATCCGCCAGGGCGCCGCCTCGGTGAGCTGCCTCTACCGCCGCGACAAGGCCAACATGCCCGGCAGCCTGCGCGAGGTGGGTAATGCCGAGGAAGAGGGCGTGCGCTTCGTCTGGCTGAGCGCGCCGGAAGCCTTCCTGGGCGACAACCACGTGAACGCGGTGCGCGCCGTGCACATGCGGCTCGGCCTGCCGGACGCGAGCGGGCGGCAGTCGGTCGAAGTGGTGGACGGCAGCCACTTCAACCTGCAGGCGGACCTGGTGATCAAGGCGCTGGGGTTTGACCCTGAGGACTTGCCGGCGCTGTGGGCGGCGGACGGGCTGGAAATCACGCGCTGGGGGACGCTGAAGGTGAACTACACGTCGTTCCAGACGAGTCTGCCCGGGGTGTTCGCGGCGGGCGACATCGTGCGCGGCGCGAGCCTGGTGGTGTGGGCGATCCGCGACGGGCGCGACGCGGCGGCGCGGATACACGCGTATCTGCAGCCGACGGCACGGGCGGCTTTGGCGGTTGCAGCGGAGTGATTGTGCTGCACTCACGCGCGTATATCTATCTTATCGCTCTGGCGGCTTTGTTTCCCGATGCTCGAGCCGCGGTTCCCTCGCCGTCTTCTGATTCGGAACGTCTTCGCCTGGCGCGCGCACTCTTTGACGCTACACGGGGAGATGACCTCATCAATCTCTATGACGCAGCTGTCGTACGAAATTGTGCTATAGCCAAGCGAGGCGGCAAACCGGATGCGGCGACCGTCGACAAGCTTATAAAGTTAGTTTCACCTGAGTTCGTGTCTCTCCACGATTGGAAGGTGGATGGGTATGTCCGACTTATTGCAAAGAATTACTCACCAGCTGACATGGACGAGCTGATCCAGTGGACGAAAACCCCATTGGGAACAAGGTTCTCAGCTGACCGCAACATGTTGGCGGGCTGACATATTTGCCCAGGACCTACCGGCATTTCACAGCCTATATGCCGGCGTCTGGTCGCGTCATTATAAAGACTACGAGATGCTTGGGTTGACCTTCGACGGGGGCAAGTAATGGCCATATCTACGGACTTCTCCGCCGATTGGCACGCCAACGTAGCCCGCCTCGAACACACGTACTCTCCCGACCAGGAACACGATTCCTGTGGCGTCGGCCTGATCGCCTCGCTGGACGGCAAGCCGAAGCGCGCCATCGTCCAGGCCGCCATCGACGCGCTGCGCGCGCTCTGGCACCGCGGCGCCGTGGATGCCGACGGCAAGACGGGCGACGGCGCCGGCATCCACATCGAGATCCCGCAGGACTTCTTCGCCGAAGCCATCGAGCGCGGCGGCGAGCGGGCGCAGGACGGGCAGATCGCGGTTGGCATGGTGTTCCTGCCGAAGACCGATTTCGCGGCGCAGGAACGCTGCCGGCAGATCACCGAGACCGAAATCCTGCGTTTCGGCTACCAGATCTACGGCTGGCGCCAGGTGCCGATCGACGTCAGCGTCATCGGCGAGAAAGCCAACGCCACGCGACCGGAAATCGAACAGATCATGGTGCGCAACACGCCGCACAGCGCGCCGGACGTGTTCGAGCGCGACCTCTACGTCATCCGCCGCCGCATCGAAAAGGCGGCCATCGCGGCGCAGATCCCCGAACTCTACATCTGCTCGTTGTCCTGCCGCTCCATCATCTACAAGGGCATGTTCCTCGCCGAGCACTTGGCCACGTTCTATCCGGACCTCACCGACGAACGCTTCGTCAGCCGCTTCGCCATCTACCACCAGCGCTACTCGACCAACACCTTCCCCACCTGGAAGCTGGCGCAACCCTTCCGCACGCTCGCCCATAACGGCGAGATCAACACCGTGTCGGGCAACACCAACTGGATGAAGAGCCACGAGACGCGCCTGGCCGCAGGCGAACTCGACGCCTACATCGAGGACGTCAAGCCGGTCATCCAAGCCAGCGGCAGCGACACCGCCGTGCTCGACAACGTCTTCGAGCTGCTCATCCACGCCGGCCGCGACGCGCCGATGGCTAAGGCCTTGCTGATCCCCGCCAGCATCGGCAGCGACGCCACCATGAAGCGCGCCCACGTGGACATGTTCCTGTACTGCAACGCGGTGATGGAACCGTGGGACGGACCGGTGGCCATGTGCGCCACCGACGGACGTTGGGCGATCGCCGGACTGGACCGCAACGGCCTGCGCCCGTTGCGCTACTCCGTGACCTCGGACGGCATGCTCATCCTCGGTTCGGAAACCGGCATGGTGATGCTCGACGAGAACCGCATCATCGAAAAGGGCCGCCTCGGGCCGGGCGAGATGGTGGCCGTCGACCTCGACGACGGCCGCTTCCTCAAGGACGAAGCCGTCAACGACATGCTGGCCGCCCGCCATCCCTACGGCGCCTGGACGGCGCGCGTGAAGAAGATCGACCACATCGTCAAGACCGACGCGGCGGAGCCGCTCTACTTCCAGGGCGAGGCGCTGCGCCGCCGCCAGCTCGCCGTCGGCATGACGCTGGAGGAGCTGGAAACCATCCTGCACCCCATGGTGGAGGACGCTGTCGAAGCCACCGGCAGCATGGGCGACGACACGCCGATCGCCGTGCTGTCCGAGCAGTACCGCGGCCTGCACCACTACTTCCGCCAGAACTTCGCCCAGGTCACCAACCCGCCGATCGACTCCCTGCGCGAAACTCGCGTGATGAGCCTGAAGACACGCCTCGGCAACCTTGGCAACGTGCTGGACCAGGACAGCAGCCAATGCGACCTGCTGCAGCTCGAGACGCCCGTGCTCAGCAACGCCGAGTTCGAGGCGATGCAGCACATGATGGGCACGTCGGCCGTCACCATCGACTGCACCTTCCCCGTCGAGGAGGGCGAGGCCGGCCTGCGCCAGGCCATCCTTCGCGTGCGCCGCGAGGCCGAGGAGGGCGTGCGCGAGGGCTGCACCCACGTCATCCTCACCGACGAGCACCAGGATGCCGCCCGCGTGCCGATCCCGATGATCCTCGCCACCGGCGCGGTGCACACGCACCTCGTCCGCTCCAGCCTGCGCACCTTTACCAGCCTCAACGTGCGCGCAGCCGAATGCATGGACATCCACAACTTCGCCGTCCTGATCGGCGTAGGTGCCACAACCATAAATGCTTATCTCGCGCAGGAAAGCATCGCCGACCGCCACCGCCGCGGCCTGTTCAACCAGCTCTCGCTGAAGGAGGCTGTCGGCCGCTTCAAGAAGGCCGTCGACAAGGGCCTGCTGAAAACGATGTCCAAGATGGGCATCTCGGTCGTCTCGTCCTACCGCGGCGGCTACAATTTCGAGGCGATCGGCCTGTCGCGCGCGCTGGTCGGCGAGTTCTTCCCCGGCATGCAGTCGCGCATCTCCGGCATCGGCCTCTCCGGCATCGCTCGCCGCCTGCTGGCCCTGCACCGCGCCGCGTGGAACGCCGAGTTCGTCACCCTGCCTGTAGGCGGGCTCTACAAGCTTCGCCGTCGCGGCGAGACGCACGCCTTCGATGGCGGCCTCATCCACATGCTGCAGACCGCGGTTGCCACAGACAGCTACCAGGTCTACCGCCGCTACGCCGAGGCCGTGCGACGCATGCCCGCTGTCGCCTTGCGCGACCTGCTGGACTTCCGCCGCGAACGCTGCACGCCCATTTCGGTGGACCAGGTGGAGAGCATCACCGAAATACGCAAACGCCTGCTCGCACCTGGCATTTCGCTGGGCGCGCTGGGCCCGGAGGCGCACGAGACGCTGTCGATCGCCATGAACCGCATCGGCGCGCGCTCGGATTCCGGCGAGGGCGGCGAGGATCCCGCCCGCGCCCGCCCGCGTGCCAACGGCGACAACGCGTCGTCGGCCATCAAGCAGATCGCGTCCGGCCGCTTCGGCGTCACCGCCGAGTATCTTAACGCGTGCCGCGAAATCGAGATCAAGATGGCGCAGGGCGCCAAGCCGGGCGAAGGCGGCCAGCTCCCCGGCTTCAAGGTCACCTCGCTGATCGCCAGGCTGCGCCACTCCACCCCTGGCGTGACGCTCATCAGCCCGCCGCCGCACCACGACATCTACTCCATCGAGGACTTGGCCCAGCTCATCTACGACCTCAAGCAGATCAACCCGGACGCCACCGTCTGCGTGAAGCTCGTGGCCCGCTCGGGCATCGGCACGATCGCGGCGGGTGTGGCCAAGGCGCATGCAGACGCCATCCTGATCAGCGGCCACGTCGGCGGCACTGGCGCCTCGCCGCAGACCTCGGTGAAATACGCAGGCCTGCCCTGGGAGATGGGCCTCTCGGAAGCTCACCAGGTTCTCATGCTCAACCGCCTGCGCCACCGCGTGAAGCTGCGTGCGGATGGCGGCATCAAGACCGGCCGCGACGTGGTGATCGCCGCTATGCTGGGCGCCGAGGAGTTCGGCATCGGCACCGCTTCGCTCGTCGCCATGGGCTGCATCATGGTGCGCCAGTGCCACTCCAACACCTGCCCCGTAGGCGTCTGCACCCAGGACGAGGCGCTGCGCGCGAAGTTCGAGGGCTCGCCCGAGAAGGTGATCAACCTGTTCAGCTTCATCGCCGAGGACGTGCGCGGCATCCTGGCCGAGCTCGGCTTCCGCAAGCTGGAGGAGGTGATCGGCCGCAGCGACCTGCTCGCCCAGGTCAGCCGCGGTTCGGACCTGCTGGACGACCTGGACCTGAACCCGATCCTGGCGCAGGCCGATGCCGGCCCGCACGCCAAGTTCTGCACCCGCGAAGGCCGCAACGAGGTGCCCGAGACGCTGGACGCGCAGATGATCGCCGACGCCCAGGCGCTGTTCGACCGCGGCGAGAAGATGCAGCTGCAATACGGCATCCGCAACACGCACCGCGCCATCGGCACCAAGCTCAGCTCGCGCATCGTGCGCCAGTTCGGCATGACCGGCCTGGCACCCGGCCACATCACCGCGCGCCTGCGCGGCAGCGCCGGGCAGTCCTTGGGCGCCTTCGCCGTGCAGGGCCTGCGCATCGAGGTGATGGGGGACGCCAACGACTACGTAGCCAAGGGCCTGTCCGGCGCCACCATCATCGTGCGGCCCTCGCCGAGTTCCGAGCTGCTGAGCCAGCACAACACCATCCTGGGCAACACGGTGCTGTACGGCGCCACGTCGGGCAAGCTGTTCGCCGCTGGGCAGGCGGGGGAGCGCTTCGCCGTGCGCAACTCCGGCGCGCTCGGCATCGTCGAAGGCTGTGGCAGCAACGCCTGCGAGTACATGACCGGCGGCACGGTCGTCATCCTCGGCAGCGTGGGGGGCAATTTCGGCGCCGGCTTCACCGGCGGCATGGCGTTCGTCTACGATCCCGACGCCACCTTCGAGCAGTGCCTCAACCCCGACACGCTGACCTGGCAGCGCCTCTCCCCCGGGCATTGGGAGACGCATCTCCGCAACCTGGTCGAAGAGCACGCACGCGAGACACGCAGCCGTTACGCGGCCATGCTGCTGCACGACTGGGACGAGGAGCGAGCCCACTTCTGGCAGGTTGTGCCGGCGGAGTACGTCAAGTATTTGCCGGTGGGGCTTACCTTGGGCGAGGCGCTACGGGCTTAGTGCGCGACCAACCCGCGGTGAGGCTAACTCGTCGAAAGCAAGCAGTTCTTTTTTGAAAAAAAGAACCAAAAAACTTTTGCTTCCCGCATTTGAAACAGCCGGATTTCGCAGGATAGATCGAGGACGCTAAAACAGCGCAGAGACAAAAGTTTTTTGGTTTTTTTCTTCAAAAAAGAAGGCCTTTCTTTGCAATCTCAGTCTCAATGCAGGCTGCGTATAAGGGGCTTTTCCCAGTGGGATCTAGGGGCAGAGCCTTCCCTCACGAGTCAACATCTCAGGCGATTGGTTTTGGGAGCGGGAACACGATGAAAAGCTTTTTCTTCCTGCTGCTGACGGTCTCGCCCGCGATGGCCGACAAGGCGACATCCTTGTGCGCGGGCAACCCGGCCTATTCGCAATCGGTGATGCTGTCGGTCGTGCAAACCCAGTTGCAGCACGACCACGACGAGGCGCTGGACCACGACACGCCGGAGAAGCTGGCCGACCAGGCGGTGGCGCAGGGCGTGGCCGAATGTGCGTCCGAGCTGCGGGCCGATCCGCGTATCAAGGTGGCGCTCTCGGCAGTGCCGAAAGCGGACGCCTCTATCGGCTGGGACGCCTACAACACGGCGTGTGCGGGCCGCCAGGCGGGCAAGGCGGATTGCATCACCGCCGAGTTCGCCTCGGCAAAGGCTTTGAAGCGGCTAATGGCCTCCGGCGAAGCGCCGGGGGCCAGGACGCTGGTGCAGGCGTGCGAACTGGTGTTGCAGGCCGACCCGGCGATGGCCGAGTGGCGCCAATGCGTGGACGAGGGGCTGCAGGCGCACGCCAGCGCGGAGCGCGCACAGCAGTGCAAGCTGGCGGTAAGCTGGCACGTCGCAAAGACCGGAGCCGAGGCGGGGGCGATCCTGGCAGGCTGCTTGAGGAAGTGACGATTGTAAGTAAAGCCACGGGCTCTGCCCCTGGACCCCGCTAAGCACAGTCGTCCTTAAAACCTGTTTGTAAGAGGTTCTAAACAGACGGGGGTCTGGGGGCTCGAGGCCCCGTCACGCGAATGCGTGCAGCGCATGACGGGGTTTGCGGCAGAGCCCCATGCTTGTCGCATCACCGCTTGCGACTCCCGCCCGCAACCCCCATAAACGGTTCCGTTCCACTATCCCTCGCGGGAGAGTAGCAGGGCCGCACCCTGCCGCCGAAGGCGCAACCGGCCCCCGGAAACGCTCAGGCACAAAGGACCGCGAGAGATCGGGACCTCTGGAAAGCCGGCGGGCGACCGCCGCACCGACGGAGAAAGGGCACTCGCCCGAATCTCTCAGGTTCCGTGACAGAGGGGGGTCGGACGGCCGGGCGACCGGACCCTGACCTCTTGCGTGCGGAACCTCGTATCCTGTCCGATTTCCCCCTGAGGACCACGCCGCTGGACGCGCTGCACCGCAGGCTGGGCGGCCGCATGGCGGGCTTCGCCGGCTGGTCGCTGCCCGTGCAGTTCGCCGGCACCCTGGCCGAGCACGCGCACACGCGCGCCGCGGCGAGCCTGTTCGACGTCTCCCACATGGGCCAGGCCAGCCTGCACGGCCAGGACGCAGCCGCCCTGCTGGAACGGCTGGTGGTGGGCGACATCGTTGGCCTGGCGCCAGGCCGCCAGCGCTACACGCTGCTGACCAACGAGCTGGGCGGCATCATCGACGACCTGATGGTGGCACGTTCGGAGAACCGGCTGTTCGTGGTGATGAACGCGTCGCGTGCGGAAGGCGACGTCGCGCACCTGCGCCTGCACGGCATCGAGCCGGAACTGCATGAGGAAAGGGCGCTACTTGCCTTGCAAGGCCCGTTGGCCGCCGCCGTGATGGCGCGCCTGGCGCCGGCGGCTGCTTCATTGCCCTTCATGGGGATCACGAGCTGTGCCGTGGCCGGCATCGCCTGCTGGGTGAGCCGCAGCGGCTACACCGGCGAGGACGGGTTCGAGATCTCCGCACCCGCGCAGGACGCCGAGGCGCTGGCCGTGCGCCTGCTGGCCGAGCCGGAATGCGCGCCGGCCGGCCTGGCCGCGCGCGACACGCTGCGGCTGGAGGCCGGGCTGTGCCTGTATGGCCAGGACATCGACATGCTGACCAGCCCGGTCGAGGCCGGCCTGGCCTGGACCATTCCCAAGCGCCGGCGCGAGGCGCTGGACTTCCTGGGCGCCGCCACAATCGGCGACCACCTGGCGCACGGGCCGCATCGCAAACGGGTGGGCATCAAGCCCGCAAGCCGCGCGCCGGCGCGGGCAGGCACCACGATCGCTGCGACCGACGACACGGAGGCGGGCACCGTCACGTCCGGCACGTTCTCGCCCACCCTCGGCGGCCCGATCACCATGGGCTACGTGCGGCGCGACCTGGCAACCGAGGGCACGCCGCTTGCTTTGCTGGTCAGGGGCCAGAGGCTGCCGGCCGTGGTGGCCCCGCTTCCCTTCGTTCCCCACCGCTACGTTAGATAGAGGCTTGCCATGGCAGAGATCCGCTACACCAAGGACCACGAGTGGGTCCGCCTGGAAGACGACGGCACCCTGACCGTCGGCATCACCGACCACGCGCAGGAAGCGCTGGGCGACATCGTGTTCATCGAGCTGCCGGCAGTGGACCGGGAGATCGTCGAAGGCGAGTCGGTGGCCACCGTGGAAAGCACGAAGGCGGCCAACGACGTGTATGCGCCGCTGGCCGGCCGGGTGGCCGAGATCAACGAGAACATCGCCGAGGACCCCGGGCTGATCAACCGCGACCCGGCGGGCGAGGGCTGGTTCTGGCGCATGGAGCCGGGCGACGAGGACAACTTCGAGACGCTGATGGACGAGGAGGCCTACGAGGCCTTCCTGGAGACGCTGTAGGTATGTCGAGCCTGGCCGACCTGGACCTGCTGGAAGCGCAGGACGCCTTTGTCGCCCGCCACGTGGGCCCCGGCGAGACAGACATCATAGCGATGCTCGACATGGTGGGCGCCGCCTCGCTGGACGCGCTGATGGCGCGCACGGTGCCGGGCGGCATACGCGGCGGGGCGATGGACCTGCCGCCGGCCGCCGACGAGGCGGCGGTGCTGGCCGAGCTGGCGGCGCTGGCCGCCCAGAACGACAGCACGACGAAGAGCCTGATCGGCTGCGGCTACCACAACACCCACACCCCGCCGGTGATTTTGCGCAACGTGCTGGAGAATCCCGGCTGGTACACCGCCTACACGCCCTATCAGGCGGAGATCGCGCAGGGCCGGCTGGAGGCGCTGCTGAATTACCAGACGATGGTGGCCGACCTCACCGGCCTGCCGATCGCCAACGCCAGCCTGCTGGACGAGGCGACCGCGGCGGCCGAGGCGGTGGCGATGTCGTTCGCCGCCTCTCGCACCGGTTCCACCGTGGTGGCGGTGGCCGCCGACCTGCACCCGCAGACCCGCGCGGTGCTGGAGACGCGGGCGCGTCCGCTGGGCTGGACGCTGGTTGAGTTCGCCCCAGGCGACACGGCGGCGCTGGGTGCCGCCAATCCGTTCGCGGTGGTGCTGCAATACCCCGGCACCACCGGCGCGCTCCGGCCGCTGCACGCCGAGACCGCCGCCGCCCACGCGGTCGGCGCGCTGGCCATCGTGTGCGCGGACCTGCTGAGCTTGGTGCTGCTGACGCCGCCCGGCGAGATGGGGGCCGACGTGGTGGTGGGCAGCGCCCAGCGCTTCGGCGTGCCGATGGGGTTCGGCGGGCCGCACGCGGCGTTCTTCGCCACCACCGACGCCTACAAGCGGCAGATGCCGGGGCGCATCGTGGGCCGCAGCATCGACGCGGCCGGCCACCCCGCGCTGCGGCTCGCGCTGCAGACGCGCGAGCAGCACATCAGGCGGGAGAAGGCCACGAGCAACATCTGCACGGCGCAGGTGCTGCTGGCGGTGATCGCCGGGTTCTACGCCGCCTGGCACGGGCCGGTGGGGCTGCTGCGGATCGCGCGGCGGGTGAACCTGCAGGCGCGACTGCTGGCGGACGCCGCCGCGCGCGGCGGCTTGAAGGTGCGCCACGCGGATTTCTTCGACACTGTCGTGATCGAGGGTGAGGCGGACGCGTTGCTGGCCCGCGCGCTGGCCGCCGGCTTCAACCTGCGCCGCCTCGATGATGACGCCGTGGTCGTGGCGCTGGACGAGACGGTAACGCGCGCCGAGCTGCACCGTCTGTGCGCCCTGTTCGGCGCGGCGGCCGACGCCGCGCCGGCCTCCGTTCCGGCGGCCCTGCTGCGCACCTCACCTGTGCTGACGAACCCGGTGTTCTCCGCGCACCACTCCGAACACGGCATGCTGCGCTACCTCAAGCAGCTCGAGGACCGCGACATCGCGCTGAACCGCGGCATGATCCCGCTGGGCTCCTGCACGATGAAGCTGAACGCCACCGCCGAGATGCTGCCGATCACCTGGCCGGGCTTCGCCAACATCCACCCCTTCGCGCCGGCGGCGCAGACGCGCGGCTACGCCAGGCTGGTGGCCAACCTCTCGGCCTGGCTGGCGCGGGCGACGGGTTTCCACAGCGTCAGCCTGCAGCCCAACGCCGGGAGCCAGGGCGAGTACGCCGGCCTGCTGGCGATCCGCGGCTACCACGCATCACGGGGCGAGGCAGACAGGCGCGTGTGCCTAATCCCCAGCAGCGCGCACGGCACCAACCCGGCGAGCGCGGCGATGGCAGGGCTGCGTATCGTGGTGGTCGGCTGCGACCGCGACGGCAACATCGATGTCGCCGACCTGCGCGCCAAGGCCGAGAAGCACGCGGCGAACCTGGCCGCGCTGATGATCACCTATCCCAGCACGCACGGCGTGTTCGAGGAGGCGATTAGCGAGATCTGCGAAATCGTCCATGCGCAAGGCGGCCAGGTCTACATGGACGGCGCCAACATGAACGCTCAGCTCGGCCTGACCAGCCCTGGGCGGATCGGCGCGGACGTGTGCCACCTGAACTTGCACAAGACGTTCTGCATCCCGCATGGCGGTGGCGGCCCCGGCGTGGGCCCGATCGGCGTGGCCGCGCACCTCGCTCCCTTCCTGCCGAACCACCCGTTCCGCGAGGACGCCGGCCCGGCCACCGGCATCGGTCCTGTGGCGGCGGCGCCGTTCGGCAGCGCGTCCATCCTGCCGATCAGCTACGCCTACATCCGCCTGATGGGCGCGGCCGGCCTACAGCGCGCCACCGAGATCGCCATCCTGAGTGCCAACTACGTCGCCGCCCGGCTGAGCCCGCACTTTCCCATCCTGTATCGTGGCGCGCAGGGCACCGTGGCACACGAGTGCATCCTGGATTGCCGCGGCTTTGCCGCAACCGCAGGCATCCAGGTGGAGGACATCGCCAAGCGGCTGCAGGATTACGGCTTCCACGCGCCCACCATGTCCTGGCCGGTGCCGGGCACGCTGATGGTGGAGCCGACCGAGAGCGAGCCGCGCGCGGAGATCGACCGATTTTGCGACGCCATGATCTCGATCCGCGCAGAGATCGCGGCCATCGAGGACAAGCGGGCCGACCGTGCCGACAACCCGCTGCGCCATGCGCCGCACACGGCCGAGGAGGTCGCGTCCGCGCACTGGAAGCACGCCTACTCCCGCGAGCAGGCGGCCTATCCGGGCGGGCGGGCGGCGGGCAAGTACTGGCCGCCGGTCAAGCGCGTCGACAACGCGTATGGCGACCGCAACTTGGCTTGTACTTGCGCGCCTTTGGCGGAGTACGCCGACGCTGCGGATTAACAGGTAAGAAGGCCTTCTTTTTCGAGAAAAAGAAGCGAAAAGCTTTGCTTCCTGTCGGGTGTGCCTGAAAGTTGCCGCGCTAGGTGAGTAGAGACTTTCTGCTTCTTTTTAATCGCAGGAAAAGCTTCTTCCTCCGATGCTCCTGGGCAGGTATCCTGCTGCTGGCCTGCCTGCCGACCGGCATCTTGCTCGCTGTCCGGATGCCGCTGGGCCATGTGCCCGACGAGGCGGCGCATGCCTGCCGGGCGGACAGCCTGCGCTACGGGACGCTGATCGGCCACAAGGAGGTCCTCGGCGGTTTGATAGTGAGCGGCCTGCCGTGCGACCCGGCTTTGACGTCGGTGGCCGACCTTCCGGTGCAACCCACTGACACGACTCCGGAGCCCTACACGCACCGGCTGCAGGCTCTGGCCCGCGCGCTACCGTGGGGTGCCGGACCGGTGTTCACGAAAGCTGGGTCGGTCTCCGGCTACTTTCCGGTGTTTTACGTTCCCGGCGCTATCGCCATCAGCGCCGTCCGGGCTGTGGGCGGTTCTCCCGCCCAGGCATTCCTTGGCCTCCGTTTGGCCAACCTCGCCTGCTTCGCGCTGATCGGTGCGGCCGCGTTGCGCGTAGCACGGCGTGGCACCGCCACCATGGCCTGCACCTTGCTGCTGCCGATGACTTTGTGCCTTGCCGCCTCTTGCAGCCAGGACGGGCTGCTGATCGCGTCCACCACGCTCGCCTGCGCTGCGCTGACGCGCTGCGGCACGCGGCCGGACGGCTGGGCTGCGTTGGCCGCAACCTGCCTGGCGTTGGTCGTCGCCAGCAAACTGCCTTATGCGCCGCTGGCGTTGCTGCTGTTCACGCCACAGGGGCAGCGGACCTGGCGCACGGCCGGGCGCTGCCTTTGCGTGGTGCTGCCGGCCCTGGGTTGGACCGCCTTGGCGGCGGATGTGGAAGCCGCGCCGCCGCATCGCTCACGGCTGCAGGCGGGGCCGTTATGGCCAGGGCCGCCAACCCTGTTCGACAGCCCGGACGTTGCCGCGCAGCTCCACGTCCTCGTCCACGCGCCGTGGCGCATGGTGACGCTGCCCCTGCAATCGCTGCACGCCAACGCCTGGATGCTGGCGCAGCAATTCGTGGGCGTGCTCGACTACCTGTGCATCTTCCTGCCGCGTGCTCTCTACGTGATATGGTTCGCAGCGATCGCGGCTTGCCTGGCGGCCGATGCGGCCGACAGGCGAAATGGCGGCCCGCGCGACGCCCTGGCGCTGGCCCTTCCAGCCGTCGCCGTCTGGCTGTGTGCCACGGCCATCGCCCTGGCGCTCTACGTCCAGTGGACCCCTGTGGGGATGCCCTGGATCGGCGGCTTGCAGGGGAGGTATTTCCTGCCCCTGCTTCCTGCCGCCTCGTTGGCCTTGCCGCGCTGCGGCAAGCTTCGGCTGCGTGCCCTGCTGTGCTTGGTTCCGGCCGCCGCGGCAGTCACCGATGTGTTCTGGTTGCCGCACGTGGTTGATGCGTTCTATGCCCCTTGAAGGCGATCTGTAATTCAAAAAGCCCTGCTCCCTGGCCGGTATGCCCGAAGACAATCGCGTCCTGGAATAAAGCTTTGAACGAGCACGAGCTCTGCTGCAAACCCGGTCATGCGCAACACTCATTTGCACGACGCGCTTCGAGACCCCAGAACCCAACAGGCGAATGCTTGTAATACCAACGGCCTTTAATGTTGACCTGTGAAGGAAGGCCAAAGGCTCTGCCCCTG
>CAXTBC010000003.1:0-110209 GCA_964242595.1 uncultured Acetobacteraceae bacterium | reverse complement strand
GGGCAGAGCCCCATGCTTGTCTATAGGTCAAAGTTTACGGCCGTTAGTATTACAACTTGTTCGTTAGGCACTCTGAACAGATTGGGGGTCTGGGGCCTCGAGGCCCGTCACGCGAATGCATGCTGCGCACGACCGGGTGTGGGGGCAGAGCCCCATTCTTGCCGACAGGTTCTCAAAGAACCGTATCTTCTCAAGCCTTGGGCAGCCTTACCACGAACCTTGCCCCCAGCACCCGCCCATCCGCCCCGCGCCGGTTCTCCGCACTGATCCGCCCCTGCAGCGCCTCGACGATCTGCCGGCTAATCGACAGGCCCAGCCCGGAGTGGCGGCCGAACTTCTCGCCGGCCGGGCGCTCCGAGTAGAAGCGGTCGAACACGTGTTCGAGGTTGCTGTCCGGGATGCCCGGGCCCTCGTCTTCCACCGACAGCTCAACCATGCCGCCCGTCTCGCGCCCGCGCAGCCGGATGGTGCCGCCGGCCGGCGAGAAACTCTGCGCGTTGCCGATCAGGTTGCGCAGCACCTGCACCAGGCGGCCCTCCACCGCCAGGACCACCAGCGGGGTGGCAGGCAGGTCCACGTTGAGGTGCGCGTCGCCGTCGGCACGGGTGGCGTCGGCGATCTCGCCCAGCGTGCTGATGATGGGGCCCACGTCCACCGGCTCGGTCGCGGTGCGGGACAGCTCGGCGTCCACGCGGCTGGCGTCGCTGATGTCGCTGATCAGGCGGTCCAGTCGCACCACGTCCTCCTGGATGATGGCGAGCAGGCGGGCCTGCTTGGGCGGCTCGCTGACGCGCTTGAGCGTGTCGATGGCGCTGCGGATGGAGCTGAGCGGGTTCTTGATCTCGTGGGCCACGTCGGCGGCGAAGCGCTCGATGGCGTCCATGCGTCCCCATAGCGCGGTGGCCGAGGCCGAGAGTGCCTGGCCCAGCTCGCCGATCTCGTCGCGCCGGCGCAGCACGGCGGCCGGCACCGCACCGGTGCGGCCGTGGCCCTCCCGCATGTCGCGCGCCGCGTCGGCCAGGCGAAGGATAGGGCGGGCGAGCGTGAGGGAGAGGTACCAGGACAGCAGCACGGTCAGGATCAGAGCGCCGAAGAACAGGCCCAGGATGGAGACGCGGACGGCGAACAGCGAGTTGTCCACCTCGATGGCGTCGCGCGTCAGCAGCACGATGCCGACGGTGTGGTGGTTGCGCTCCACCGGCTCGGCCACTGTGACGAGCAGCCGGTTGTCGCGCGTGCGGCGGATGTTGGGGGGCATCTCGTGGCTGTCGTCGCTGCTGGTCAGGCGCAGCTCCTCGCGCACGTCCGGCTGCCAGTCTGCCCCTGGCGCGTTAGGGCTGAGCTCCACGGTGGTGGCCCGCGTGTGCGGCAGCAAAGCAAGCACGCCGTCGTACAGCCGGGCCAGGCGGCCGGTGGCCGGGCTTCGGTCCGGCGAGGGCGGCAGCTTCTGGCTGCTGGCGCCGCCGCCCGTCCCCAGGCGCACCCGGCTGTCGGCGATCAGGGTACCGTCCGGTGCGTAGATCTTCGCACCCGCGTTGGGCGTGGGGTCGGTAAGCCGGCGCAACAGCGGGCGCGCGAGGTCCGGCACCAGCACGGGATTGTTGGGATCGGCGACGCGAACGGCGGACTCGCCCAGGGCGCCGGCATAGATGCGGGCCTGTTCGCGCAAGGCGGCGACCTCGGCTTCCAGCAGGCCGTCCTGGTAGGCGTCGAGGTAGAGCACGGCGCCGAGCAGCAGCGCGAGCGGGACGAAGTTGACGAGCAGGACCCGGGCCATAAGGGGAGAGACCCACCTGGCGCGGCGTTTCGGGCGGTCGGGCATGTGGGGGAAAGTATGGGCTGTTTTCAGTGAGACGGCCAAGGGGGGGGGGGCGCCAGTGCGCCTCTTCCCGAAGGCCAGCGGCTCTGCCCCAAACCCCGCTGGGGCCTCGAGGCCCCAGACCTCCGTTTGTTTGGGATGTCTTGCAAACAGGTCTAAGAGGCTGTTTGGAGACTCGTATCCAAAGCCCCGAGTCGCTCGATCCTTTGCCGGTAGAAGGTGAATTCAGCCTGAATTGTGGTATGTAGTTACCGCTTTCGTCGGACTTCGGCGCTCCCCAGGCAGCTTGTGTGAGTTTTCAAACGGACTCTAAGGACTTGTCCTTAGCGGGGTCCAGGGGCAGAGCCCCTGGCCTTCTTAAAGGGTTAAACTTTCAGGCGATTGGTATTAGAACCTGTTCGTAACAGATTCTTGGTAAATGGAGGTCTGCAGTCCCGAGGCTTCGTCGCGCGGATCCGTGCTACGCACCACGGAGTTCGGGCAGAGCCCCATGCTTGCTGACGGGTCAACACTCACCTCGGCTGCCGAGCCAGTCCTGCATCCTCTTTGCTGCCAGCCCGATCTCTGATTCGAAGGTCATCCCTTCGGCCAGCGCGCGCCCGGCCTGGCCGATCGCCTGGGCGTCCTCGTCGTGGCTCATCACCCAGGCCACCACGTCGTCCATGTCCGACAAATCGGACAGCACGGGCACGAAATGGATCCAGGGTTCCAGGCGGTCGTAGTACCACTGACGAAAGCCGCGTTCGGACTCCACCTTGATGACGCAGGCGCCACTGAGCAGGGCGCAGAACAGTGCGCTCCATGCGTTGGTGTTGCCGTCGACCACCAGGATTGCGCGACATTCTAAGAACGCGGAACGATGGGCACGAGGCCGCATCAGGTCTGCGGCCTCGATGCGCGCGGCCAGCCCGATATCCTCCCTGAGCTGGACGATATTCGAAATGCCGACATCGTAGAGGCGGGCGTGGGGCGAGCGGCGGGCGCGCTGCACCATGTCGAGCCGTTGAAGCCAGGTGAAATCATCTGACATGCCAGCGGGCGGGTCACGGCGCACGATACCGGTAGTGGCACCGCGCCAGAACACGATGCGCCGGCGGTCTGCCCACAGGGTTGCCATCTGCCCGGCAAGCTGGCGCTCCGCCTCGTAGCCGGCAGTGGCCACGAACTCGGAGTCGGGGATCAGGCACGCGGCAGGATTATTGGAGCAGAAACCGACCGAGTCGGCCCGGTAGGCCGCATCGCCGGCCTCGACGAGGAACGGCGCGGGCGTGATGTCGGCCAGCAGCCGCATCTCCTCGATGAGGAACAGGACCGGCAGCAGCCGCTGCATCAGCATCCAGAGGTCGCGGCCTGTCAGGTCGATGCCGGCGGTGATGCCGCCGCCACCAATCTCGATCAGCGCCGTGTCCGCACTCACGTTGGCATCGACGCTGCGCCGGTCGTAGGCGACGAACCTGGCGCGCTCGGGCAGCAAAAGGCTTCGCAGGAAACTTTGCAGTCCGTCGTTGCCCATCTGCAGCATTGTCCTGCCCGCCTCCACTTCGGCCGGCGGTGGGCCGCGGCCGAACTGCAGGATCGCCTCGGACAGCCTGATCCGGCTGAGACGGGCCGTGGCTGCGGCCGTGACAGGCCGCACGGCGTGCGCCCTGATGATCGCGGCCAGGAAGTCGCGGTCCGCACGGCTGCGGAAATCCTCGCCCGAGGCGGTCGAGATCGGGCTCATCCGGTAGTGCACGTGGGCGCCCTGGCGCGTGGCCAGGGCCAGCAACGGCACCGCGCGCCGGCGGTCGGCCGCCTCCAGGCTCACCTGCACGAACACGGCGTTCGGGGTGATGCGGTCCAGGACGGCCGCGGTGGCGAGGAAGTCGGTTGCCGACTTCGTGCCGGCGTCGACCACCTGGACGAAGATCTTCGAGGTGTCGGAGGCCGCCACGTCGCGGAACCGGTCGATGCAGGCTTGCAGGTAGCGTGCATCGGCCGGCCGGGTCGGGTCGTGGTGGTTGAACACCCGGCCGATGCCGAGCAGGGCCAGATAGCCCGCGTGCGTGGCGCCGGCCGCCGGTTCGCGGTAGCCCCCCTGCCCCGTCAGGCTCTCGTGCTGGGCCGGGTCCATCAGCATCGCGAAGTCGTCCTCCAGGACGTGACGGACGAGCGCTGGAGAGGACCTGAGCCAATCGAACGGCATGGGCACCTGGCTGATGCCGGCGCGACGCAACACGCAGGCGGTCAGGCACTGGGTGCCCAGGCTAATGACGGGACAGGTGATGTCCGGGTCGGGCAGCGGCTCGGCCCAGCCCGGCTGCGCCGCCGGGCTCAGCGTCTCCAGCAAGTCGGACAGGGCGGCAGGCCCGCCATTCGCCAGCAGGAACGCGACGTCGCGGTCCAGTTCCTCGGGCTCCGGCTCCAGGCCGCGTAGCGTGCGGTGGGCGGCCAGCGCCATGACGCGGGCGGACACATTAGCCCGCGCAGTCAGGCCGGCGGCGGGCAGCAGGGCGCTGCCGTCAGGCTGGGCGGATACCAGGTCGGGCGCGCCGACCACGGCTTCCAGGCGCAGCCTTTGCGGCGGGGCGTAGGGCATGCCTTGCGGGAGTTGCGGGCGGAACGGCAGGCGGGCGGCAAGGTCCACCTCGTTGGCGCCCAGTACCAGGCGGAACTCGGAGGCCAGGCGGATGGTGCGCCGGAGGGTCACCTGGCGGGTGGGCAAGTCGATCCACCTGTGGCCCAGGATGTATTCCAGATCGGCGAGGTCCTGAGCGGTCAGCGGGAGGAACGTCTCCCACAGGTTCGCCGCGTCGCGGTCGAACGCCATCTCGGCAAGGTTGGCGTCGGCGCACAGGAAGCGGCCAAACCGGGAGAGCGCCACGCCGCGTCCGGTCGGGCCGGGATGCACGGTGAGCGGGCCCAGGGAGGTGTCCGCGCGATGCGGCGCTGCCGGCGGCGTGGCGGGCACGGCCAGGTCCAGCAGCGCCGCGCTGGGCCCGGCCTGGCCGGGCGGCAGGTGCACGAGCCCGCCGCCTGCCTCCCGCAGGCACACCACCGTTCCGTGCCACGTCAGCAGCAGCATCGCCTTACCTCTCGCCGCGCTGGCCGCGGCGAGCCCCCAGAAAAGGTTTTGAAATCAACGGCCAAAAATCCGAACCTATAAGCAAGAACGAGGCTCTGCCCCAAATTCCGTCGTGCGCAGCACGCAGCCGCGTGCCGGGGCCCCGATCCCCAAACATCCGTCTATCTAGAACGAACAGGTTTTAAAAACTTGTCCTTAGCGGGCCGGCGCCGCTGGCGCCATCGGTTCGAGCCTGCGGCGCCGGGAGGCGGAGCCCTTTGGCTTTCCTTTCCAAGGCGGCACGGCGATGGTACCGCACCATGCAAACCACCCAGGAACACAAGCCATGAGCGCCATCACCGACATCGTCGCCCGAGAGATCCTCGACAGCCGCGGCAACCCCACCGTGGAGGTGGACGTGATCCTGGAGAGCGGCGTGGTGGGGCGCGCCGCGGTGCCGTCCGGCGCTTCCACCGGCGCGCACGAGGCCGCCGAGCTGCGCGACAACGACGCCGCGCGCTACGGCGGCAAGGGGGTGCAGCAGGCGGTGGAGAACGTGGAGGGCGAGATCTACGACGCGGTGGGCGGGCTGAACCCCTACGAGCAGATCCACATCGACAACGTCATGCGCGAGCTGGACGGTACGCCAAACAAGAGCCGGCTGGGCGCCAACGCCATCCTGGCCGTCTCGCTGGCCACCGCAAAGGCCGCCGCCGCCGAACTGGGCCAGCCGCTGTTCCGCTACGTGGGCGGCGTGTTCGCCCGCACGCTGCCGGTGCCGATGATGAACATCGTCAACGGCGGCCAGCACGCCGACAACCCGATCGACATCCAGGAATTCATGATCCAGCCGGTGAGTGCCTCCAGCATGGCCGACGCCGTGCGCATGGGGTCGGAGGTGTTCGCCAAGCTCAAGCGCGGCCTGAAGGACGCCGGCCACAACACCAACGTGGGCGACGAGGGCGGCTTCGCGCCCAACCTCGCCTCGGCCGACGAGGCGCTGGCCTTCCTGGCGCGCGCCTGCGAGGCGGCCGGCTACCGGCTGGGCGAGGACGTCACCTTCGCGCTGGACTGCGCCAGCACCGAGTTCTACCGCGACGGCCAGTACGTGATGGAAGGCGAGGGCCGCAGCTTCGACGCCGAGGGCATGGTCGGCTACCTGGCCGAATTGTGCGACCGCTACCCGATCGCCTCCATCGAGGACGGCTGCGCCGAGGACGACTGGGAGGGCTGGCGCTACATGACCGAGCAGCTCGGCGCCCGCGTGCAGCTGGTGGGCGACGACGTGTTCGTCACCAACCCCGAGCGCCTGGCCCGCGGCATCACCGAGGGCGTGGCCAACTCCATCCTGGTGAAGGTGAACCAGATTGGCACGCTGAGCGAGACGCTGGAGGCTGTCGAGATGGCGCAGCGCGCCGGCTACACGGCGGTGATGAGCCACCGCAGCGGCGAGACGGAGGACGCGACCATCGCCGACTTGGCGGTGGCGACCAATTGCGGGCAGATCAAGACGGGCTCGCTGAGCCGCAGCGACCGGACGGCGAAGTACAACCAGTTGATCCGGATTGAGGCGGAGCTTGGTGCTTCGGGGGTTTATGCGGGGCGGTCGGTTCTGCGGGTTTAAGCAAGCAGTTGTTTTTCGAGAAAAAGAACCAAAAAGCTTTTGCTCCCTGTCGGGTGGTGCGGAGAAACGCGCGCTCAGTAGCAAAAGTCTTTTGCTTCTTTTCTTCAGAAAAGAAGGCCTTGCCTGCCCTCGGCAACCCCGGCGCGCGCTCCCCGTTATGATGGTTGCTCAACCAAAGGAGGACCACATGGTCGACGAGAACCGCGTGACGGGTGCACTGCATCAGGCCGAAGGCGCCATCAAGGAAGGCTTCGGCAAGATGACCGGCGACAAGAAGACTGAAGCCGAGGGTGCGGCCGAGAAGACCGGCGGTAAGGTGGAGAACGCCGTGGGCGGCGCCAAGGATACGGTGCGCGACACGCTCGACAAGTAGGCTACGACTACAGCGGTAACAGAAAGGCCGCCAGGCAGATCGTCTGGCGGCCTTTTCGTTAATAACAAGCAACAACTAGATTATCGACCGGGCTTGAACGAGACGAGTTCCAACGTGTTGCGGCTCACGCGGACGTTGTCGGGCGTATACTGCTCGTCGATGCTTTTGACGTATGTGCCGATGGCAGGCACGTAGAAGAGTGCGGCGTACACCACGCGAGTCAGCTTGGCTTGGCCACCGCGATGAGTAGCGGTGAACGTCTCACCACCGTCACTCTGCACCGCGGCCCCGCCCACCGCCGTGGTCGGGATTTCCACCATGCCCCCATCGACGCCTTTCGCCTCCACTTTCAAGGCGTGGAACGTGCCTGCCGGCACCGTCACGTCTTCCCAGTCGACCACGGTGTAGGTTCGGCGCACGTGGTTTGAGAGCTGATTGCCGCGGCGCGTGTTATCGTCGAACTCGACAGACCAGCTTTTTCCGATCCGCAGCGGGAAGCTGAACGGCCGCGTGGTAGCGGTTTGTTCGCCGTCAACCAGCCTGCGCTGGCTCCAGTCCTGGCCGAAAAGCTTGTCGACCGGGTTGGTGGGCGCGCCCTCGGGCTTGATCCCGATCAGCATCGTAGGCCCGTCCAGCCGGTCCACTGTCGCCACCAGGCGTGTACGCTGGAAGCTCGCCTGTCCTTTTTCCAAGGTCTGGTCGTAGACCCAGCTATCGCCCTCGGCATGTCGCGGCGCCGGCACGGAGCGTTCCTCAGCCAGGGCGGGTAGCGCTGCCGCAAGGGCTGCTCCGAGGCACGTGGCTGCGAGGGTTGGCACGGCCATAGCTGGTGTCTCCGGTCTCGGACGCAGCAAGCTATCGTATCGGTGACGCAGTGGACAAGCGCGCGCCACCTCGGGAACAGAAGGCCGACCCGCACCGGCTCGCCTTGCCAAACCTACCCCGATCAGCCATATCCCAGCCCGTCGGGGCACAAGCGTCGGCAAATTCACACGCGGGGCACTTTCCTGGGGCGCATATCCCAAGATCCGGTGCCGCAAGGCCACCCCCGCGGAGGCTCAACCGGATTATACTTAGGAAAGGACCGCCCCAGATGGCGATGCCCGATTTCTCTCTGCGCCAGTTGCTCGAGGCCGGCGTGCATTTCGGCCACCACACCCGCCGATGGAACCCGCGCATGGCGCCGTTTCTGTTCGGCGTGCGCAACCAGGTCCACATCATCGATCTGCAGCAGACCGTTCCGATGCTGGACCGCGCGCTGCGCGCGGTGCGTGACACCACGGCCGGCGGCGGCCGCGTGCTGTTCGTGGGCACCAAGCGGGCGGCGGCCGAGTACGTGTCCGACAGCGCCAAGCGCTGCGGCCAGTACTACGTGAACCACCGCTGGCTGGGCGGCATGCTGACAAACTGGAAGACCATCACCGGCAGCATCAAGCGCCTGCGCCAAATCGACGAGATGCTGGGCGGCGACGTGCAGGGCCTGACCAAGAAAGAGGTCCTCGACATGACGCGGGACCGCGACAAGCTCGAGCGCTCGCTGGGCGGCATCAAGGAGATGGGCGGCCTACCGGACATCCTGTTCATCATCGACACCAACAAGGAGAAGCTGGCCGTCGAGGAAGCCAACAAGCTTGGCATCCCGGTGATCGCCGTGCTGGACAGCAACTCGGACCCGGCCGGCATCACCTTCCCGATCCCCGGCAACGACGACGCGATACGCGCCATCACGCTGTACTGCGACCTGATTGCCGGCGCTGTGCTGGACGGGATCAGCGCCGAGATGCAGGCGAGCGGCCAGGACATGGGCGCCGTGGAAGAGCTGCCCGAGGCGATGCTACCGACGCATGAGGCGCTAGTGCCGAGCCACGAGCCGGCGCCGCATCACGGGCTGGCCGAGGCTGAGGCCGAGCCGGACATCGCCATACCAGAGCTTGAGGCGGCGATGGGCGGGACTGCGGCCGAGGCTTAAAGGAAAGCAAGGCCTTCTTTTCTGAAGAAAAGAAGCAAAAGACTTTTCCTCCGCTGTCGCGGTTCTCTCCGGTGAGTCCCCGACAGGGCACAAAAGTTTTTTGGTTCTTTTTTTCAAAAAAGAACCGCTTTCTTCCTTCCCTGACAGGAGCGCAAAACAATGGCCGAGATCACGGCGAACCTGGTGAAGACTCTGCGCGAACAGACCGGCGCGGGCATGATGGATTGCAAGAAGGCGCTGACCGAGACGGACGGTGACCTGGACGGCGCGGTCGACTGGCTGCGCAAGAAGGGCCTCAGCCAGGCCGCCAAGAAGTCCGGCCGCGTGGCCGCCGAGGGGCTGGTTGGCGTGGTGTCCGCCAAGAACCGTGGTGCGATGGTGGAGGTGAACGCCGAGACCGACTTTGTGGCGCGCAACGACCGCTTCCAGGCGTTCGTCGAGACGCTGGCGAAGATCGCGCTCGAGGTGGGCGAGAACGTGGACGCGCTGCGCGCGGCGCCCTTCCCCGGCGGCGAGCGCAACGTGGGCGAGGAACTCACCCACATGATCGCCACCATCGGCGAGAACATGACCATCCGCCGCGCCCGCGTGCTGAGCGTGCCGTCGGGCGTGGTGGCCACCTACATGCACAACGCGCTCAAGCCCGGCCTGGGCAAGATCGGCGTGCTGGCGGCGCTGGAGGCGCCAAGCGAGCTGGACGGGCTGGAGCAGCTCGGCCGGCAGATCGGCATGCACGTGGCAGCCACCAGGCCGGACGCGCTGGACGTGGATGCGGTGGACCCGGCGGCGCTGCAGCGCGAGCGTGCGGTGCTGAGCGAACAGGCCCGCGCCTCGGGCAAGCCGGACGCCATCATCGAGAAGATGGTGGAGGGCCGCATCCGCAAGTACTACGAGGAAGTGGTGCTGCTGGAGCAGGTGTGGGTACATGACGGCGAGAGCCGGGTGCGCGCCGTGGTGGCCAAGGCCGGCGGCAAGCTGGTCGGGTTCGACCGGTTCACGCTGGGCGAGGGCATCGAGAAGGCACCGGCCGGCGACTTCGCGGCTGAGGTGGCGGCGGTCGCGGGCGTTTAGTTCTGACGCGTCTGAGGATCGACATCAAGGAAGGCCAGAGGCTCTGCCCCTGGACCCCGCTAAGGACAAGTCCTTAGAACCTATTTGTAAGAGCTTAGTAGATGGGGGTCTGGGGCCTTAAGGCCCCAGCGGGGTTTGGGGCAGAGCCCCATGCTTGCTTACAAGGACCAGCTGACAGGCGAGAAGCTTAGAAGAACGCACGGGGGCCGGAGGCAGCTGACCCGTTCGGCATCGTAATCAGGTATGCCTGCAAGCCTCGTCGCCGGGCGGGCGCCGGCAGCGTTGCGTAAACCCCTTCCCCGAACCCCCGTCACCCCGTAGGTTCCGCGCGCCCCCATGGACGGACATCCCATGACCACCGCCCACAAGCGCGTCCTCCTGAAGATCTCCGGCGAGGCCCTGATGGGCAAGCGCGATTACGGGCTGGACACGGAGATGGTGGGCCGCATCGCCGTGGACGTGGGCGACGTGGTGCGCATGGGCGTGGAGGTGTGCCTGGTGATCGGCGGCGGTAACATCTTCCGCGGCGTCTCGGCCGCGGCCAGCGGCATGGATCGTGCGCAGGCGGACCACATGGGCATGCTCGCCACCGTGATGAACGCGCTCGCCATGCAAACGGCGCTGGAAAAGCGCGGCACGCCCACGCGGGTGCAGTCGGCCATCCCGATGGCCAGCGTGTGCGAGCCCTACATACGCCGCCGCGCCGAGCGGCACATGGAAAAAGGCCGCGTGGTGATCTTCGCCGCCGGCACGGGCAACCCGTTCTTCACCACGGATACCGCGGCCGCCCTGCGCGCCGCCGAGATGGGTTGCGACGCGCTGCTGAAGGGCACCCAGGTGGACGGCGTGTACTCCGCCGACCCGCGGCGCGACCCGGACGCCAAGCGCTACGACGAGCTGACCTACCTCGAAGTGCTCTCGCGCGACCTGGGCGTGATGGATGCCGCCGCTATCTCGCTGGCCCGCGAGAACAGCTTGCCGATCATCGTCTTCAACATCCACGCGCCGGGGGCGTTCGCGGCGGTGATGCGGGGCGAGGGTGTGTTCACCAAGATCGTCGAACCGTCTTGACAGACGTCCAGCTGTCGGTCGCCCGTCGGCGGCTTGACGCAGCCTTTCTGAAGACGGACGACCGGAGACCGACATATGGCTAACCTCAACGCCCTCAAGGAAGACCTGACCCGCCGAATGGACGGCGCGCTGGAGACGCTGCGGCGTGATTTCGGCGGCCTGCGCGCCGGCCGCGCCAGCCCCGGCCTGCTGGAGCCGGTGCGGGTGGAGGCCTACGGCAACGAGGTGCCGATCACCCAGGTGGGCACGATCGGCGTGCCCGAGCCGCGCATGCTGACTGTGCAGGTGTGGGACCGCACGCTGGTGGGTGCGGTGGAGCGCGCCATACGCGATTCCGGGCTGGGCCTGAACCCGGGCGCCGACGGCCAGGTTGTGCGCGTGCCTATCCCGCAGCTGACGGCCGAGCGCCGCACCGAGCTGGCGCGGGCGGCAGGCAAGTATGCCGAAGCGTGCCGGGTGTCGGTGCGCGGTGTGCGGCGGGACGGGATGGACCAGGTCAAGGGTGCCGAAAAGAAGCACGAGATCGGCGAGGACGACGTGAAAGACTGGTCCGACCAGGTGCAGAAGCTGACGGACGGCTATATCAAGCGCGTCGACGATTCGCTGGCCGACAAAGAACGCGAAATCAAGCAGGTATAGGATCAACGTGGGCCTGCTCAAGACCGGCCTTGCCGTCCAGGCGGTTGCACCTGCAACGGTAGTCGTTGCGGTGCCGCGGCACGTGGCCATCATCATGGATGGCAACGGCCGCTGGGCAGCCGCCCGGCACCTGCCGCGCGTGGCCGGCCACCGTGCCGGCGCGCAGGCGGTGCGCCGCACCATCGAGGCGGCGATCCGCAGCAAGGTGGGCTGGCTGACGCTGTACGCGTTCAGCAGCGAGAACTGGCAGCGCTCCGAGGACGAGGTGAGCGACCTGACCGGCCTGTTGCGCCACTACCTGCGCCACGAGGTGGCCGAGTTGCACCGCGAGCAGGTGCGCCTGCGCGCCATCGGCGACCGCGCGCGCTTCGGGCCGGAGATCACGCGCGAGCTGGCCGAGGCCGAGGCGCTGACGGCGGGCAACACGCGGCTGAACCTGACAGTGGCGCTCTCCTATGGCGGCCGGTCCGAGATCGTGGCGGCCGCGCGCGCCGTGGCACAGGCCGCCGTCGCCGGCCGGCTGGATCCCGACGCGCTGAGCGAGGCGTCGTTCGGGGCCTTCCTGTTCACCGCCGGCATGCCCGACCCGGACCTGGTGATCCGCACCAGCGGAGAGCGCCGCGTTTCCAACTTCCTGCTGTGGCAAGCCGCCTATGCCGAGTACCTGTTCCCCGAGGTGCTGTGGCCGGACTTCAACGCGGCACATTTCGAGAGCGCGCTGGCCGACTATGCCGGGCGGGACCGCCGCTACGGGGCACGGCCGGAGGGGCCGTTCCGGACCGCCTCGGGACCAGCCACCTGACATGCGCTCCTTGCGCTGGGGCGCTCTCCGGAAGACCTCTCCGCTCGGCATGGCGGCTATCCGGGCCGGCGGGTCAGCCAAGCTGCCAGACGGCGCCGGCGCGCCATGGCGTTAGAGGCCGGGCCAAAAAAGGCGCGCGACGCCCGCTGGCGGGACCTGGGCGTGCGCACCGCCTCGGGCGTGGTGCTGGCGGCAATCGGCTTGGCCACGATGTGGCTGGGCGGACCGGTATGGGCTGCTTGCATCTGTATGCTGGGCGCTCTGATGGGTGCCGAGTGGGTGGCGTTGTGCGCCGGGCGGGGTGCCGCCTGGCTGGCGGCGGGGCTGGTCTATATCGGACCCGCGGTGGTGGCACTGGTGTGGCTGCGCGGCGTGCCGGATGGCTGGCGCCTGGTGCTGTTCCTGGCCGCCATCGTGTGGGGCGGCGACGTGGGCGCCTACCTGATCGGCCGCTTGGTGGGCGGGCCGCGGCTGGCGCCGCGCATCTCGCCGGGCAAGACGTGGTCGGGTGCGGCCGGCGGCACGCTGGTGGCGGTGCTGGCCGGGCTTGCAGTGCGGCCGGAGCACGCGCAGGCGGCGGGCGCCGCCGCGCTGGTGCTGAGCACGGTGGCCCAGGCGGGCGACCTGCTGGAGAGCGCCTTCAAGCGCCGCTTCGGCGTGAAGGATTCTGGGACGCTGATTCCGGGGCATGGCGGGCTGCTGGATAGGCTGGACGGCGTGCTGACGTCGGCGCCGGTGCTGATGTTCGTGGTTTGGGAGGGTAGGAAGGAAGGTCTTCTTTTTTGAAAAAAAGAAGCAAAAAACTTTTGCTGACTGGGCGCGCACCGTTCCGCACCACCCGACAGGGAGCAAAAGCTTTTGGTTCTTTTTCTCGAAAAAGAACTGCTTCCTTCCTGCTTGAAGGAGCGTGCATGAAAACGATCACCGTCCTGGGCAGCACCGGCAGCATAGGCAAGAGCACGGTCGACCTGCTGGCCGCCGCCCCCGAGCGCTACCGCGTGCTGGCGCTGGTCGCCAACAACAGCGCCGAGGCGCTGGCCGCGCAGGCCCGCCTGCTGCGCGCCGAGATCGCCGTCTGCAGCGACCCATCGATGCACGCGACGCTGGCCGCCGCATTGTCCGGCAGCGGCGTCCGAGTCGCCTGCGGCCAGGACGCGGTCCTGGCCGCCGCCCGCATGGGGGCCGATTGGACGATGGCGGCGATCACCGGCATCGCCGGCCTTGCGCCCACCCTGGCGGCCGCCGAGGGCGGCCGCACAGTGGCGCTGGCCAACAAGGAGGCGATCGTCTCGGCCGGCGAGGTGATGCTGCGCGCGGTGGCCGATGCCGGCGCCACGCTGCTGCCGGTCGATTCGGAGCACAATGCCATCTTCCAGGCGCTGGCCGGCAGCAACCGCGAGGAGCTGGAGCGTATCGTCCTGACCGCCTCGGGCGGTCCGTTCCGCACTGCCAGCACGGAGGAGATGGCCCGTGCTACGCCGGAGACGGCGCTGCGCCACCCGGTCTGGTCGATGGGTGCCAAGATTAGCATTGACTCGGCGACCCTGTTCAACAAGGGGCTGGAGGTGATCGAGGCGGCGCGGCTGTTCGGGCTCGCGTCCGGCGAGATCGAGGTGCTGGTGCACCCGCAATCCATCGTCCACGGCATGGTCTGCTACCGGGACGGCAGCGTGATCGCCCAGATGGGCGCGCCCGACATGCGGATCCCGATCGCCCACACGCTGGCCTGGCCGGCGCGCATCGCCACGTCCTCGCCACGGCTGGACCTGGCGGCGGCGGGCCGGCTGGAGTTCCTGCCGCCGGACGAGGTGCGCTTCCCCGCCTTGCGCCTGGCGCGGGACGCCTTGCGCGCGGGCGGCGGCGCCCCAACAATCCTGAACGCGGCCAACGAGGTTGCGGTGGCCGCCTTCCTGGCGCGCCGGATCGGCTTCCTCGACATCGCGGCCGTGGTCGAGGCGGCGCTGGATCGGCTGGGCGCCCATAAGGCGGACACGCTGGAGACGGTAGCCGGGCTCGATACGCTGGCGCGGCGCACCGCCGAGGAGTTTGCCGCCTGCCGCCAATCGGCCCGGGCGGCCTAGGAGTCGTCATGTCGTCGATCGCCCATCTGGTCCAGACCCTCGCCAGCTTCGCCCTGGTGCTCGGCGTGCTCGTCACCATCCACGAACTCGGGCACTACGTGGCGGCACGCTGGCGCGGCATCTACGTGGAGGCATTCTCGGTCGGGTTCGGCCCGGCGCTGGTCTCCTGGACGGACCGGCGCGGCACTGTGTGGAAAGTGTGCGCGCTGCCCTTGGGTGGCTTCGTCAAGATGCACGGCATGGCGATGAACGTGGCCAACGAGAATGCGATGGACCAGACCTCCGACCGGCCGGGCCAGGCGTTCTTCGAGAAGACGGTCGCCTCGCGGGCGATCGTGACCGTGGCAGGGCCGGTGGCCAACTTCCTGCTCGCCATCGTGCTGTTCAGCGCGCTGTTCGCGGTGGTCGGCCGGCCGGTGCCGCTGCCGGTGGTGGGCGACGTCGCCGCCGGCAGCTCGGCGGCCGATGCCGGCCTGAAGCCGGGCGACGCGATCCAGGCGGCCGACGGCCGGCACGTCACCGCCTTCGAGGACTTACGGCGGATCGTCGCCGCCAGCGCCGGGCGCACCCTGCAGCTCAGCATCCACCGCGGCGCGCAGGACATCACCGTGCCGGTGCTCATCAAGCCGGCCAGCCCGGGCGACCTGTCGGTAGGTCGCCTGGGGGTCAGCGCCGGGGCGGTGGCTTCGGTGCGGCTCGGCCCCGTGGACGCGCTGCAGGCCGGCGTGGAACAGACCTGGCTGGTGCTGTGGCAGACGCTGCAGGGGCTTGGCCGCATCCTGACGACCGGGCACGGGGTGCATGATCTTGGCGGGCCCATCGCGATCGCCAGCATGTCCGGCCAGGTGGCGCAGTTGGGCGTGGCCCGACTGGTGGAGTTCATCGGCTTGCTGTCGATCAATTTGGGCCTGATGAACCTGATGCCGATTCCGATCCTGGATGGCGGCCACCTGATGTTCTACGCCGCCGAGGCGGTGCGCGGCCGCCCGCTGCCGCCGCGCGCGCTGGATTACGGCTACCGCGTCGGGTTCGCGCTGATCGCATCGCTGTTTGTTTTCATCTCGTGGAACGACCTGGTGCACACGGGCGCGGTGCAGTGGGTGGCGCACCTGATCGGCTAGGCGCCGGCGTTGCGCAAAATTCGCTGTCTGGCCACCGGCAACGGTGAGCCGCGCCGTGTGCGGTGCCGGCCGAGGATGGACGTGCTGACCGCAGGGATCCGCCTGCTGGGCCGCCGGGCAGCCGTCCCGTCGGCATCGGCAACCAACCGGAACGACCGTCTGGGTCGCATGGACAGCGATCACGATCTCGGGTAGCCCGCACCGGATGAGGCGGCACTATCCGCCGCTTCCGCCACCGCCGGACACCTCGTCTGCGGCTTGGCAGGCGCTTATCTGGGGGTTCCTCGTTGCACCGTTCACGCGCCGCGCTGCTTGCCTCGATTTGCGTGCTGCCCCTTCTCGCCCACGGCAACGCCAGCGCCCAGGACGCGGCTCCGGCAGCCCCAAGCGAGCCCGCCGGCACGGACGCGGCGCCGAGCGCGGTGGTGCGGCCGCACCACCGCGCGCACCATGCCCACGCCCCTGCTGCTTCTGCCGCCGCCAACCCCGGCGACGCCATCCAGACCATCCGGATCGAGGGCAACCAACGCATCGAGGAGGGCACCATCCTCTCCTACATGCTGGTCACCCCGGGCGACTCGTTCGGCAGCGACCGCGTGGACCGCTCGTTGCGCACGCTGTACGCCACCGGCCTGTTCAGCGACGTGAACATCCGGCGCGACGGCGCGAACCTGGTGGTCCACGTCCACGAGAACCCGCTGGTTAACGCCATCAGCTTCGAGGGTAACCACAACGTCAAGGAGGACGACCTGCGTAAGGCGCTGGAGCTGCGGCCGCGCGCGGTGTTCACCACCCGCATGGCCCAGCAGGACCGCACCAAGCTGCTGGGCGTGTACGCCGGCAAGGGCCGGTTCGCCGCCACCGTGGAGCCGTTCCTGGTGCGCCTGCCGCAGAACCGGGTGAACGTGATCTTTAAGATCGTCGAAGGCCCCGAGACGAAGATCAGCCGCATCCTATTCGTGGGCAACCACGCCTTTTCCGAGGACGACCTCAAGGGCGTGATCGACAGCCGCGAGGAGCGGCTGTGGCGGTTCTTCAGCAGCAGCGACCAGTTCAACCCCGAGCGAGTGAACTTCGACCGCGAGCTGATCCGCCGCTTCTACCTCGAGCACGGCTACGCCGACGTGCAGGTGACCAACACGGTGGCCGAGCTCTCGCCCGAGCGCCAGGCATTCTTCCTGACCTTCCAGGTGAGCGAGGGCGAGCGCTACCGTGTGGGCAAGCTCAGCGTGAAGAGCAGCGTGCCCAAAGTGGATCCCGCGCCGTTCCGCAGCCTGGTCAAGGAGCAGGAGGGCGGCCTCTACAACGGCAACCTGGTCGAGAAGAGCAGCGACCTGATCCAGGACGCGGTCCGCCGGGTGAACGCCAACCCCTTCCTGGCGGTCAACCCGCGCATCGCGCGCGATCGCAAGAAGCATACGGTGGACCTGGAGTTCGACATCTCCCAGGGGCCGCGCACCTATGTCGAGCGCATCGACATCAGCGGCAACACGGTGACTCGCGACAGGGTGATCCGGCGCGAGTTCCGCTTTGCCGAGGGCGACCCGAACGACCCTGCGCTGATCCGCCAGACCAAGCAGCGCCTGACCGATCTGGGCTACTTCAGCGACGTGAAGCTGACGCCGGTGCCCGGCTCGGCGGCAGACCGCGTGGTGGTCAACACCGAACTTACCGAGAAGGCCACCGGCGAACTCTCGCTGGGCGGCGGCTACTCCACCACGTCGGGCATCCTGGGCCAGGCTGGGCTGCGCCAACACAACCTGATCGGCACCGGCATCGATGCCGGCATCAACGGCACGCTGGCGACACGGCAGAGCCAGGTGGACCTGTCCGCCACAGACCCCTACTTCCTGGACCGCAACCTGGTGGCTGGCGGCGACATCTTCTTCCTGACCAACAACAACCAGTACGTGTCGGACTACAGCGAGACACGCTACGGCCTGAGCTTCCGGGTAGGCTACGCCTATAACGACCACATCAGCCAGGCGTTCAACTACACGGTCAGCGACCGCGACGTGAACAACATCAGCCAGTTCGCCAGCGTCTACGTGCAGGACGAGGCCGGCTACTCGCTACTCTCGCAGATCGGCCAGACGCTGTCCTTCGACTACCGCGACAGCAGGGTGGCGCCGCATGACGGCTTCGTCGTGCGCGTGGGCACCGACCTGGCCGGGCTGGGCGGCGACGAGCACTATTTGCGCTCGAAGATCGACAGCACGTATTTCCTGCCGCTGGACTACTTCACCGGCAACGCGCTGTGGGGCATCTCGTTCAGCCAGGGTGCCGGCTACCTGGACAACTTCCAGAGCAAGGAGCGCATCATCGACCGCTTCTTCCTGGGCGGCGACAACCTGCGCGGCTTCCTCGACCAGGGCGTGGGCCCGCACTCTGTGGCGTACTCGACCTGCCTTACAGGTCCTGTGGCGAACCTCGCGACAAACATTGCGAACGGCGGGCCTGCGAACAGTTCGTGCCCCGCGGCCGACATCTTCTATCACGGCAGCGACAGCATCGGCGGCAACTTCATCTACACGCAAAGTACGGAGCTGCATTTCCCGCTGCCCGTGCCGGCCGATTTCGGGCTGACCGGCCGCACCTTCGTGGATTCCGGCGGACTGTCAGGCCTGAACGTGCCACCGAACGCGGCCACGAGCTGCCTGCCCACCTCGCAGGTGTTCCACGGCCGCAAGGTGGACGACCACGGCACGCCGATCACCGAGTGCTTCTACGACGACAACAGCATACGCCTTTCTGCCGGCGTCGGCATTTCGTGGAAAAGCCCGTTCGGGTTGATCAACATCGACCTGGGCATCCCGCTGATCAAGCAGCCCTACGACCAGACCCAGGTCTTCAAATTCGGTTTCGGAACGAGGTTCCAGTGATGCGCACATGTCCGCCTGCCGCCGCCGCGGCCCTGCTGCTTTGCCTGCTTCCCGGCGCCCGGGCCGCGGCACAGGGCAGCCCCGGCTATTTCATCCCGCCGCAGCCCGCGGCGCCGCATGCCGCAGCCCCTGCACGCACGCCGCGCACCGCGCGGCCGGTTCCGGTGGCCGCCGCGCCGTTGCCGCCCTCGGTGGCCGACACCGGCAGCGACGACCCGGGTCAGCAGCAGCAGCCTTTGCCGCCGCTGCCGCAGCCGCCGGTGCCGGTGCTGCCCGCCCTGCCCAAGGCCAACCCGCCGCCGCCGGTGGTGATCGGCGTGCTGGGCGTGCCGGACGTGATGCACCAGTCCAACGCGGCGCAGATCATCCAGCGCATCATCGGCGCCCGCAAGGAGAAGCTGCGGGTGGACGTGGAGCACGCGCAGGCCACGTGGCGTTCGCTGGAACAGGGTCTGCAAGCCGACGCGCCGAAGCTGACGCCCGACCAGGGCCGGTCGCGCGAGCGGGCGCTGCGCGACCGCGTGGCCAACGACCGCCGCGTGCTGCAGGAGCGCAACCGCATCATCTCAGAAGCCGGTCAGGTGGCACTGAACCAGATCGAGAGCACGCTGGTGGCGGTGATCCGCCAGGTGGCCGAGAGCCGCGGCATGAATGTCGTGCTGCACCGTAGCCAGGTGGCGCTGAACCAGCCGCAATTCGACATCACCGACCAGGTGGCCGGCGAGCTGAACAAGCTGATGCCGACGGTGCAGATCCCGGCCGAGGACATCGACCCGGCCAAGCTGCCGAAGGATTGGGGCAGCCCGCCGGCGGCGCCCGGCGCCACCCAGGCCGCCGCGGCCGTGCCGGCGCGGTAGATGGCTGGCGTGAGCGACCCACCGCCGGACGGTGGCACCGCATCCGGGCTGCCGGACAGCGGCGCTGTATCCGGGCCGCTGGCCGGCGGGGTGGAGCGCGAGCTTCTGGGCGACCCGCGCTTTTTCGGCCGGGCCGGGCCGTTCAGTCTAAACGCGCTGCTGGCCGAGACCGGCGGCGTCGCGAGCCGTCCGGAGCTGGCCGGGCAGCGCCGGCTGACCGGCGTGGCCGCGCTGCAGGCGGCGGGTCCGGACGAGGTCGCGGTGCTGCACAACCCCCGCTACGTCGCCGCGGCCGCGCAGACAAGGGCCGGCGTGGTGGTGGTGAGCACTGCGATGGCCGCCCGGGTGCCGGCTACCAGCACGGCGCTGGTGGTGGCCGACCCGCTTCTCGCCTGGGCACGGATCGGTTGGCTGTTCCACCCGGCGCCGCCGGCGGTGCCGGGCGTGCACCCCACGGCGGTGATCGACGCCACGGCCGAGATCGGGGCGGACGCCGAAATCGGACCCTATGCGGTGATCGGGCCCCGCGCGCGGCTGGGGGCGGGCTGCGTGATCGGGCCGCACGCCGTGGTGGGTGGGGGCGTGCAGATGGGGGCGGGCTGCCGGATCGGCGCCGGTGCCACGCTCAGCCACGCGCTGCTGGGCACGCGCGTGATCCTCTATCCTGGGGCGCGGGTGGGACAGGACGGGTTCGGATTTGCCGTCACGCCGCAGGGCTTCGCCAGCGTGCCGCAGCTGGGAAGGGTGATCCTGCAGGACGGCGTGGAGGTCGGTGCGAACTCCACCGTGGACCGCGGCGCTTCGCACGACACGGTGATCGGCACCGGCTCGCGCATCGACAACCTGGTCCAGATTGGCCACAACACCCAGTTGGGCCGCTACTGCGCGATGGCCGGGCAGTCGGGGACCGCAGGCTCCTGCACGCTGGAGGACTTCGTGCAGATCGGCGCGCAAGCAGGGTTGGCGGGGCACCTCAGGATAGGCGCCAAGGCACGCATCGGCGCGCAGGCCGGCGTGATGTCGGACGTGCCGGCCGCCTCCGACGTGATCGGCAGCCCGGCCTTGCCGATCCGCGAGTTCTTCCGCAACGTGGCCGTGCTGCGCCGGCTGGCCCGCCGCGGGGTGGCAAACGAAGCGGGTCGCGCAGTGGCTAACGAGACAGGTCGCGGCGCGGCGGGCAACACACAGGACCCGCCCGCACCGGACGGGTCGAAGGCAGCAGGCTGAACGATGGACGCCACGGCACAGGACAGCATCGCGAGCGCGGAGGCGCCTCGGCACTCGGCATCCGGAGAGGTGGCGGAGGGCACGCGGATCGATCTGATCGACATCGCGCGCATCATGCAGGCCATCCCGCATCGCTTTCCCATGCTGCTGATCGACAAGATGGTGGACGTGGTGCCGCACGTCTCGGCCGTGGGCATCAAGAACGTCTCGGTCAACGAGCCGTTCTTCCAGGGCCACTTCCCCGGCCACCCGGTAATGCCTGGCGTGCTCATCATCGAGAGCATGGCGCAAACCTCCGCCGTGCTGGTGGTGGAGTCGCTGGGGCCGCAGGCGGCGGGCAAGGTGGTCTATTTCATGACGATCGAGAGCGCCAAGTTCCGCCGCCCGGTGATGCCCGGCGACCAGTTGCGCATCCACGTGACGCGGGAGCGCCGGCGCGGCGCGGTGTGGAAGTTCTCCGCCGTGGCCAGGGTGGACGGCGTCTCTGTGGCCGAGGCGACGTACTCGGCGATGATCATGGACGACACGCCGGGCGGGACATGAGCTTGTGGGCGTCAGCTTTCAGGCGGATCGCGTGATGGACCAGGCGAGCCAGCCGGCTCCTGGCCTGACCCAGGGCGCCCGCGTGCACCCCAGCGCCATCGTGGCGCCGGGCGCGCGCCTGGGGGACGGGGCCGAGATCGGGCCGTGGTGCAGCGTGGGGCCGGACGTGGTGATCGAGGCCGGGGTGCGGCTGGTCAGCCACGTGGTGGTCGATGGCGACACGCAGGTGGGCGCGGGTGCCGTGCTGTACCCGTTCTGCACCGTGGGCCTGCCGCCGCAGGACCTGAAATACCGCGGCGAGCCGACCCGCACGGTGATCGGGCCGCGCACCCAGATCCGCGAGCACTGCACCATCCACCGCGGCACCGTCACCGGCACCGGCGTCACGCGCGTGGGCGCCGACTGCCTGCTGATGGCGGTGGTCCACGTGGCGCATGACTGCGCACTGGGCGACGGGGTGATCGTGGCCAACAACGTGGTGATGGGCGGACACGTGACGATCGGCGACGGCGCGGTGATCGGCGGAGCGACCGCCCTGCACCAGTTCGTGCGCATTGGGCGCGCAGCCATGGTGGGCGGTGCCTCCGGCGTGGAGGCCGACGTGATCCCGTTCGGCACCGTGATGGGCAACCGCGCCAGGCTGACCGGGCTGAACGTGGTGGGCCTGAAACGCCGCGGGGTGGACAGGGCCGGGCTGCACCGCCTGCGTGCAGCCTTCCGGCTGCTGTTCGCCGCCGAGGGTGAGGGCGGCACCGTGTTCGCCAGCCGACTGGAGGCGGCGCGCGCCATGGCTGACGACGAGCTGGTGGCCGAGATGCTGGCCTTCATCGACGTGCCGAGCCGGCGCGGGCTGGTAAGGAGCACGGCGAGGCTGGAGGACGAGACGGGCTGATAGACGTCACCCAGATGAGGGCCTGGGGGTAAGGCCCCGTCTGGCGAACGCGTGCTGACATCAGCCCGCATCGACACTGGCTAAGTAAAGGAAGCAAGGCCTTCATTTTTGAAAAAAAGAAGCAAAAAGCTTTTGTCCTGCGCCGTATCAGCTACCTTTATCTAACCTGCGGTACTTGCTGTTTCAGATGCGGAAGGCAAAAGTTTCGGTTCTTTTTTTTAGAAGAGGACTGCTTGCTTCGATGAGTCAAAGACAACGCGGGTTGGTGTAAGCAAGACGAAAATGGGGCAGAGCTCCAACCTTGCCCTCTGGGCCGCCCTGCGAATCTGCTAGTGGAACACGGGCCGGGTCGGCGCCTGCTGAAGCTCCTCGCCGGCGTCGTCCATGCCGCTTTCGGAGGCCGCCATCTGCAACGCGTCCTCGATGGCCGAGAGGGTGCGCAGCAGCTTCAGCGATGCAGCCTCGGCGGCCAGCAGCTTGAGGCATTGCAGGATACCGGTGGCACTCGGCGCCAATGCCAGATCGTTCTCGTTCATGCCGATCGCTTCCCTCAACCCGCGCCATCGTGGGCTTGGCGCCATTGTTATGGTGGTGAACTAAATAAAGCAAGAAGAAAGTCTGTATTTTTGGATAGATATCATCAAAAGTGCTCTCAACGGCCTTGGCGCTCGCGCAGGTTTAAACTCTCGAAATGATGTTCGCCAGAGAGGAGAAAAGCATGGCCGACTTAGGACCGCTCGGCATCCTGGCTGGCGGAGGGCCGTTTCCAGGCCAGGTTGCCGCGGCGGCCCAATCGGCCGGACGTACGGTGTTCATCGTCGGGTTTGAGGATTTTGCCGAGCTGGCGGTGATGGCGCCGTTTCCGCACGCGACCGTCCGGCTGGGAGCGGCCGGTCGCATGCTGGCGTTGTTGCGGGCGCAGGGATGCCGCGACCTGGTGCTGGTGGGCCCGGTGCGCCGCCCTTCCCTGCTGGACCTGCGCCCAGATGCCGAGGGCGCGCGCATCCTGGCAAGGATCGGCCGCAGCGCGTTTACCGGCGACGATGGTCTGCTGGCGGCCGTGGTGCGCGTGCTGGCCGAAGAGGGGTTCCGCGTTCTGGGCGCCCACGAGGTGCTGGCCTCAGCCCTGGGCCCCGCCGGCCAGGCCGGGCGTGTGGCGCCGGATGCCGAGGCGCTGGTCGACATCGAACGCGGTATCCTGGTGGTGCGCGCGCTGGGCGAAGCCGACGTGGGCCAGGCTTGCGTGGTGCAGCAGGGATGCGTGCTGGCGGTGGAGGCCATCGAGGGCACCGACAGGATGATCGCGCGCGCGGCCGAATTGCGCCGGCCCGGACCGGGCGGCGTGCTGGTGAAGCTGGTCAAGCCCGGGCAGGACATGCGGGCGGACCTGCCCACGATCGGGCCGCGCACGCTGGCGGCGGCGGCGGCGGCGGGGTTGCGCGGCGTGGCGTTCGAGGCAGGGGGAACGCTGGTGACGGACATGGCGGCGTGCGTGAAGGCGGCCGACGCGGCGGGGCTGTTTCTGGTTGGGGTCGATCCGAAGTAAGAAAGGCCTTCTTTTCTGAAGAAAAGAAGCAAAAGACTTTTGTCCGTTCGGCGCGCACCGTTCCCCACCACCCGACAGGGAGCAAAAGCTTTTTGGTTCTTTTTCTCGAAAAAGAACTCTTCCTTCATTTAGGATCTCAGATGGGCACCTTCCTGCACACCATGCTCCGCGTCACCGACCTCGACGCCAGCATCGCCTTCTACAAGAACCTGCTCGGCATGAGGGAGCTGCGCCGCAACGAGGTGCCGGCCGCCCGCTACACGCTGGCCTTTCTGGGCTACGCCAGCAACGCGGAAGGCCAGGCCGAGATCGAGCTGACGCATAACTGGGACCAGGACGGCCCCTACCAGCTGGGCACCGCGTTCGGCCACCTGGCCGTGGGCGTGCCGGACGTGGCGGCGGCCTGCGAGGCGGTGCGGGAAGGCGGCGGACGCGTGGTGCGCGAGGCGGGTCCGGTGAAGCACGGCACCACGGTCATTGCCTTTGTGGAGGACCCGGACAGCTACAAGATCGAGCTGATCGAACGTAAGTGAGCCTGCTGGGCGGGCTGGGCGGCGGTCTGCAGCAGCTGGCCACCGCCGGCGTGCAGGCTTGGCCGTTCGGCACCACCACCATCCGGGTGGGCGTCACCGGCCTGTCGCGCGCTGGCAAGACGGCGTTCCTCACCTCGGTGGCGGCCAACCTGCTGGCGCGGCGCTGGGCGCTGGCGCCGCTGGGTGCGAGCGCCGTGCCGGGCTTCGGTCAGGCACGGCACCTGGCCCGCCTGGCCGCCGACCCGCCGGCCTGGCCGGAACGAACAGATGCCGTCTCGCTGCTGGCGCTGACCAGGCAGCAGCAGCGCGCGGTGCTGCCCCCGCGCGCGATCCGGCTGGAGTTCCTGGACTACCCGGGCGAATGGCTGATCGACCTGCCGATGCTGACGCAGAGTTACGCCCAGTGGTCGGCGGCAACGCTGACGCGGCTGGGCGAGCCTGGGCTGGCCGCCGTCACGGGGCCGTTCCTGGCGTTCGCCGGCGCTCTGGCGCCGCGTGCGGCGGCCGACGAGAACCTGGCCCACGCCGGCACGCGGCTCTATCGCGAGATGCTGGGCCGGCTGCGCGAGCGCGGCCTGGCGTTCCTGCAGCCCGGCCGCCACCTGATGCCGGCGCCGGGACCGGAAGCGCCGTGGCTCTCCTTCTTCCCCGCTACCGGCCAGGGCGGGCTGGTGGCGCTGCTGGCCGAGCGTTACGCGGCCTACCAGGAAGCGGTCAAGCGGGAGCTGTCCTCGCCGCTGTTCGCCGACGTGGACCGGCTGGTGATCCTGGCCGACGTGCTAAGCGCGCTGCATGCCGGCCAGGCGGCGTTCGCCGACATGCGGGCCGCGCTGGCTGCGGCGGCCGGCGCGCTGCGGTGGGAGTTCTCCTGGCTGGCGGCGCTGGGCGCGCTGGCCGAGCTGCGGCTGCCGCCGCGCATCATCGGCCGCGTGGCGTTCGCCGCGACCAAGGCGGACCATGTAGCCGAACGCCAGCGCGGCAACCTGGCTGCGCTGATGCGCACGCTGACGCCGCTGCCTGCCGGCGGCGTGCGCAGCGGCCACTTTGCCGTGGCTTCCGTCCGCTGCACGGAGGATTTTGTCTGGACCCTGGAGGGCCGTCCCGTCTCGGCGGTGCGCGGGCGCGTGCTGGGACAGCAGGTGATGACGCGCTCCTACCCCGGTGAAGTGCCGGACCGCCCGCCTGGAGACGATTTCTGGGCCCACCCGTTCCTTGCCTTGCCGCAGTTCGAGCCGATGCGCCTGCCCGAGGGCGGCCGCCTGGGCGTGCCGAACGTGGGGCTGGACGCGCTGCTGGGCTTCCTGCTGGAGGATGTGCTGTGAGCCAGACCCGCCTTGCCCCGCCCTACCCTGCGCCGCGTATCGAGACGGAGGAGCTGCCTGCCTCCCGCCTGGAAACTGCCGTGGCGCTGGTGGAGCTGTCCGCGCCGGTGCGCCGCGCCTGGACGATGCCGGCGCTGGTGCTGGGCGGCGCCGGCGTGCTTGTGCTGGGCGCGGCCGGGCTGGAAGCCGGCAACCTAGTGGCCGAGACGTTCGCCCGCAGCGCGTTCCTGGGCGGGGCCGCTGCCGGCGTGGCGGCCACCGGGTTCGGCATGATCGGGCTGGGGTTCTGGCGGGAGTGGTCGGCGCTGTCCGCCCTGCAAGGCGTCGACCGGCTGCGGGCGGAGCTGGCGGGCAACGATCCTGTGGCACGCGCGCGCGCCGCGCGAGAGTGGCTGCGCGCGCTGCCGGAGGGTCCTGCCCTGCTGCCCGCCATAGACGCGGTGAACGATCCGGACGCGATCCTGGCGCTGCTGCGCGCCGGCCCCGCGGCCGCCCTGCGGGTGCAAAGCGAGGCGCTGGGCCGCCAGGCGGCGTTCCAGTCTTTGGCCGGAGTGGCCGCGATGCCCTCGCCTGGGCTGGCCGCGTTGTTCGTGGCCTGGCGCGGCCTGCGGCTGGTGCGCCAAGTGGCCGCCCTGCACGGACTGCGGCCCGGCCTCCTGGCCACGCTGGGGTTGCTGCGGCGTACCGCGCTTTCGGCCGGCGCTGTGGTGGGCACCGAGGTGGCGGTGAACACGGCCACGCACGCGCTGCTGTCCAGCCCGCTACTGGCCCACGTGGCGGGCGAGATGGCTGGCGCGGGCGTGGCGGCGCGGCGGATGGTGGTGCTGGCGCGGGCGGCGGCGGTGGCGTGCAGCCCGGTGCCGCCGGAGTAGGCAAGCAGTTCTTTTTGAAAAAAGGAACCAAAAAACTTCTGCTCCCTGTCGGATGTGCCCGGAGAAAGCCGCGCCAAACAGACAAAAGCTTTTTGCTTCTTTTTCTCGAAAAAGAAGGCCTTACTTCTTTCCGGAGTTAAATCGATGCGCCTACCCGCCGTGCTCGCTCTTACCCTGGCACTCGCCACGTCCGCGCAAGCCTGCGAGATGGCCCTAGTCTCCAGGCTGCCCGTCCGGCAAGTGGGGCCCGAGCTGCTCGTGCCCGTCTCTCTCAACGGCAAGCCGGCCGAGATGATCTTCGACACCGGCGCCTATTCCAGCCTGGTCACCGAGGCGGCGGCCACGCGTGTGGGACTGCGGGTGACGCGGCGCGAGGAGTACGATGCGCAACCCGGCCTGGCGAGCGGCATCGGCGGCGCGCGGGCCTCCCAAGAGATGACGGCCCGCACCGTCGAACTGGGCGGCATCCGCGCGCGCGACTTCGATTTCGACGTCGCCGATTTCCTGAAGCCGCCGATCGACGGGTTGCTGAGCCTGAACCTGATCGCCCAGTTCGACATCGATTTCGACGTAGTCGAGCAGCAGATCCGGCTGTTCCGGCCGCAAGGCGACTGCAGCGCGCCGGCCGCCTTCCTCTCCCAGCCGCTCTACGTGGTGCCGCTGCGACCCACCGGGCTGGACCGGCGTCCGCGCATCCGCATCCAGATCGGCAAGGCCACGCTGGTGGCCGCCGTCGACACGGGGGCATCGCATTCTGCCATCTTCCGCGGCGCGGCCGAACGCCTCGGGCTGCATTTAGCCGACCTTCGCGGGGAGCCGAGCTTGATGGTGCACGGCGTAGGCTCGGAGCTGGTCCGCGCCGTCCGGCACGCTGTCGAGCCCGTCACGATCGGCGACCTGACGTTCAGCAACATGCGGCTGGACGTGCTCGACGATCGGGGGGGCGACGAGGTGGAGATGCTGCTGGGGGCGGACTTCCTGAGCACGGTGCACATGTGGATTTCGTACTCCTCGCACTCGCTGATCCTGCAGTATCCTCCTAGGGCTTCCAAGAAAGCAGGGTAAGGGAAGCGGTGCTTTTTTGAAAAAGAACCAAAAAACTTTTGCGCTCTGTCGGGTGATCGCCGGCCAGCACGCGACAGCGGAGTCAAAGTTTTTTGGTTCTTTTTTTCAAAAAAAGAACTCTTGCCTTACGCTGCCTCAGGATAGTCCACATAACCCTTAGGACCCTGGCTGTACCACGTTGCCGTCTCATCCTTGGCAAAAGCCACGCCAGCCGCGACGCGCGCAGGCAGGTCGGGGTTGGCGATGAACGGGCGGCCGAAGGCGATGGCGTCGGCCACGCCGGTGTCCAGCATGGCTTGGCCGGTGGCGCCGTCGTAGTCGCAGTTCAGCACCAGCTTGCCGGAAAAGGCGCGGCGGATGGCGGGCGCAATGGGCGGCACGGCGGCCTTGCCGAACGTGCCCTCGAAGCCGGGCTCGCGCAGTTCCAGGAACGCGATGCCGATGCCGGACAGGGCGGAAGCGGCGGCCGTGAACAGGGCCTCGGGCGCGCTGTCGTCCACGCCCTGGATGGCGCCGTTGGGGGACAGGCGGACCGACGTACGGTCTGCGCCCACCGTTTCGGCCACTGCCGTTGCCACCTCGGCGAGCAGGCGAACGCGGTTTTCGATCGGGCCGCCGTAGCCGTCGGTGCGGGTGTTGGTGTTGTCGCGCAGAAACTGGTCGATCAGGTAGCCATTGGCGGCGTGGACCTGCACGCCGTCGAAACCGGCCGCCATCGCGTTGCGGGCGGCGTGACGGTAGTCATCGAGCAACGCGGGCACCTCCTCGGCGCCCAGCGCGCGGGGCGCAGTGTAGGGCTGCTTGCCGGCATAGGTGTGCGCGGTGCCGGGGGCGGCGACGTCGACCGAGGAAACGGGCATCGAGGAGACGGGCGGCTCGCCGCCTAGGAAGCTCGCGTGCACCAGGCGGCCCATGTGCCACATTTGCAGGACGATACGGCCGCCGACGGCGTGCACCGCGTCGGTGATCGGGCGCCAGGCATCCACCTGCGCCTGGTTCCAGATGCCGGGCGCGTACGGCCAGCCCAGGCCCTGCTGGGTTATGCCGGTGGCCTCGCTGATGATCAGGCCGGCGGTGGCGCGCTGGGCGTAGTACTCGGCCATCAGCGGTGTGGGCACGTGTGCCTGGGTGGCGCGCCCGCGGGTGAGCGGGGCCATCAGCATGCGGTTGGGCGCGTGGATGGCGCCGAGCTGGATGGGGTCGGTGAGGTTAGGCATGGCTGCTCCTGGGCTTCGTACGCAAGGTCTCGACAGACGCCGAGGAGTTCTCTGTCGGCGAAAGAAAAGAAGCAAACAGCTTCTGCCCCCGCCGGGTATGGCCGGATCAAAACGCGCCCAACGGACGAACGCTTTTTGCTTCTTTCTCTCGAAAAAGAACGCCTTGCCTTGCTTTCAAACCTGATCAGAAGACAGTTTCGTTCCGCCTGGAGATAGAGTAGCCTCGTTCCGGATTGAGCGCGAACGGAGGTCCGAATGGCATCAGCCACGGTGGCGGCAGGCGCGGTGCCTGGCCTGCGCGTAGGTCCGGTGCTCAGCCGTTCGTTCGCGCTATGGGGCGGTGTTCGTGGCGGCCACGCGCGTGATGGATGGCGGCGGGGTTGCCGTGGTGCCGGGGATCGACGCGGCGATGCGGCGCATGCAGCCGCTGCTGGTCACGTGAATCTGTGCCGGGGTCGTCGTGGTGTTCGGCTTTGTGTTGCTTACCGTGCCGGGGGTGGTGGCCTACTTGCCTACTAGGTTGCAGGGGCGGTTTGCGTGCTGGAAGGCAGCGGCCCGATCGCCAGCCTCAAGCGCAGCGCCGCACTCACCAAGGGCTCGCGCTGGCAGTTGCTGGGCGTGTTCTGGGTCATTGGTGGCGCGACGGTGGGCGCGGCTGCGGTGCCGGCGAAGCTGGTGTTGGGCGCGGTGAACGCGACGGTGTTGGACGCCGTGCTGACGGCCATGTTCAGCCTGCTGGGCTCGGTGGCGGCCGCCATCATCTACCGCGACCTGGTCGAGGCGCGCGAGGGCTATGGCGGCACGCGACTGGCCGCCGTATTCGATTAGGAGCGTGTCATCCCACCCTGCACTCCGGCTTGCGACTCGGGCGGACGCTCAGGCGGCCACGGCGGCGCCCGCGCCCAGGCCGTCGAACAGGTCCAGCATGGTAGCCTGCCACGCCAGGACGGGGTCGTCGGGCGCCAGCAGTTCCGGCACCTTCACGCAGCGTGCCCATTGAAAGCAGCCGAACAGGGCGTAGTCCGCGTAGCTCGGCTCCTCGCCGCCGGCGAAGGGCTGTTCCTGCAACAGGCGGCGGAGCGGGGCCAGGCTGGCGCGCAGGCTCTCCAGCCGGCCGGGGGCCGCGTCGCGGGCGGCTTCCAGCGTGCCGCCCAGCCGTGCCTCCCGGCTTTCGCGAAAGTAGGGCTGGTCGGCCGGGTGTAGCACGCGGAACACGTACCAGGCGGCGATCGGGAAGATGGCGGCGGCCAGCACGGTGTCGGCCCAGGCGACGATGAAGCGGGCATGCGCCTCGCCGCCCGCACCGCCGAACAGGCTGGGCCCGTTACCGTAGCGTTCCTCCAGGTGGCTGGCGATGGCAGTGGAGTCCGCCACGACCGTGCCACTGTCGACCAGCACGGGCACCTGGCGGTTGTGCGGGGCGCCGGGCAGCCTGTCGCGCTCGTGGAAGCGCCACGGCACCAGGTTCGGCTCGAGCCCCTTGTGGGCCAGGGCCATCCTGATGCGCCAGCAAAAGGGGCTGAAGCGGAGGCCGGGCGCCTTGCCGGCCAGGTCGTACAACTCAATCACGCATCCACCTCCATGTGCCTAGTACGGTCCGTCGCAGAAAACCGCTAGCTCCGGAAGCGGCGTGGGGTGACTATGCGGCGTGAACGTCCTGGTCCCACCTAAGGCACGCCTCGCCGTCGAAGTCGTGCACGATCTGGTCTGCCCGTGGTGCTATCTCGGGGTAAGGCGGCTGGGCCGCACCGTCGCGCGCCGGCCGGACCTGCTGGTGGACGTGACGTGGCGGCCGTTCCTGCTGAACCCTGACATGCCGCGGGGCGGGATGTCACGCGGGGACTACGTGCTGCGCAAGTTCGGCGGCGAGGAGCGCGCGCGGCGGATGTACGCGTCCGTCACCGAGATCGGCCGGGCGGAAGGCCTGCTGTTCCGCTTCGACCGGGTACGGCGCACCCCGTCCAGCGTGGACGCGCACCGGCTGGTCCGTTGGGCGGCCGAGTTCGGCCGGGCCGACGAGGTGGTAGAGGCGATCTTCGCGGCGCACTTCACCGACGGGCGCGACGTCGGCGACTTGGCGGTGCTGACGGCTATCGCCGCGAGCTGCGGGTTGCGGCCCGGGCCGGCGCGCAGCTACCTGGCCGGCGGGGGCGAGGTGGACTCGGTGCACGCCGAGAACCTGCGCGCGCACCGTCTGGGCATCAACGGCGTGCCCTGCTTCGTGGTCTCCGGCGTCCACGCCATCGCCGGCGCGCAGGAGCCCGAGGTGATCGAACGCCTGCTGGACGTGGCGGCAGCCGACGCCCGGTAGCAGGGCGCTGGCGGCGGCTTGTCAGGCGCCGGGGTTGGTGGTCTTACCAGGCCTCAGATTTCGAGGACCCGATGACATTGCGCTGGATTGCTCCCCTGCTCGGGCTCGCCTTGCTGTCCGGCTGCGGACAGGACGCCAAGAAGCCGTCGGCGGCCGACATCGCCGCCTACCTGGCGCAGTCCGAGCCCGAGTACCTGCAGGTGAGCGGAGTGTCACCGCGCTTCGAGGCGTTGAAGCAGCTAAGCGGCAAGGACGTGCCGGCGGGAAGCTGGCGGGTGACGGTGACGTTCAACCTGCACGCGACACAGGAGCTATACGCGCCGCAGCCAGGGGCCCGCGAGGCACGCGCGGAGTTCCAGCATACGGTGGCGGCGTTCGAGCTGATGCGGGTGGCGCGGATCCAGGCGGCTGAGCAGCTTGCTGCACGGGTAGGGCTGATGAAGAAGGGCGACGTGGCGCCCGAGCCGGCGGTGCCGGTGGTGGTGACCACGCATGCCAAGCAGGACCTGAGCGACAGCGTGGTGCTGCTGGCCCAGCCGGAAGGGGCGCGGTGGAATTTCGTGCAGATGGGTGCACAGGCGCTAAGCGACGAGGCGATCGGCATACCGCTGGCGGACTTGCGGGCGAACAACCCGCACGCGGTGTTCGTCGTGGCGGGCACCGACGAGGATCGCTCGTATCGTGATCGGGCAGAGCGCTATCTGGCGGCTTTGGCCAAGGCGGGGGCGCAGCCGTAGACGATGCCTTGAGCCTGAATGCTCAACTTTTGGGAAGGCCGGAGGCTTTGCCCTGGCGCCGCAGGCTCGGACCAATGGTGCCTTTGTGCCAGCCCGCTAAGGACAGGTGCTTACAACCTATTTGTTAAGACTCTGAGCAGATAGGGTCTGGGGCCTCGAGACCCCGTTATGCAAATGCGTGCTGCGCAGGACGGGGTTTGGGCAGAGCCCCAGACTTGCCACCGGTCAGAACAGAGGCGTTTGCCTTCTCACTGACCGCGCTGCTGCAGCCGCGCCAGCAGGAAATCGCGGAACACCGCCACCCGCTTGGAGTGGCGCAGCTCCTCCGGGTAGACGAAAAAGCAGTCCACCTTCGGGCGAGGCACGTCCGTCAGCACGCGGGTCAGCCCGTCCATCTCGGCGGCCATCCAGGCCGGCAGCGCGCCGATACCCAGCCCCGCGCGAATGATCTGGGCCATGCTGGAAAGGTTGTTCACCTCGAGCACCGGGCGGCGGGGCTGGCCGGGCCTGCGGCCGACGGTGGCCAGCCAATTCATGTCGGGCACTGGCGGGTGGTAGTCGCCGAACAGGATCAGTTTATGCGCGTCCAGGTCCTCCAGCGTGGCGGGCGTGCCCGCGCGGGCCAGGTACTCCGGGGCGGCGCAGATGTGCCACTCGATCTCGAACAAATGACGCTGGATCAGGTCGGGCTGCTTGGGCGGGTGCATGCGGATGGCTACGTCGGCTTGGCGCATAGCCAGGTCGAGGTCGCCGTCGTCGAGCAGAAGGCTGACGGTGACGTCCTGGTGGAGTTCGAGGAAGGCCAGCAGGCGGGGGGCCAGCCAGTTGCTGCCGAAGCCCACGGTCGTGGTGATCTTCAGCTTGCCGGCCGGCTTGTCTCGGCTCTCGGTGAGCAGGGCCTCGGTCATCGCCAGCTTGGCGAATACCTCGCGCACCGTCTGGTTGAGGCTCTCGCCCTGTTCGGTCAGGATCAGGCCGCGCGCGTGGCGGTGGAACAGGGGAACCTGGAGGGCTTCCTCCAGCGCCGAGATCTGCCGGCTGACGGCGGACTGGCTCAGGTTCAGCGTGTCGCCCGCGTGGGTGAAGCTGCCGGCTTCCGCGACGGCGTGGAAGACACGCAGCTTGTCCCAATCCATGGTCGGTCCCCGTTCTGCGGCGCCGCCGCGTCAGGCGTGTTGCAACGCGGGACTCGGCGCCACCTCAGTTAACCACTTTTCCGCTTCCAGCGCTGCCATGCAACCGGTTCCCGCCGCGGTGACGGCCTGGCGGAAGGTTCTGTCCTGCACGTCGCCGGCGGCGAAGATGCCGTGCACGCTGGTGTGCGTGCTGCCCGGCGTGGTGACGACGTAGCCCTCCGCGTCGAGCCCCACCTGGCCGCGGAAGACGCTGGTGTTGGGGGTGTGGCCGATGGCGACGAACACGCCGTCCACGTCCAGCGTGGTCTCCACCCCCGACTCGCGGTGGCTGAGGCGCAGGCCGGTGACGACCGGCGGTGTGCCGCTACCCGTCACCTCCTCGACGATGTGGTCCCACACGACGTCGATCTTCGGGTGCTCGAATAAGCGGCGCTGGAGTATCTTCTCAGCGCGCAGCGTGTTGCGGCGGTGTACCAGGGTGACGCGCTCGGCATGGTGGGTGAGGTAGAGCGCTTCCTCGACCGCGCTGTTGCCGCCGCCGATCACGGCCACGCGCTTGCCGCGGTAGAAGAAGCCGTCGCAGGTGGCGCAGGCCGAGACGCCGGCGCCCTGGTAGGCCTTCTCGGACGGCAGGCCCATCCAGCGGGCCTGGGCGCCGGTGGCGATAATGACGGTGTCGGCGAGGTAGACGTCGCCGGAATCACCCACGCAGCGGAAGGGACGGACGGAGAAATCCACGTCCATGACGAGATCGGACATGATGCGGGTGCCGACGTGCTCGGCCTGCGCCTGCATCTGGTCCATCAGCCAGGGGCCCTGGATGGCCTGCGCGAAGCCCGGGTAGTTCTCCACGTCCGTGGTGATCATCAGCTGGCCGCCTGGCTGCAGGCCGGCCACCAGGATGGGCGAGAGGCTGGCACGGGCGGCGTAGATGGCGGCAGTGTAGCCGGCGGGGCCGGCGCCGATGACGAGGACTTGGGTGCGGTAGGTTTCGGGCATGGGGTGGGGCGGCTCGCTGGAACGATGTTAACTCCGATATCGGGGGGCGGGGGGCCGGACGCAAGCAAGGCGTTCTTTTCTGAAAGGAGCCTCGGCGGCGGCGTCGCGGTTCGGTCCGGACGCGCCTGCCTTGCGGCGGGGTCGCTCGCCCTGGGCGGGCTTTATGGTATGGATCGACTCAACGATAAGCCGAGACGACCAGGATGAAGCCTGACAGCGTGGACCTGCCCGAGATCGACGCCATCGACCGGCGGATCATCGCCGAGCTGCAGGAAGACGGCCGGATGACCAACGTGGAGCTGGCGCGGCGCGCCGGCATCAGCGCGCCACCCTGCCTGCGGCGGGTCAGGCGGCTGGAGGAGGCGGGAATCATCCGCGGCTACCACGCCGATACCGACCCGCAACGGCTGGGCTGGGACGTGACGTTCTTCGCCATCGTGGGGCTGGATAGTCAAAAGGACGCGGCGCTGGCGGCGTTCGAGTCGCTGGTGGGCGGCTGGCCGGAGGTGCGGGAGTGTCACATGATCCGCGGCGGCGGCGACTTCCTGCTGCGCCTGGTGGCGCGCGACACGGCAGGCGAGAACGCGCTGACGGCGCGGCTGACGGAGGCGCCGGGGGTGGCGCGGGTGCAGACTTTGCAGACGATCCGGACTAGCCGGCTACTGGCGGGCGTGCCGATCTAGGGCGGGCAAGACAAGCGGTTCTTTTTTGAAGAAAAGAACCAAAAAACTTTTACTCCTTGGCGTGCGCTGCCGGATGGAACCGCGACAGCCCGGACAAAAGTTTTTTGCTTCTTTTTTTCAAAAAAGAAGGCCTTTCTTTGCCTTACGGGCAGATCGGCTAGCCGGTCGGGCCGGGGTGCGGTAGAGATGCCGGCATGAACGCGATCTCCTCTCCGCCCTGGACGGCTTCGGGAGTGCGAGCGCTGCTCGACCTTCCGTTCAGCGAACTCGTCTTCCGTGCCGCCACGGTGCATCGCGAGCGGTTCGACCCCACGCGGGTGCAGATCAGCACGCTGCTCTCCATCAAGACCGGCGGCTGCCCCGAGGATTGCGCCTATTGCCCGCAGAGCGCGTCCTACGAGGCGGGCGTCCCTGCCTCCAAGCTGATGGAGGTGGACGCTGTGCTGGCGCAGGCGCGGGCGGCCAAGGCGGCCGGGGCCTCGCGCTTCTGCATGGGGGCAGCCTGGCGCTCGCCCAAGGACCGCGACCTGGACGCGGTGTGCGCCATGGTGGAGGGCGTGCGCGCGCTGGGGCTGGAGAGCTGCGTGACGCTGGGCATGCTGACGGCGCCGCAGGCCGGCCGGCTGCGGGGCGCCGGTCTGGACTACTACAACCACAACCTGGACACCTCGCCTGAGCATTACGGCGCCATCATCACCACGCGCACCTACCAGGACCGGCTGGAGACGCTGGGCCACGTGCGGGACGCCGGCATCAACGTGTGCTGCGGCGGCATCGTGGGGATGGGCGAGGACGTGGCCGACCGCGCCGGGCTGATCGCCACGCTGGCGAGCCTGCCGAAGGCGCCGGAGAGCGTGCCGATCAACGCGCTGGTGCGGGTAGAGGGCACACCGCTGGCGGCCAGCGCGCCGATCGACGCGATCGATTTCGTGCGCGTGGTGGCCGCGGCACGGATCACCATGCCGGACTCCTATGTGCGGCTGTCCGCAGGGCGCGAGGCGATGAGCGACGAGGCGCAGGCGTTGTGTTTCCTGGCTGGCGCAAATTCAATCTTTTACGGCGAGCGTTTGCTGACGACGCCCAATCCCGCGGCGGCGCGGGATAGAATTTTGCTCGAACGGCTGGGGATGGTGGCGGCCTGAGCGAGGAAGAAAGGCCTTCTTTTTTGAAAAAAAGAAGCAAAAAACTTTTGCTCCGCTGTCGCGGTTCTATCCGGCAGCGCGCGCCAGGTAAGCAAAAGTTTTTTGGTTCTTTTTTTCAAAAAAGAACCGCTTGCCTTGCCTTCGGCACCCGCCGATGAACCACCTCTGGCGCCCCTACACGCAGATGCTGGGCGCCGCCGAGCCGCTGCGCGCGCACAGCACGCTAGGCTGCACCATTACGCTGGAGGACGGACGCCAGCTTACCGACGGCATCGCCTCGTGGTGGACGGCGTGCCACGGCTACAACCACCCGCACATCCGCGCGGCGGTGACGGACCAGCTCGGGCGCATGCCGCACGTCATGTTCGGCGGGCTGACGCACGCGCCGGCCGAACGACTGGCGGCGCTGCTGGCGGCAATGCTTCCGGGAGACCTGAACCACGTGTTCTTCGCCGACAGCGGCTCAGTGGCCGTGGAAGTGGCGATGAAGATGGCAGCGCAGTACTGGCTGAACCAGGGCGTGCGCACGCGGCGGCGGTTCCTGGCGTTCAGCGGCGGCTACCATGGCGATACGTTCGCCACCATGGCGGTGTGCGACCCCGAGGAGGGCATGCACGCGCTGTACAAGGGCTTGCTGGCCGAGCACGCGATCGTTGACTTGCCGCGCGATGCGGACAGCACCGCGCGGTTCGACGGCTTCCTCGACGCGCATGCGGACGGGCTGGCGGGGATACTGGTGGAGCCGCTGGTGCAGGGCGCCGGCGGGATGCTGTTCCACGACGCCACGGTGCTGCGCCACCTGCGCCGGGCCGCCGACGCGCACGGGCTGCCGCTGATCTTCGACGAGATCTTCACCGGCTTCGGGCGCACCGGCACGATGTTCGCCTGCGAGCAGGCAGGCGTGGTGCCGGACATCATCACGCTGTCCAAGGCGCTGACGGGCGGCACCATGGCGCTGTCGGCCGCGGTGGCGCGCACCCACATCTTCGAGGCGTTCCTCTCGCCCGAGCCGGCCCACGCGCTGATGCACGGCCCCACCTACATGGCCAACCCGCTGGCCTGCGCTGCGGCCTTGGCGAGCTTGGAGGTGTTTGCCGCCGAGCCGCGGCTGGCGCAGGTAGCGGCCATCAAGGCGCAGATGACACACGAGCTGGCGGCCTGTGCAGATTTGCCCGGGGTACGCGACGTGCGGGTGCGCGGCGCCATCGGCGTGGTGGAGCTGGCGCAAGTGACCGACATGGCGGCGCTGAAAGCGGCGCTGGTGGCACAGGGCGTGTGGGTGCGCCCGTTCCGCAACATCGTCTACCTGACGCCGGCGTTCACGGTAACGCAAAAGGAGCTCTCGCTCCTCTGCACGGCGGTGGCCGACGTGGTAGGCTCGCGCGCATGAACCTGATCGAAGAGAACCGCGACCGCTACATAAAGCAGGCCAACAGCGTAGGGCGGGTGCTGCTGATCGTGCTCGGCGTGATCGTATTCCACGTGGTGGTGATCACGGCGGCGACGAAATGGCATGGCTGGATGCCCAAGCAGGGCGAGGGTTTGATCAAGGTGGCGATCTATCCGGACAAGCCAGGCAAGGCGCCCGCCGCGCCGCGCTAAAGTTCGGCAACCGGATGTTTGAGACTGAGCGTTGCAGGGAAGAAGGCCTTCTTTTTTGAAAAAAGAAGCAAAAATTTTTGTTTCCTCGCTGTATCAGCGATCTCGCAGCACGCTGCTGTTTCAGATGCGGGAAGCAAAAGTTTTTTGGTCCTTTTTTTTCAAAAAAGGACTGCTTGCTTTCGATGAGTCAGCCTTAACGCGGCTGATAAACGGTGCTGCGGAGAAGTCTGCGAAAGCACTCACAAAGCTTGCTTCTTTTCAGAAAGAAGCACTTGCCTCCCCTACGGATTTTCAAACCCCCACAACATCCCGCCCTGCGTCCAAGGCCGGTTCAGCCCGCGCTCCAGCCGCATCGCGCTGTGCGCGCCCAGCGTGCGGTCGAACACCTCGCCGTAGTTGCCCACCGCCTCGATGGCCTGCAGGCTCCAGTCGTCGGGCAGGTATAGGCCCCATTGCAGGCCGCGGCGGGCGCCGGTGAGGATCTGGACGAGCGAGTCCTGGCTGGTGGTGCGCAACGTGGCGGCGTTGGCGCGGGTCACGCCGCTGATCTCGGCCTGGACCAGCGCGCCGGTTACCCAGTCGACTACACGCGCCCAGTCCGGATCGCCGATGCGGACGACGGGGGAGAGCGGGTCGATGCTCAGGCGGTCCGGGAGGATGTCGAAATCGTGGACGCGGCCGTGGAAGGCGGCGCGGCCGGCGGCGAGCTTGGTGGCGTCGAACGTTTCGGCCGCGCAGCGTCCGCCGACGAGGGCCGCTTCCATCTCGCCGACCTCCTCGAAGGGGAACGGGACGATCGTGATGCCGGCGCTGCGCGTGGCGTCGTTCAGGTGGCGTTCGGCATCGGTGTCGCCGATGAAGCAGACCTGCTTGCCGGCGAGGCTGCGCAGCGAGGTCAGGCCCTGGTCCTTGTGGACGAGCAGGCCCTGGGTGTCGAAGAACACCGGGTTCAAGGCGTCGGCGCCATAGCGGCGCGCCAGGCCCGGGTTGGGCGAAGCGCCGACAATCAGCGCTATCTCGCCGGACTGGAGCGCCTTGTAGGCGAGTTCCTCGGACGGGTAGGCGTGCGCAGCGGCGTGGGCGTGGGCGGCGGCGGCCACGGCGCGGCAGATCTCCATGCCGAAGGCGGAGGTGTCGCCGTGGGTGTCGTCCTTGGTCTCGTCGTTAAGCGCGGTGACGACGCCACAGCTTAGCGCGTGGGTGGTGAAGACCTTGTCTAGGACTTGGCCGGCGTGGGCTTGCGTTGCCAGCAGGAACAGGGCGATGAGCGTGCGTTTCATGGGTGCCTGAAGAAAGGAAGAGTTCTTTTTTGAAAAAAAGAACCAAAAAACTTTTGAAAGTTGGGCGCGCGGGTTGCCACCGAGCGCGCCCAAACGGACAAAAGTTTTTTGCTTCTTTTTTTCAAAAAAGAAGGCCTTGCCTTAGCTTTACGGCACCCACCCTGGCACCGTAGGCGTCCCCGGCGAAGACGTCGGCCGAGGATTGAAGTCGGCCGGTGGCGGATCGAGGAGCTGGCCGCCCACGTAGTCGGTCGGCACGATGTTCAGCGTGTAGCAGCCCTGACCGCCGTAATGCGGCAAAGTGTGTACCAGCGTCGGGCTGATGGCGGCGTACTCCGCCGGCAGCGGCGCCACGGTGCCGGACAGGCGGGCGTTGTCGAACGCCTCGGTCAGGTTGCTGATCGAGGGGTCGGCGTCAATCGGGCCCATGTTGGGTTCGATCGTGGCGGCACCGATGCGGGCGGCCCTGGCCTCGTCAGGCAGGTTCTGCAGCGGCACCAGGGTGAACAGTTCGTCGATGAACTTGATGACCGAGCTGTGCTCTGCATACCTACTGGAGATGGTGTGCACCGCGGCGAAGGGGGATATGACTATCGCCGGGATGCGCGGGCCGCCGGAGAGCGGTACGCCGAAGCTGTCGTTGACGCGGATGGACGAGGGGACGTGGTCGTAGAGGCCGTCCGTCTCGTCGTAGGCGATGATGATGGCGCTGTGGGCCCAGTAGGGGCTGTTGACGATGGCGTTCACGCTGTCGGCCAGCAGGGCTTCGGCGATCTGCGCGTCGGAGTAGCCGGGGTGATCGTCGCTGCCGGCGAAGTTCGCCCGGATGCCGGCGGTGGGATCCTGCGGCACCAGGCCGTCGTTGTTGCCGTAGCCGCCGCGCACGTAATACACGCCCCGGCCCGGGAGCTTGTGGCCGCTGATGGCGGTGTAGAAATCGCCCAGGCCGTGCAGGTTGGTGCCCTGCACGTGGGTGTTGTCGCCCAGGTAGCCGAAATACTGCGGGCCTTCGTGGTGGGTGATATAGGTGGCGTTGGTGGCCGGGCCGCTGCCGTCAGTCGGCTCGTGGTCGTAGCCTTCCTGATACCAGCCCCAGTTCACCGGCAGGTTCTTCGCCGAGATGGTGGCGATGTCGCTCTGCACGTCGGCCAGGTCCAGCGCGGGGTTCTCGTCGGACTGGATGATCCGGTTGATGTCGCTGCCCATGAAGGAGAGCGGCAGGGTGGCGTAGGTCTGGTTCAGCGCCGGCGTTTTCGGCGACTCGTCGTTTGGGCCGTAGGGCGGCTTGACCTTGGACTGGTCCAGGTTGGAGCCGGCGAACGGGCCGGGGTCGCCCACCACAGGCTCGCCGCCGCTGCTCGCCAGCGAGGTGCCGTTGGTGTTGATGGTGGCTTCGCCGGGGTGCAGCGCCCATTGCGTCAGGCCGGACTGGCCGGCGATCAGGGCGATGGCGTTCGGCGTGGACGGGCCGGTGACCGTCATGTGGAAGTTGTCGAACAGTGCGAAGCGGTCGGCATACTGCCACAGGAAGGGGATGGTGTCGCAGTCGAGGTGGCTCATCACCAGCTCGGCCTTCTGCTTCTGCGACGTGCTGATGGTCAGGCTGGAGAGCGGGGCGCCGGTGGAGCGGCTGACCACGTTGCCGTTGGCGTCCGTGGTGAGGCCCTCCTCGTTCAGCGCGTAGCGGTCGCTCAGCGTGGTGCCGTTGGCGTAGTCGATGGAGTTGACGATGCCGGCGTGGGAGTGGTCCACGCTGTCGGTGTCGGCCGGGTAGAGCGGCACGGTGGCGCCGGCGATGTTGACGACCGAGTTGGTGACCTTGAACGGCGAGATGGTGCCGACGCTGCCGTCCGTGTTGGCGATCTTCTGGCTGTAGCCGGGCTGGCTGCCGGCCGGGAACAGGCCGTTGGCGCCGGGGAAGGTGCCGAAATGCTGATCAAACGAGCGGTTCTCCTGGAACAGCACGAAGACGTATTTGATCTGCTGGCGCAGCAGGGCGATCTTCTGGGGGCCGGTCAGGTTCGGCTCGGCGGCCGGGCTGACAAGGCGCGCGGCGACGGCGTCGCTGGAGCGCGGGCCGATGGTGACGCTGTCGGCGCCGGCGGCAAGCAGGAGCGTGGGCTGCAGCATGCCGGTGACGGCGGCGAGCGCGCACGTGGTTTTCCACCACTGGTTACGTGTCATGTGCGGATTCCCTAAGGAAGCGGTTGGCGCCGATGGCGGGTTCGCCGAGGCGCGCGTAGTTGCGCGCCGCGGCCGGGGGCGGCCTATCGCAGTTTTATGACAATGCCTGCTGGTCACGCGGCCGTGATGACTGGGTGGTCTTCCCAGGAGAAAAGAACCGCTTCCTTCCTTCCGCGCCGCCCCGTATAGAACCGCCGCCAGGCGGGTGTGGTGAAATGGTAACCACAGCAGACTCAAAATCTGCCGGGCCGAAAGCCCTTGCCGGTTCGAGTCCGGCCACCCGCACCAGCCCGCACCCTGGTACCGGGCGAGCTCTTTACCCATCCGGCGCGGCCCGCTATAGGGCTGCACCGCTGATCCCGAATAGCTCAGTTGGTAGAGCAAGCGACTGTTAATCGCTTTGTCGTAGGTTCGAGTCCTACTTCGGGAGCCACCCTCTTCCTGCTTCCTGGCCGGCCAGCGCCGCGGGACTGAGCGAGCGGAACCGCCATGATCCTGACATTGACCAACGCCGCGATCGTACTGCCTGACCAGGTGGTGCACGGTAGCCTAAGCGTGCAGGACGGCATCATCGCCGACGTCCAGCCGGGGCCCGCCACGGGCCACGACCTGGATGGCGACTACCTGATCCCCGGTGTTATCGACCTGCACACGGACAACCTGGAACGCCAGGTGGAGCCGCGGCGGAACGCACGCTGGCCCAGCCGGGCGGCCCTGCTCGCGCACGATTCGCACTGCGCCGCCGCCGGCATCACCACCGTGTTCGATGCGATGTGCGTGGGCCATGCCGGCATGGGAGACGACCGGCCGCGCACCTGCATGGACGGCGTGGCCGACCTGGACGCGCTGGCGCCCACCGGGCTGCTGAAGGCGGACCACTTCCTGCACCTGCGCTGCGAGCTGCCGGCGCCCGGGATGCTGGCGCAACTCGACACGCTCGCGCATCATCCCCTGCTGCGCCTGGTGAGCCTGATGGACCACACGCCGGGCGCGAGACAGTTCAGCGACCTGACCCGTTACCGCGCCTTGCTGCGGCAGGATGGTATGCCGGCCGACGCCGTAGACACGCGAATCGACGCGCTGCTGGCGCAGCAGGCGGAATGGAGCGCGCCGAACCGCGCGGCACTTCTGGCGCGAGGCTGGGGCGGCCCCGTGGTGCTGGCGAGCCACGACGACGCGACGGCCGCCAACGTCGATGCGGCGGTGGCAGGCGGGATCACCATCAGCGAGTTCCCCGTCAACCTGGAGACGGCCGCGCGTGCCCGAGCGTGCAGCCTGAAGGTGGTTGCCGGGGCGCCGAACCTGGTGCGCGGCGGCAGCCATGGCGGCAACGTGGCGGCCGCCGCCCTGCTGCAGGCGGGCCTGTTGGACGCGCTGGCCTCGGACTACGTGCCGGCGAGCTTGGTACACGCCGCGTTCATCGGAGCGGGGATGGACGGGCTGGGCCTGCCCGGCGCCGTTGCGCTGGTGACGAGCGCGCCGGCCCGGTTAGCTGGCCTGGCTGACCGCGGTGTGCTGGTGCCGGGTTTGCGGGCGGATCTGGTGCGGGTGCGGGTGCACCAGGGGATGCCGGTCGTGCGCGAGGTTTGGCGGGCGGGGGAGCGGGTTATTTGAAAGGAAGGCAAGAAAGGCCTTCTTTTTCGAGGAAAAGAAGCGAAAAGCCCTTATCCGTTGGGCGCGGTTCTCTCCGGACACACCCGACAGAGAGCAAAAGCTTTCTGGTTCTTTTTCTCGAAAAAAAACTGCTTGTCTTGCCTTTCCCATGACGCGCGTAGCGCTCTACTGGGCCCCCGACCAGGACGACCCGCTGGCGAACGCCGGGGCTACGTGGCTGGGCCGTGACGCAGAGCTAGGCGCTGCGCTAGCCCAACCGGCCGTGGACGGCCTGGCCGAGGCAACGGCCGCACCGCGCGTCTACGGGTTCCACGCGACGTTGCGGCCGCCGATGCGCCTGGCTACGGGGTGGGAGGAGTTCATCGCCGTCGCCGAAGCGGTGGCGGACGCGGCCGTGCCCTTCGAGCTGCCGCCGTTGCGGGTCACCGACATGTCCGGCTTCATCGCGCTCGGGCTGCAGGCACCCTGCCCTGCCCTGCACAAGCTGGCGGATGCCTGTGTTGCCGGCACCGACGCTCACCGACTCTCGGCCGGTGCGGCCGAGCTCGCGATGCGCCGTGCTCCGGGGTTGTCGCCGGCACAGGATGCCCTGCTGCTGCGCTGGGGCTATCCTTATGTGATGCAGGAGTGGCGGTTCCACATGACGCTGTCCGGCAGGTTGGCGGCGCCGGCTATGGCGCGGCTGCTGCCCGCCGCGCAGGCGCATTTCGCGCCGGCCCTGGCGCAGCCGCGCCGGGTAGCAGCCGTCACGGTGTTCACCCAGCGTGACGGCGCGGCGTTCCTGATCGCCGACCGTCTGAAGCTGGGCGGTCAGCGGCGCGGGTAGAGCGCGGAACGGTCCACCACGGCCATCCCGACCGGCGCCAGGCCGATGCTGGCCAGCTTGAGGTGCTGGATGGCGAACGGGATGCCGATGATGGTGACGGCGCAGGCCACGGCGGCCACAACGTGGCCGATCGCCAGCCACACGCCGAAGACGACGAGCCAGAGGATGTTGCCGACCAGGCCGAGCGGCCCGGTGCCCAGATCCTCGCGCCCTGTCAGCTCGCGCCGGCTAACCGCCTCACGCCCGAACGGCCAAAGCGAGAACAGGGCGATGTTGAAGCAGGCGCGTGCCCAGGGCAGGCCGATGATGCTGATGGCCGCCAGCAGGCCGGCGAGGAACCAGGCTACGGCCATCACGAAGCCGCCGAGGAAGACCCAGACTAGGTTAAGAAGGAGGGTCAGCGGTGGAAGTCCTGTAAAAAGTAAGAAAGCAGTTCTTTTTCGAGAAAAAGAACCAAAAAACTTTTGCTCCCTGTCGGGTGTGCCCGGAGAGAGCCGCGCCCAATGGATAAAAGCTTTTTGCTTCTTTTTCTTGAAAAAGAAGGCCTTCCTTCCCTTTACGCGCTCTTTGCCATGATCTCGTCGGCCACGTTGCGGGGCACCGGATCGTAGTGATGGAACTGCATGGTGAACGACGCGCGGCCCTTCGTCATGCTGCGCAGGTGGGAGATGTAGCCGAACATCTCCTTCAGCGGCACGTGCGCGCGCACGATCACGGTGCTGCCAGAGCTCTCCTGGTTCTGGATCATGCCGCGGCGGCGGTTCAGGTCGCCCACAACGTCGCCCACGTGGTCCTGCGGCGTGGTGCACTCCACGTCCATGATCGGCTCCAGGATCACCGGACCAGCCTTCTTCATGCCCTCGCGGAAGCAGGCCTTGGACGCGATCTCGAAGGCGAGCGCCGAGGAGTCCACGTCGTGGTACTTGCCGTCGATCAGCGTGTAGCGGAAGTCCACCGTCTGGAAGCCAGCAAGCACGCCGGTGTCGGCCTGCACGCGGATGCCCTTCTCCACAGCCGGGATGTACTCCTTGGGCACCGTGCCGCCCACCACCTTGTTCTCGAACTCGATGCCGGCGTTGCGCTCCAGCGGCTCGAAGACGACCTTGACCTCGGCGTACTGGCCCGAGCCGCCGGACTGCTTCTTGTGGGTGTAGGTCTCGGTGTGGCTCTTGCTGATCGTCTCGCGGTAGGCCACCTGCGGCGCGCCCACGTTGGCGTCCACGCCATACTCACGGCGCAGGCGGTCGATGATGATTTCCAGGTGTAGCTCGCCCATGCCGGACAGGATGGTCTGGCCAGTCTCCTGGTCGGTCTTCAGGCGCAGGCTGGGATCCTCGCCGGCCAGCTTCTGCAGGCCGAGCGTCATCTTCTCCACGCCGTCCTTGGTCTTGGGCTCCACGCTGATGTCGATCACCGGCACCGGGAACGCCATGCGCTCCAGGATCACCGGGTCGTCGTTGCTGGCCAGCGTGTCGCCGGTGCCGGTGTCCTTCAGGCCAACGAAGGCGGCGATGTCGCCGGCGAACACTTCCTTGATCTCGGCGCGCTTGTCGGCGTGCATCTGGAACATGCGGCCGATACGCTCGCGGTGGTCCTTGGTGGTGTTCTGCACCATGTCGCCCTGCTTGAGGGTGCCGGCGTAGACGCGCACGAAGGTCAGCGTGCCGTATTTGTCGTTGATGATCTTGAACGCCAGGCCGGCGAAGGGTGCCGTCGGGTTGGCAGGGATCACCCGGCGGTCGTCGTCGATGCGCTCTTCCACGCCCTCCTCGGCGGCCACCTTGATGCCGGGCACGTCGACCGGGGACGGCAGGTAGTCCAGCACCGCGTCGAGCAGCGGCTGAACGCCCTTGTTCTTGAACGCGGTGCCGCACAGCACGGGGCGGAACTCGCCGCTGATCGCACCCTTCTTGATGCAGGCCTTGAGCGTGGCAACGTCCACGTCGCCCTTCTCAAAGTATTCCTCCATGGCAACGGTATCGACGGACACCGCCGTGTCGAGCAGGAGCTGGCGATACTCCTTCGCCTTCTCCATCAGCTCGGCAGGGATCTCCTCGTCGTGGAACTTCGCACCCAGCTCGCCGCCTTCCCAGACGATGGCCTTCATCTCGACCAGATCGACGACGCCGACGAAGGTGTCCTCGATGCCGATGGGCAGCTGCAGCGGCAGCGCCACGATGTCGAGCTTCTCCTTGAGCGTGTCGAAGGCGCGGTAGAAGTCGGCGCCGGTGCGGTCGAGCTTGTTGATGAAGATGATGCGCGGCACGTTGTAGCGGTCGGCCAGGCGCCAGTTGGTCTCCGACTGCGGCTGCACGCCGGCCACCCCTTCGATGATGAAGATGGCGCCGTCGAGCACGCGCAGCGAGCGGTTCACCTCGATGTTGAAATCGATATGGCCGGGCGTGTCGATGATGTTGATGCGGTGGTCTTTCCACTCGCAGGTGACGGCGGCCGACGTGATGGTGATGCCGCGCTCGCGCTCCTGCTCCATGTAGTCGGTCGTGGTGTTGCCGTCATGGACCTCGCCGATGCGGTGGGAGACGCCCGTGTAGTACAAGATACGCTCGGTCGTCGTCGTCTTGCCCGCGTCGATGTGGGCGGTGATGCCGATGTTGCGTAGCTTGTTGAGGTCGGTGGCGGACACGGGTGGCCTCCATGCCATGACGGACGCTGACGGGACCTCCCGCGCGTCTGCGCATGAGCTGGGTGTGGTTGACTGAGGGGAGATGCGGGAAAGCGGAAGTTTTTGCAAGCGGGGCGGGTGTTTAAGGAAAGGCAGGAAGGCCTTCTTTTTCGAGAAAAAGAAGCAAAAAGCTTTTGTCTGTGCTGTCGCGGAGCTTCTTGAACCGCCTATCGGAGGCCTTTCAGGATGGTGGGGATCGCGGTCTTCACCTTGAAGAAGCCGGCGGTGCTGCGGGGCCAGGTGGCGGCGTCCCAGGGCCTCAGTATCGTGGCGCACGGCGGCAAGGCGGCGGCCGAGGGGCCTACCGGGGCGTAGGCGGTAACGGCGGGCAGGCCGCCTTCGTCCGGCGCGGCGGGGCAGCCGAAACGGGCGGTGGCGCGGGACACGGCGTCGGCCATGGCGGCCTCGTCCGCCCGGCGCACGGCGGCGGCCGCGTCTGGGGCGTGGGCGAGAACGGGAACGACGCGGACCACCCTGGCGGGGCCGAGATCGAGGCTTTCCGGGTGCAGGTCCTCCAGATGGAGCAGCAGCGCCGCCTCGCCGGCCGGGACGGCGACGGGCCTTGGCGGCGGCACCGCCGGCGGGCCTTGCGGCTCGTCGAGCGGTTCGGGCGTCTCGTTGAGGCCGCTGGGCGCGTAACGGCCTTCCGTGTAGCGGCGGATGTTCTCGGCGCGGGCGGCGTAGGGCTTGCCGCGCGTGTGCAGGCCGGCCACCCAGCGCCAGGAGAGCGTGTTGCTGGCCGGGTCGCCGTCCAGCAGGTGCCGCATGAACAGGTCCGCGCCCAGCACCCAGGGCAGGCGCAGGGTGAAGATCCAGATGGAGGCGAACCACATCCGGGCGTGGTTGTGCAGCCAGTTCTCCGTGCCGAGCGCGCGCGCCCAGTCGTCGAAGCCGTCGATGCCGGTTCGGCCCTCGGCCGCCTGCGCGTAGGCCAGGCGCAGGCCAGGGTTGGCGGCGAGCTTGGCCTGCGCCGCGCCGAGCTGGGCCAGGTAGTCCGTCCACAGCCAGGGGCGGGTCTCGAGGTGGCCCTTGAAGTAGCTCCGCCAGAAGACTTCCTGGACGAACTTTTCCGCCGCGGCGCCGCCATGGCCGTCCAGCGCGGCTGCAACGGCCTCCTGCTCGAGCACCAGCCGGTGGCGCAGGTAGGGCGAGAGCTGCGAGGTGGTGGGTGGAGCGCCGGACGCCGCCTCGGTGTTGCGGCCGCTTGCATAGGCGTGTCCCAGCGTCGGGGTGCAGGCGGCCAGGGCGGCCAGGCCGGCATGGCGCGTGGCGATGAAATTCGGTGTCATGGCGTGCATGTGGCCGTGGCGGCCACGGACGCCATACACTTCGTCACTGCGGGTAACATGGGCCGGTGCTATGCCGCCATGCATGGACACCGCAGTTTTTGTCGCCATGAACCGGTTCGGCCTCGGCCGCCGTCCTCAGGATCCCTTGCCCGCGGACCCGCGCGCCTGGCTGCGCGCGCAGCTCGAAGGGCCGGACACCACCCCGTCCGACGGGCTGCCGGACACCGCGGCCGGGCTGGAGCTGGTGGCCCAGCAGCAGATGAGCCATGCGGAGGGGCTGAAGGACGGCCAGCCGACCAGGGGCCAGCCGCCGCTGAACGTGCCCCCGCTGAACGTACCGGGGCTGAACCCCGACATCCTGACCAGCCCGCACCCGGTGGGCGCTGTTCGGGGGCACGAGAGCCGGGCGCTGCTGGACCGCGCGCTGACGACCGACACGCCGTACCGCGAGCGGCTGGTATGGTTCTGGGCCAACCACTTCACCATCGCGGCCCGCTCGCAGGTGACCGCGGCCTGCGGCGGCGCCTACATACGCGAGGCGATCCGGCCGCACGTGACCGGGCGCTTCGCCGACATGCTGCTGGCGGTGATGCGGCACCCGGCGATGCTCAACTACCTCAACCAGGGGCAGTCGGCCGGGCCCGACAGCCTGGCGGGACAACGGCGGCACGCCGGGCTGAACGAGAACCTGGCGCGCGAGTGCCTGGAGCTGCACACGGTGACGCCGGCGTCCGGCTACTCCCAGGCCGACGTGACGAACTTCGCCCGCGTGCTTACCGGCTGGTCGTTCGACGGCAGGCACCCGCCGCTGGGTTTCCGCTTCAAGCCGGAGATGCACGAGCCGGGCGAGATCGACGTGATGGGGCGGAGCTGGCCGGCCGGCGAGACGGGAGGCGTGGAGCTGTTAGCGTGGCTGGGCACCCACCCAGCCACCTACCGTCACCTGGCGGACAAATTGTGCCGGCACTTCGTGGCCGACGAGCCGCCACCCGGCGAAGTAGCGCGGCTGGAGGCGGTGCTGCGCGACACGCAGGGCGACCTGGGTGCGGCCTCGGCCGCGCTGGTCGAGTTGCCGGGCGCCTGGGTGCCAGCTGCCAAGCTGCGCGCGCCGCAGGACTACGTGGTGGGCTGCCTGCGCGCCGTGGGCGCCACGCCGGACCTGGTGCCCAACCTGCCCGGGCTGGTGGGCGGGCTGGGGCAGCCGGTGTTCGAGGCGCCGTTCCCGATCGGCTGGCCGGACAGGGCGGTGGACTGGTCCGGGCCGGAGGCCATGCTGCAGCGGGTGGATTTCAGCTACCAGATCGCCGGCAAGCTGGCGGCCATCGACCCCGAGCAGCTGGCGCACACGAGCCTCGGGCCGTTGCTAAGCCAGACGACCCTCACCCAGGTCAGGCAGGCCGGCTCGCGTCGCGACGGGCTGACGCTGCTGCTGTCCTCCCCCGAATACCAGAGGCGCTGAGATGACCGACACGCTTTGCCCGGATCGCTTCCGGTTGTCCCGCCGCCAGGCCCTGCTGGGGCTGACGGCGGCCGTCACGCTGGGCCGCACCTCGATGGCGCTGGCCGCCCCGATGACGGACCACCGCCTGGTGGTGGTGCTGATGCGCGGCGCCATGGACGGCCTGTCCACGGTGCAGCCCTACGGCGACCCGGCGTTTGCTGGCCTGCGCGGCAAGCTGGCCCTGCCGGCGCCGGGCCAGCCCGGCGGCGTGCTCGACCTGGGCGGCATGTACGGCCTGCACCCGGCCTTGCCGCAGGTGCACGCGATGTACGCCGCCGGCGAGGTGACGCTTTTGCACGCGGTGGCCGGGCACTACCGCAGCCGCAGCCATTTCGAGGCGCAGGACTGCCTGGAGAGCGGCGCGGATCAGCGGCTGCACAGCGGCTGGCTGAACCGCGCGGTGGGGCTGATGCCGGCCAGCGGGCGCGAGCTGGCGCTCTCCGTGGGCCTGTCGGCGCCGCTGCTGCTGCGCGGGCCGACGGCGGTGGAGGCGTGGGCGCCGGACCATTTCGCCCAGCCTACGGCGGACCTCTACCAGAGGCTGCTGATCATGAGCGCGCGCGATCCGGTCGTGGGCCCAGCGATGGCGGAGGGGCTGAAGCAACGCGGCTTTGCCGCCTCGGCGCTGAGTGGCCAGGCGGCCGACCCGAAGCACGACCGCAGCTTCGAGGTGCTGGCCGGCTCGGCAGGACGACTGCTGGCGCAAGCCAACGGACCGCGCGTGGCGGTGCTGGAGATCGGCGGCTGGGACACCCATGCCGGACAGGACAGGCAGATCGCCACCGCGCTCGGCCAGCTGGATGCCGGGCTGGCGGCGCTAAAGGCTGCGCTCGGGGCGGCGTGGAGCCAGACGGTGGTGCTGGCCGTCACCGAGTTCGGCCGCACGGTGCACGTGAACGGCACAGGCGGCACGGACCACGGCACGGCCGGCGCGGCCCTGGTGCTAGGCGGGGCGGTGCCCGGCGGCAGGGTGCGCGCGGACTGGCCAGGGCTTGGCAGCGGCAAGCTGTTCGAGAACCGTGACCTGGCGCCGACGACGGACCTGCGCAGCGTGATCAAGGGCGTGCTGGTGGAGCACATGCGGCTGCCTGGGAGCGCCATGGAGCGGGTGCTGCCGGGAAGCCTGGACGCGCAGCCGATGGCGGGGCTGGTGAGGGCGTAGTCCGGCCGCATTACTAAGGAAGCAAGGCCTTCTTTTTTGCAGAAAGAAGCAAAAGGCTTTGTTCTTTCGCTGGGGCAGCGGCCTTGGTCCATCTTGCGATGTCCGGCTGTTTTGAATGCGGAAGGCAAAACTCATCGGTTTGTTTTCAGAAAAGGACTGCTTGCCTGCCTGTCCGCCCTTTCATGTAACGGACGTCACGAGGTAACTGCCGCCCCGCCATTAAAATCAGGCTCAGAACGGAAAGACACATCGATGAAATTGCGCCCGACCGCGACTGCCCTGACTTTGCTGCTGGCCTGCGGCGCCGTGCTGCCGGCAGCCGCGCAGCCGGCTTTTCCGTCGGCCCCTCCCGAAGCGGGACCGCCGCCGCCGCCGCCGCCCGGGCCGCCGGAGCGTTTCGTCCTGGAGCCCGGCCACTGGCAGTGGCGTCCCCGGCTGGCGCGCTACGTGTGGGTGCATCGCCACTGGATCGCCACCCAACCGGGCTACGCGAACTTCGTGCCCGGTCATTGGCGTGGGGGCCTCTGGATCGGCCCGCACTGGGCGCCCTGAGCGGGGCGGCGTGACGGTCCATGCCTCGCAGCATCGCCGGATCGCGGTAGCTGCCCTGGTCGCCTGCACGCTGGCCGTGGTTGTGGCCCGCGGGTCCGAGCGCTTCCTGGGCCTGGTGCCGTGTGCGTTCTGCCTGCTGGAGCGCTGGCCCTACGTGGTCGGGGCGATGCTGGCGCTGGGGGCGGCGCTGCTGCCCCGCACGCCGGGGCGGCTCGTGCTGTGGCTCGTGGCCGTGGTGATGCTGGGCGGCGCAGGACTCTCTTTGGTCCATGCCGGCGTGGAGCAGCACTGGTGGCCGGACCCGTTGCCGGAATGCACCGTGCCGAACCTGAGCGGCCTGACCACGGCGCAGCGCATCGCCGCGATGCCCGCGCGGCCGGCCAAGCCGTGCGAGGACCCCGACTTCCTGATCCCCGGCCTGCCCGTATCGATGACGCAGATGGGGCTGGCCTACGCCCTGGCGATCTCCGCCGGACTCGCCATCTTGCTGCAGGCCAGCAGGAGAGGATCGGCAGCATGAAACATCCAGGGCCACTTCCGGGCGACGTACCCTCGCGCACCAGGCTGGAGCGGATCGTGCGCGTGGACCATGCCGGCGAGTACGGCGCGCAACGTATCTACCAGGGCCAGCTTTCGGTGCTGGGCCGCGGCGAGAAGGGCGACATCCTGCGGCACATGCAGGCGCAGGAGCAGCACCACCTGGACACGTTTGCCCGGCTGATCGCCGAGCGGCGGGTACGGCCGACGGCGCTGCTGCCGCTGTGGCACCTGGCCGGTTACGCCCTGGGCGCGGTGACGGCGGCGATGGGCGAGCGGGCGGCCATGGCGTGCACGGTGGCCGTGGAAGAGGCGATCGACGAGCACTACCGCGCGCAGGTGACCGATTTGGGCGAGGAGGAGCCGGAGCTGCGGGAAACCATCGAGGCGTTCAGGGCCGAGGAGCTCCAACACCGCGACATCGGGCTGGAGCACGAGGCCGAGCTGACGCCGGGCTACCGGGTTTTGGCTGGCGTGATCAAGGCTGGGTGCAAGGTGGCGATCGCGGTGAGCGAGCGAGTGTAAGGCAGGAAGGCCAGGGGCTCTGCCCCCCGGCGCCGCAGGCTCGGACCAATGGCGCTAGCGGCGCCGGCCCGCTACGGACTTGTGCTTAGAATCTTTGATAAGAGATTCTACGTAGATGGGGGTCTGGGGCCTCAAGGCCCCAGCGGGGTTTGGGGTAGGCCCCAATCTTCCTTACTGACTAACCGGAACGCTCAGTCCAAGTCCCGCAGCGCCGGTTTTCTTGCGATCCAGCGTGCCTTGCTGGCTAGACCCGTAGGCATAGCCGTCACCCTGGTAAAGCGAGCTTGGCGAGAGGAACGCCGGCGACAGCTGCGCTTCCGTTCGGACCGGGCTGGGCGGACCTTCTACGTCCTGGTCGGGCACGGGTGCAGCCTGGTACATAGTGTTCTGAAAGGTGAGCGCCTTGGCAGGCGTCGGTTCCGATTGGGCCAGCGTCCCTAAGCCGCCAATTTGCATCTGCATCTGCTCGGATCCGGCTGCGCCGAGCAGGAGGGCCAAGCCGGCCAAAACGCCAGATGCCGTCAGCCGCCGTCGTGGATGTGACGTGATCTTGTCCATGGCGAGACCATGCGGCTTCCTGCCACTCCGATCAACAAAAAATGACAAAAGTGATAAGTGTTACAAACCTGCCGGGCCGGTCAGCCGGCGGCCTACCGGCGCGTCAGGCGGGCACGACCACGCCGTCGAGCGACTGCAGTGCCAGGATGCCGGGAAGCATCTTACCCTCAAGCCACTCCAAAAAGGCACCGCCGGCAGTCGAGACGTAGCTCATTTGCTCCGCCACGCCGGCCTGGCGCAGGGCGGCCACCGTGTCGCCGCCGCCGGCGACCGAGCGCAGGTGGCCGGCCGAGGTGGCGGCGGCCACGGCATGAGCCAGCGCCATGGTGGCGGCATCGAAGGGCGGCGTCTCGAAGGCGCCGAGCGGGCCGTTCCACACCAGCGTGCGCAGGCCGGGCAGGCGCGCGCGGATCAGCGCCACGGTCTGCGGGCCCAAATCGAGGATCATCGCGTCGGCCGGCACGGCGCCGATCGGCACCACCTGGGTGGCCGGGTTGGCGCGGAACTCGGTGGCGGTCACGGCATCGACGGGCAGGATGATCTCGCAGCCGCCGGCCTTTGCCTGGGCCAGGATGTCGCGCGCCGTCTGGTGCATGTCCGGCTCCTGCAGGGAGCGGCCGACGGCGATACCCTGCGCGGCGAGGAAGGTGTTGGCCATGGCGCCGCCGATCACCAGCACGTCTACCCGGCCCATCATGTTGCCGAGCAGCGCCAGCTTGGTGGAGACCTTGGCGCCACCGACGATGGCGCCCACCGGGCGCTCGGGGTGTTCCAGCGCCGCGGTCAGCGCCTCGAGCTCGCGCTGCATCAGCCGGCCGGCGTGGCTGGGCAGATGCCGTGCCACGCCCTCGGTGCTGGCGTGGGCGCGGTGGGCGGCGGAGAAGGCGTCGTTGACGTAGATGTCGGCCAGGCCGGCCAAGGCGCGGGCCATCTCCGGGTCGTTCTCCTCCTCGCCGGCGTGGAAGCGGGTGTTCTCCAGCACCAGCACCTGGCCTGCCTCAAGCCGGCCGACCGCGTCCTCGGCCACCGGGCCCACGCAGTCGTCGGCGAAGAACACGTCGCGGCCCAGCACGTCGCGCAGCGCGGCAGAGACGGGGCGCAGCGACATGGTCTCCACGCGCTGGCCGCCGGGGCGGTCGAAATGGCTGACAACGATGACGCGCGCGCCGGCCTCGGCGAGCTCGCGTATGGTGGGCGAGAGGCGTTCGATACGGGTGAGGTCGGTGATCTGGCCGTTGCGGACGGGCACATTGAGGTCGGCGCGGAGCAGGACACGCTTGTTGGTGACGTCTATGCCGTCGAGGGTCTTGAACATTGCGGCTCCTGAGGAAGAACGAGTTCTTTTTTGAAAAAAAGAACCAAAAAACTTTTATCCGTGCTGTCGCGGACTTCTCCGGAAGCGCGCGCCACGGGGCAAAAGTTCTTTGCTTCTTTCTTTCAAGAAAGAAGGCCTTGCCTGCTTACTCCATCGCGCCCCAAAGCGCAGCCGTGTCCGACATCCGCGACGAGAAGCCCCACTCGTTGTCGTACCACCCGGCCACCCGCACCATCTTGCCGCCATCCACCGAAGCCGTCTGCGTGGCGTCGAACGTGCAGCTCGCGGCCACGCCGTTGAAGTCGGTGCTGACCAGCTTCTCCGTGTTGTAATCCAGGATGCCGGCCATCGGGCCCCGTGCCGCCGCCTTGAACAGGGCGTTCACGGCCGCCACGTCGGCCGGCCGCGCCAGGTTGGCGTCCAGCGACACCAGGGACACGTTGGGCGTGGGCACCCGGATCGAGGTGCCGTCCAGCTTGCCCGCCAGCTCCGGCAGCACAAGGCCCAGCGCCTTGGCGGCGCCCGTGCTGGTCGGGATCATCGACATGGCGGCGGCGCGGGCGCGGTGGAGGTCCTTGTGGAGGGTGTCCACCGTCTTCTGGTCGCCGGTGTAGCTGTGGATGGTCACCATGTAACCGCGCTCGATGCCGAAACCCTCGTGCAGCACCTTGGCCATCGGGGCGAGGCAGTTGGTGGTGCAGCTCGCGTTGCTCACCACCGTCATCTCCGGCGTCAGCACCGCCTGGTTCACGCCGAACACCACGGTGGCGTCCACGCCGTCGGCCGGGGCGGAGACCAAAACGCGGCGCGCGCCGGCGGCGAGCAGGGCGGAGGCGGCCTGCTTGCTGGTGAACAGGCCCGTGCACTCCATTGCCACGTCAACGCCCTGGTAGGGAACGCGGGACGGGTCGCGTTCAGCCGAGACCTTGATGGGGCCCCAAACGCGCCCCTGATGGCGGATGGTGATGCTGTCGCCCTCGACGACCACCTCGCCGGGGAAGCGGCCGTGAACGCTGTCGTAGCGGAACAGATGGGCGTTGGCCTCCACGCTGCCCAGGTCGTTGATCGCGACGGGCTCGACGTCCGTGCGACCGCTCTGCACCATGGCGCGCAGTACCAGCCGGCCAATGCGGCCGAACCCGTTGATCGCGATCCTGACTGCCATGTTTTGATTGTCTCCTGTAGATTTTGCTTGAGAAAGCCTTGCGGCGCCCGGCCCTTAGACAGACCCGGCAGCAACATTGGCATCGTTTCTCTAGGTAAGCGGGGCACCTGTCCAGACCGTTTGCGAACAGAGGTGATCTGCAACCATGTCTGCCATCGCCTGTGCGTCGTCACCCGGGGACGTCCAGGCTGCGGCCTGGGCCTCGGCGGCATTGGGGAGCACGAGGCCGTCCGGCCCCAGCCAGCGCTCCCAGCCGAACCCGCCGCCAGGCTCGATGGCGATCCGTGGGGCACGGCCCAGCACCTGGGCGCACCACGCCGCGTCCTGGAGGGCGAACAGGTTCCAGCACGGCAGGGAGACGACGGCCGCCGCGATGCCGTCACGGGCGAGCAGCGCGCGCGCCTGCAGCGTAGCCTCCAGTTCCGGGCCGCTGGCGACCAGGGTGACCGCGCGCTGGCCCGTCGCCTCGGCCGCGACGTAGCCGCCACGGGCCGAGCGCGTGCGCGCTGGCCGCTCGGCGAGTGCCGGGCGGGGTGAAGCGGCGAGCAGCAGCACGCTGGGACCGGTGGTGCGCCTGATGGCCAGCTCCAGGCACTCGAGCGTCTCGGTGGCGTCGGCCGGGCGGAAGACGAACAGGTTGGGCGTGGCGCGCAGGCCGGCACGCCGGGCGGCAGCGGCGGCCGCCGCCGGCAGGTCCGTGGCCGCGGGTTCGACCAGCATCTGCAGCAGGCGGATGCCCGCCTGGGCGGCGGCGCGCAAGGCGGGCAGCACCGCGTCGGCATCTTCGGCAGGCGGCGCGGCCAACGGCACTACGCCGCCGTGCAGCGCTGCGCCGAGCAGCACGCCGCCCAAGCCGGCTGCAAGCCGGCTGCCTGCAGCGTGCCCGGCGGCAAGCGGGCTGCCCGCACCATGCCCGGCAACCAGCCGGCTGGTTGCACTATGCCCGGTGCGCGGCCGACTGCCTGCGGCGTGCGCGGCGGCGGGCGGCTCCGACTGGCCGGGGGGCTGGGGCCAGGCGGGGTCGCCGGGCAGGATCGCCAGCTCCGGTAGGGTGGCGTGCAGGGAGACGGCCGCTGCCCTGGCCGTGTGCGCCGTGGCGGCAGCGGGCTGGGCCGGCGCCGGCGGTTCGGAAAGCGGTGCGTACCAGCGCGGCGGGAGGCGGCCGGCACAGGCGGCCTCGAAGTCCTGCCGGCTAGCATGGCGGGCCAGCCGCTTCAGCCAGCCCCGCCGGACGCCGGCCAGGCGGCTCCCGCAGGCGGCCCATAGGTCCGGCCCGTGCCGCAGGGTGACTTCCGGCACGTCGGGCGGGATGGGCCCGCCGCAGATGACCAGCGTGGGTTTCTGCGAACGCAGCGCGGCGGACAGGCAAGCCGCCACTTCCACGGGATCGTCCGCGCAGGCGTGGCGGACCGCCCAGCCGTTGGCGGCGAAGCCGGCCAGGCCGGCAGGTGCGTCGTCCTCGGCCTCGGCCAGCACGCTGAGCCGGCCGAGACGCCAGGCGCCGGCCAGCCAGGCAGCTTCCTGCACCGGCCCGGTGGCCAAAGCGTGGCCGCTGCACAGCACCCAGGCGCGGTGGTCCACCAGCGAACGGCCAAAACGCGCCGCCAGCATGCGTTCTGCCAACGCCAGGCCCGCCCCGGCACCCACCGCCGGTCCTGGCGTCGCGCACAGCCCTGGCGTGCCGGACAGCGTTTCGAGCGCCTGGGCGAGGCGCGGGAGCGCGGTGTCGACGGCCACCCGGTCGCGGTCCGGCCAGAGCGGGTCGGCTGCGTCGTAGCGGAGGTGGCGGCTCGCAAGCTGGGCAGCGGCGAGGCAGAGGCGGCTGCCCTGGCCTTGGGAGGCCTGGCGCAGGCTGGCCGCCATCGCCGGCAACCCACCAGGGTCCAGCGCCGCGTCCTGCGGTCCGACAGCGTCCGGCCCGGCGTCGCGCCCGGTTAGGGCGGCCGTGTTGCGGCCGTCCGGCAGGTCTGCAACGTTCCCGGCCATGTCAGCCCGCCCCATCCACGTTCCTGTCTACTGTCGCCGCGCTGCTGCCGGGCTGCTGGCCGCCCTGGCACTGTCCGGCTGCCACCTGGTGGACCAGCGCGACTTCGACGCGAGGGCAGGCCAACCGCCCCCGCCGCGTGCGGCGCGCCCCGCGCCGCCGCCGCCGCCCGCCCTGGTGACCATCCGCTACACCACGCCCGAGCCGGCCTATCGCGATAAGCTGGCCGCCGTGGTGACCCGCGCGCTGGCCCGCAAGCGCGACGTGCTGTTCACCGTGACGAGCCTGGTGCCCGCCAGCGACTCGCCGGAGCAGGCTGCGGCTTCCGGCCACGAGGTGGCGCAGGCGATCGTGGACGACGGCGCCGAGCCCGGGCAGGTGGAACAGGCGGTACGCCTGGACCCAAGCGCGGCAATCAAAACCGTCAGCGTCAACGTCCACTAGAGGCCGCAAGTCGGCAGGCGAGGCGAGCCCAACAGACAAAAGCTTTTTGCTTCTTTTTCTCGAAAAAGAGGGCCTTTCTTGCTGCCTTACCCCTTATGCCGAGCCGCAGCGATAGCCTCCTCCAGCGCCCCCTGGCTCACCGCGCCGGGGATGAAATCCCCGCCGATGATCCACACGGGCGTGCCTTCCACCTTCATCTGCTGCGCGAGCGCCAGGTTGGCGTCGATCTGCTGGCTGACGGCCGGGCTCTTCATGTCGGCGGTCAGGCGCGCAGGGTCGAGCCCCAGGCTGCGCGCCGTGTCGCGGATCATCGCGTCGTCCGGCTGGGCGGGGTTGCGCATGAGGGCCGCCTGCATCTTCAGCGCGCCATCCTGGCGCCCTGCCGCCAGGATGGCGCGGGATTCCATTACGCTGGCCGGGCCCAGCACCGGGATGGCCTTGTAGACGACGCGGATGCCGGGGTCCGACTTCAGCAGCGTGTCGATGTCTGGCAGCATGCGGCGGCAGTACTGGCAGCGCGGGTCGTAGAACTCCACCAGCGTCACGTCGCCATGCGGGTTGCCGGCCACGGGGTCGGCCGGGCTGGCGGTGAGCACGGCGGCGTTAGCGGCGATGCGGGAGGTGGTGTCGGCTTTCTCGTGCGCCTCCGAGTCGGCGCGTAGCGCGACGACGGCGTCGCGCAGGATAGAGGGGTCTGACTTCAGCGCCTCGCGCACGACCTGGACAATCTGGGCGCGCTGGTCCGCGGTGAAGGCGGGCTCGGCGGCGAGGGCCGGGGTGGTGGCGAGCAGGGCGGTGGCGAGCAGGAGGGTGTGGCGCATGGCGGGCGGCCCTGTGTGCAATGGAAGCGGCGGGATAGCACCGCGGTGGCAGGCTGGCGAGGCGGGCTGAGAGAGGGGTTTCAGACGTCGGCCACCGGGTGGGTGGCGATCCTGGCGCCGATGCCGCTGATGAGCGGCCGGCCGGCCGCCATCGCCTTCTGGACAGCGGTCAATTTGAGCGACGCGGCGTGGCTTGCCCTGTCGGTCCAAACCTCGGTGACCCAGAGCGAGTCCTCGTGCGCGTCGTCCGTGGCGACGACGTAGCTGAGGCAGCCCGGCATGGCTTTGCTGGCGGCGGCAAGGATGCCGGCCAGTTCGTCCCGCCGGTCCGAAGCCACGATGAACTGGGTGATCAGGCCGATCATGACGTTGTTCCAGGAGGTGACCGACGCCGGGCCGCGCCGGCGCGGCAGATGCCGGCACCGTAGCTGAGGGCCGGGACGCAGGCCAGCGCCGGCGAATGGTGCGATTGCCCCGCTGCGGCATCGCGGTTATTGCACCACCCTTGTTCGGGGCGGAGTGGTTTTACCGGTGAGCACAGGCGTGGGCGGCCGGACACGGCAAGGACTGGTTGTGGCTATCGGCCTCTCGCTGGCCAGCGGCGGGTGCGAGACAGTGCACACCACGGTTCACTCGGTCAGCAAGAGCATCCTCGGCGGGCCGCTGGACCCGGGCGAGCACCTGAAGGGGTTCATCGGCGGCGTGGCAGCCGACGAGCCGCTGGCTGCGCTGGCGGCGCGCGAGGTGCTGGCCACCGGCGGCAACGCGGCCGACGCGGCGGTGACGCTGGGCTTCATGCTGACGGCGACGCTGCCCTCGCGCGCCTCGCTGGGAGCGGGCGGCGCCTGCCTGGCCTACCAGCCCGGCGCCGGGGCGCCAGGCCACGGCATACCGCAGGCCATCATGTTCACACCGCGGTCGCCCGCGGTGAACGCCGGCGACCGGCCGGCGGCGGTGCCGATGATGGCGCGCGGGCTCTACCTGCTGGCTGCACAGTACGGCTCGCGTCCGTTCGGCCAGTTGGTGGCGCCTGCCCGGCAGGCGGCACAGGGTGGCCTCTCCATCACCAGGGCGCTGGCGCGCGACTTGGCCCAGGTGCAGGGGCCGCTGCTGGGGGATCCTGCGACGGCAGCGGTGTTCGCCCCCGGCGGCACGCCGTTGGGCGAAGGCGCCAGGCTGGTGCAGACCGATTTGGGCGCCACGCTGAACCAGCTCGCCACGGTGGGTGTCGGCGACCTCTACCAGGGCCTGATGGCGCAGCGCTTCGCCGAGGCGAGCCGGCTGGCGGGCGGCCCAGTGGCGCTGGGCGACCTGCGCCACAACGCGCCCACGCTGGCCAACCCCATCGTGGTGAAGGCCGGCGACGACCAGGCAGCCTTTTTGCCGCCGCCGGCCGATGGCGGGCTGGGTGCGGCGGCCGCGTTCCTGAACTACGTGCACACCGGCACCGTCTCTCAGGCGATGGTCGACGTCTCGATCGGCACGGTGGCCACCTGGCGGTCAGGTGCCGCGGGGCGGGACCCGCTGGCGCTGCTGCAGAACTCGGTGACCACCGGAGCGCTGCCGGCTTTGCCCGCGTCCACCAGCTTCACCGTGATCGACCGGCGGGGCGGCGCGGTGGCGTGTGCGATCACTATGGAGAACCTGTTCGGCACGGGACGGACAGCGCCGGGCATGGGCATCCTGCTGGGCGCCTCGCCGGCAGTGAAGCCTGCGGCGTTGTTGACGGCGGCGATTGTCTGGAACAGCGCGCGTGACGCGTTCCGGGCGACGGCCGCGTCGTCCGGCCAGAACGCGGCCGCGGTGGCCGGCGCCGTTGCGCTGGGCCAGGCGATCGTGGGCGACCTGCCGCCGCGTGTTCCGGTGCCCGACCCCGGGCGGGCCAACGCTATCGGGTGCGCGCAATACATGCCTGGCAGCGATTCGAGCTGCCGTTTCTACTCTGACGCGCGCAATGCCGGGTTGTCTGCGGGCGGGAGTTGATGCCGGCGGTTCCGCACGTCAACGTGGGTACATCAAACGATCAACGCATCGGAGGGCTTCTCGATTCTGCCGAAACGAAGACCTTCGATTGGCTCAACCGATGCTTGCGATTGGCAAGGATTGGGAATGCTTGAGTCGTCTACCCCTGACTTTCCGCAATGAGACTCAGTCCGCCTGATACAGTGAAGCTCTGTAGAATCGTAGAATGATATTGGACCGGCCTTTATAAGTAGAAAGGCTTTCTTTTCCGAGAAGGAAGCAAAAGACCTTTATCAGTGTTCTCGCGAACCTCCAACGAGGTACGCTGGACGATCGAAAGTTTTCTTCCTTACGGATTGCAGACCGCATCCCCCTCGCCCGGCTCCGTCCCCTTTCCGCTTGGCCCCGCCGAACACAGGTCGTAGTCGTGTCCGGAGCGCGTGGACGGCTCGCGGTAGATCCACGGATGGTTCCACGGGTCCTTGGGCTGCTGGTCGCCCTTCAGGTAGGGACCGTTCCAGTTCTCCACGTCCGACGGCTTGGAGACGAGCGAGGTGATGCCCTGCTCCGTTGTCGGGTAGCTGCCGACGTCCAGCTTGTAGAGGTCCAGCACGGAGCCCAGGCGCTCCACCTGCTGGCGGGCGACGGAGGCCTTCGCGCCGCCCAGCTGACGCAAGGCGGCCGGCGCCACGAAGGCGACCAGCAGGCCGAGGATGGCGATCACCACGAGCAATTCCAGCAACGTGAAGCCGGCGTCTTTGGGCTCGGAGTCCGGCTTCGTCACGGGGCTGCTCCTGGTTGGCAGGCGTCTAGGTGGTGTCTCTAATGCGTCCTGGCCCGGCCACCCGCAAGCGGCGTCGCGTGAAGCTCTCGTCACCCGCAGCGCTGCAGGCGCTCGCACGTAGCCGCCAAGTCGCTTCACATCCGGAGATAAAACTGGCATTGCGCGGACATGGCCGTGCCATTCCTCGCCTGCATGCTTGCTGCCGCTCAGATCGGGGGGTTCCCGCCGCGGGTGCTGCCCTCCATCCAGGCGGTGGAAGGTGGCTGGCCGGGTGCCGTCCACGCCAACACGGACGCCTCGGCCGATCTGGGCCTGATGCAGGTCAACACGCTGTGGATACCCGTGGTGGCCCGCGCGCTGGGCCTGCCGCCTGCCGAGGTGCGCGCGAGACTGACCGAAGACGGCTGCTTCTCCATACGCATTGCCGGCGCTATCCTATGGGAGTATCGCCGCGCCCGGCGGGGTGACCTGATGCTGGCTATCGGCGATTACCACAGCCACACGGCGCTGCTGAACCGGTCCTACCAGGCTCGGGTCCAGGCGCGCGCGGCGGAGCTGTTCGCAGCGAAGTAGGTTGGCTGCTGGCGAAGTGCCGGCCTACCTGGGCGGCGTCGCGGCCGGTGCGGGTTGGGCGGCTTGAGCAGCCTGCGCTCTCTTCGCGTCCTCGTGCGCTTTGTGGTGCCCTACTGCGCAACCCACCGCGGCGCCCGCTAAAGCGTGGTGCCCGGCGACATGCCCGGCTACGCCGCCGACGGCGGCACCGGATACGCAGCCAGCCGCTGAGGCCGAGAACGGGGCGGCGAGCACGCATGCGGCCAGAACCAGCGATCTTACGGACATGATGTTCCTCTTGTTGGATCGCAGGGACGAACGCGCCCGACGCACGACCGTTGCCGTGATCAAGGTTTTTGCAGGCGGGCTGCCCATGCCCGCGCGTGCGCCGCCCCTTGACTGACAGGCACCGGGGTCGCATTTGCAGCTAATCAGGACCTTGTAGGTCCGATAATCAGGGCAGCCCATGTTCCGTCTTTCCAAGCTCACTGACTATGCCGTCGTCGTGCTTGTACGCCTGGCTCAGCAGGATGGCGTGCAGACGTCACCCGGCATTGCAGCGGGCATCGGCCTGCCGGAGCCTACGGTGGCCAAGGTGCTGAAGGCGATGGCGGCCAGCGGCCTCGTCGCCTCGCAGCGAGGTGCGCGCGGCGGCTACCGGCTCGCCCGGGCGCTGTCCGCCATCCCGGTGTCCGACGTGATCGCCGCAATCGACGGCCCTATAGCGTTGACCGCCTGCGTGGACGGCGGCGGCTGCGAGAGCGGGTGCCTGTGCCCGATGCGCGGTCGGTGGGACCCGGTGAACCAGGCGATACGCACGGCGCTGGGCGCCATCACGCTGGCCGACATGGAGAACGCGGTGGTGCCACCCGCCTTCCGCGTGCCTGGCCAGGCTCCACATGCGGCGTCCGCGCCTGCCGCACCCGATTCGAGGATTTGACATGCCAGCTATTGCCGAGACCCTCAATACCGTCAACCTGGTTGCCGAGAGCGGCTACAAGTGGGGTTTCGAGACCGATATCGAGATGGATTTCGCCCCGCGCGGGCTCAACACGGACATCGTCCGGCTGATCAGCGCGCGCAAGGGCGAGCCGGCGTGGCTGCTCGAGTGGCGCCTTGCCGCGTTCTCTGCCTGGCAGAGCATGGAAGAGCCGGTGTGGGCGCTGCTCGACTTTCCGAAGATCGACTACCAGGACGCGTTCTACTACGCGGCGCCGAAGAAGAAGGCCGGCCCCGCCTCGCTCGACGAGGTGGATCCCGAGCTGCTGCGCATGTACGAGAAGCTGGGCATCCCGGTCAGCGAGCGCGCCATCCTTGCGGGCGTCGAAGGCGCCGACGCGCGTCCGCCCATGGCGGTGGACGCGGTGTTCGACAGCGTGTCCGTGGCGACCACGTTTCGCAGCACGCTCGCCAAGTCCGGCGTGATCTTCTGCCCGATCAGCGAGGCGGTGAAGGATCACCCCGAGCTGGTGCGCAAGTATCTCGGCAGCGTGGTGCCGCCGACCGACAACTACTTCGCCGCCCTGAACTCGGCCGTGTTCACCGACGGCAGCTTCGTCTTCATCCCAAAGGGCGTGACCTGCCCGATGGAACTGAGCACCTATTTCCGCATCAATGCGAAGAACACCGGGCAGTTCGAACGCACGCTGATCGTGTGCGAGGACGGCGCCAGCGTAAGCTACCTGGAGGGCTGCACCGCGCCGATGCGCGACGAAAACCAGCTCCACGCAGCCGTGGTGGAACTCGTGGCGATGGACGACGCCAAGATCAAATACTCCACGGTGCAGAACTGGTATCCAGGCGACGCGCAGGGCCGCGGCGGCATCTACAACTTCGTCACCAAGCGTGGCGCGTGCCGCGGCGCCCGCAGCAAGATCAGCTGGACGCAGGTGGAGACCGGTTCGGCTATCACCTGGAAGTATCCGTCCTGCGTGCTGCAGGGCGAGGGCAGCACCGGCGAGTTCTACTCGGTGGCGCTGACCAACAACCACCAGCAGGCCGACACCGGGACCAAGATGATCCACATCGGCAAGAACACCACGAGCACGATCGTCTCGAAGGGCATCTCGGCAGGCCACAGCAACAACACCTATCGCGGGCTGGTGCGCATCCTGCCCAAGGCTACCGGCGCGCGGAACCACACGCAGTGCGACAGCCTGCTCATTGGCGATTTGTGCGGCGCCCATACTGTGCCCTACATCGAGTGCCGCAACCCGGGTGCGAAGGTGGAGCACGAGGCCACCACCTCGAAGATCGCCGAGGAGCAGCTGTTCTACTGCCGCCAGCGCGGGCTGTCCGAGGAAGATGCGGTGGGCCTGATCGTCAACGGCTTCTGCCGCGAGGTGCTCAAGGAGCTGCCGATGGAGTTCGCGGTGGAAGCGCAGAAGTTGCTGGCCGTGTCCCTGGAAGGCTCGGTGGGTTGAGCGGCTATCCGGAACGGCCCAGGCAAGGCAAGCAGTTCTTTTTTGAAAAAAAGAACCAAAAAACTTTTGCTCCCGTAGCGCGCGTTGCGGGATAGAACCGCGACAGCCGGACAAAAGTTTTTTGCTTCTTTTTCTCGAAAAAGAAGGCCTTCCCTGCTTTCTATGCAGGTTGGTCTGCGGCCTTAAGCTATTTTTCGAACGGACACTGAGACCATGCTAGAGATCAAAAACCTGCAGGCCAGCATTGGCGAGAAGCCGATCCTGCGCGGCATCGACCTGGTGGTGCCGGACGGCGAGGTGCATGCCATCATGGGGCCGAACGGTTCGGGCAAGTCCACGCTGAGCTACGTGCTCTCGGGCCGCGTGGACTTCACGGTCACGGGCGGCACCGCGACGTTCGACGGCGCGGACCTGCTGGCGATGGAGCCCGAAGCGCGCGCGCAGGCCGGGCTGTTCCTGGCGTTTCAGGCGCCGGTGGAGCTGCCCGGCGTGGGCAACGCGAACTTCCTGCGCACGGCGTTGAACGCCATACGCCGCGCACGCGGCGAGGCGGAGCTGGACGCCGCGCAGTTCCTCAAGCTGGCCCGTGCCGAGGCCAAGCGCCTGCAGATGCCGGACGACATGCTCAAGCGTAACGTGAACGTGGGCTTCTCCGGCGGCGAGAAGAAGCGCAACGAGGTGCTGCAGATGACCATGCTGCGGCCGAAGCTCGCGATCCTGGACGAGACGGATAGCGGGCTGGACATCGACGCGCTGAAGATCGTGGGTGACGGCGTGAACGCGTTGCGCGCGCCCGGCTTCTCCGCTTTGGTGATCACCCATCATCAGCGCCTGCTGGACCACATCGTGCCCGACGCGGTGCACGTACTGGCGCACGGCCGCATCGTGCGCAGCGGCGGGGCGGACCTGGCGCGTGCGCTCGAAGCACAGGGCTACGCGCAGGTGATCGCGGAGGCGGCATGAGCGGCGCTGCGACTGCGGCGGGCTTCCTCGCCCGCTACGACGGGCTCACCGGCCGCCTGCCCGGCGACCCCGCGCCGCGCCGCGCCGCGCGCGACATCCTCGAGCAGTCCGGCCTGCCCAGCCAGCGCGACGAAAGCTGGCGCTACACGAGCCTGACGCCGCTGGCCGAGGCGCGCTTCCATGAAGCGCTGACCGAGGCTGCGGGCTTCGCCGGCGACGACGACCTGCCCGAACTCGGCGCGCTGGCCGGGACGCCGCGCCTGGTGTTCGTGCAGGGCCGCTTCAGCACGGCGCAATCGGTGCTGCCGCAGCTCGCCAGCGTGCGCTCGTTCGCCGCCAACGCGGATTTCGGCACCCAGGCGCAGCCGGCGCGCGAACGGCTGGTGGCGCTCAACACCATGCTGGCCGAGGACGGCGCCATCATCGAGGTTGCCGAAGGCGTTGATGCCGGCAGCATCGTCCTGGTCAGTGCCGGGCGCGACATCCACGGCACGGCCATCGCGTTCCACCCGCGCCACGCCATCCGCCTGGCTGCGGGTGCGAGGCTGACGCTGATCGAGCTTGCCACCGGCCGGGGGGAGTACCTGCACAACCCGGTCACCGAGATCACGCTGGCCGAGGGTGCGTCGCTGGCCCATGTGCGCCTGCAGAACGAGGGCAAGAAGGCGTTCCACCTGGCCACGGTTTACGCCGACGTGGCGACGAACGCGACATATGACGGTTTTACGCTCTCGATCGGCGGGCGCACGGCGCGCACTGACGTCCATGTGCGCCTGCACGGCACCGGCGGCCACGCCACCATCAACGCGGCGCAGCTCCTGCACGGCACGCAGCACAGCGACTTCACCACCGTGATGCGCCACGAGGCGCCGCACTGCGCCTCTCGCCAGACGATCAAGCACGTGCTGGGCGGCCACGCGCGCGGCGTGTTCCAGGGCAAGATCGAGGTGACGCGCGAGGCGCAGAAGACCGACGGCTACCAGATGAACCAGGCGCTGCTGCTCTCGCCGGACGCCGAGATCGACTGCAAGCCTCAGCTTGAGATCTTCGCCGACGACGTGAAGTGCAGCCACGGCGCCACGGTGGGCGAGCTGGACGCCGAGCAGCTGTTCTACTTGACCAGCCGCGGCATCCCGCAGGCGCAGGCGCGCGCGCTGCTGGTGCGCGCCTTTTTGGGCGAGGCGCTGGACATGGTGGCCGACGAGGCGGCGCGCAGCGTGCTGGACGGCGTCATCGATAGATGGTGGGTGCACGAAGGATGAACTACGACCCGAAATTGGCCGGCTTGGCGCCGGTGTTTGACGTGGCACGCGTGCGTGCGGACTTCCCCATCCTCTCGCAGCGCGTGCACGGCAAGCCGCTCGTCTTCCTCGACAGCGCCGCCTCCGCGCAGAAGCCGCGCGCGGTGATCGACGCTATGACGCATGCGATGGAGACGCAGTACGCCAACGTGCACCGAGGGCTGCACTGGATGAGCGAACGCACGTCCGACGCCTACGAGGCGGTGCGCGACAAGGTCGCCGGCCTGCTCAACGCGCCCTCGCGCGAGGAAGTGGTGTTCACCGGCAGCAGCACCGGGGCCATCAACCTGGTGGCGCACAGCTACGGCCGTGGCATCCTCAAGCCCGGACAGGCGGTGCTGGTGACAGAGATGGAGCACCACGCCAACATCGTGCCCTGGCAGATGCTGCGGGATTCGCACGGCATCGAGCTGCGTGTAGCGCCGATCACCGACGCCGGCGAGCTGGACCTCGACGCGTTCGAGCGCCTGCTATCGGACGGCCGCGTCGGGCTGGCGGCCGTGACGCACATGAGCAACGTGCTGGGCACGTACAACCCGATCGGGCGCGTGGCCGAACTGGTGCACGCGGCCGGCGCGCAGCTGCTGGTGGACGGCAGCCAGGCGGTGGTGCACCGCGCCGTCGACGTGCAGGCGCTGGGTGCCGACTTCTACGCCTTCACCGGCCACAAGCTCTACGGTCCCACCGGCGTGGGCGTGCTGTGGGCGCGCCAGGCGCTGCTGGAGGCGATGCCGCCGTTCATGGGCGGCGGCGACATGATCTCCAGCGTCAGCTTCGAGCGCTCCATATATGCGACAGGGCCCACCAAGTTCGAGGCGGGCACGCCGGCGATCCTCGAGGTGATCGGTCTGGGTGCCGCGATCGACTACGTGAGCGCCATCGGCTTCGGCGCCATCGCCGCGCACGAGGCGGCGCTGACCGACCACGCCTTGGCGCGCCTGTCCGCCATCGAGGGCCTGCGCATCGTAGGCCAGGCGCAGGACCGTGGCGGCGTGGTCAGCTTCACGCTGGAGGGCGCGCACGCGCACGACGTGGCCACCCTGCTGGACCGCAACGGCATCGCCGTGCGCGCCGGCCAGCACTGCGCCGAGCCGCTGATGCGCCGCCTGGGTCTGACCAGCACCACGCGCGCCAGCTTCGGCATCTACACCACGCAGGACGAGATCGACGTGCTGGCCGACACGCTGGTGCGGGTGCAGGGGTTCTTCGCGTGAGCGGCACCGCCGCCTTCGACGATGTACGGGAGCTCTACCAGAACATCATCCTGGAGCGCGGCCGGCATCCGCACCACATGCATAGGATGGAACCGTGTGACGCCCACGCCTTCGGCGAGAACCCGCTCTGCGGCGACCAGGTGGAGGTGCGCGTGCGCTTCACGCCGGGCGGCACCGTGGCCGAAGCCGCGTTCGAGGCGCGCGGCTGCGCCATCAGCATGGCCTCTGCCGACCTGATGGCCGACGTGGTGGCCGGCCGGGACGCCGCCGGCATACGCACGCTGGCCGAAGAGTTTGCCGAGCTCGCCAGGACGGGCAGCACCGCCTCCAGCGACCCGGCAATCCCGACGTTGCAGCCGCTCTCGGGCGTTTCCGAGTATCGCAGCCGCGTGAAATGCGCGACGCTGCCGTGGTCGGCCCTGATCGCCGCGTTGGATAGCGCTCCTGGAAACGCCCCTGCAAGCGACCCCGAAGAGCGCCCCCAAAGAGCGCAAGGAGACCGCCCGTGAGTGAACCCGAGACGCACGAAGCCGCCGTGGTGGGCACCTGGACGCCGGACGGCGAGACCATCGCGCTGCCGGGAGAGACGGCGCTACTGGACGCGATCGCCACGATCTACGATCCGGAGATCCCGGTGAACATCTACGAGCTCGGCCTGATCTACGCCGTGGAGATCAGCGACGCTGGTGCGGTGAAGGTGGAGATGACCCTGACGGCGCCGGGCTGCCCGAGCGCCCAGGAGCTGCCGGTGCAGGTGCGCGACGCGGTGCTGGCCGTGCCCGGCGTGACCTCGGCCGACGTGGAGACCGTGTGGGACCCGCCGTGGGACCCGAGCCGGATGTCCGAAGAAGCGCGGCTCGCGCTGAACATGTTCTGAGAGGAGCCCGCAGCATGGACCAGAACGTTTCCGCCGCCGCCCCGCGCGCACGCCGCGCCCTGCCGCCGTTGCTGACGATGTCGGACGCGGCAGCCACCCGGCTACGCGCGCTCTACACGCAGGGCGACGGCCGCCTGCTGCGCATCAGCGTGAACACCAAGGGCTGCTCCGGCCTGGCCTACGACATGAGCTGGGTGCCAGAGCCCGGGCCGGGCGACGAGGTGGTGCGCGACCACGATTTGACGCTGCTTGTGGACCGCAAGGCGAGCCTGTTCCTGATCGGGACGGTGATGGATTACGAGCAGAAGTCGCTCAGCGCCGGGTTCACGTTCACCAACCCGAACGAGAAGGGGCGGTGCGGGTGTGGGGAGAGTTTTCACGTTTAGGAAGCAAGCAGTCCTTTTTTGAAAAAAGGGCCAAAAAACTTTCGCTCCTGACGCCTGCATAACCGCCGCGCCTCTCAGGAAAGATCAAGGTGGCGGAAACAGCGAACGCAACAAAAGTTTTTTGCTTCTTTTTTCAAAAAAGAAGGCCTTCCTTGCCTTACCTGAAGTCACGCGTAGGCACCTTGATCCCCCGCGTGTCCGGCGTCGCCCCGTGCCGCACCCCATCGCCCCGCCCCGTGGGTAGCGGGAACGCCTCGTCGCGCTGGCCCAGGCCGCGCAGCATCTCCGAGTAGTCCTCCAGACGGTCCACGATCACGTGGATCACGCTGCCTTCGCGCTGCAGCTTGCCGTGGCAGGCTACCATGCCGGCCGAGAGGATGAGCCGGCGCTGCGCTTCGAACACCGCAGGCCAGACGATAAGGTTGGCGTGGCCTGTCTCGTCCTCGATGGTGATGAACATCACCCCTTTGGCGCTGCCGGGCTTCTGACGCACCAGCACGATGCCGGCGATAGCGACGCGCCGGCCGTCGCGCGTGTGCTCCAGGTCGGCCGCGCGCACCATGCCCTGTTCGACGAGTTCGGCGCGCAGGAAGCTCAGCGGGTGGCGGCGGAGCGTGAGGCCGGTGCTGCGGTAATCCTCCACCACCTCGCGGCCCGGACGCATGGGCACCAGCGCCGTCGGCGCCTCCACAAAATCCTCCCGGCCGCCGAACAGCGGCAGGTCGGACGCCGCCAGGGCCTTGACGTCCCAGAGCGCCTGGCGCCGGCCGATCCCCAGGCAGGCAAACGCATCGGCTTCGGCCAGGCGTTCGAGAGTCCTCGGTGTCAGCCGTGTGCGGCGGTGAAAATCTGTCATGCTCTCGTAGGCACAGTGCCTGAGGCCGACCAGCCGGCCGGCATCTTTCTCCGCCAGGCCTTTCGCCATGCGCAGACCCAGCCTGACGGCGTAGTACCGTCCACCCGGCTCCAGCGTGCAATCCCAGCGGCTGTCGTTGATGCTCACGGGCCGGACCTCCACGCCGTGCAGCCTTGCGTCGCGCACGATCTGCGCGGGGGCGTAGAACCCCATCGGCTGCGCGTTCAGCAGCGCGCACGCGAACACGTCCGGATGGTGGCACTTCACCCAGGAGCTGGCGTAGGCGATCAGCGCGAAACTCGCCGCGTGGCTCTCGGGAAAGCCGTAGCTGCCGAAGCCCTCGATCTGCTTGAAGATGCGCTCGGCGAACTCCCGGGAGTAGTTGCGGGCGACCATGCCCTCGATCAGCTCGGCGTGGAACTTGTTGACGCCACCTGTCACCTTGAACGTCGCCATCGCACGCCGCAGCTGGTCGGCTTGCGTGGCGCTGAACCCCGCGCACACCATGGCCACCTGCATGGCCTGTTCCTGGAACAGCGGCACGCCGAGCGTCTTGCCCAACACGGCGCGCAACTCCTCGGTGGGAAGGTCGGGCTCCTCCAACTTGTCCCGGCGGCGCAGATAGGGGTGCACCATGTCGCCCTGGATCGGCCCGGGCCGGACGATCGCCACCTGGATCGTCAGGTCGTAGAGCTCCTTGGGTTTCATGCGCGGCAGCATGGACATCTGCGCGCGGCTCTCGATTTGGAACACGCCGATCGTGTCCGCACGCTGGATCATCTGGTACGTCGCGGGATCTTCCTTCGGCATGTCGGCCATCGTCTCGATCGCCAGGCCGCGATGCTCCGCCAGCAGGTCGAACGCCCGCCGCATGCAGCCGAGCATCCCCAAGCCGAGCACGTCCACCTTCATGAACTGCAGGTAGTCGATGTCGTCCTTGTCCCACTCGATCACCTGGCGGTCGTCCATCGCCGCCGGTTCTATCGGCACCAGCGTGTCGAGACGGTCCTGCGTCAGCACGAAGCCGCCAGGATGTTGCGACAAATGCCGTGGAAAGTTGATCAGCTCGCGCGCGATCTCCAGCGTCATGCGCAGTCGCCGGTCCGAGACGTTCAGGTTCAGCGCCTCGGCATGCTCCTCGTCAACGCCGTCGCTGCTCCACCCCCACACCTGGCCGGCCAGCGCCGCGGTCACGTCCTCGGTCAGGCCGAAAACCTTGCCGACCTCGCGCACCGCGCCGCGTGAGCGGTAGCGTGCGACCGTTGCACACAGGGCCGCCCGGTCACGCCCGTACGTGTCGTAGACCCATTGGATCACTTCCTCCCGGCGCTCGTGCTCAAAATCCACGTCGATGTCTGGTGGCTCCCGGCGGACGCCGCTCAGGAAACGTTCGAACAGGAGGTTGGCCTGTATCGGATCGATGGCGGTGATCCCCAGCACGTAGCAGACGGCCGAGTTGGCCGCGCTGCCACGTCCCTGGCACAATATGCCTCTCGATTTGGCGAAGTTGACGATGTTGTAGACCGTCAGGAAGTACGGGGCGTAGCGCATCTCCGCAACCAGGGTGAGCTCACGTCCGATCTGTGTCGCAATGGCTTGGGGCACGCTGCCCTCGAAGCACTTCTCTGCGCCTTGCCATGTCAGCCGCTCGAGCCGCTCCTGTGCACTCTCGTCGGCTTCGGTCTCGTGCGGATATTGGTAGCACAGCTCGCGCAGGTTGAAGCGGCATTGCCCGGCAATCCTTGCCGTACGCGCCACGGCCTCAGGATAATCCTTGAACATCCGCGCCATCTCGTCGGGCGCCTTCATGTGGCGTTCGGCGAACCGGTTGCGGCGGAAACCCGAATCGTCGATCGTGCAACCCTCGCGTATGCACGTGACCACGTCCTGCAGCACCCGCCGGGCAGGGTCGTGGTACAGCACGTCGTTGGTAGCCACGGTCGGCACGCCCGCCTGTTGTGCCGCCTGCGCAAGCTCGTGCAGGCGCAAGGCATCCCCCGGACGCCGTTGCAACGTCAGTGCCAAATAGGCACGCTCGCCGAAAGCTGTAGCAAGGCGCAACAGGTTCGCACGCAGGCTCTCATCCGCCGTATCGGACAGCAGGATCGCGATCAGCCCTTCGCCATGCGCGGCCAGGTCGCTCCATTCCAGCCGGCACGCTCCCTTGCCGGCGCGACCCTTGCCGATGCTGAGCAACCGGCACAGCCGCGCGTAGGCCGCACGGTCCGTCGGGTACACCAGCACGGACGTGCCGCATTGCAGGTCCACCCGGCAACCGATGATCAGCCGCATCCCGGCCTCGTCCGCACGCTGGTGCGCACGCGCGATGCCGGCCAGCGAGTTGCGGTCGGTGATCGCGATGGCTTCGTAGCCGAACAGCTTGGCTTGAGCGAGCAGCTCTTCCACGTGGGAAGCGCCGCGCAGGAAGCTGTAGTTGGAGGTGGTTTGGAGTTCTGTATACATTACAGAAAGCAAGCAGTTCTTTTTTGAAAAAAAGAACCAAAAAACTTTTGACTCCGCTGTCGCGCGTCTGCCCTGAACCACCCGACAGGGAGCAAAAGTTTTTTGCTTCTTTTTTTCAAAAAAGAAGGCCTTTCTTACCCAAACATACCGTGCAGAAACCAAGCCAGATCGCCCGTCACCACCTGCTCGCCGTCGCCGCGCCGGAACAGCCAGAACCTCTGCCCGGCCTCGTCCTCCACCGCGAAATAATCCCGCACCGCCCAGATCTCCTTGTCGTCCTTCCACCACTCGCCGAACACACGCTCCGGCCCGTCCGCGCGGCGCACGCGGTGGGACCGCTTGCGCCAGGTGAAGGCTGCGGGGGCGTGGTCCGGCAGCAGGGCCATCGCTTCGATGCGCCGCGGCGGCGTGAACAGGCGGATGGGCCTGGGCAGGCGGTCCGGCCAGCTCTGCCCGTCCTGGCGCGCCAGCGGCGGCACCACGCGCACGCTGCGTTCGGGCACGTCGCTCTCCACCGGGGCGGCGCGGAACACTGAGTCCTCGCCCAGGCGGTTGAGCAAGGTGTCGATCAGGGCGGCCAGGTCCGGCGTCCGGTCGGCACAGAGTTCGGACAGAGATTGGCGGGCATCGAGCGGGGCGGTGAGGCTGGCGGTGAGCGCCATGGCCTCGATGCCGAAGCCCGCGTCGATGGTCTCCAGCCGTGCCGCGAGCAGGCGTGTGAGGTGGGCGGCGTCACGCGTGGCGGCTGCCGTGCCGATGCGGACCGCCTGGTGGGCGCCGTCCACGCGGTGGAACACCAAGTCCAGACGGGAGGCGCCCAGGCCCTGCCTGGCGAGCTTGGCGCAGAGGCTTTCGGCCAGCAGGGCGGTGGCGCGGGCCAGGTCCTCCGGCGTGGCGATGGGCTCGGGGAACCTCAGGCGGGCGCGCGGCAGGCCAGGGACGATGGCGGGCTCGATCGGTTCGGCCACCGCGCCGGTCATCTGGTCCAGCCGCCGCAGCACGAGGGTGCCGCAACGTTTGGCCAGCGGGGCGCGGGGCGCGGTCAACAGCTGGCCCAGCGTGTCGAACCCCAGCGTGCGCAGGTCGGCTACTGTATCCGGCTCCAGCCGCAAGGCGGCGGGGGGCAAAGGTGCCACGTGCCGGCGTGTGGCGCCTGGCGGGGCGATGCCGAGGGGCGTCTGGCCGTAGCGCGCCAGCGCGTGGGCGGCGCCGGGGGTGTCGGCCACGGCGGCACGGCTGGCGACGCCGGCTTGCGCCAGCCGGGTGGTCAGCGCCTCCAGCAGCGCCGCCTCGCCGCCCCACAGATGCGTGCAGCCGGTCACGTCCATCCACACGCCGTCCGGCGGGCAGGCGGCGGCGAGCGGGGTGAACTGGCGCAGGCACCAGGCCGTCAGGCGGGCAAGAGCGGCGGCGTCCGCGGCGGGGGCGGCGTCCTCGATGCGCAGGCTGGGCACCAGCGCCTGGGCGTGGCCCACGGCCATGCCGGCGTGCAGGCCCAGCGCGGCCGCGCTGGCGTCCACCGCCATCACCAGCCGGCGCGACCCCTGGCGGGCGGCGGTCAGCAAGGGACGCAAGTCGGGGGGACGCGCATCAGGCGGCCCGCCACGCTTGTGCAGCCGGTCTGTCGGCCAGCTCGGCAGGAACAGCGAGACGACCCTGCGCATCACACGCCTCCATGATCCATGATTGGGGCGCCGCCCCACGGCAACGCGTGAGCTCCACCTGCCAGCGCGCCCGGCCGATGCCCTGCACGGGCAGCGGCGTGGAGGGTAGCGGGGTGACGCGCCAGCGCGTGGCGGCCGCCGTCAGGCCGGCATCCTCCGGCCGGCCCTCCCGCCTGCGGCGGAGTGCCAATGCCATCACGCCGGACTTCTCGGCGGCCAGCACCAGGCGGCGGGAGGCGGTCATCGGCAATGCGGTCAGCTCGCCCACCACGGCGGACAGGCCGGGATGGCGCAACGCTTCCTCCATCACCACCAGGACGGCCTTCTCGTCGGCCGCACGGGCGTGGATCACCCGGTCCGGGTGCAGGCCGGCGCAGGCCAGGCCGGGGACGAACAGGTCCGTGCACGGGGTGCACCACAGGATGGTGCGCGGCACGCGGGCCAGAATGCCGGCGGCGAACAGGGCGGCGGAGGCGGCCTGGAGGGCATCCGGGCCGCCGCCGGCGATCTCGTGCAGGGCGCCGGCCGCCAAGCCACCCTCGGGGAGGCAGGCATCGAGCTGCGGCACGCCGAAGGCCAGCGCCTGGCCGTGGCACGCAACCGGGCGCTCCAGCTTGCGGACGCTGCGGCGCAGGCTCTCCAGGTTGGTAACCGGGTTGGACATGTTCCTATTTTGTTCACGTTGGCGACGGCGGTCAAGGTGGAACGATGATGCGTTGCCAGAAAGGGCTGTGTTGGGTTGCCGGGATGAATGTACCGCTCCGCCAAGCCCGGACGCAGGACGAGTTCTGCGCCTGGGCGGGGTGTGAGGAGGGGCGCTACGAGTTCGACGGGGTTGAGCCCGTCGACATGAACGGCACAACGATCAACCATGCCATCATCATCTCCAGCCTGCTCGCTGCTTCGTTCCACGCCTGCGTGGAACGTTCTGCCGGGCGCTTGGCCGGGACACCGGCCTGGCAACGATCGGCAACGCCGTTTGCTACCCGGACATGATCGTTACCTGCGCCGAGTTGGACGGCAACGCGCGGCTTGTGCCGGGTGCCGTAGTCATAATCGAAGTGGTCAGCCCAAATTCCGGCCGCATCGACCGCATCCAGAAAGTGCGTGAGTACGCGGCGACTCTTTCCGTAAGGCGTTATGTCATCCTGAAACTTACTAGGATGGGGCTTACGGTGTTTGAACCCAGTACTGCCGGCGTAGCCTGGCAGGCGACTACGTTGAGCGAGGACGATGTGCTGCACATGCCGGAGATTGGCATGTCGGTTCCTGTCCTGGACTTCTACGACTCAATAGAGTTCGCACAGCAGTCAAAGCCCGGAAACACCGTTTAGGCAGCTCTCAGTCCAACCCTGCAAAGACCTGCTTGCCGTCCAAGGCTGGGACGATCACCCAGCCTCGGAGGACAGACGTCAGGAATGCGACTTGGCAGGCACCGCACTGATGATCTCGGTGTCGAAACGTGCGCCGTCCTCGACGGATTTGAGCGCCAGGTTGGCTTCGTAGTAGTGGCCCTTGCCGATCATCTGGGCGGCCGTGTCGACGCTGGCGATCGACGTCTCGAGCGGCACGACTTCGGCGGTGAAGCTCACGTCCAGATCCGACAGCCTGACCGTGTCCGTGCCTTTCTTGTCGCCGGACTCCGCACCGGGCTTGCTCATGCCCGCCGTCTTGTCGGGCGTATCGACGTAGTCTTCTCCGACACTCATCTGACCGTCCACGGGGATCCAGGCGACAGCGGTCTTGCTTGGCGTGGCGGCTGGGGTGGCCTGCTTGTCGCCAGGCGCCGGCTTCATGTCAGCCTCGGCCTTCATGAACACGGTATCCTCGGCCTTGGCCTTGGCAAACGCGGCTTGGGCGTCCTCCACGTAGGTCTTGGCCTTGGCGGTCTCGCCGTTGAAGATGGCCATCCTGGCCATGTCGACGTCGCGGAACGCCTTGATGCCGTCTATGGACAGTTTGGTGAAATCCTTGTCTGCGGCCTGCTGGCCGGAACCGGCCTTGCCGACGTCCGCAGCCAAGGCCGGCGCACCGCACAGCGCAGCCGCCATGACTGCCGACACACACGTTCTGGTGATGTTCATCTCATCCTCCGTTTCACGAAGATCAAGTCCGGCACGACGTTTTCGTGCAGTAACCCAAGTCCGCAAACGGATGCGCGTTGCATGACTTTCGAGACATCGTAGCATCTGCGGAGGGTGCCTGAAAGAATACCTGGGTTGACTATTCCTTATAGCGGTATCCGATCCCGTATAGCGTCTCGAACGCGTTGAACTCTCCGTCTGTTTGCCGGAACTTCTTGCGCACTCGTTTGACGTGGCTGTCGATCGTGCGGTCGTCGACATAGGTGTTCTCGCCGTAGGCGGCGTCGATGAGCTGGTCGCGGCTCTTGACCATGCCTGGCCGCGCGGCCAGCGCCTTGACCAGCAGGAACTCGGTCACCGTCAGCTGGATGTCCACGCCTTTCCAGATGCACTGGTGCTTGGTCTCGTCGAGTACCAGGTCGCCGCGGGTCAGGATGCCGCCGGGGGGCGCGCCCGAGCCCTCGGCACGGCTGCTGTCGTTGCGGCGCAGCAGGGCGCGGATGCGCTCGATCAGCAGGCGCTGGCTGAACGGCTTGGTAATGTAGTCGTCCGCACCCAGGCGAAGGCCCATCAGCTCGTCGACCTCCTCGTCCTTGCTGGTCAGGAAGATCACCGGCATCTGGGTGCGCTGGCGCAGGCGCTGCAGCAGCTCCATGCCGTCCATGCGGGGCATCTTGATGTCGAGCACGGCCAGGTCCACCGGCTTGGCGCCGATCGCCTGCAACGCGCTCTCCCCGTCCGTGTAGGTGCGCACCGTGTAGCCCTCCTGCTCCAGCGTCATGCTGACGCTGGTCAGGATGTTGCGGTCGTCATCGACCAGGGCGATGGTGTGCTTCATGCTCGGGGGTCCCGTGGCTGCCAGGCGCTCTGCGCCATCATGGCCGAAGCGGGCGGCTGAAGGAACGCTCGTGGCGCGTCAGGGGGGCCGGGGCGCTCGCCTTTGCGTGAGTTGGTCCGTTGCCGGAAGATCAGCCATTGCCATACCGGGTCAGTGGAGGCTTTAAGCTTGCTGACGCGCCACGCTGGCAAGGCAGGCGCCTGGCTAGGCCTGGATGCGTTTTGGAGAGCTGACCGATGGATGCGCGCGTGGAACTCAAGACCGATGCCGCCGGCCATGGCCGCATGCCGCTGGCCGGCTCCGGCGTGCAGGCGGCCGGATGCGTGCACGCCAACCTGACCGCTCCGCAGCTGGTGGCCCACGCGCTGAAGCGCAACGAGGGCCGGCTGTCGGCCGACGGCGCGCTGATCGTGCGCACCGGGGTGCATACTGGCCGTTCTGTGGCCGACAAATACGTGGCCGACGAGCCGGAGACCACGGCGGACGTGTGGTGGGGCAAGGTGAACCAGAAGCTGCCCGGCGCGAACTTCACCGCGCTCAAGCACCGCGTGCAGGCCTACATGCAGGGCCGCGAGTTGTTCACCCAGGACCTGTACGCCGGCGCGGACCCAAGCCAGCGCGTCTGCGTCCGCCTGGTCAGCACCAGCGCCTGGCACACGCTGTTCGCGCGCAACATGTTCATCCGGCCCAGGCAGTCCGAGCTCGCCTCCTTCGAGCCGGACTACGTGATCCTGCACGCGCCGGACTTCCAGGCTGACCCGGCCATCGACGGCGTGCGCAGCAGCACGGCCATCGCGCTGAGCTTCGCCGAGCGCAAGATCATCATCGCCGGCACCGAGTACGCCGGCGAGATCAAGAAATCCATCTTCACGGTGATGAACTGGAAGCTGCCGGCCTCCGGCGTGATGCCGATGCATTGCAGCGCCAACATCGGCGCCGGCGGCGACACGGCCCTGTTCTTCGGCCTGTCGGGCACCGGCAAGACCACGCTGAGCTCGGATCCGGCGCGCGCGCTGATCGGCGACGACGAGCACGGCTGGGGCCCGGACGGCACCTTCAACTTCGAAGGCGGCTGCTACGCCAAGGTAATCAACCTCTCGGCCGAGGCCGAGCCGCAGATCTGGGACGCGACCCACCGCTTTGGCACCGTGCTGGAGAACGTGGTGGCCGACCCGTGCGGCCACCTCGACCTGACGGACGCCGCCTACACGGAGAACACGCGCGCCTGCTACCCGATCGAGTACATCCCGAACGCCGAGCTCTCTGGCCGCGGCGGGCAGCCGAAGAACGTGATCTTCCTGACGGCGGACGCGTTCGGCGTGCTGCCGCCGATCGCCAGGCTGACCCCGGCGCAGGCGATGTACCACTACCTCAGCGGCTACACCGCGCGCGTGGCCGGCACGGAGAAGGGGCTGGGCAGCGAGCCGCAGGCCACCTTCTCCACCTGCTTCGGCGCCCCGTTCCTGCCGCGCCGGCCGGAGGAGTACGGCCGCCTGCTGGAGAAGCTGATCGAGCGGCACGGCGTAAACTGCTGGCTGGTCAATACCGGCTGGACGGGCGGCAAGTACGGCACCGGCAAGCGCATGGCCATCGGCCACACACGCGCCCTGTTGCGCGCTGTGCTGGACGGCTCGTTGAACAGCGCGACCTTCAGCCCGGACCCGTTCTTCGGCCTGATGATCCCGCGCGACGTGCCGGGCATCCCGAACGAGGTGCTGGACCCGCGCCAGTCCTGGGCGGACAAGGCGGCCTACGACGCGACGGCGGCCGAGCTGGTGGGGCGGTTCGAGGCGAATTTCGAGGCGTTCGCAGGCGGGGTGGGCGCCGACGTGAAGGCTGCGGCCATCCGGAAAGCGGCGTGAGGCAGGCAAGTCCAGGGGCTCTGCCCCTGGACCCCGCTAAGTGTCCGTTTGAAAACACGCCCTGGCGGCCATCTGGCGCGCTTTTCTTGCGCTCCGGTGCTCATGGCCCAGCGGCCACTCCGCTCCGGTGCTCAGAAAAACACGCCAGCTGACTCGCCATGCCGCGTTTTCAAACGGACACTTAGAACCTGTTTATTAGAATTTCTAAACAGATGGGGGTCTAGGACCTCGAGGCCCCGTCACGCGGATGCGTGCTGCGCACGACGGGGTTTGGGGCAGAGCCTCATGCTGCTGCCAAATCAACCTTCAAGCTATCGGTTTGAGAGCGATTGGTTCTTTTCTTAAAAGAAGAACCACCTTCCTAGGATTTTCCACCATGCGCCTGGCGCTCACCGAGAAGATCGTCCGCATCAAGCTCGAACGCGACCTCACCTGGGCCGGCCTGGCCGCACTGTCCGGCGGCCTGTCGAAGGAGTTCGTCACCGCCGCCCTGCTCGGGCAGATGACGCTGCCCGAATCTGCCGCTCACGCCATCGGCCAGCATCTCGGGCTGGATGTTGCCGAGGTCAGGCTGTTGCACACCCCTCCCTATCGCGGCTCGCTGCCCAACGCGGTGCCGACCGACCCTCTGATCTACCGCTTCTACGAGCTGGTCAGCGTGTACGGCACCACGTTCAAGGCGCTGATCCATGAGGAGTTCGGCGACGGCATCATGAGTGCGATCGACTTCCGCATGGACCTCAAACGCGAGCCCGATCCGGCCGGCGACAGGGTGGCGATCACCATGAGCGGCAAGTTCCTGCCCTACAAAGCGTATTGAGCGTGCGGCCGCCTGGGCCAGCTTGGTGACAGGCCTGACCGAGAAGGCGAAGATGCTGGCCGGGGAGCCTTACCAGTCAGGCGACGCGGCACTGCAGGCCGACGCGCGGGCGGCCAAGGTCTGGATGGTGGCCTACAACGCCGCCTCGGCTGCCAGCCCCGCCGAGCGGCGCGTTCTGCTGCGGCAGATCATGGCGCATGTGGGCGAGGGTGCGGTGATACGGCCGCCGTTCTTCTGCGACTACGGGTTCAACATCCACCTCGGCGAGGACGCGTTCCTGAACTACAATTGCGTGGTGCTGGACGTGGCGTCGGTGCGGATCGGCGCCGGCGCGCAGATCGGGCCCGCGGTGCAGATCTACGCGGCCGACCACCCGCGCGATCCGGAACAGCGGCGGCGCGGGCTGGAGCTGGGGCGGCCGGTCAGCATAGGGGCGAACGCCTGGGTTGGTGGCGGGGCGATCATCCTCCCCGGCGTCACGGTCGGGGCGGACGCGGTGGTCGGCGCCGGCGCTGTGGTCACGCGGGACGTGCCTGCGGGCGCGCGTGCAGTGGGCAACCCTGCCCGCCTGACGCCCACGCGCCAGTCGCCAGGCTGAGGATGGACGCGCAGACGGACCGGTCCACCCTGCCGCCGGCAGCGCCGCCGACCCCGGCCCTCCTCACGCCCGGCCGCCAGCGCCTGGTCGCCATCATCGTGGCCACCGCGCTGTTCATGCAGAACCTGGACGGCACGGTGATCGCCACAGCCCTGCCCGCCATGGCGCGCGCCTTCCATGCGGACCCTGTCCACATGAACGTGGCGCTGACGGCGTACCTGTTCGCGGTTGCCGTGTTCATCCCGGCCAGCGGCTGGATGGCGGACCGCTTCGGCACCCGCCAGGTGTTCCGCGCGGCCATCGCCACCTTCACGCTCGGCAGCGTGCTGTGCGGCCGGGCGGACAGCCTGGGCTTCCTCGTGGCCGCGCGCGTCCTGCAAGGCGCGGGCGGTGCGATGATGCTGCCCGTGGGGCGCCTGGTGCTGCTGCGCTCGGTGCCCAAGGACCGGCTGATCGGGGCGATGGCCTGGGTGACCATGCCGGCGCTGATCGGCCCGGTGATCGGCCCGCCGGTGGGCGGCTTCATCGTCACCTATTTCTCCTGGACCTGGATCTTCGACATCAACGTGCCGATCGGCATCGCCGGCATCGTGCTGGTCAGCCTGTTCATCACCGACAGGCGCGAGCCGGACCCCGGGCGGCTGGACGTGACCGGCCTGGCGCTGAGCGGCCTGGCGCTGGCGGGCTTCATGGGCGTGCTGGAGCTGGCCGGCCGCCACCTTGTGCCGGGCTGGGCCGTCCTGGCCATGGCGGCGATGGCGCTGCTCGCCGGAGGCGGCTACTGGGCGCACGCGCGGAGCCGGGCGCGCGCCCTCCTGGACCTCTCGCTGATGCGGCTGCCCACGTTCGCCGTCTCCGTCATCGCCGGCTCGCTGTTCCGCATCGGCATCGGCGCCGTGCCGTTCCTGCTGCCGATGATGATCCAGCTCGGCTTCGGCCGCAGCCCGGCGCAGAGCGGCATGATCACGTTCGCCAGCGCGTTGGGCGCCATAGGCGTGAAACCGGCCACACAATGGGTGCTGCGCCGCTTCGGCTTCAGGAACGTGCTGGCGGCCAACGGCGTGGCCTGTGCCGTGGCCCTGGCCGTGTATGCCACCTTCCGTCCGGGCTGGCCGGTGGCCGCGCTTTATGGCGTGCTGATGTTCAACGGCGTGCTGCGCTCGGTTCAGTTCACCGCGTTCAACGCGGTGGCCTATGCGGACGTCCCGCCGGCGCGGATGAGTGCGGCAACAACGCTGTACTCCATGCTGCAGCAGGTGTCGCTCACGGTCGGCATCCCGGTCAGCGCGTTCGTGCTGCAGGTTTCGCGTGCGGGGTCCGGCCATGCGGTGCCGGTCATCGCGGATTTTGCGCTGGCCTTCCTGGTGGTGGCTGCGATATCGGCACTGGCTGGCCCGGCATCGCTGCTGCTGCCCCGCGACGCGGGCCAGGAGATGTCCGGCTGGAAGAACGGAGCCAAGCCATAAAACGCCTGCTCGCCTTGCTGATGACGGCCGTGCCGCTGGCCGCCCAGGCCGCGCCGAAGCGCGCGGCCCCTCCCCCGGCCGGTGAGGCAAAGCCGCTCATCGTGTTCGCCGCGGCCAGCCTGACCAATGCGCTGCAGGACATCGGCGCGCTGTGGACGGCGGGGGGCCACGGCAAGGTCGTTTTCTCGTTCGCGTCCAGCTCCACGCTCGCGCAGCAGATCGAGCGCGGGGCGCCGGCCGGCGTGTTCGTCTCGGCCGACGAGAAATGGATGGACGACCTGGTGGCCCACCACGGCGTCGTGGCCGGCACGAGGCAGGACCTGCTGGGCAACAGCCTGGTGCTGGTGGAGCCCAAGGCGACGTTGAAGGACGTGAAGCTGGCGCAGGGCGTCTCGCTCGACCCGGTGCTCGGCAAGACGGGCCGGCTGGCGGTAGGCGACCCCGCGCACGTGCCGGCAGGCATCTACGCCCGCCAGGCGCTGCAGAAGCTCGGAATGTGGGCCGGCCTGCAAGCCCGCCTGGCGCCCGCCGATTCCGTGCGGTCCGCGTTGCGCCTGGTGGAAGTGGGCGAGGCACCGGCGGGCATCGTCTACGCCACGGACGTGAAGGTCAGCCCCGCTTTGGGCGTGGCCGGCGTGTTCCCCGACAGCAGCCACGACCCGATCCGCTACCCGGCAGCCGTGGTGGCCGACACTCCGGAGGCACACGCCTTTCTGGCGTTCCTGAGCACGCAGCCGGCACAGGACGTGTTCCTGCATTACGGCTTCTTGCAGCCGTGAAGCAAGGAAGCGGTTCTTTTTTGAAAAAAAGAATCAAAAAACTTTTGTCTCGTCGGGTGCGTGTCGTCGACGCGTGCGCTTCAGCTTTCGGCGACAGCGCCAGCAAAAGCTTTTTGCTTCTTTTTCTCGAAAAAGAAGGCCTTTCTTGCTCCCGCCGATGACCCCGGAAGAACACCAGGCCGTAGTCCTGACCCTCCACATAGCCCTTCTAGCCGTGGCCGGCGCCCTGCCGCTCGCCGTTCTCGCCGCCATCCTCCTGGCCCGGGGGCGCTTCCCCGGCCGCTTCCTGCTCAACGCCGCCGTCCACCTGCCGCTGATGCTGCCGCCGGTCGTCACCGGCTGGCTGCTGCTGCTGGTGTTCGGCATCCAGGGACCCGTCGGCGCCCGGTTGCTGCACTGGTTCGGCATCCGGCTGGTGTTCACCGAGGCCGGCGCGGCGCTGGCCTGCGGAGTGATGGTGTTCCCGCTGATGGTGCGCGCCATTCGCCTTTCGCTGGAGGCGATCGACCCCAATCTGGAGCAGGCGGCCCGCACCCTGGGGGCGCACGCGCTGGACCGCTTCGTCAGCATCACTCTGCCGCTCGCAGCACCCGGCGTGCTGGCCGCCGCGGTGCTGGGCTACACCGCCTCACTGGGCGAGTTCGGCGCGGTGATCACGTTTGCCGCCAACATCCCCGGGCAGACGCGCACCTTGCCGCTGGCCGTCTACGCGGCGCTGGAGACGCCGGGCGGCGAGGCGCAGGCCGCACGGCTGGCCCTGATGTCGGTGTCGCTGGCGCTGGGCGGGCTGCTGCTGGCAGAGCTGCTGAGCCCACGGCGCGCCACGCGGTGACGTTGCGCGTGGCCGTGGAACACAGCTTTCGCGGCGCCACGCTAGCGGCGGCGTTCGAGGCGCCGACGCCGGGCGTGATCGCGCTGTTCGGGCCGTCCGGCGCCGGCAAGTCCAGCCTGATGCTGGCCATCGCGGGGCTGCTGCGGGCGGACAGGGCGCGGGTGGAGCTGGACAACGTGTCGCTACACACGCTACCGCCCGAGCAGCGGCGCATCGGCATGGTGTTCCAGGAAGGGCGGCTGTTCCCCCACATGTCGGTGGCCAGCAATCTGCGCTACGGTCTGCGCCGGGCCGGGCCGGGCCGCCTGGGGTTCGGCGACGTCGTGGACCTGCTGGTGCTGGGCAAACTGCTCGCCCGGCGGCCGCAGACGCTGTCGGGCGGGGAGCGGCAGCGCACCGCCATAGGGCGGGCGCTGCTGAGCCAGCCTCGGTTGCTGCTGATGGACGAGCCGCTCTCGGCGCTAGACCAGCCGCGGCGGGACGAGATCCTGCCCTATTTGGCCCGCCTGCGGGGCGCGCTCGGTATCCCCATCGTCTATGCCAGCCACGCGCTGGACGAGGTAATGCGCCTGGCCGACACCGTCGTGCTGCTGCAGGCGGGCCGGGTTGCCGCCTGCGGGCCGTTGGGCGAGGTGGCCACCGACCTGCGGCTGGTGTTGGCCGGCCGCGAGGGCGCCGGCGGTGTCCTGCGCGGCCAGGTCGCCGCGCACGAGCCGGAACGCCGGCTGACCGCCATCGCCTGCGGTGCGGACCTGGTCTGGGTGCCGCTGACCGACGCGCCAGTGGGCGCAGGCGTGCGGCTGCTGGTGCCGGCGCGCGAGGTGATCCTGGCGTTAGACCCGCCCCGCAACATCAGCGTGAACAACGTGTTGCCGGCGGTGATCATCGACGTGGCGGCCGACGAGCCAGGGCATGCCGCGCTGGTCAGCCTGGAGCTGGGCGGCGGCCAGTTGCTGGCGCGGGTGACGCTGGACGCGGCAGGCCGGCTGGGGCTGCGGCCCGGCAAGCAAGTGCTGGCGCTAGTCAAGGCGATGTCGGTAGACTTGCTGACAGAATAACAGGGAGACGCGACGATGAACGAGATGTCCGAGCTGGCGAGCGAACAGGCGATTCGCAGGGACCTGGCCGCCGCCTACCGCCTGGTGGCGCTGCACGGGTGGGACGACCTGATCTTCACCCACATCTCCGCCCGTGTGCCGGGGCCGGAACACCACTTCCTCATCAACCCGTACGGCTTCACCTTCGACGAGATCACTGCCAGTTCGCTGGTGAAGATCGACATGGACGGCAACACGGTTGGCAGTTCCGAGTACATCGTGAACCCGGCCGGCTTCACCATACACTCCGCCATCCACGAGGTGCGCGAGGATGCCGGCTGCGTGATGCACGTGCACACGCCGGACGGCACGGCGGTGTCCACCTGCCGCGCCGGGCTGCAGCCGCTGAACCAGACCTCGCAACTGATCATCGGCGACCTGGCCTACCACGATTACGAAGGCGTGGCCCTGGACCACGACGAACGGCCGCGCCTGCAGCACGATTTAGGGACGAAGAACCTGATGCTGCTGCGCAACCACGGCACGCTGACGGTGGGCCGCACGGTGGCGGAGGCGTTCATGCGCATGTATTACCTGGAGCGTGCGTGCACCATGCAGGTGCGCACGCGCGTGCTGGGCACGGACGATTACCCGACCCACCCCGAAGTGATCGATAAGAACGGCAAAATCGGCAACGCGGCCGGGATGGCTTCGGTGGCGAACCGGCTGCTGTGGCCGGCCATGTTGCGCAAGCTGGACCGGGCGAACCCGGGTTACCGGGACTGATGCGGACGGGTGGGCAAGGCCAGGGGCTCTGCCCCCCGGCGCCGCAGGCTCGCACCAATGGCGCCAGCGGCGCCGGCCCGCTAAGGACAAGTCCTTAAGAACCTATTTGTAAGGATTGGGGGTCTGGGGCCTCGAGGCCCCAGCGGGGTTTGGGGCAGAGCCCCATCCTTCCTTATGGCGGAGAACAACATATGGAGCAGGACGCCGGAGCAGACATCGCGCTCGCCGAAGGCACGATGCGCGCCCTGGAGATCGGCGGCCAAAAGTTCCTGCTCGCCAAAGTCAACGGCGCCTGCCACGCGGTCGGCGAGACCTGCCCACATGCCGGCGGCCCGCTGAGCGAGGGCGTGCTCCGCGGCGACGTCGTGACCTGCCCCTGGCACAAGGCGGCGTTCAGCGTCACCACCGGCAAGCGGCTGGAGCCGCCCGCCGTCGACGACCTGCCCCGCTTCGCCGCCCGCGTCGCGAACGGGCGCATCCTGGTCCGGACCGGCGAGGACGCCGAGGATGGCCCGCAGCCCGTGGCCTCCGTGCCAGGCGAAGCACGCTGCATGGTCATCGTCGGTACCGGGGCGGCCGGCGGCGCCGCCGCGCAGGAACTGCGCGAGGCGGGTTTTACCGGGCGGGTCGTGCTGATCAGCGCCGAGGACCGCCTGCCCTACGACCGGACGGTGCTCAGCAAATACGCGATCTCCGGCCAGAAAGGCGGCGAGAAGACGCCCTTGCAGGACGCCGCCTTCTACGAGCGGCTGGCCATCGAGCGGATGACGCGCAAGGTCAGCGCGGTGGAACCGGCCGCGCGCCAGGTGGTGTTCCAGGACGGCGGCAGGCTGGCCTACCACGCGGCCCTGGTCGCCACCGGCAGCACGCCGCGCGAGCTGCAAGTGCCGGGCGCGGACCTGCCCGGCGTGTTCACGCTACGCTCGGCGGCCGACGCGGAGGCGATCGATGCGGCGGCCGCCTCGGCCAGGTCGGTTGTTGTCGCCGGGTCGGGGTTCATCGCCATGGAGGCTGCCGCCAGCCTGCGCGAGCGTGGCCTGGCGGTGACGGTGGTGGCGCCGCAGGCGGTGCCGTTCGAGCGTCAGTTGGGCCGCGACGTCGGACAGGTGTTCAGGCGCCTGCACGAAAGCGAGGGAATCATCTTCCTGCTCGAGGACGAGATCGTTGCCTTGGAAGGGCGGCACCGTGTCGAGCGCGTGCGTTTGAAGTCGGGTGGCGAGCTGGAGGCCGACCTCGTCGTCGTCGGCCTTGGCGTGTCTCCCGCTGCAGGCCTGGTGCGCGACGTGGCGCTGCGCGAGGATGGCGGCCTGCAGGTAGACGCGAACCTCCGCGTGTCGGACGGGCTCTACGCCGCCGGCGACGTCGCAGCTTTTCCGCTGCGCGGTGACGGCCCGCCGGTGCGCGTGGAACATTGGCGCGTGGCCGAACAGCACGGCAGGGTGGCGGCCCGCAACATGGTGGGGGGTGCAGTCCCTTACGACGCGGTGCCCTATTTCTGGACGATCCACTTCATGAAACGCCTCGACTACGTCGGGCACGCCGAGGCGTGGGACGAGGTGGTGATCGACGGCGACCTGCAAGAGCCGCGGTTCATGGCTTACTATGGCGTCAACGGCGTAGTGGCGGCGGTTGCCGGATGGGGCCGTGACCGGCAGATGGCCGCGGCAATCGGGTTGATGACGGAGCGCAGAGGTTGGCCCGTCGAAGCGTTACGCCAGACCCTGCAGCCATGGGCATGACGGGCAGACCACCCGTTGCACTCCAATATCGGTTGACTCCCCCTTCCTGCTGACCCGATTTAAGCCGTGAACGATATATTGCACAGGCTGTTCCAGGACAGGGCGGCCTTGACCTACCCGGTCGGGCTCGGCCTGGCCATCCTGGTCACGGCCCACGTCCTGCTTCGCAAGCGCGAACTGGCCTCGGCGGCCGGCTGGATAGGATTTGCCTGGTTCGCGCCGGTGAGCGGATCTCTGGCCTACTTCCTGTTGGGCGTGAACCGGGTCAAACGGCGTGCCCGGAAGCTCCGTTTCGACTCACCTTCATCCGATCCGCAAGCGGTGGACCTTGCGCTCGGTGATGACGGCCGGCACCTCGAGCCGCTGCAACGCGGCGTCCGCGTCCTGACGGGACGCCCTCTCCTGCTCGGGAACGCGGTCGAGACCTACCAGTGCGGCGACCAGGCCTACCCGCCCATGCTGGACGCGATCGCCTCGGCACGACGTAGCATCGGCATGTCGTCCTACATCTTCCGCGACGATGTGTGGGGCGGCCGCTTCATCAACGCACTGACACAGGCGCACGCGCGCGGCGTTCAGGTGCGCGTGTTGATCGACGGCATTGGCGGAGGCTGGCTGCGGTCGCCGGCTTATCGACGGCTGCGCAAGAGCGGGGTACCGGCGGAGCGCTTCCTGCACTCCCCGCTGCCGTGGCGCATGCCATTCCTCAACCTGCGGTCGCACAGGAAAACACTCATTGTCGACGGGTCGGTCGGCTTCACCGGCGGCATGAACATCGCCGACGAGAACGTCATGGCCGCCCGCCCACCGGCTCCGGTGCAAGACACGCATTTCCGTCTCGCCGGCCCGGTGGTGGCACAGTTGTCGGAGGCGTTTGCCAGCCTGTGGTCCTTCTCCGGAGGTGAGGACCTGGACGGGGAGGCCTGGTTTCCCGACCTGAGCCCGGGTGAAGGGGCGCCGGCCAGGATCGTGACGTCGGGCCCGGACGAGGACATCGAGAAGCTGGAGTTTGCGATGCTGCAGGCGGCATCCTGCGCGCGCACGCGCATCGCCATCATGACCCCCTATTTCCTGCCGGACGACAGGCTGGCCGCCGCCCTGTCGCTTGCGGTAATGCGCGGTGTAGCGGTCGACGTGATCGTGCCGGCGAGGACCAACCACGTCCTCGTCGACTGGGCGTTGCGGGCCAATGTCGGTCCCTTGCTCGCCGACGGCGTGCGGGTCTGGCGCTGCCCGCCGCCGTTCCGCCACTCCAAGGTCATGACCGTCGACAGCCACTGGGTCTTGGTCGGCAGCTGCAACTGGGACATCCGTTCCTTCCGGCTCAATTTCGAGCTGTGCGTTGAGGTCTATGATTCAGAGCTGGCCGCGTCCCTGGAGGCGTTCATGGCCAGCTGCCGCGGCGATGTGCTCACCCGGGAAGAGCTGGATCACCGGCGCCTGCCTACGCAGCTGCGTGATGCGGGAGCACGGCTGCTGCTGCCGTATCTGTGATGGTTGGCGGTGTGGACTCTGGAGGGAACCGATTGTCTCATTCCAAAACTGATATTTTCTTAAAAGAATGAGTGGGGTTAGAGCCCAATCCTGGATCATAAGGCACATCTGGAGAACCAATATAAGGTTCGACGCCTCCTCCAGAGAACCAATTCGCCATTTGCTGCATTACGCCGCCGTATCGTCGAGGTTGCTTGCGTAACGGCTGCCGATCGCGGCATGCGTCCCGAAACGTTGGATCGGGCCATGCCGATGACCACCGCAATCGTCAACCGCCACCGCGCCCGTATGCGGCGGAGCATAGCGCGTGCGCCTCGCCGCGCAAGAAACGGCGGTCATATCGAGGCCGTCGACGCGTCGGCATCGCGACGCTCGCTGGGCAACCATCTCCGCGTAACCGTCCAGCAGCCGGAACCGGACATCTCCGCACCAACGTCGCCTATGCGTCCGGTCCGCCGTGACCGATGGGCGGCTGCTTCGCCACTCCGTCGCCTTTCGTCAGGCTGGCCACGAACCGCGCGGCGTCCACGCGGACGAAGAACGCCTGCCGGCATTCCGGTGGGCCAAACGCCTTCGTCACGCCGGCAGTCTCCAGCATCGCCACCGTCGCCTTCGGGGACCGCCTGACCGACATCGCGATCTCCGCTGCCGGGACGTAGCGTTTCCCGAAATGCCTGACCGACGCCTCGTCGACGTTGATGGTCCCACGGCCAGCCATCGTCCTGAGCACGCCCCGCCTAACCAGATATCGCGTGGCATCGCCATGAATTCCGAGGGCGGCCGAGGCCGCCTCCATCGTCATGCCCCGGTCCAGCCTGAGTCGGCCGACGTCTCCCGGCCGCACCAGCAGCCGCGGCAGCCCCGCCGACCCGGCATCGACCCACACGACCTTCAACCGGCCAGCCAGTATGGCCCCGCAGGCTATGGCCAGGAATACTCCCTTGGCCTTGCAGGCACGCGGCAGGGGAGACGCCCCCGAGGGCGGAGCAGCCGACGCGGGGGCGCCCGCCTCCAAGCGGGCCGACAGCTCGTCGACGCCCGCGATCGGGAAGCGGCGGGCTGCGGTGCCGCACGCGGGCGCCAGAAGCCCGGCGCCCACGATCGCCCTCACCTGCGTCCTGGACGTGCCGAGCCGCCGGCCGACTTCAATGATGCCCACCTCCCCGTCCAGCCTCGCGCGGATCGCCAGAACGTCGTCCGCGGCGAGCGGCGCGGCGACGCCGCGGCGAACCGCGGGATGCATCAACCCCTCGGTGTTCAGGATGCGTCGCGCCCTGCCGAAGCCCAGTCCCAGCGTGCGGGCAGCGGCGGTGAGGGTGGTGGCCGGCCTTGGGGAGGCCGTCCCGAACAAGGGCTCGGAGCACGGCACCACCCCATTGTGGACGGCGTGCTCCGCGAGGGTGCCGCGCACTTGGTCCGCAAGGCTGCTGGGAAGATGCCCCGTCACCCACTCCGAGTAGATCCAGCCGTAGGCGGCGATTAGGCCCGACCCTACGCCCTTCGATCGTCCTTCCGACACGACGGCATCGAGCACCGCGACGAAGCTGCTGGGCCATGACCGAGCCACTAGGACGCCCCCGTCCCGAGCTCGCCCGGGTCCGGGCATCGCCCCCTGCGTCTTCTGCAGGCGATGGCCCAACAACGCGCACTCTCCGAGCCGCTCGAAAATGGTGAGCGCGTCCTTGAGGGCCAGGCCGTCCACCAGCGGGATCGTTGCGGCAGACGAGAACCCGAGCCGGCCGGACGCGTACGCGCTGGCGCCGCCCTCCGCGCCGGCGAGGGCCTCGTTCCGAGCCGCGGCCAGATTAGCGCCGCACCGGCACATGTCCAACGCAGGCCCCAGCCATCCCTGGGCCGTACCGCACGAGCGGCACGCGTCGGACAACCGGATCCGGTGGGCCGCGCAGGAGTCGACCGAGCGCACGTCCCAGCACGAGCGATGCCAGCACGCGGCATATGCCGGCTCCCCGCAGGCGGCGGACGCGATCCGGTCCTCCACGAAGCATGCGGGACACCACCGCCGGCGCCCCGTCGACCAATCGTTCAGCAGCAGATGCTCGCCCACAAGCGTCACCAGGCGGCGTGGAACGTCGACGACGGCGGCGTGGCGCGACAGCATGGCCGGGTCGATGCCGGCGAGCGCCGCCACAAGACCCGCCTGCCGGCCAAGAAGCACCGACCGATGCGAGCAGCCCACGGTCGCGGCGAACGCCCGCACGTCGGGCTCGCGGTGCCGGGCGGCGAGCCGGGACAGCGCCCCGTGCGGCGGCTCGCCCTCGCGGGTCCGCAGGCGGAGCGGCAGCGGCATAATCAGCCGCTCCCGAACGCCGTGACGGCCTTCGGTCCCTTGCCCCGAAGGAGGGTCTTGCGCGAGGTGTCCGCGGCGATCGGCTCAGCAGGCGGCGATTGGAGGTCGGGCTTCGGCGTCCGCATCTCCCAGACGCGGCCGAGGCGCTCAAACGGACAGAGGAATGGGTCATCCTCGACTGGGAGGGCCACGCGGGCGGACGGCCGCATTTGCGCGAAGCCGATGGCGAAGTCGATCCTGGCCCCCGCGTCAGCGACGCGGCATACGAAGCTAGAATGGACCTCGGACAGCAGCTCCATCGTGATCGAACGCATGTCCCTTCCCGACACGAGCTCGCAGCACCGGCTGAAGTATTTGCTTACCCATCCCACCTCGCCGCCGGTGCCAACGTAGAGGCGGGCCGCATTCGTCTCGCTGTGGAGGTTCGACGGCTCCGGAAGCGAGAGGAGGTCTTCAAACTTCTTCGTCAGCGTGATGAACTTCAGCCTCTCATCCCGGTCCCCCCAGGAGTAAGGGCGCAGGTGGACGGAAGGATGCAGCCGCCTGGCCATCTGCTTGTCGATCCGCTTGTCGCCCAGCTGTAGCAGGTGTGGGAGGCCCGCGATGACGATCGGTATGCCTATGCGGTTCAGCAATGACTTGAAGAACTCGATCACGTCCCTGGTGGCGTCCGCGTTTCCTTCGATGACAAGGTTGTGGCCCTCGTCGACCAGGAGGATCTCGACGCCCAGCTCGCTGGCGTAGAGGGTGATCTTCTTGATGATGTCGTCGGTGTTCCAGTGGTCGACGGCCTTGTAGCCCATTGAGCCCAGGATCGCCGCGACGACGGACCGCTGGCTCGGCCTCTTATGCAGCTCGACGAGTAGGACGCGCCTGACGTCCCCATCCTTGAGCCTCTCCACCAAGGCGGGCTCCAGATCGAGGTCGCCGGCACGGCCGTTTTGCACGTCCTCGAGGCGAAGCAGCGGAAATTGGCTGCTGTAGTCCTCGAGGACGGTCGATTTGCCGGCGCCGGATTCGCCAACGACCAGCAGGCCACGCGCCTTGAGCCGCTTTGGCGTCCCGGGCGGTTGGTAGCGGGCATGGAGGGCCGAGATCGCCTCCATGGCCGCTAGGTGGTTCGGGTGCCGAATGACCTCCGCCTCCAGGTCGGCCACGCCTGCGGGAAGGGCGGGAACCCAGTGCGCCCTGCGGGTCACCCCCATGTCGAAGCCTCCTTGTCGATCAACGCCTGCAGGTCGAAGGCGGGTGCCGCCGGCGGGGCGGCATCGGCGGCGGCCTCCAGCGCCGGCACGGTCGGCGCCGCCTCGGGGACCGGCGCGCATGGAGCTTCGGCGACGGAAACGATCGTCGGACCCGCCACGCCCAAGAGCGGCGTCGACGCGCCCTCTGCCCTGCCTGCGAGCGGCATGGGAGTGAAGTAGGACGGGCTTGACGCATACCTCGCGGCGCGGGCGGCACCCCTCTGCTTGGTTCCGCCGGCGATGGAGGCGGCGGCCTGCCTCTCCGCCTCGGCCTCCGCGCGCCCGAGCATACTGGCCGTCACCTCCTGCCCAGGGCCGGCGCTCCTCTGCGCGAGGTGGCGGTGGATTCTATGCTGGTATTTGGATACGCCGACTGATATCTCGGGATCGGTGCAGGGCAGGTCGAGCCATTCGCCCTTTGCGTCGTCGAGTATCCAGATCTCCCCGTAGTTGAAGGGATCTATCCGGATCAGCCAATCCTTGCTCAAGCCGCCGCGCCGGTGGAGCAGACGCGTCAGGTGCGCGTAGCCGTTGTCCTTGTCAGCATACAAGAGTCCATCGTTCCGGACGCCGACGTTGCTGATCTTGCGCTTCACGATGGCCCCGGTGAGCCGGACGACGTGGTCGAAGCTCGGCACCGGTCGCACCGGGTATAACGCGGTGAGTTCCAACCAACGCGCCATCGGCGTGCATTTCAGCGTCTCGTGCTCCGTCTCGTGATAGTCGTCCACGACCCACTTCAGGAGCTTGAAGCGAAGCTCGTCCATCGTGAGGCTAGCGGACTTCATCGGATCGTAACAATCCGGGCTTTTCGAAAGCGTCGAGCCTTCCTCGTGGCTGAAGACTTGGACGTTGATGCGGCCCCAGAGGCGTTCGATGATGCCCTTCAGCCAAGGCGACTTCGCCGGCAGGGGTATGGCAGAGAAATCGAGCTGGCTGGCGGTCGTCCGCATCGCGTTGCCCCGGAATTCGCGGCCGTTGTCGGTGAAGATGACGTCCCAAAGGCCGTGGCACTCCCAGCCGTGGTCCAGTCCCTCGATGCCGCGCAGGTCCTTCGGCCACATCGCATGCGCCATCGCACGCTGGGTCGAGGCGTATGACGCCTCGAAGGAGATGTGCATTCCGAGGATGACGCGGGTGGCGCGGTCGATGATGGCGGTGAGCCATGGACGGCCAATGGGCTTGCCGGAAACCGGATCGACGATCCACAGGTCGATGAGGCAATGGTCGATCTCGACTTCTTCGAGTGGCCGGTCGGGCGGCGTGCGCCTCTGGAACACCCCGAACTTCATGTAGGCCGCGCGATGGCCGTTCCGCTTCATGTACTCGTGGCGGTCGTCATAGGCGCCATGGATGAAGTTCCGGAACGAACGGTCGCTCTGCGGCGTCAGGCGGTGCTGCTCGCACAGCTCCTTGTATTTCTTGTAGACATAATCCTTGGTGACCTTGAGCGGCTTCAGCCAATGCGCTTCGCAGGCGGCCGCCATGAGCTTGTAGCTGTCCGGTGAATCGCCCGGCTCCTTGCGGAACCTCGCCTTGTGGTTCCCGCGCCTGTGGACGTGCGGGATCAGCAGGCGGACGTCGCGGCCATGGCCATCCCACCGGAGATACCAGTCGCGGACCGTGTAGGCGTTAGGCTTGCCGGGATGCTTGAGATCAGCCGCGGCCTCGTCGAGATCCTTCTCGTCGGACGGCGCGCGCCGACGCCGGGCGCGCCGTTCGACACGACGCTCCCCCGCCGCGATGAGGTCCTCCGTTCGCCATTCCTCGCTCTTCCTGGCGTGCACGGCATCGGCCGCGGCCCCATACGCATCGATCAAGGTGCGGTGGTCGCCCCGAATGGCCGCGACCTCCCGGACATACTCCTGGCGACGCTCGGCCTCGCGGCGCACTTCCGCGGGCCAATACTCCCACGTCTTCGCAATGACCTCTGCGGCCGCCTTCGACAACCGCTCAACATCGCAACGATGTATCTCCAGGCGCCGCTGGAAATATGCATCCGCAATCCGTTCGTCCGACCAAGTCACCGGATCGCTGTCGTTGAGCGGCTTCAGGAGGTAGCCTGCCCTCTTCCGTTCGACGACGCGAAGCAGGTTGAGGAGGCCGGCGTGGTCGCGCACGCCAAGCGTGTCGCCGGCTGCGAAGTTCAGCGGTATGGCGCTCATGCTTCGGGTCCCGTCCCGAACGGACCGTTCCATACCACGGGCCCACGCGTGATCGCCGTCATGGGCCCGAGGGGAAGCGCGATGTCGGCGGCGAGGTTGCCGCGCGCGATCAATCCCAAGATTGTCGCGTCCAACTGGATGCCGCCGCGTAGGTGCGTAGCCAGGGTCCCCAAAGGAACAGGCAGGCCCAGGACGGCGATGGCGCCGTGGACCAGGCGCACGGACTCGGCGTCCAGGAAAGCGAGCGCTGAGCGGAGCCTCTTCGCGTTGGGCAGGCGCGGGGGCCGCTGTATGTCCTCCTTCGTCCAGAAGGCGAAAGCGGCGCCGCGCGCTGCGCTCTCCAACAGGATGCGGTCGAGGCGGCCGTCCAGCGTCGCGTCAAGATCCATGAGCTTCTGCGGCTTGACCTCGCGATATTCGCGGCAGCCGCTCCGATGCTCGATCAGGAGGTCGGGGGTATAGCGCCGCCGCCGTCCGGCTTCCACCCACTTGAACGTCTCGGGTTGGGCATGAAATGCGGCGATGCTGGAATCGACGTCCAGCAGCACCATGGCATCCCGCTCCGGCAGGCTCTCGAAGGGATACTCGCATCCCATCTTGGAGGAGCGGTAGTATCCAACGCACGAGGTGAAGCTGATGCGGCGTGCAGGGTCGCGCGCCGTCGCTCCGCGCGGAACTTGACTGCTTCTTGGGGAAACAACCAAGCGAGCCGGGCTTGCCTCGTCCAACTCCAAACTTTTCATGCCGGGAACTGTCATCTTCCGATCCTACGACCGGGTCGGACGGGCGAAAGCGCGCACCGTCCAACCCATTGGGTTGAAACGAAGCACAGGCTCAGGGAGCACAATCCCCGTCATGTGCAGCCAGTCGTACGCGTAATCGCAAGGGTCAGAGTAACGAAGCGCGAATTCAGCGGCATAATCGGAGATGCGACCGCAAAAAACGAAGTTCTAGTCCTTAATGCTCGCTGGTCGGGGAACTCCAGAAAAGAAGCGGCGCTCGCGGCCGGCTTCCTGCTCGCATTGCGCAGCGGCGCCGACGCATCCTATTGGACCGAAATCCTGCCCGCGTTCCTCGTCATTGCAGTGGGCTTCAGCACGGTCGATGCCCGGGATACTGGCTCCGCCTCCGGGTTCAACAGCGCGGTCGCGCGGACCGGCGGCCTCGTGGCAACCGCCCTGCTCGGCCCGGTGCTCGCGGCACGAGGTGGCGCACTGCTCCATGCCTTCCATCTCGCCATGCTCGCTTCGGCGGTGGCGTGCGTGGCCGCCTCGGCAGACTTCTAGCTGATATGGCCCGAGGCCGAATTAAAGGACGCGGGGCAGACGTGAGGCGTGCCCTGGTTCGACCAGACGGCCAAGCACGACGAGGCCGGACGTTGGCGGCAGCCGGACCAGCCAGCCCCGCGACGACCGCTCCGGCGCACGGCCGTCCGTCTCGGTAGAGCCGCAGGCCGTCGCTTGCCAGGCGCAACTTTTACTCCGGGATGGCTACGCCGCTAAGGCGCTCGCAAGCGGCAAGCAACCGGTCCTGCCGTTCCACATCGAACACGGCGCCACTCGGCCGCTTAGGGTGCATGTGGAGGAAGTAGCCGTCCGTTGCCTCGGTATGCGGGTCTTCGCCGGTGGCCAGCCACGCCTGGGTCAAGTGCGCCGCCTGCAGGTCGCCGGTGGCGCGGGCCGCCTATCCTGGTGGCCACCCAGCCGGGCTCCAGCGACTTGCTGCGCGCCTGCGGCCAGCGCCGGGCGACGGCGCAGGCCAGCAGCGCCATATGCACCCTCGTGTCCGAATAGGCCTGGTTGCCGCGCCGGGAGCGCCGCTTCCAGTTCAGGTCGTCTAGGCTGGCGTCGCCGCGCCGGTGCAGTTCGGAGCTGACATACACCAGGCGCGCCGGTCGCCTGATCTAGGCCGTGAGCAGATAGGGCGCCACCGTGTTCACCGCGAAGACATGCGCGAGCCCGTCTGCCGTCTCCACCCTGCGGGGTTCCCGGAAGCCGACCGCGGCGTTGTGGATCACCGCGTCCATCGGCCCGATCGCGTTGACCTGGTCCGCCACGTCGCGGATCCCCGCAATGCGCGAAAGGTCGCCGGCGACGACCGCCTCGGCGCCCGGCACCGCGCGGGCGGAATAGCGCTGGCGCGCTGCATTGCGGGCGTGGAGCACCACGGAGGTCCGCCTGCGCCGCGCGCGCGAGGTGGTCGACGAGGCCACAATGGCCAAGGCGGAGGGCTGGCTGGAAAACGCGCAGCGGCAGAACGCGCTTTACGAGCCACCCACCCTTGAAGATGCCGGAAGGGCAGACGCCATCCTATTCGGCACGCCAGCTATTTCGGCGCGATGGCGACCGAGCTGAAGACGTTCCTCGACCGGCTCGGATCGCAATGGAAGCGCGGCGCCTTGGCCGGCAAGGTCGGCGGCGCGTTCGCCACCGCCTCCTGGCCGCATGGCGCCTCCGAGGTCGTCACCCTGTCGCTGTATGCGCCGATGGCGCATCTGGGCGCGGTCATCGTGCCGACAGGCTACACCGACAAGGCGATGTTGGAGGCCGGCTCGCCCTACGGGTCGTCAGCCATCGTCGGTGCGGAGAACCGCGCCCCCCCGCCCGGAGGACCTGGACGCGGCCCGGCATCAGACGCGGCACATGGTGGCCATCGCTGCGGCGCTCGTGGCGGCAACCGAGATGCCGAGCCGTCGCCCCGATAGCCGGGACAACTGAGCGGTCAGTCGGGCGTGCGCGCCGCGCAGGCCATGCCCGCACCAGTTCGGCATCGTCGGGCCGCCGCCACCCGGCCCAGACCAGGTCGCCTACGGCAGTCACACCGGCATAGAAGCGCGCCACGACGGCCGGGTCCGCGAGCTCTCCGGTCACTTCCTCGAACATCACGCATCCCGCCCAGGTCTCCAGAACGCGGCCGAACGGCGGCAGCGCATCGGGCGGCACGGGATGGCGTCGTAGGCGGCGCTCGGCACCCTCCGCACGTCGCTCGGCATCGCCGGGCTCCGCCTTCCTGGCCAGCTGGCGCGTCTGCCTCGCCTCGGGCTCGGCCCGGCGCGCGGCCTCCTCCACATCGGGCCAGCGCACACGCAGTTCTTCCCATGCCCGGAACGGCACCCGCCAGGCCTTGGCACCCGGGCCCCAGCTGGCCCACGGCACGGTCCGCAGAACCGCGGCGACGTCGCGCGAATACGACGTGCGAACCACCAGGTCATCCCCGGCATCCAAATAGGGGCTCTTGAGCGGCTGGGGGCAGCTGCATTGCAGGGGCATCCTGATCGATGAGATCCACCACATCCTCCTCGGCCACGCCAGGGACCAACGGATCATGCTCGCGGCGATCAAGGGTCTCAGCAGCGAGGTCGGCCTCGCCCTGATCGTGGCGGGCATCAAGGACGCGGTCCGCGCGCTCAAGACCGACAGCCAGACGTGGACCCGCTTCGAGACGACCGGACTCACGCTATGGAAGCTCGACCGCGAATTCCTCCGGTTGCTAACCAGCCTGGAAGCGATGCTGCCCTTGGCGGAGCCTTCCGGGCTGGCGACGAAGGAGTTGGCGATCAAGCTGCATTCGCTGTCCGGAGGCACGATCGGCGGGGTGGTCGACGCCCTCAAGGCGGCCACTGCCCTCGCGCTCCGATCCGGGAGGGAGCGGATCGACGTGGGGATCCTGTCCAGCCTGAAACCAAGCAACGGGGACGACTTCGACGTCAACGGCCTCGATCTATAGACGCCGATGGTGATCGGTGAATGGACGCGTCGCCTGCCGCCGTTGCCGGGCGAATTGCTGACCTCCTGCCTCGCCAGGAACGCCGAGGCGCACGGGTTGACGGCATACCGCCTGTTGGCGCTGTTCTGGCATAGTGACCCGGTATGGGAGCGCGACTTCGACCGGGATTCGGAAGAGCTGTCCCGTGGGGGCCGACGCCCGCACTCACCCGACTGGCTCGACGACCTTGCACGCAGCATGGGAGTGCGCCGCGGCGTCCTGGAGGACGCCACACTCGCCGGATGGCGCTCGCGCCTCGCCGGTCCGCGCCGGCTGGGCGGCGATACGCCCCTCGTGCTGTCGGCCGGCGTCCACCACCGCAAGAGGACCCGGCACGCGCTCCAGTTCTGCCCGGACTGCCTCGTGGATGGCACGCCATGCTTCAGGAAGGAGTGGCGGCTCGCCTTCGCGGTCGCCTGCCCCCGGCACCAACGGGCGCTGGAGGACGCGTGCGGCTACTGCGATGCGCCCGTGGTGCCGCACAGGTCGTTCACCGGCCGGCTGGCGGACTGCGGCCGGGACGTCGGTTCCGGTAGGAGCGCGAGCGGCGGTCCGGGTATGTCGGCGGGGGCGCTGGCGCTCCAAAAGGGCTTGTCGGCGAGGTTGCGCGGAGAGGCCGGCGGCGTCGCCGGCCCGTGGGTCGATCGCGAGGTGTTCGACGTGGTGCGCTGCTCGGTGGCGGCGTCCGCTCCGGCCGCGGTGCACGACCGCTTGCGCATCGCCCTCGCGCTGGATGGCGTTCCAGCCCGCGGCGACGGCCGGCTGCGGTTCGAGCAGTGCCGCCTCGACGTGCGGGCGCCGTGGCTGGGATTGGTCGCGGCCTGGATGGCGGATTGGCCCGCCGCGTTCCGGATCGGCGCGGACGCGGCCGGCCTGACGCGCCGCAGCTTCGCCCGGCTTCGCGTCCCGCCGTCGCTGGCCGGTGAGGTGGCGCGTTTGCCGGCTGGCGTGCGGCGGGACCGCACATGGGAGCCCGTGCTGAAGGAACCCGTCCTGCTTCGTCTTCGGCGTAAGGACCCCGTGGCGTACCGGGGCGTTCGGGCGTCGCGGATCCTGGCTGCTACCGGTTGGGGAGCGTAGGACGGCTACCCGCGGTCCTGGAGGACCGTGCTCCGACGTGTTATCGGGCGTGACATACCCGAAACGACTGGAGTCCCGATGCCGATTAGTTCGCCGCAGGCGGTCGACAAGACGGGGGCGGCGTCCGACACGTCTGTCGACTCCCGTCGCCTGCTGAGGTCGCGTGCCGCGAACGAGCTGTTCTTCGCGGTCGTCGGCCCCGTCGGGGCCGGGTCGTCTCACGTCGCCCGCCAACTGGAGAGATGCCTGAAGGACAGCAAGCTGGGACGGCAAGTTCACCTGCGAGACGGTGAGGGCCAGCGACGTCATTCGGGGCGCAGTAGGGGCGGAGGACTTCGCGGCGCGGATCGCGGCCTTGCCGCCGCTCGAACGCAAGGTCGCGATGCAGGAGAAGGGCGACGAGCTGAGGATGGGGGACCACGCCGCCATCGCGGTCTCCGCGGTCGGCAGGATCGCCGCGAAGCGCGCCGACGCCCGCGGCATCGCTTTCAAGCCCGGCGAGCCCGTCGAGCCAGATGGGGCGCCCAGGGCCTACGTCATCGTTTCCCTGAAGCATCCCGCCGAGGCCGGACTCCTCCGGAGATTGTATGGCGACGCGTTCGTGCTCATAGGCGTCGTGTGCAGCCCGCCGGTGCTGCGGAAACGCCTATCGGACGCCCTCTTCACCGGTGTCGAACGATCCCAGCCGAAGAACATCGCCGCACTTGATGAATTCATCAGCCGCGATGCCGGCGACCCCGACAAGAAGCACGGCCAGCACGTCACCGATGCGTTCCACGAGGCCGACTTCTTCGTCGACAACACCAAGCACGTCGAAATGCCCACGAGCGGGAACTTCAAGGATGCGATCGATCAGAGATTAATCGGGGAGCTGGACAGGCTCGTTTCGATAATCCTGCATACCAGGATCCTCCGGCCGACCGTCGAGGAATCCGCGATGCACGCCGCCTACTCCGCCCAGCTCCAGAGCAGCTGCATGTCGCGGCAGGTCGGCGCCGCCCTGATCGACGAACAGGGCAACGTGGTCGCGACGGGGACGAACGAGGTGCCGAAGGCCGGCGGCGGCGTCTATGGCGAGGAACCCGGTCCCAGCAAGGTCGAGAACCGATGCGCCATGTGCAACAACGGAGCCAAGGGGCCGTATTGCAGCAACAACCAACAACAGAACCAACTGATCGAAGGCGCGGTGAAGGCCTTGTTCGGGTCCGACATCGCGCCCGACGACCTGCAACAGAAGCTGGTGGCCGTCCGGAAGACGCAGCTGGGCGGGTTGCTGGAGTTCAGCCGTTCGGTGCACGCCGAGATGGACGCGCTGCTCTCGGCCGGGCGTTCGGGAACGTCGACCATCGGGTCGAGACTCTTCGTCACGACCTATCCGTGCCACTACTGCGCCCGACACATCGTCACCGCCGGCGTTTACGAAGTCCAGTACATCGAGCCCTATCCGAAGAGCCGGGCAATCGAGCTGCATGGGGACGCGATCGAGACGGTGCCGGAGGATTGGACGCCGCCGAGCCGACCCACCCTACACGACGTCGTGCTCTCGCGGAGACAGTCCGCCGGCGGCGACCTCGCGTTCACGAAGGGTCAGGCGTTAGGCGTGATGATCACCTCCATCGATGTCGGCAAGTCGGCCGCCAGCAGCGGGAAGGTCTTGTTCAGGCCCTTCGTCGGTGTCGCGCCGCGGCTTTATGCGAGGGTGTTCAGGAAGGATCGCGACTACAAGGACAAGGTGTCCGGAAGCTACATGATGGGCGAGGCCGATTGGGGCAGTCCGTGGTCCCAGCACCAAGTCAGCTACGCCAACTTGGAATCACAGGTCACCGGGATGGGAACACGACATGGCGGCTGAGATGCGCGCTGCGGATGGACCGGGGAACGTCGTGTTCCTGGCTCGGCCGGAACGATCGCGCACGAGCGAGCATGCGCCTGCGAGACCGCCGGAACAGCTCGCCATCGAATTCGAACGCCCGAGGCAGCTGCATGTGGTAGCGACGGATCGCCTCCATGGCGCCACGTTCCTGAAGAGCCTCATCCAGGTGAGGCCCACGATGCTGCTCGACCTCAGGTTCGCGCCGCACTTCAAGTTCACGGCGGTGGACGGTGGGGTGGTCCGGAGCCAGATCGAGGCCATGGGCATCCGCTACGCCCATCACTCGGTGCCGTTCCACGAGTTCGGGCCCTCGCTGCTCAGGCACGATCCAATGCGGATCGCGAGCATGTTGCCGGAACTCGCGCGCGCCAACGGCAGCCTCGGCGGCCCGCTCATGGTCATGATGAAGGAGGTCGAGACCGCACGGGCCTTGTCCCCGTTCCTGATCGGCGTGCTGGTGACAGAATTCGGCGGAAGCTGGACGCTCGAGATCACGAGCTGAGACAGGTCAAGTATGACCTTCATGCGACGTAGGGGTGACGACTGATGACCGGGGGAGAGGCATCTTCGCTCGGCGGCCCCGGCAGGTTCTCGGGCGGGTGGCCGGCCGACGCTCGTGCGTCGATGCTCGTGCTGGACGCCGGGACCGGCAACCACGGGCTGACGCAGGCCATGCTGAGGGATCGGCGATGGCCCGGAGCAGAACTCGCCTCACCGGACGTCGGGAGCGGGATGTCACCGCCCTTGGTGCTCGTCCAGGCCACGACGATGCCGATGCCCGGGGCCATCGGCGGCATGGGCATGCCGGGATCGCTGCCCGCCCTGAAATTCCCGCCGATCGGAGGGGCGGAGGTCGAGCGCCTGGCATCGGGAGCGCTCCGCATCGGCGGCACGGTCCTCACGGCCGCCACGCTGCTGCACGAGATGGACGAGGCCCGGGAGCGCGGGGCGGTCCAGGAAGCCATCGCCCGCTTCCGCCTCGACGCCAGCCAGGCGACCGACGTGCTGGCGGCGCGTGCCTACGTCTGGACGAAGTGGATGGCGCCGTTCTCCTTTGGGCAGCTACCATTCAACGGACCGCTGAACGAGGAGGCGGCGGTCGCCGTCATGCGATACGAGCAGGCGCACCCCGGGACGGCCGGGCTGGCGACGCGCGGCAACACGGCCGCCATCGCCTCGATCGACGTGCTTGTGGACGACGTGGTCGACGGCGTCCTTCAGGGAGCCGTCGTGGAATACCGGCCCTCGAAGGTCGATCCGGCCCTCAGCACCAGGAGCAGCGTCGCCCGCGCGCTCGTGAGGACCACCCAACTACAGCAATGGGAGGCCCACCACCTGCTTCCATTCAACGTCGTCGCGGCGCTGCCCGTCCCCGTCCAACTGGCGATCGCGAAGTCCGGCTGGGCGATGGACTCGACAGAGAACGTCATCGCCCTGCCCGCGAACATGGCGACGTTCCTGGCGCCCCCGAACAGCCGCATGCTCCCGATCCACCGCGGATCGCACGCCTACATGTACGACGCGGACGCGGCGGGCCTCCTGGCAACACTCGTGGTCCCGAACGCGGCGGGGACGCCGGCGGCCCTGCGGGCGTCGCTGCTCGCGGTCGAGGAGCGGATGCAGGACGGCCTGTTCGCCCGCCTCTACCACATCAGGGTCCATTAGGAGACATGATGCCCAAGCTATGGCTGGCCGGCGCCTCGGAGGCGAGCCTGCAGGCCACGTTGGACCTGCAGGACGCGTCGCCTCCGCGGTTCAGGTGGGTGAACGAGGCGGAAGCCCACGCCGCCGAAGCGCGGATCGCCTCGGAATACGGCGCGCACGGGACGGTCGAGGTGGAGCCGCTGGCGTTCAGGGCGATGCCGGCCCCAGCCTTTGAGATCGCCGACCCGGGCTTCCGCTTCGACTTCTTCGAGTGGTCCACCGCCAGCTGCGCCTCGCGCCGCCTGCGGGCGGTCCTCGATCTCTCCGCCGGGACGATGGAATACCGCGACCTGGATGCGAGCCGATGCCCTTCCAGCGTTCAGGCGATTGGCTACGCGGCGATGCAGCCCCTCGTGTTCGCCGACCCATTCGACCACGAACGTACACCGGGGCGAACCATCGGGATCCAGGCGGCCGGCGGCCGGACAACGGATGCATGGCGGCCGGCGGCGCCGAAACCCGGGCAAGCCCGGGCGGTGTTCTGGCGAGCGGACTTCAAGCCCCCGGCCCCGCTCTTCAGGGTGCCCGGCACGGCGTGGACGCTCGCCACCGACGTGCTGGCCGCGCGCGTCATGGACGCCGGAATCACCGACCTCGTCTTCCAGGACGTGGAGGGTGACGGGGCACCTCGCGAACCCACGTACAGGTCCCGCTAGAGGTCTCACGCGCCGAAGCCTGGCGACCGGACTCGATGACGCCATCGATCTCGTCACCCGCAGTCAGCCTTGGGCTTGTCCAGCCCATCGCGCCATGCGAACGTAAAGTGAACAAAGAGCGGGCTTCTTCGTGTCCTCATCAGTGTGCGATCCCGCCGGGGCTGGCGTGCAGAAGCCGCCGCCGCTCAGGACTTGCATACGGTGCGGCCGATCGTTCGGCGGCAAGGCGGGCCAGACCGTTGCCGGCAAGCCGGCATGCGCGCCTTGCGGCAATGCGTTGCGTCCCCCCGTGCCGTGCGCCGCGTGCGGGCGCCCGACCAAGCGGCTTGGGCGTTCCGCCGACCACGGGGGACTGGTGTGCGCGAGTTGCCGGCTCGCGAATACGCACGCGACGTGCGGCTGCTGCCGCCGCCACAGGCGCGTGGTCCGGCTCGATGCCCTGGGGCGTCCGCTGTGCGCTGCCTGCGGCGCGGACGAGCCGGTCAGCCACCCTTGCCCAGATTGCGACACCCGGCTTCCGGGCGCGGGACGAGCCAGGTGCGGGTCGTGCGCCTTGGTGCGGCGCATCGCCTCGCGGGCCGCCCACCTCGCCGAGGAGTTTCGTCAGGCATGGGCGAAGGAGCTGTTCCTGGCGTTCTGCGCCTCGATCGATGCGGCTGGGGCGCGGGGGACATGGCGCGCCGCGTTCCCGGCCATGCGGCCTTCTTCGCGAAGCTCGACGGGCAGTGCGTCGGCACCCACGAGATCACGCAGGTGCGGGCGCGGACCATTCCGACCTGCGGCGGATCACTGTCACCTCGACCGCCGCCGAAGACCGACCGTGGTCGGTCGACCTCGAGGCGTATCGGACGCATCTCGCCGCCGGGCCCGAGATCGCGCTGGGGACTGCCCGCATGTACCTGTCCGCCGCCTCCACCTTGTTGCGGGCGGCAGGCGTGAAGCGGGCCACGGAACTCACCCAAGGCCAGGTGAGCCGATACCTTCACCGCCACCGCGGCCGCCGGACGAACATCATGCGGTTCCTCTCGTGGGTCTCCGGGCGGTCTGGGGCCTCCTACGATGTCGGCAGGGGCCGGCGGGCGCCGCCGCGAAAGCGCGAGAGGAGGACGCTACGGAAGGCGGTTCGCCTGCTCGACCGCCTCGCCGCGCCCCGGGACCAGCGCGAGGGGCGGGCCGTGCTGGCGGCCGCGATCGCCCTGCTGCACCACGTATCGCTTAAGCGGGTGCTGGCCTTGCAACGGCGCGACGTGGCGGCCGATGGCGATGCGGTGACGCTCTGGCCGGGCGACGTGGACGTGGATCTGGCTGCGCCGCTCGTCGCCGGCTTCATGCGGTTCGCCGCCGTCGGGCCGCTTGCCTTCCCCGGTCGCAACGGAGTGCAGCCGATGACCGCCTCGGCGGTTCGGCATCACGTTCGGCCGGACAGCCAGGCCATCCAGACCTCGAAGACCGGTGGTCCATGATAGGCCGCGACACCCTGGATGAATTGCCGAACGTCAGCTCCTGGTCCTTGGACACAACGCGTCGGCGCAGGCCGGAGCGACGAGCGAACGCTGGAAACTCGGAACGAAATCTCGTAGGGTCTCGGATAAATCGAGTATCGCCGAGTGAACTTCCCGTTGGCTCCCGCACGGGGCGGGGCTCGGCCGATGGGGAACAGGTCCTGCGTTACAGATCCGTCTCCGATCCACGCACCCTCCGGGAGCAGGCGGGATCGATCCAGGCGCTGGCTGACAGCGAGAAGGAAGCCGTTGGATTTCTGCCCAAGGCCGCCTACGACGAGGCGATCAGCCGGGGAAGGCTGATCGCGATGCTGGACACGTCTACAATCCCCCCAGCGTTGGCTGGGTTCGTCCTCTTCAGCGGGGTCTATCCAAACGCACGCGTCCAACAGGTCGTCACAGCCGCCGCGCATCGACGCCGGGGCGTCGCATCGAGCCTGATCAGGGAACTCGTGGCCCAGTTGGAGGCCCGCCAATACCTCCGCGTGACGGCGGCGGTGGCCGACGACCTGCCCATCGCGCAAGCCTTCTACGAAGGCAGGGGCTTCCGGACCGCGCTCGAGAGAGCCGGCGGGGCGGCACGGGGTCGAGGCATCGTGGTGCGCGCCCTGGATCTCGACAACGCGCACCTACTATCGGTCCTCGAGCGCCCGCGGGTCGCTACCCCAGGCATGGTCGACCTGGGATTGCGGGTCAGGAGCGTGGGGGCGGCGCCGCTCTACGCGATGGACTTGAACCTCCTGTTCGACGCGATCCGGAACGGCAGGGAGAGGGCGGACCTCGCCCGCCGCGTGGTCGGCGCCGCGTTGGCGCACCGCCTCCGCCTGGCGACGGCGCATGAATTCGTCGTCGAGCTAGAACGGACCTCGGTAGCCGGTGGCGAGGACCCGCTGCTGGCTCTGGCGCGACAGCTGCCGCGCCTTCCCGGCGCAGAGCGCGCCGAGCTGAACGCGCTCGCGGCGACCATCCGCGGTATAGTGTTCGGCCCCGATCCGATACCGAGACGCCGGCAGCAAGCGGAAAGCGACGCCCGCCACCTGGCGCATGCCGCGCTGGCGCGGGCGTCGGGCTTCCTCACCAGCGATGGCGCCATGCTGGACGCCAGGGGCCCCCTGATTGACAGGATCGGGATCGACGTCCTGTCGCTGGACGAGTTCGCGGCGCTGCTGGACGATGAACCCGAAGGCCGCGGATCTTCCGCCCCCTTGCCCGCGACCAACCTCACATTGGCCGGGGTCGCCCGCACGGACGCATTGGCCTACTTGGAGCGTCAGTCCATCACCACGGCCACCTTCGATGGACTGGACGGTTCGGCAGGGTCGGTAGTCGCATTCGAGGCGGTGACGGAAGGCGGGGAAATCGTCGGGCTCGCGGCGCGGTCGAGGAACCCGCCCGTGGATGCACCCGTCAGGCTCGTGGTCCATGTCCGCGCCGATCAGGTGCAGGCGGACCTGTCGGCGGAGGCCCTGCTGAACTCGCAGTGCCTCCAGGCCTGCGCCGACGGACCGATTACAATCGAGGCGATCGACCTGCCCGGCCAGGCGACGGTACGGCGAGCGGCCGTTCTCCAAGGGTTCGTTCCCCGGCCGGGAGGCACCATGGTGAAGCTGGCGATCGGCCGCCCGATCACATCCAGGAGCTGGTCCGCGATTGCCCGGCTCACCCGCAGGCGGACGGGGCTGCGGCTGCCGATCGCCGCCCCCGGCGAGGATGACGTCGCGACGGGCATCACGGTGACCGATCCGGGCGGAAACGATATGCCCGTCGCCCTTCAGGCGCTCGAGGACGCCATCGGGCCGACGCTGATCGCCTGGCCGGGGCGGGGTGGCGCCATCGTGCCGATCGAACGCCGCTTCGCCGACGACCTGCTCGGCACCGCCGCGCAGGCAAGCATGTTCGCACCGCGTGAGGCCGCGCTCGGGACCCGCAGGACCTACCTCAACTCGCCGCGCACAGCTTCGGCGATGCGGCCGGGCACGCCGATTCTGTTCTACGAATCGCTGAGGTCGGGCGGGCGCGGCGCAATAGTCGCGGCGGCTCGGGTGGTGGATGCCGTCGTCGTAGACAAGGGGCGGTTGCCGGCAGAGCTCGTGCGCCGGTCCGTGGTCGACGATGTCAACCCGCTGTCGGCCTCAAGCGAGGTGCTCGCTACGACGTTCGACAACGTCATGTCCCTGCCAGCGCCGGTGACGTTGGCGACGCTGAGGGCCGTGGGCGCCGTAGGAGCACAGAACCTGGTGACTGTAACGCCCATCACGAGTGCGACCCTGGCGTCCATTCTCGACGGGGGTTGGGCGATTGCCTGACCTGCCGGAAGGACTGATCTCGATCCACGGGATCCATGCGAGCCGCATCCTGGCCGGGACCAAGACCGTCGAGGTGAGGCGCCGGTTCCCGGTGTTGCCCGTCGGCACCCGACTCTGGATTTACGAAACGCTGCCCGTCGGCGAGGTGACCGGGTTTGTGACGATCGCAAGTATGGAGAGGTCCTCGCCGGCGGCGCTCTGGCGAACATGCGGCGAAGGCACGGCGATCGACCGTGCCGCGTTCGACGCCTACCTCGACGGGTGCTCTGACGCGGTGGCCATATGCCTGTGTAGACCATGCCGCATCGTCCCCATCGCGGCCGCACGGCTCCAGGCCATGCGCGAACGGTTCCACCCGCCACAGGTCGTCACGCGCCTCACGGCCGACGAGAGCGCGGCCATCAGGCGCCTGTCGGAGGGCAGGACCCCGGCCCCGAGTTCTCCCAGGGAGCAGGCCGGATGGTCGCCCGCACAGCGCAGCCTGGCCTTGTCCTGATCATGACCATCGATCCACGGCCGCGAAGCAGGCAGGCCGTCCAAGACGGCGGCCGCATGCGCGGACGACCCTCGATGGCCAGTCGCTGAGGTCCGCCACCCGACAACCGCGCTGACGGTCAGGAGCGCACGGCCGGCTTGCGTCGCGCTCGTGGGGTCGGCGGAGCGTCCGGTTCGAGTCGCCCAGAGCGCGCCACCAGGCCGTCGGTGACGATGGCCAACGCCTTCAGCCCCTCAGGGTCCAGCGCCCCCATTGCGCCAACTACACGGTTACGCAGGGCCTGATCGCCGCCTGGCCCGCCGTCGACCTCCCCAAGCACGCCGCCGACCGAAACGCCCAACGTCGCGCAGATCCTCACCAGGGTCGCGTAATCCGGCTCATGTTGATTCAATACGTAACCGGCATATCGAGTCTGGCCGAGACCGGCGCGCCTGGCGACCTCGGCATCCGACCAGCCCAGTTCGCGGGCGCGCGCCCGCAAGCGTTGTCCGAATCCCTCCATAACATCTTGTCGGCCCGGGCGAGGCCTTGGTGCCAACAACAGGTAGATGTTCAAGATACATCCGGATGTGGTAGGAATATACGTCCCCGACGGTGCGCGTGCCGGATGGCGGTATCCGGAGGCGTTCGCGATGCGGGTGTTCGGTGCGTGGATAGTTGTCCAGCTCATCGCGGCGTTGGCGCCTGACCGGGCCTTGGCCACCCCATACGTGCTCGCCGATCCGCGGGTAGATCCGACGTGGGGACGCCCGGGGCAGCCGACTGCCCCTTCCGCGGTGCGCGAGGCTGATTCCGAGATCGCGGCTTCGTCGCCGGCGGCGGATTGGGCAGCGCGGTACATGGAGCAGCTTCAGGCTTCGCCGCCGACACTAGACGCAGCTGCCGCATTCCACTTCTACGCGCCGCCCAACACGCTGCGTGCCGCTTACCTGGGGCAGCGGCCTGCGCCGTCGATTGGGGCCGCGACCCTCCGGATGTTGGACGAGAAGGGGCGTGCGGCGGAACCTGCGCTCGTTCAGGAGCTCGACCGGCGGTTCGAAGCCCTGGCTACAGCCGTGCGGGGTGCAGACTCCATCGTGCTGCCCGAGACGATCAACCTAACCGAGCGGCCGGCGTCCTATTGTCGTTGGATCGGCGAGGCGGCCGGCGGCATGGCCGTGCCACTTGCCAACCGGCTGCGGGAACACTGCCTCGGCCGGCGGGACCAGTTCATCGGCGCGCTTGTCGACCGGATTGCCGACCTGGCGACGATCCCCGCTTTGCCGGGTGCGACCGGGGCGACATGGAACCCGGCGACGTGGAACCCGGACGCCCTGCGCCTGTCCTACCTGGTGCTGCCGGGCGAGACCCGGGCGCCGATGGACTACGCGGCTCTGGAGGCTCGGCTGGAACAACGCCTCGGCCAGCGGTTCGAGGCGAGGCGCGCGGAACTGGAGGCGCAACTCGGGTTGGCACTGGAACGCCGGGCCGCCTCGGGCGTCGTCCTGCCGCCGGTCCAGGATTGCGCGGCCATTCTCGGCCCGTACGCCTCCGTGCTAGCGCGGTCCCCCGCGGCGGCGGAGATTGCTGGTGAACTCCAGCGGGCCTGCATGGAACGCATTCCGGTGACGATCGCCGCTGCGGTCCAGCGGGTCGGCGACGGGATCATGGCCGGGCTCAAGGCCGAGGCGGACAGGGTGCAGACGGCGGACGTGGGCGACACGCGCGTCGACCGGACGCCGCAGGCGACGTGCGATGCCCTCCTGACGCCGCACTTCCCAGCCACTAGGGCCGTGTACGGCGATGCCGCCACGTTCCCGTCGGCACCCCGCCTCGGTGTTCTCGGGCGGGCCTGCCTGGCGGCGGCCACGGACATCCGGCGTGCCGTCCTGAACAAGCACCTCACGGCCGCCCTCGCGGGCCTTCCCGCTCGCGACGCGGTTGGTGCATGGGCATCCGCCGCCTGGTTCGCGGTGCCCCCCGGCGGCGGCAGCTGGATCGATGGTCGGGCTGACCCGGCGGCCCTGGCGTCGTTCGAGGCGGCATACGAACCCGCCGTCGCGCCGCGGCGCAAGGAGGCCGCGGTCAAGGCGGCCGACGTCGTCTCGGGTCCGCCCGACGATATGGCCGGCGCGTTCCCGGACGGCGATCCGTGCGTGCGCCGCCAACGCAGCCCGGGGGACACTGCGCTCGGGAGCCTTCTCGGATTGCAACCCGACCCCGTGGCCGAAGCGCGGCGCGTGGGGATGCTCCGGGCGAAGCCCGCGCTCTCCGCGAGTGAGGCGGAGGAGTTGTTGACGCTTACCTGCCGTGCGGAGCGCGGCACGGCGGTCGCAGCACATACCGCGGATGCTGAGCGGGCCGCTGGGCTCGACCGAACGCTGGCGCAGGGGGAGCGGCTGGCCGTACCGCGGCACGAGGACGGCAGCCTGATGGAGGTGGACGCCCTCGCGCTGGTCCGCGGCGCGGCCGCTGACGGCATTCAGGTCGCGTTCGATCCCGGCGGCATGTTCTCCGGTCCGTCTCTGACCGTCGCGCCGCTGGATACCGGATCTCAGCAGCTGCAAGGCGCCTTGCACGAGGAGAAGGAGGACGACGGCACGAGGTTGCTGGTGATCCGCAGCCTCGATCCGCTGCCGGGCCTGCACACGCCCGAGGAGACTGTCACCTGCCTGCTGACGCCCGTCGACCAAGCCGCAGGGGAGGCCCGGCTAAACGCGATCGGCGCGATCGCCGGCGGCATGTTCAGCGAAGTTCCGGAGCTTCACGGTCATGACATACGGGATGCCATGGCCCGCGGGACCGCCGTCGAGGCCTGCCGAGCGGCCAAGGCGCGGTTCACCGGGCGGGCCGGGAGCGCCGTGCGATGAGGGGACCGGCAACGTCCGCGGCCGATCCCGGCCCCGCGAAGGGGATGGGCGGAAGAACCAGCGTCGGCGCGAGGCAAGCGGAAGGCCGACAACACGCGGCGGCGGGGTGGAGGGCGGGCACGAATGTCCGGGCCATGGTGGCCTTGCTCGCGATCCTGCCCGCGGCCTGCACGACCATCGGCCCGAGCGTGCCGGTGGCGCCTGGTGCCGGCAAGTCGGCTGACGCGTTCGCTGCCGACCGCAAGGCGTGCATGGTCGAGACCGACGCGGTCGTCCAACCGATGGCGAACCGGCTAAACCTGGTCCCTCGCGGGCCCGATGCGATCGCCGCGGACAACCGCACCATTCAGAGTGCATACGACGACAACTTCGGGCACTGCATGGCCGCCAGAGGCAACGTTCCTGCAGCATTGGGAGACGCCTGCCCCAGTATGTGCAGTCTCTGCCCTACGTCGTGGCGGCCCCATCTGCGGAAACCGCCGATCAGGGACCAGCGGCGGACGCCTTCAAGGAATGGTTCGTCACCCGGGGCGGCTGCTTCGACCGGCAAGGGCGGGTATCCACCTGCAGCGTGGCCATCAATCTCGAAAGATCCAAGTTCTAATACGGCGATGCCGGGCACGGCCCCGAAGGCGACGTGCTGGTGCTCGCGACGATCCAGGAGGATCCGACGTGGAATGGCGACTTCCCCATGGTGGGCTATATGTACCGGGATGGCACCGGCTTCAGGTTCATCAGGGAATTACCTGACATCCATGCTGCCGGCGTCGCTCCGGTGTCAAACAGCATCGAATACTGACCCCCGTCTGGAGTGCGCCCCTGCGGGTGGACATAATCAAGCCACCGTTTTGACCGTCTGCCG
>CAXTBC010000002.1:0-110968 GCA_964242595.1 uncultured Acetobacteraceae bacterium | reverse complement strand
CCTTGGCCATGGTGAAGGTCTTGCCCGAGCCGGTGACGCCGAGCAGCACCTGGTCCTTGTCGGCCGCGGTGATGCCGGAGACGAGCTCGCCTATGGCGGTGGGCTGGTCGCCGGCGGGCTGGTAGTCCGACTGCACGCGGAACCGGTTGGTGGCCGGCTTGGCGGGCTGGCGCTGGGGAATGAACTTGACGGGCGCGGGGCGCGCCGTGGTTTGTGACATGGGTGTCAGATGGGGAGGAGAAGGCAAGGCAAGCAGTTCTTTTTTGAAAAAAAGAACCAAAAAACTTTTGGGCCCTGTCGGGTGGTGCAGAAAGGTGCGCGCCCAATGGACAAAAGTCTTTTGCTTCTTTTCTTCAGAAAAGAAGGCCTTGCCTACCTTGCCTTTTCTGCCAGGCCCTCTGCCACCTCTGCCACCACAGCGCCCCACTCCGTGGCCCGCTTCTGCCTGAACAGCCGTAGCGTCGGGTACCAGGGGCTGTCCGTCCGCCCCAGCAGCCAGCGCCAGTCGGCCGGCTCGGGCACCATCACCCAGGCCTGTACGCCCAGCGCGCCGGCCAGGTGCACCACGGCGGTGTCCACGGCGATCACCAGGTCCAGGTTCTTCATCACCGCGCCCGTCTCTGCGAAGTCGGTCAGTTCCGGCGAGAGGTCCGTGAACGCGGGGTGGCCGGCGGCGCACGCCCGGTCCTCGTCAGGGAACGGCTTCTGCAGGCCGAAGAAATCCACGCTTTGGATGGCCAGCACAGGCGCCAGCATGGCCATGCGCACGGACCGGCGCAGGTTGTTGGGGTGGGTGGGGCGGCCGGACCAGGCCAAGCCGACGCGCAGCCGGCGTTGCGGCCGCAACTGCGCCAGGCGCTGGCGCCAGGCCGCTACCCGCTCCTCGTTCAAGGTCAGATACGGGACCGGCGCGGGTATGGTGGCCAGCTCGGTGCCGAAGATCTGCGGCAGGCTGGAGAGCAGCACGTAGGCGTCGTGCGGCGGCGCGTCCTGCCACCTGGTGAAACAGGCGTCGATGTCCGGATGGTGGCCCAGCAGCGCCGTCACCTCCGGCCCCCAGCCCACCACCAACCGGGGCACGCGCTGCTTCACCGAGGGAATGTAGCGGGCGAACTGGATCATGTCGCCGAAACCCTGGTCGGCCACCAGAAGCAGCGTGCCGCCGGGCAGGGCCATGCCGTTCCACTGCGCGGCGGTCATCTTCGGCAGCGTGCCGCGCGCCTGGTCGAGCTTGTTGCGCCAGGCGTACTCCATCCAGCCGGGCCCGTACTCGCCGAAGGACAGCAGCAGCTCGCCCAGTCCCATGTGGGCGGCCGGGTTCTCCGGCTCGCGCCCCATGGCCTCGCGGTAACGCAGCGAGGCCATGTCGCGCTCGCCGCGCGTCAGGTGCGTGAGGGCCAGTTCGACACGGTGCGCGGCGGTGTCGGGGCTGGTGCGTATGGCCTCCAGCCCAGCCGCCAGCGCTTCGTCCAGCATGTTCTTGCCGCGGTAGAGCGCACACAGGTTCAGGTGCCAATTGCCCACGTTGGGCTGCCTTGCCACCGCGGCGCGCAGCAGTTCGATCGCCTCGTCCGTGCAGCCTTCCTGGCCCAGGATGCCGCCCAGCAGACCGAGCGCGCCGGGCAGTTCCGGCGTGGCGGCCAGCAAGTCCCGGCAGATGCCGATGGCCTCGTTGATCCGACGCAGCTTGGCCGCGGTCAGCGCGCGGTTCAGCGCCTGGTCGGCGGTCTCTTGCGGCGCGATGGTGTCGGACATGAGCGGCCTGAAGCGTTGCAGAAGCGTTCTAACACCGGAATCTGGGCAAGAAAGGCCTTCTTTTTCGAGAAAAAGAAGCAAAAAGCTTTTATCCGCTGGGCGCGCTCCTGTCCGCCAGCACCCGACAAGGAGCAAAAGCTTTTGCTTCATACCCGCGAAAAAGAACTGCTTCTTCTTTTAGGAGCGCCAGCCGACTGTCAGCCTTCAGGAGCCACCTTGCATCACTTACCGCTTTATTTTCTGCTGCTCGGCGCAGCGCTGATTGCCGGCGCCCAGAACGCGCTAGCCGGCGGCGGCTCCTTCATCACGTTTCCGGCGCTGCTGCTGTTCGGCATGGGTGCGCGTGCGGCCAACATCACCTCCACCGTGGCGTTGTTCCCCGGCCAGTTGGCCACCGGTTGGACGGGGCGGCACCACGTATCCGGTGCCGAGGGGTTGAGCTTCCGCCTGCTTGTGGCGTTGAGCCTGATCGGCGGCGGGTTGGGCGCGCTGCTGCTGCTGGCCACGCCCGAAAGCTTTTTCGAACGCCTGGTTCCGTTCCTGGTGCTGTTCGCCACGGCGGTGTTCGCGTGGGGCAGCTTCTTCCGGCGCGGCGGCGACGCGACGCCCCACATGCCGCCGTGGGGCGCGGCGGTGGCGCAGTCTGCCATCGCCGTCTATGGCGGCTATTTCGGTGGCGGCATCGGCATGCTGATGTTGGCGGCACTCACCTTGGCAGGCTTGCCGGTGCGGCGGGCCGGGGCCACGAAGAACGTGCTGGCCGGCGTGATGAACGCCTCGGCAGTGGCGATCTTTGCGTTCTCGAAAGACGTGCACTGGGACGCGGCGCTGGCTGTGGCGGTGGGCGCGCTCATTGGCGGCCAGGTCGGCGCGTGGATGATGTTGCGGGTGGACGAGCGCAGGCTGCGCCTGGGCGTGGTAGCTATCGGTGTAGTGCTGACAGTGGCGTTGTTCGCGCGGGCTTACGGGTGAATGTCTTCGTCCGGCGTAGGAAGGCCAGGGGCTCTGCCCCTGGACCCCGCTAAGGACAGTCGTCCTTAGAGGCTGTTTGGTAAGCACTCTGATAAACGGGGGTCTGGGGTCTCAGGCCCAGCGAGGTTTGGGGCAAAGCCCCATGCCGTCTTACGGGATCAGCACCGTGCTTCCCGTCGTCGCTCGGCTCTCCAACGCCGAGTGCGCCGCAGCCGCGTCTTGCAAGGCGAACGTCTGGTGCACGCCCGGCCGCACGGCGCCGCTGACGACGACGCCGAACAGGTCGGCCGACATGCGCTCCAGCTCGGAGCGTTTGGACACGTAGGTGGAGAGCGTGGGCCGGGTCAGGAACAGGCTGCCCTTGGCCGCCAGGATAGTGGGGTCCACCGGAGGCACAGGGCCCGACGACGAACCGTAAGTAACCATCAGGCCGAGCGGGGCCAGACAATCCAGGCTTGCCTGGAACGTGTCCTTGCCCACGCTGTCGTAGACCACCGGCACCATGGCGCCGCCGGTCAGCCGTTTCACTTCGGCAGCCAGCCCCTGGTGGCCAATCACCACGTGGCTGGCACCGTTCCGCTTCGCCAACTCCGCCTTGGCTGGCGTAGAGACGACGCCGATAACGTTGACGCCGAGATGGCGTGCCCATTGGCATAGCAGCAGGCCTACACCTCCGGCCGCGGCGTGCACCACCACCGTGTCTCCTGCCTTGGCGTGATACGTGCTGTGGAGCAAGTAGTGCGCGGTCAGGCCCTGCAACATGATCGAGGCGGCGGTAGGAAAATCCACAGCGTCGGGCAGCTTTACCAGGCGGTCTGCCTGGACGATCCGGTTGGCAGCATATGCCCCCAGCGCACCGGCATAGGCGACACGGTCCCCTACCGCCAGGCTTTGCACGCCTTGGCCCAGCGCGGACACGATACCGGCGCCTTCCTGGCCGATCACGGCGGGAAAGCCCGGCACCTTGTAGTGGCCGGTGCGGAAGTAGACGTCGATGAAGTTCAGGCCGATCGCCTTCTGGGCGAGCAGGACCTCGCCTGGCCCGGGTTCAGGCACCGGCACGTCTTCCCAGCGCAAAACCTCAGGTCCGCCGTAGCCATGAATGCGAACTGCCTTGCTCATCGGACCTCCGGGCACGCATCCGTGGAGCGTGCACGCTGTTCAAGCGCAAGCAACCACATCTTGGTTTCGATTCCGTCACCGCCGGAATAACCGCCGGCTCCGACGCTGCCGACCACGCGATGACAAGGGATCAGGATGGGGATCGGGTTGGCTGCGTTAGCGCCGCCAACCGAGCGTGCCGAACCACCGGCGGCAGCGGCGAGCCTGATGTAGGAGGCTGTCTGCCCGTAAGGTATGTCACGCAAGGCTTGCCACACGCGCTGACGGTAAGCGCTGCCCGAGGGCGCCAAAGGCAAGTCGAACGCCGTGAGTTCGCCGTCGAAATAGGCCTGCAACTGAGCGCGGCCGCGACGAAGCAACGCGGTGTCCGCCTGATCGCGACCGAAACCCCAATCCAGGGAGACGACAGCACCGTCTTCTTCGGATAAAGTCAGTGCGCCCACCGGCGTGTGGAACGAGAGCTGCGGCATGAGGTGCTTCCTACGCCGGGGCCGCAGCTAGCACCAGGGGTTCGCCGTAGTGCAGCAACGAACGCGTCACCTATCTCGGTACTCTCAACCAGGAAAGACATCGTGATGGGTGCACACCTGCCCACGGACCCTGCCCCGTTTTTCGACTGCCACGTGTTTGTCTGCACCAACCGCCGGCCTGACGGGCACGCAAGGGGAAGCTGTGCCGCGCGCGGTGCCGAAGCCCTGCGCGATTACATGAAGGCACGCGCCAAAGAACTGGGCGTGCGCGGTGCCCGCATCAACACGGCCGGCTGCCTGGACAGGTGCGAGAAGGGGCCATGCATCGTGATCTACCCGGAAGGCGTGTGGTACAGGGTCGGCAGCCCGGCCGACGTGGACGCCGTGTTGACCGCGCACCTGCAGGAGGGCGGCCGGGCGGAGGCGCTAATGCTGGACCGCTGATGCGAGCCGCAGCGGGCGGGCGGTCCGCCGACACAATCTTTGCGCTGGCCAGCGCACCGGGACGTGGCGCGATCGCCGTGGTGCGTCTGTCCGGCGCTGCTACAGCCATGCTCCTCGCCGGATTATGCCGGCTGCCCGCGCCGCGCCGCGCGGCGTTGCGCACCTTGCGCGCCCCGGACGGGGCCGTGCTGGACCAGGCGTTGGTGCTGTGGATGCCTGGCCCTGGCAGCTACACCGGCGAGGACACGGCCGAGCTGCATCTTCATGGCGGGCGGGCCGTGGTGCAGGCGGTGAGCCTGGTGTTGGCGTCGGCCGGCGCTCGGCCGGCAGAGCCGGGCGAGTTCACCAGGCGTGCGTTCCTGGCTGGCCGGATGAGCCTGCTGGAAGCCGAAGCGATCGCGGACCTCAGCGCGTCTGAAACGGAGACGCAACGTATTCAGGCGTTGCGGCAAATGCAGGGTGGCGCAGCTGTATTGGTTGCTGGGTGGTCGGACAGGCTGACGCGCTGCCTTGCGTTCCAGGAGGCCCTGATCGATTTTCCCGACGATGAACTGCCGGCTGACGTGGACGAAAGTGCCAGGCAGGATATCGCTTCCTTAAGCGACGACGTCGCCGCCCACCTGCGCGCGGCAAAGCATGGCGAGCGCGTCCGGAGCGGGCTAACCATCGTGATCGCCGGCCCACCTAACGCCGGCAAGTCGTCGCTGTTCAACGCGCTAGTAGGACGCAACGCGGCCATCGTCTCGCCTTGGCCAGGCACCACGCGCGACACCATCGAGGCGCAGCTCGATCTGGACGGGATTGCCGTCACCCTGGTGGACACGGCGGGGCTGCGGGTAACGGACGATGAGGTCGAGGGCGAAGGGGTACGCAGGGCACAAGCGCGCATAGAAGCCGCCGATTCGGTGCTCCTGGTGGGCTCGGCCGAGACGCCAGCCTCGTCTGCGATAGCTGGGGCGCAGGCGCTACGAATTTGCAGCAAGTCCGACTTGGCCCGGCCGTTAGACGATGCCCTGGCCGTCAGCACCGTGACAGGTGAGGGTATTGAAACCCTGTTCAAGCTGTTGGCGGCGGAAGCGAGCCGGCTAGTCAGTGCCGAACAGGATCCGCTGCTCAGCCACGTGCGTCATGTGACTGCATTGAGCGAAATGCTCAGCTACTTGCGCGCGGCGCAACATTGCGGGTTGCCAGAGATGCGCGCCGAAGAGTTGCGACTGGCACGCGCGGCGCTGGGACGTCTTGGCGGGCAGGTCGATACCGAAGAGGTGCTCGATGTGGTATTCGGCGCTTTCTGCATAGGAAAGTAGGCGGGATGTCGGAGCGGGCTTCGTACGACGTGATCGTGGTTGGCGGCGGCCATGCCGGGACAGAAGCAGCGGCGGCGGCGGCGCGCATGGGTGCTCGCACGCTTCTGGTGACTCAGCGCCTGGACCGTGTCGGCGCGCTCTCGTGCAACCCGTCAATCGGCGGTATCGGCAAAGGCCACCTCGTGCGCGAGATCGACGCGCTGGACGGCATCATGGGCCGTGCCGTGGATGAGGCCGGCATTCACTTCAAGCTGCTGAACCGGAGCAAGGGGCCGGCAGTAAGGGGCCCGCGTGCGCAGGTGGATAGGGCCGTCTACGCTGGCGCCGTGCAGGGGATACTCGCCGCGACAACCGGACTCACCTGCCTGCAAGGAGAGATCGCCGACCTGACCGTGTCGTCACAGGGCGACGTAGCCGGAGTCGTCCTCTCCTGCGGGACGCGGATCAAGGCCGGTTCCGTGGTGATCACGACAGGGACCTTCCTGCGTGGAGTGATCCACACTGGCCACGTCCAGCACGGCGCCGGGCGTATCGGCGAGGCACCATCATTAGCGTTGGCCGAGACGTTTGGCCGTCTTGGGTTGCCGCTTGGCCGGTTGAAAACGGGGACGCCGCCGCGGCTGGCGCGCGACAGCATAGCGTGGGAGTCTCTGCCTGCCGACCACGGCGACCCTGATCCGGTGCTGTTCAGCACGCTATCGACCGGTGTCTCGCTGAGACAGGTCGAATGCCGCGTGACCGGCACCACGCCGGCAACCCACGCGATTGTCGCGGAAAAGCTTCAGCTCTCGGCGATGTATGGCGGCGCCATCTCCGGGCGGGGACCACGCTATTGTCCGTCGATCGAGGACAAGGTGGTTCGTTTTGCCGACCGGGACCGCCATCAGGTGTTCCTGGAACCTGAGGGCCTGCCCGGCACGCCTGGCGGTGACATAATCTACCCGAACGGGATTTCGACCAGTCTGCCGGCCGACGTACAACAGGAGCTGCTGGCTACAATCCCTGGGCTTGAGCAAGCGCGAATTGTTCAGCCAGGCTACGCGGTTGAATACGACTTCGTGGATCCTCGGGCGCTCCTACCGTCGTTGGAGTTGAAGGCGCTTGGGCGATTGTTCCTCGCTGGACAGATTAATGGGACAACAGGCTACGAAGAGGCGGCAGCCCAGGGCGTGCTCGCCGGCGTCAACGCGGCACGGCGCGCCGTTTCCCAAAGACCGTTCTTGCTGGATCGGGCGTCGAGCTACATCGGCGTACTAGTTGAAGATCTAACCTCGCAAGGTGTGTCTGAGCCTTATCGGATGTTCACTTCACGTGCGGAGTTCCGCCTATCCCTCCGGTGCGACAATGCCGACCTTCGACTGACTCCTTTGGGTTTGGATGCGGGATGCATCGGCATCGAGCGTAAAAAAGCCTTTCAGGCCTTTCGCAGCGAACTGGACGCGGCTGAAGTCAGGGCAGCAGAAGACGAGCGGTCACCCAGCGAAGTAAATCGGGTCGGCTTGAGCGTGCGACAGGACGGCCTGCCGAAAACGATAGGCGATATCCTGGTCAAGACAGACGATGCCGACCTGGTCAGCCGAGCTTTTCCATGGTTCGCCACCGTAAGCCCGCGAGTACGGGAGCAGTTGGCCAATTCGGCTTTGTATAGCGGATACGTGGCTCGACAACTGACGGAAATAAAGCAGTTTCGCGCATGGGAAGACATCCAGCTTCCAGCAAGCATCGACTATCACAGCATGTCTAATCTCGGGACGGAGGCCATCGAGAGGCTACAGGCAGCCAGACCTCTTACGCTGGGAGCTGCAAGTCGAGTTCCAGGCGTGACGTCAGCGGCTTCGCTCGTGTTAATGGCGCATCTGAGAGCACAAACTTGACTGTTCCACGTGAAACATTGCCGACGGACTTCGGTGTTTCACGTGAAACGTTGGATCGCCTTCAAGCTTTCGTAACGCTTCTGATCGCCTGGAACGAACGTATAAATCTTGTCAGCAAAGGTGATGTTGATCACGTTTGGCAACGGCACGTTGTCGACTCCTTGCAGGTGCTCGACGCTATGCCGAAGCAACCGTCAAGTGCCATTGACCTTGGAACTGGTGGCGGCTTCCCCGGACTTGTTCTCGCGATCGCAAGAGACGTCCCCTACACGCTGATAGAGGCTGACGCTCGCAAGTCAGCTTTCCTTCGTGAGGCCATACGCCTGACAGGCGCGCCTGCTTCAGTTCTCACGGCACGAATCGAGAGCTGCGCCGCCACGCCGGCCAACCTTGTCACCGCCCGAGCCCTGGCGCCTTTGTCCAAACTGCTTTGCTTGGCTGCACCTTTGCTCGCGCCGGGCGGCACCATGCTGTTCCTGAAAGGCGCGAGCGTGGAGATGGAGATCGCGGAGGCTAGCCGAACATGGACCATGCGCATCGAGCGGCATATAAGCAGGTCCAGCGCGCAGGGCGTGATCTTGCGTATTAGTGAGGTAAGGCTTGCCTGACATTCCGGCCTCTCTCGCCAAGACCGTGGCCATTGCCAACCAAAAAGGCGGCGTCGGCAAGACCACGACGGCAATTAACCTTTCCGCGGCGCTGGCGCTCTCCGGCAAACGTGTTCTGCTGATCGACCTTGATCCGCAAGGCAATGCCTCCACAGGACTAGGCATCGGCCGTGGCGACCGTAGCGCCGGAACTTACGCCTTGCTGCTGGAAGACCAACCTGTCGATGAACTTGTGCAGCCTACCTTGGTAACTGGCCTTGACGTCATCTCCGCCGACCCCGACCTAGCTGGTGCCGAGGTGGAGCTCGTGCCCATGCAGCGGCGGGAGTTCCGGCTGAGCGATGCGCTGCAAGACGTGGCCGATTACGACCACATCATCATCGATTGCCCGCCGAGCCTGAGCTTGCTGACGCTGAACGGTTTAGTGGCAGCAACCTCGGTGATAGTGCCGCTCCAATGCGAATTCTTCGCCCTGGAAGGAATCAGCCAGCTCGTGCAAACCATTGAGCGGGTGAAGCGCAGTCTAAACCCTAACCTGCAACTTGAAGGTATCGTGCTGACCATGTTTGACCGCCGGAACAACCTTTCCGACCTGGTGGCCGAGGATGCGCGCAACTTTTTCGGCAGCCGTGTGTATGAGACGATGATCCCTCGCAACATTCGCATCTCCGAAGCCCCTAGCCACGGGAAACCAGTGTTGATCTATGACAAGAACTCGGCTGGTGCGATCGCCTACACCAAGCTGGCCGCCGAGATGCTGGCCCGCGAAGAGGCGCGCGCGGCATGAGCGTCAACCCCCGGCTGGGCCGCGGCTTGGCTGCCCTGATGGGTGATGCCACGCCGGCCGCGACTGCGTCACCCGCCGCCAGCACCCCGGTTCAGAACACGCCGGTGGACCGGTTGGAACCCGGACCGTTCCAACCTCGCACAAGCTTCGACGCCGACTCTCTGGCCGAACTCGTGTCCTCCATCCAGGCACGTGGGATCCTTCAACCGCTTCTCGCTCGTCCCCATCCACAGCGTGAGGACCACTTCCAGATCATCGCTGGCGAACGGCGTTGGCGCGCGGCACAGCAAGCCGGGCTGCACGAAGTACCCGTTCTGATGAGGGATCTGTCCGACGCAGACGCCATGGCTGCCTCGCTAGTTGAGAACTTGCAACGACAAGACCTAAACCCCATCGAAGAGGGCGAGGGCTTCCGCAGACTGATCGACGAGTTTGGCCTGACCCAGGAACAGCTCGGCGTAGCCGTGGGCAAGTCCCGCAGCCACGTCGCCAACAGCATGCGGCTGCTGCAACTTCCCGCCAGCGTCAGAGCGGATGTTCAGAACGGTAAATTGTCCGCCGGCCATGCTCGCGCCTTGCTGGCGCATCCCAACCCGGAACAGGCGTCCCGCCTGGTGATCGACCGTGGCCTGAGTGTTCGACAGACAGAGGCGCTGGCGAGCGTAAGGGTAAGCGAGCCGCCTATCAGAGAGAAAGTGCAGGATCCGGAGACAGAAGCGCTGCAGCGTGATCTATCCGAGCGGTTAGGGTTGGCGGTGCAGATTGCGTTTGATGGGCGGGGTGGGGCGGTGACGATCAAGTATCGCAGCTTGGATCAACTGGATGGACTGCTTGCCTTGTTGAATCCGGGGTAGGAAAAACAGCCTTCCTTCTGCAAAGAACCAAAGGTTATTGCTAAGTTGGCGCACGGCGCCGAGCAGTCCGCGACAGCACTGACAAAAGTCTTCTGCTTCTTTTCTTCAGAAAAGAACGCCTTTCTTCCGTCCCAGCATCCCCGCCTGACGCGCCACGCCAGCCAGGAATCGACGTGCCAGCAGGTCCTGCCGGCTCCCCGTTCGCTTGCACGCCAGTTCCACCTGCCGTGCCTCCTCGATCACCCGCAACAGCGCCTCAACTGGCCAGGTCTGCAGACAACCTTCCGTCGCCGATTGCGCCCTGAAGAAGACGGGTGGACGCATCAACCGTATGGCCTCGCTGGCCGAGGCGCCTTCCGCCATGCGCAACCTCGCCTGGTGCAAACGCTGCAGTTGGGAGAGCGCCATCCGGATCACCGCTACTCCAGCCAAGCCGTCCTGAATCGCGGCTTCGACTGCCGCGTCAGCCTGCTCCGCCCGGCCGCCTAAAGCGGCGAGAACTCCGTCGTCTGCACTGCCGGTCGCGCTGTCTCCGGTGCAGGCGCGTGCGTCTTCCAGGCTCACCCGCCCGCCAGCACCAGCCAGTAATGCTAATTTCCCGATCTCGCTACGCAGCACCGCCCTGTCGCCAGTTAGCACCTGTCCCAGCCAGGAAAGCGCGTCCGGCTCGACAGTCACGTCGCTGGACGCGAGACCTGCCTTCACCAGCTCGGTCAACGCGCGGCCCTCGTCTGGGTAGCAGGGCAGGGCCGCTGCGTCCGGTGTCGCCTCGGCAAAACTGCGCAGCTTGCCGCGACCTAGCCCGGCGGCTTCCAGGATAAGCAGGCCGCCACCTGGCCCTTTCAGAGCCGCCATAGCATGGCTCAGCGTGGCCTCTCCCGCGTCCCGCACCACAATCACGCGCCGCCCACCGATCATCGACAACGCTGCCATCTCGGCCGCGATCTGGCTCCAGCTTTCGCGGTTCAGTTCGGACACTAGGAACGGATCGTTCAGGCTGCCGGCGACGGTGCGGGTGAGGGCTTGAGAGCGCTCCCGGATTTGGCCCTCGTCCTCGCCATAGAGCAGGATGAGGCGGCATTTGCCTGGATCGCGCAGGAACGCGGTAACGCGGGAGCTATCGATTTTCATTTCAGCCCCAGGTTTCGTCGGCATATCCACGGTCTGTAAGCAAGCATGGGGCTCTGCCCCAAACCCCGCTGGGCCTCGAGGCCCCCGACCCCCATCTGTTTAGGATGCCTTACAAACAGGTTTTAAAAACTTGTCTTTAGCGGGGTCCAGGGCAGAACTCCCGGCCTTCCTTCCTCATCCAGGCCGTTTGTCGAAATACACGCCCAGCGCCAGCGCGATCTGGTCGGCCAACGCCTGGGCCAGCCGCCGTTCGGTCGCATCTTCCTGCAGGTCAGCGTAAAAAAACTGCTCGTCGATGATGTTGTAGCCGTCGACCGACCGCACCGTGCCGCTGGCCAACCGCTGCGTCGGGTTGTCGGACAGGACAAGGTTCCAGGTCGCGGTGCCGATGTCGCGGTTGCGGGTCGTCGAGTTGTCCGCCTGCACGCCCAAACCCTGCACGGATTCGGAGAACGACACGCCGAGCGTGTAGCGCTTGGGCACGTCGCCATCGGTCCCGTCCAACCTGGCCTGCAACGCTTGACGCAGAAGCTGGCCGGAACGGTTGGGGATCAGGCCGACATACACCGCCGCCAAGGCGGCCTGGCTCGGGCGGCCATCGCCGTAGACCGGGTGGAAGCCGCAACCCGTCGTTAGAGCGGCAAGTCCGGTCACCACGGCCCGGCGCGTGATCATCCTGCCACCACGAAGTTCACGATTCGGCCGGGCACGTGGATGCGTTTGATCACCCGCATCCCGTCCAGCAGCCGTGCCACGTTCGGTTCGGCTTCGGCTTGGGCGATCACCGCGTCAGGTGCCGCGTCCGGCGCCACTTCGATGGTGGCGCGCAGCTTGCCCATCACCTGGACGGCGATCACCACCGTTTGCGCGGCCACCAGCGCGGCGTCCGCCGACGGCCAGGGCTCGGCAGCCAGCAACCCGATATGGCCTAACCGGGCAAACAGCTCTTCGGCCAGATGCGGCATCATCGGCGCCAGCAGCCGGGCCGTCATCTCCACGGCCTCGCGACGCGCGTAGGCCATCCCCTCTGCCACGGCTGCACGGTCTGCCTCCGCAATAGCACCGGCCAGTTCGTACATCCGGGCGACCGCCACGTTGAAGGCGAAATCCGCCAACGCCTGGGTCACGCTGGCGATCGTGCGATGGGTGGTGCGTCGCAGCGCTAGCGCTTCGGCTGCGAAGGCGGCCGGCATCGACACCGCCTCCACACTAGGCTCCGAGAGGCGATAAAGGCGCTGCACGAAACGGTAGGCCCCCACGACACCGGCTTCCGTCCACTCGATATCGCGCTCTGGCGGGTTATCCGACAGGATGAACCAGCGGGCTGTATCGGCCCCGTAACGTTCTATGATGGCGCCTGGGTCCACCGTGTTACGGCGGGACTTGCTCATCGCCTCCACGCGGCCCACCGTCACCGGCTTCTCGCTGCCACGCTCCAGCGTTGCGCCATCACGCGAGAACACCTCCTCGGGATACAGCCATCGCCCGTCCTGGCTCTTGTAGCTCTCATGCGTCACCATGCCCTGGGTGAACAGGCCGGCAAACGGCTCTGTCACGCCCACTACGCCGGTCTGCCGCATCGCACGGGTGGCGAAACGGGCGTAGAGCAGGTGCAGGATCGCGTGCTCGATGCCGCCGATATACTGGTCCACCGGCAGCCAGCCGTCGGCGGCCGCGCGCTGCACCGGCTCGGCGGCATGCGGGCTGCAAAAACGCGCGAAATACCACGAGCTGTCCACGAAGGTGTCGCAGGTGTCGGTCTCCCGCAGGGCGGCGGCACCGCAGGCGGGGCAGGCCACATGCTTCCACGTGGGGTGGTGGTCCAGCGGGTTGCCGGGCTTGTCAAACGTCACGTCGTCCGGCAGGCGCACCGGAAGTGTGGCGTCCGGCACGGCGACGATGCCGCAGGCTCCACAGTGAATCACCGGAATCGGGCAGCCCCAGTAGCGCTGTCGGCTGATGCCCCAGTCGCGCAGGCGCCAGTTCACCACGCCCTCGCCCCAGCCAGCCTTGGCAAGCGCAGCGACGGCCGCGCGCTTGGCCTCCACGATGGTCAATCCGTCCAGGAACCCGGAGTTGGCGATCAGCCCCGGCCCGTCATAGGCACGGTCGGCCACCGTGAACGCGCCGGCGTCGTCGCTCTCCGGCACCACCACGGGCACCACGTCCAGGCCATACCTTCGGGCAAAGTCCAGGTCCCGCTGGTCGTGCGCCGGACAGCCGAAGATGGCGCCGGTGCCGTATTCCATCAGCACGAAGTTGGCGATCCACACCGGGAAGGTCTCGCCGGGCAGGAACGGGTGCGCCACGCGCAGCCCGGTGTCGTAGCCCTGCTTCTCCGCCGTCTCGATCGCGGCCTCGCTGGTGCCGAGGCTGCGGCACTGCGCGATGAAGGCCGCCGCCGCCGGGTCGCCCGCGGCGGCGTGGGCGGACACCGGGTGCTCGGGGGCCAGGGCGATGAACGACATGCCGAACAGCGTGTCGGGCCGGGTGGTGAACACTTCTATTGCTGTCTCTGGCCCAATTTCTGACCCGGCCGGCGCGGTCAGGGGGAAGCGCACCCGGGCGCCCTCGCTGCGGCCGATCCAGCGGGCCTGCATGGTCCGCACCCGCTCCGGCCAGCGGTCCAGGCCGTCCAGCGCCGCCAGCAGCTCGGGCGCAAACTGCGTGATGCGCAGGAACCACTGGCTGAGCTGCCGCTTCTCCACCGGCGCGCCCGACCGCCAGCCGCGGCCGTCGATCACCTGCTCGTTGGCCAGCACGGTGCCGTCCACCGGGTCCCAGTTGACGAAGGACTCGCGCCGCTCTACCAGGCCGGCCCGCATGAACGCCAGGAACAGGCGCTGCTGCTGGCCGTAGTATTCCGGCTCGCAGGTGGCGAACTCCCGCCGCCAGTCGATCGAGAGGCCCATGCGGCGCAGCTCGGCGCGCATGGCGGCGATGTTGGCGCGCGTCCACTCGCCGGGATGCACGCCGCGCTCGCGCGCCGCGTTCTCCGCCGGCAGGCCGAACGCATCCCAGCCCATCGGGTGCAGCACCTGGTACCCCTGCGCCCGCTTGGTGCGCGCCACCACGTCACCCAGCGTGTAGTTGCGCACATGGCCCATGTGGATCTTGCCGCTGGGATAAGGAAACATCTCCAGCACGTAGTATTTGGGGCGGTCGCCCTGGGGCACGTCGTCGGCCAGAAAGCAGCCGGCCTCTTCCCAGGCCTGCTGCCATTTCGGCTCGGCTGCGGCAAAATCGTAGACGACGGGCGGGGAGGCTTCGTTCATGTTGTCACCAAACAAGGAAGCAGTTCTTTTTTGAAAAAAAGAACCAAAAAACTTCTACTAATTGTCGCGTGGTAGTGGACATGCACGCGCCAGTTTTCAAAAGTTTTTTGCTTCTTTTTTTCAAAAAAGAAGGCCTTGCTTCTTAACTTGTACCTTGCGCCCGCAACGCCCGTGCCCGCGCCAGTATCTTCCCCTCGATGTCCGTTGCCGTGTTCGGGCTCACCGGCGCGTCCGTCCACTCGCCGCCCTCGCGCGTCTGGCGAAAGATCGTCACGTGCACACCGTCCGCACGCAACTGGCGGCCCAGCACGTAGGCGGTCGCCTTGAAGCGCTCGCCGCTGGTGGTCGGCGGGGAGTACCAGTCGGTCACGATCACCCCGCCGAACGGGTCGGTGGAGGCGAATGGCATGAACTGCAGCGTCTCCAGCGCGCCGCGCCACAGGTATTTGTTTACCTGCAACGCCGCATCGGACTCCGTCTGCTTGTTCGCCTTGCTCTGCCCCGGCACGATGGTGGGTGGCGTCAGCCCGTTCGGGTCGTTGAAGGCCGTATCCGCCAGCGGCTTGGCGGAACCCTTGTCGTCGCCGCAACCGGCCAGGCACAAGGCCGGCAGAACGGCCATGAAAGGGAGGAAAGCGCGGAGCCGGAACAAGGCCATGGTATCCTGATGATCACAGGCCGGCGCAATCGCGGGCCGCGGCTTTTCTAGCTGTTGCGGTCCCGCGCGCCAAGCGTGCCGGCCTTGACCCGGCAGCCTAGCGTCCGCAGCCTGCCGGCATGGACGATCCCGCAGCAGCCATTGCCGCCTCGCTGGCGGCCATACGCGCCCGCATCACGGCAGCAGCGGATCGGGCCGACCGCGATCCCGCCGGCATTACGCTGGTGGCCGTCTCCAAGACCCACCCGACCGAGCTGGTGGCGGCCACGCTGGCTTGCGGCCAGGTGACGTTCGGCGAGAACCGGGTGCAGGAAGCCGCCGCCAAGTTCGCTGCCCTGCGGGGCGCTCATCCCGAGCTGCGGCTGCACCTGATAGGCGCCTTGCAGACCAACAAGACGGAAGACGCCGTGCGGCTGGCCGACGTGATCGAAAGCCTGGACCGCCCGCGCCTTGCAGACGCGATAGAAGCGGCGGCCGAGCGCACCGGCCGAATGCCCGACCTGGTGATCCAGGTTAACATCGGCGACGAGGCACAGAAGTCCGGCATCCCCACGGCCGACGCGCCCGCCTTCATCCGCGCCTGCCAGGCACGGTTCGGCGACGCGGTGCAGGGGCTAATGTGCATCCCGCCGGCGGACCAGGATCCTGCGCCGTATTTCCAGGCGCTCGCCAGGATGCGGGGGGAGCATGGCTTGCCGGTGCTGTCGATGGGGATGTCGGGCGATTTCGAGGCGGCGATTGCGTGTGGGGCTACGCATGTGCGGGTGGGGAGCGCGATTTTCGGGGTGCGTCCGGCGCGGTAAGCAAGGCCTTCTTTTTTGAAGAAAAGAAGTAAAAATTTTTAGCTTTGTTTCGTGCCGAAAGCTGAAACACCCGGATCCAGTTGTCGGCGCTCCAGTAGCAAAAGCTTCTTGCTTCTCTTTCTCGAAAAAGAAGGCGTTCCTTCTTCACTGATAATGCGCGCTATCCCCTCCAGTCACGTCCAGCGTAGCGCCGCTGATCATCCGGGCCTCATCGGACGCCAGGAACACCACCGCCGGCGCCACGTCCTCAGGGTCGATCCAAGGCACGGCCAACGGCGTCTTCTTGGTTTGCGCCTCAACCACCGCTTTTTCGTCCTGCGCCTCGTCGCCCGAGGGCTCCTTGCCGGCCTCCTGCAACGCCTGCGCGTAGCGCTCCTCGTGACGCGTGAGCGGCGTGTCGATCAGGCCGGGGATCAGCGCGTTCACGGTGATCTGGTGGGCGCCCAGCTCCAGGGCGGCCGACTTCATCAGCCCGATGATGCCCCACTTGGTGGCCGAGTAGGCGCTGCCGTTCTTGGTCCCGTGGCGCCCCTGCGTGCTGCTGGTCAAAATCACGCGGCCGGCGCCGCGCGCCACCAGAAGCGGCGCGAAAGCACGGAGCGTGTTGGCAGTGCCCGTCAGGTTCACGTCGATCTGGTCGTGCCAGTCGGCATCCTCCATCTCCAGGATCGGCTTGAAGCCCTGAATGCCGGCGTTGGCGAACAGGATGTCCATGCCGCCGAACTCGGTGCGCACCTGCTCGGCCGCACGACGCAGGGCCGGCAGGTCGCGCTGGTCGGCCAGGATGCTGAGCCACTCCTGCCCGGCCTGCCTGACCAGGCGGCCGGTCTCCTCCAGCTCCGGCGCGGCGGCCGGCGCCACGTCCAGCGTGGCGCTCACCGTGCCGCCGATGTCGATGCCGACGATGTCGGCACCCTCGCGTGCCATGGCCACCGCGCTGGCACGGCCGATGCCGCGGGCGGCGCCCGTCACCACGGCGACCTTGCCGGCCAGGCGGCCGAGCGTGTGGTGTTCTACGGGTTGGTTCATGGGAGCGGCTCCTTCGGCGGGGTGCATCCCTATCGCGCGAGCCGGCTACAAGATGCGGGTCAAGGAACCGCCAAACGGCTGGCATCGGAACGTTCCGGATAGAGCCCCTGGCTTTTCTTAAACGCTCGGCCTTTCAAACATTTAGTCAAGGAAGCCGTCCTCATTTATCGAAGAAGGCTTTCGTCCCTCACTCCTCCGCCGCCGCCCACTCCGCCACCCGCGCCAGCCGCGCGTAGTCGGAGAACCGCGGCGCAGATCCGGGCGAGGGCTGCGACAGGTAGGCGCGCCCCGCGTCGTCGAAGCTCGCCACCAGCGCCAGTAGGCTTTCGCGCGCCGTCCCGGCCACCTCGGCAATCTTCTCTGCCTTGCCGCGGAACAGCGGCAGGTTGTGGCCTGGCTCGTAACCGCCGGAAATCTGCCAGTACACCAGCTCGGCCACCGTGCCGGCCAGTTCCGGTCCGAAAGCGCCGGCCTCGGCCATGGCGGCCTCGAGCGGCAGCTGGGGAGAGCGGCCCTCCTCCACCTGCTTCGAGGTCGGCGCCTGGCCGGTCTTGTAGTCGAGGATGGCGACGGAGCCGTCCGGCCGGCACTCGATGCGGTCCGCCCGCCCGTGGAGGGTGAACGGGCCGGCCGGGGCGTCGAACACCCACTCGCCTTTCTTCTCCGGGCAAAGGGTGAGCGGCCGCACGTCCGAGCGGCGGTCGCGTTCGGCCTCGGCTGCCCAGGCGGCGATGCGGCGCAGGCGCGGGCGCCACCAGGCGGCCAGGGCTGGGCGCATGCCGGCTTCGTCGAGCGCCGCGTCCATGTCGGCCACGAGCTGGCGCTCGGCATCGGCCGGCCAGCCGAGGCCCACGCGGGCGAAGAAGCGGCCCAGCCCGGCATGCACGATGGTGCCGTAATCGGCCGCGTCCGCCGATTGCTCCAGCGGGTCGAGCGGACGCAGGCGCAAAACGTGCCTGGCGTAGATGGCGTAAGGGTCGCGTAGCCAAGTCTCGATCTCCGTCACGCTCAGCTTGCGCGGGCGCAGCACAACCGGCGGGGATGGGGCGGGCGGCATCACGGGCGCGGGCGGGCCGTCCGGCCGGTCCAGTGCGCGCGCCCAGTCGGCGGCGGGATGACGCTCCAGCCGGCCGCCGCCGAGCAGCGCAGCCAGGCGCACCAGCCAGCGCGCCGGCACGGCTGGCGCGCCGTCCCGCCGGCGCGGGGCGGAGAGCACGGCCAGCGGCGCGGCGCAGCTCGCCATGACGAAGTCATGGGCGGACAGGCCGGTCTGCTCCTCCGGGCAGGGCAGGCCCACCGCGGCCCGCATCGGCCGGTTCATCCAAGGGCCGGACTCGGCGGTGCGCGGCCACACGCCCTCGGTCAGGCCGCCCAGCACCATCACGTCGGCGGTCTGCAGGCGGGCTTCCAGCAGGCCCCAGATAAACACCCGTGGGTGTTCGGTGCCGCCGCGGCCACGCAGGCTGCGGCGGCTGCGCACGGCGGCGCCCTCCAGCGTGGCATCAAGCAAGCCGGGCAGCAGGCCGGGCAGGGTGCGGGCGCGCTGGGCGGGCAGCAGCGGCAGCGCCTCGTGCAGGGCGGAGAGGTGCTGGGCCAGCGCCTCGCCGTCCTCGCCGGCCCACAGGCGGGCGGCCCCGGACGACGTGTCGGTGCCGGCGAGCGACTCGGCGGTTTGCAGCAGCGCTGTCAGTGCCAGGTCCGGCGTGGCTGCTGGCGCCTCCATCAACGCCAGAAGCGGGCGCAGGCAGGTGGCCAGCCGGTCCAGCAGGCTGTCGTGGCGGCTCCCTTCAGGGTCGCCGTGACGCGCGCGCGCGCGCAGGCCGTCGATCCCGGGGCCAGGGCGGGCGCCGCGCAGGCAGGCGCGTTCCAGCGCGCGGGCCGCCTGGCGGCAGGCGGCGGGCGAGAGTCCGGCGGCGCAAAGCGGGTGTTTCAGCAGCGCCAGCAAAGGCACCGGGCGTAGGTCCTCGGCTACCGCCTGGGCCAGCAGGCGCAGGAAGATGGCGGCCGGCGTCTCGGCCAAGGGCTCGCCTGCGCTGTCGTCCGCCACGATGCCGAAGCGCAGCAGCTCGGCGGCTACCCGGCGGGCCAACTGGCGGTCCGGCGTCACCAGGGCGGCGCGGGCGCCTGGCTGTTCCAGCGCGGAGCGGAGCACCAGGGCCACCGCCTGGGCTTCCTCCTGCTGGTCGGCAGGCTCCAGCAATTGCAGGCCGGTCAGCTCCGGCTGCGGCGCGGACTGCCAGGCGGACAGGGACGCGGCCGGCAGCAGCGCGGTGCGCCAGGTATCGATCCGCCCGGCCGGACAGGTCTCGGCCGGGGCCGGGGCCAGCTCGGCCCAGTCCTGCACGTCCTCGCGCCGCGCTTGCAGCTGCGCCAGCAGGGCGCGCAGGCTGCCTTGCGGGTGGCTGTCCTCCAGCGCGTCCCAGCTCGCCGCGTCCAGCGCACGGTCCAGGCCAGGCAGCACGACCAGGCCGGCCGGCAAGTGGGCCACCAGCCGCAGCAGGCGGCCCACGGCGGGGATGGCGCCGGTGGTGCCGGCCGCCACCACCGGGATCTGCGGTGGGCTGGCGCGCCAGGCCTCGGCCTGCGCGTCCAGCAGCCTGGTCTGCCGCGCGGCCACATCCGTGTAGCCCTGCTGCTCCAGCCAGGCGGGCCACAGCTTGGTCACGATGCCGAGGAAGCGCAGCGTCACCTGCCAGTGCGAGGCGAAGCTTTCGGCCACCGCGCCAGGCAGCGTCCGGGCAAGGTCGATCTCGGCGCGCGCCGCCTCGTCCAGCAGGCTCGCGAGCTCGGCCGCCAGCACCCAGGCGCGGTCCGCCTCGGTGGGCGCGCCGTCCGCGCCGTTCATGGCCAGGATGAAGCGGGCGAGCACCGCCAGCCGGCGAGCGGGCGGCACGGCGGGCGGTATGTCCAGCGCGCCGTCCAGGGCCAGCGGCTGCTCGTCCAGCCCGCCCAGCGCCAGGATTCGCGGCGCCAGCAGCGGGCGACCGTTGCTGGCGCGCAGGAAGGCTTCGGCCAGGCCGCGCGCCGCACGCCGCGTGGGCACCAGGAAGATGCCCTGGGCAGGGGCCAGCTTGTCGTCGCCGCCGCGCGCCAGCCACCAGCCGGCTAGCGCGTCAAGGAAGGCGACGTTCGGCGCGATGGTTGCCAGCGCCGGCCGCAGCGTGAGACCGGCGCTCACGTGGTGGGTCCCGTGAGTTGCGCCGCCAGGGCGTGCTCGGCCTCGCTCAGGTCGGCCGGCCGGCTGAAGTGGAACCACAAGCCGTCATGCACGACGGCCAGCAGCCTGCGCTGCGCCATCGCCCTGTCCCACACCGCGTTCATCGAAGCGGCACCGGCGGGCCAGCCGGAGAACAGCTCCGGCCTGGCCAGGGTGATGCCGGCGAAAAGGTGGGGCGCCACCTCGCCCGGCTGCCGCCGCCGCGGCACGCCCCAGGAGTCCAGGAAGAAGTCGCCCAGGCCGACATCCGCCTGGATCTGGAAGGTGCGGTGCACCAGGACGGCAGCGTCCACCCCGGGAAGCAGCGCGCCGGCCACGCGGGCGAGCGCGGGCACCGGGCCGTCCAGCCACACGCTGTCGCTGTTGATCACGTAGAACGGCGCGCCGTCCGTGCCGAGCAGGCCGTCGGCCAACGCGGCGGCCACGGCGCCGCCGGTGTCGAGCAGGCTGGCTTCGTGCCGCAACAGGGTGGGCGGCGCGCCGGGGCGGGCGGCCAGATGCGCGCGCACCTGGTCCGCGTGCCAGTGCGCGTTGACGACGACGCGGGTTGTGCCGGCTTCGGCTAAGCGGTCCAGCGCGTAGTCGAGCAGGGTGCGGCTGCCCAAATGGAGCAGAGGTTTGGGCGTGGTGTCGGTAAGCGGGCGCATGCGGGTGCCCAGGCCGGCGGCCAGGAGGATGGCTTGCATCAGGAAGGAAGGCCTTCTTTTTCGAGAAAAAGAAGCAAAAAGCTTTTGTCCATCTGCGCGCGCGTTGAGGAAACGTGCGCGGCCGTTTCAGCAGCCTGGCCCAGGAGCAAAAGTTTTTTGGTTCTTTTTTTCAAAAAAGAACCGCTTGCTTGCCTATCGCCAACCACCGCCGCCCCTCTCCCGCCAACCCGATCGCCACCTCGATAGCACCCTCCGGCCGCAGCGCCCCAAGCCGCTCCGGCCACTCCACTACCACCACGCCGGCGCGCGCGTCCTCCCAGCCCAGATCGGCCAGCCCCGCCGGCCCGTCCAGCCGCCACAGATCGTAGTGGTGCAGCACGAGGCCAGGGGCCTCGTAGGTCTGCACCAGGGTGTAGCTGGGGCTGGGCACCTCCATCGCGGGGTCACCGCAGGCGGCGCGCAGCAGGGCGCGGGCGAACACGCTCTTGCCGGCGCCCAACGGGCCGATGAGCAGGACCGCGTCGCCGGGGCGCAGCGTGGGCGCCAGGGCGGCGGCGGCGCGCTCCAAGCCGTCCTGGTCATAGCTTTGCCGCATCATACATGCTTGTCCCACACCCCCGATCCGGTAGACCAGCCAACATGACCCAGACAGACGTTGCCATCATTGGAGCCGGCCCGGTGGGCCTGTTCGCCGCCTTCGAGTGCGGCATGCTGAAGCTCGGCTCGGTGCTGATCGACGCGCTGGACGAGGTGGGCGGCCAGTGCGCGGCGTTGTATCCGGAGAAGCCGATCTTCGACATCCCGGCCCACCCCGCCATCGAGGCCGGCGCGCTGATCGCCCAGCTCGAGGCGCAGGTGGCCCCGTTCGCGCCGCCGCGCCTGCTGGGCCGCCGGGTGGAGGCGCTGCATGGCGGGCCGGGCGACTTCACCCTGCGCACGGACCGCGGCGACGAGGTGCGGGCGCGCGCCGTGGTGATCGCCGCCGGCGCCGGCGCGTTCGGCCCCAACCGCCCGCCGCTGGCCGGACTGGACACTTACGAGGGCACCGGCGCGGTGCAATACTACGTGCGGCGGCGGGAGGATTTCCGCGGCCGCACGGTGGTGATCGCCGGCGGTGGCGACTCCGCGGTGGACTGGGCGCTGCAGCTCAAGGACGTGGCGGCCAAGGTGTACGTGGTGCACCGCCGGGCGAAGTTCCGCGCCTCGCCGGAGAGCGCGTCCCAGCTCGACCAGGCGGCGGCACGCGGCGAGCTGGAGCTGGTGATCCCCTACCAGTTGGCCGCGCTGCACGGCGCCGAGGGCGCGCTGGAGGCGGTGGACGTGACCGACCTGGACGGCACCACGCGCCGGCTGGAGGCCGACCGGCTGCTGGCGTTCTTCGGGCTGTCGATGGATCTGGGCCCGATTGCCGGCTGGGGGCTGGACCTGGAGCGCAGCCACGTGGCGGTGACCGCTTCCACCTGCGAGACTTCGGTGCCGGGTATTTTCGCGATTGGCGACGTGGCGACCTACCCGGGCAAGCTGAAGCTGATCCTGCAGGGGTTTTCCGAGGCGGCGATGGCGGCGCATGCGATCCATCCGATCGCGCGGCCTGGGGAGGCGCTGCATTTCGAGTACAGCACTAGCAAGGGGGCTGGAGGTGAAAAGCCATAAAAAGGAGAAACAACCTGCTCTGCCCTGAATGCTGCCAAGAAAGAAGACAAACTTACGTCGGACTATCCGACTCAAGATCGGGCCGTAGCAAGGTGTGACTTGAACACCCGACCAAAGATTATGATCCTCAGGAGAACTATTGAGCATCAACAGCTTGCAGGCGCCATGTCGTAGTCTTGTCGCAAGTCATGCAGCGAGTTCCAAAGCGTCGATTTCATCGCAGGAGAACTGGGGCGGAGTGGGGGCGCGGCTGCGTGATGAGACGGGTTGTCTTGCGCACCGTTATTAGCCGCCATCGGACGCCGCCAGTTAGCGGTGCTCGACGCTCAACAGAATTTTCGTCGCCAGGCGGCAAAACCACCTGCTTACCGATCATTTGTCACAATTTAAAAATGTGGTAAGTGCGCTACCCTTGGTGAAGCGCTTTCGTGACGATAGCTGTGTGTTGTCTATGTCCAGAAGGCGTTGTTTTCGGGGCAGACAGCACAGCCTCGCTTCTAGTTCCGGGCGTTGGCTTCCATTACCTCAACCACAACCAAAAGTTGTTTGAAATTGGGGAGAAGGCCACGTTAGGTGCAGTGACCTGGGGAAAGGCTTCGTTTGGCCCAATTAGCCATCGTACGCTCCTAGCTCAACTCGCCGACAAGTTTGTTAAGAAGCGCCCGGCAAGCGTCCTTGAGGCCTGCCAATCGTGGATAGACCATCTCTGGCCTGTTTATGAACAAACGTGCGGCAAAGACATTGCCACGCTCAACAGCTTGCACGCGAAGGCGCCATTCAGCGCGGTGGCTCTCACTGATCCGACAATTAGAACTCAAAAAGAGCAGGCTGCTTATAATCAGCTGCGTATGGAATTGAGTTTGGGATTCTGCGTCGGCGGTAGAATGGGCAGTGATCGGTCTCCGTTTGCATTTGAAATAATTTGTGATCCACTTTCTTCTAAGCCGACGCCGAAGCCATTGCGTATGGGTGAAACACGATGTTGGGGGACACCGAAGGTGTTCGACAGGATGGTGTCAGGTATTGACGCGGATTTCGTCCAAGCCATTGTTAATTCTGGCTTCTGGAAAGGTTCGCAGCAGGATCTGATGGCCTTGCTGCCGGGGCACAGGCTGGACTTACCTGGCGCCCCGATTCGGGATGCTGTAGACTTTGTTCACTCTTGCATTGTAAGCACCGTCAAGACGTTGAAATTTTCGCGGTTGTCTCAAACTTGTGGCGGCCCGATAGAGCTTGCGGTCATCACAACGGACCGTGAGTTTCGTTGGGTTCAGCACAAAGTGTGGGACGCCGCGCTCAAGGAGGGTCAGTAAGTATGGAAGATTTAGTGGCCCGGGCGCTTTATGGGTCAAGTGCTATGATGTCTTTCGAGGTTTGTGGAAACCTTGCAGTCGATTCTCTTGGCGACACCGGTGTGTACACTGCTGAGGAAATCGAACATGTTCTCGGTAGCCCGTATTCACATGCCTCTGTCTACCATGCCGAACCGCAGTCCGTGTCGGAGTGGCTGGCATCTTCTGATAAGTAAGGCGGCTATACTGCGAGCGTGGTTAATGCTGCTTCTACCAAGTGATAGCAGAGGACATGCCGTCATTTAATCCAAATGACGGCCGACTTCTCAAAAAACAACAGGGTCGCGATATGCTGGTGTCGTTGCATGGTTTAGCCATGCTCCGGTCGTAGGTTCTGGTGCCTTTCCGCCCACTCCCCATTGACCTTGACAATGCTACCTGTGTACGCAGGTCACTGCGAGCCCTTTTTAATGACAAAGTCGGCTTCCACTGGGTATCGTGCCAGATGCGCGGCCGTGACCTTCTCCATTATTCGCCGACTGCTTAAAAAGCTTTCGGTCGCCGAAGCTCAAGGCAACTTACTGGTTGCTTTATTTCGCGCATATTTTTTACCTCAGATGCGATGGCCCCCTGTCGCACAAATTTGACGGTGCCGCATGTAGGTGCTTGTGATCGCCTGAGGCTGGTTGCAACAAGTTCCTGCACGCCAAGGCCGCCAAAGTAGCCCGCCGAAGCGGAAGAATGTAAGATTATCAATTCTCTCGGTGGTAGCGACGGGGTGACTTGAACACCCGACCAAGGGATTATGATTCCCCTGCTCTACCGCTGAGCTACGTCGCCATCCGCCGGAGGACGCGGACGTATCGCCAGGGCGCCCCCCAAGTCAACCGGGTGCGCCGGCTGGCTCACCAGTCCAGCCCACGGAGCAAAAGCTTTTTGCTTCTTTTTCTCGAAAGAGAAGGCCTTGCCTTGCCTCAGACCGGCAACCGCACCCGAGCCCGAAGTCCACCCATAGGGCTCTCCTCTAGCGTGATGTCCCCCCCATGCGCGCGGACGATGTCGCGCGCGATGGTCAGGCCCAGCCCGGTGCCGCCTTCCGCGCCGCTCTCGAAAGGGCGGAACACGCTCTCGCGGCGGGCGGGCGGGATGCCGGGGCCGTTGTCGTCCACCGTGACCAGGGCGGAGCGGCCGGTGGCGGCGGCGGTGAGCACGACCTGGCCGGCGTGGCGGCTGGCATTATCCACCAGGTTGGTGAGCGCGCGTCGCAGCGCATCCGGGCGCAGATGCAGCATGAGCGGGCCTGGGGCGTCCACCGCGATCTCGGCGCCAGCCCGGCGTGCGTTGGCCGCCACGTCCTCCAGCATGTCGGGCAGGTCCACCGGCTGGGCCTGTTCGGCCTGCTCGCCGCGGGCAAACGCGAGGTAGCCGCTGATCATGCGCTCCATCTCCTCCACGTCGGCGGTCATGTCGGCGGCGTCGGCGCCCAGGGTGCCTTCGGCCGGCAGCATGGCCAGCGCCAGGCGCAGGCGGGTGAGCGGGGTGCGCAGGTCGTGGCTGACGCCGGCGAGCATCTCCGTCCGCTGGGTGAGGAAGCGGCGGATGCGTTCCTGCATGCGGTTGAAGGCGGTGGCGGCCTTGCGCACCTCGGTCGCACCTTCGGGGCGGATAGCGCCGGTGTCGCGGCCCAGGCCGAAGTTCTCCGCCGCCGCGGCCAGGCGGCGGATGGCGCGCACCTGGTTGCGCATGAACAGGGCGGCGATGGCGAACAGCAGCACGGAGCTGCCGCCGAGCCACAGCACGTAGACGTAGATCATGCTGGTGTAGAGGCGCTTGCGCGGCGCCTCGACGTGCAGGACGCCCCCGTTCAGCTGGACGTCGATCAGCACCGAGGCGGGGTCGTGCGTCCAGTCCATGGTGAAGGGCAGGCGCACGCGTTCGTGCAGGGCGACGGCCAGGTCGTCGTCCATCGGGCCCAGCACGTTGACCTGCTTGGCGTCCGGCGAGAGGTGCTGGCCCGGGCGCACCTGCATGCGCAGCTCGAAATCCTCCAGGCTGGTGCGCAGGATCCAGGCCTGGTCGGCGGCATCGTCGTTGGAGGCGAGCAGGCGGACGGTCTGGGCGATCTCGCCTGCTACGGCGCCGGACAGGCGGCGGGAGATCAGGTTGAGGTGGCTGCCGTAGAAGATGAGCAGCGCCACGGCCTGGACCACGACGAGCGGGATGAGGATGATCAGCAGCGAGCGGCCGAGCAGGCTGCGCGGCAGGATCTTGCGGGTGGGGCGATCGAGCATCACGCGGATGGATACTCCGGTAGGGAAGAAAGGCCGTCTTTTTCGAGAGAAAGAAGCAAAAAGCTTTTACCCGGGCTGTCGCGGTTCTGTCCGACAGCGCGCGCCAGGGGAGCAAAAGTTTTTTGGTTCTTTTTTTCAAAAAAAGAACTGCTTGCCTTGCCTGAGTTGGCTAGATGCCGGGCTTGAGCACGTAGCCCCGTCCACGCACGGTATGCAGGAACCGCGGCTCGCGCGGGTCCGCCTCGATCTTGCGCCGCAACCGCGTCACTTGCACGTCGATCGCCCGCTCGCCGGTCTCGTCCATGCTGAGCGCGGCGGCAATGTCCTCGCGCGAGAACACCTCATTCGGGCGGGCGGCCAGGGCGGCCAGCAGCGCGCTCTCTCCGCCCGTGAGGTGGAGCGGCCCGTCCGGCCCGCTCAGCTCGGCGCGCGCGGGATCGAAGCTTAGCGGGCCCAGGCGCAGCGGGGCGGGTGGTGCCTCGGCGCTGGCGGCAACGCTCGCCGAGCGGCGCAGCATGGCACGCAGCCGCAGCACCAGCTCGCGCGGCTCGAACGGCTTGCCCAAATAGTCGTCCGCGCCGCTCTCGAAGCCGGCGATACGGTCTTCCGGGGCGCCGCGGGCGGTCAGCAGCAAGATGGGCACGCCTGTGCGCTCGGCCCGCAGCGCGGTGGTCAGCGCCAGACCGGTCTCGCCGGGCATCATCACGTCCAGCACCAGCGCGTCGGGTGCTAGGAAGCGCATCTTGTCGCGCGCGTCGGCGGCGTGGGTGGCGGTGCTGACGCGGAAGCCGTTCTCGGCCAGATAGCGGCTGAGCAGGGTGCGCAGGCGGGCGTCGTCATCGACGACGAGGATGTGCTCTTCCGACATGCGTTCGACTTCCCCGTCGGGCGGTGCGGAGCGGCACGCGCCCAGTGAGTGAAAGCTCTCGGCGTCTTTTGCCTGAAGATGGCGTCTGTTGCCTACACGCTATTACGTCGCGCCGGCTGATCCAGCCAAACCTGCCCGTCACGCCCGATCAGCGTCCGCAGCACCCGCCGGAACCCCTCCACCGCCGGCCCGCCGGCTTCCCGGTACGCGGCCAGTAGCCGCTCGCGCTGCCGTTCGAACAGCGCGCGCTCCAGTGCCTCGCCTTCCGGCGTCAGGCGCAGCAGGCGCTGGCGGCGATCCGATCGACCGGGCTGCAGCGTGACGAGGCCGCGTGCCTGCAGCACGGCCAGCACGCGCGCTAGGCTCTGCTTGGTGATGCCCAGGACCGAAAGCAGGCCGGTGACCGTGACGCCTGGCGTGCGGGCGATGAAGTGCAGGGCGCGGTGGTGGGCGCGGCCCAGCCCGGCCTGGTCCAGCAGCGGGTCCGCGCTGGCGGAGAAGTCGCGCCAGGCCAGGAACAGCATGTCCTGCGCTTGGCGTATCTGCTCCTCGCGCAGGAACAGCAGCGCGCTGCCCGCGCCGAACGGCTTGCCCGGCTCTGCCTCTGGCATGGCTCCCTTGCTCCGAACGACAGAGTTGCTGCCTTATATTTCTAGCCGGGATGGGCTTGGATGCCACGGCTAATATTCTCTCGTGAGCTGGTGGCCCCATGGCGCTGATACCTTTCGACGACCGCGACGGCATGATCTGGTGGGACGGCGCGCTGGTGCCCTGGCGCGACGCCAAGCTGCACGTGCTCACGCACGGCCTGCACTACGGCAGCGGCGTGTTCGAGGGCGAACGCGCCTATGCGGGCCACATCTTTCGCCTGCGCGAGCACACCGAGCGGCTGATCAGGTCCGCGCACATCCTGGGGTTTGAGGTTCCCTACACCGCCGCGCAGATCGACCAAGCCTGCCGCGAGACGCTGGCGGCCAACGGGCTGACGGAGGGCTACCTTCGTCCGCTCGCCTGGCGCGGCTCCGAGCAGCTCTCCGTCTCCGCCCAGAACACCAAGATCCATTTGGCCATCGCCTGTTGGGTGTGGCCGCAATATTTTGCCGGCGACCGCATGGAGGGCATCAAGCTGTCCTGGGCGGAGTGGCTGCGGCCGGACCCGCGTACGGCGCCCACCGCCAGCAAGGCGACGGGCAACTACATGACGGGCACGCTGGCCAAGCACAAGGCGGAGTCCGAGGGCTGTGCGGACGCGATGATGCTGGACTATCGCGGCCAGCTTGCGGAGGCCACCGGCGCCAACGCGTTCTTCGTGATCGACGGTAAGCTGCACACGCCGACGCCGGACTGCTTCCTGGACGGCATCACGCGGCGCGCGGTGATGGGCCTGGCGCGCCGGCGGCAGATCCCGGTGATCGAGCGCGCGATGCAGCCCGACGAGCTGGCGCAGGTGAGCGAGGTGTTCCTGGCGGGCACGGCGGCCGAGGTGACGGCGGTGCGCCAGATCGGCACGCAGCACTTCACGCCTGGGCAGATCACCAGGACGCTGCTGGAGGATTACGGCGCGCTGGTGCGGATGACGCCCGACGAGGTTGATCTGCGGCTGGCTGCTTGAGGAGAGCAGGGGTCGTCTTTTCGCAAAAGGCAGTGTCGGCAACGAACTTAGATCGGGAAGAGCAAGAATGGGGCTCTGCCCCAAACCCCGCTGGGGCCTTGAGGCCCCAGACCTCCGATCTGTGTAGGTTTCTGACGAACGGGTTTTGCGCGCGGGCGGAGCAGAACGCTTTGGGGCAGAGCCCCATACTTCGGCTCAATTCCCGACCAATGATAGCAAGTGCCCGGGCTTCCCGAATCGCTAGAAGGAAGGGTGAGATGGACTTTGAGGGCGGATGCCAATGTGGCCGCATTCGATACTGCGCTGAGGGACCGAGCGACCTTTCGAGCATCTGCTACTGCCGCATGTGCCAGAAGGCGTCAGGTGGACCGTTCATGGCGTTCGTCCGGTTCCCGGCATCGAAGCTGCGCTGGTCGGTTCAGCCTGAGACGTTCGCCAGCTCGAACGTCGTTGAGCGCGCTTTCTGCAAAGCATGCGGAACGCCTCTGACCTACCGGTTGGTCAACAGCGCAAACATCGGCGTCACGCTGAACAGCCTGGACGACCCTTCGGCGGCGCCCGTGCCTGACGTGAGCGCGTCGACCGAACAGAGGGCGTCCTGGCTGACGGCTCTCGACGGCATGCAGCACGAGGACTGCGACATGACGACAGATTCCGACTTCACCAACAATCAAGGTGCTGGAGCTGGTATCGGTCGGCAATGACCTAGATGGCCACCCGCACGCCAAGCTCCACCACACGGTCGCTCGGGATGCGAAAGAATTCGGTGGCGGGCACTGCGTTGCGGGCCATTATCAGGAACAGCCACAGGCGCCAGAGCGAGAGCTTCGGGGCCATGGCGCGTACCAGCACTTCGCGGCCCAGGAAGTAGCTCACCTGCATCGGGTCGTAGGCGACGCCGCGGCCGACCAGGTCCTCCAGCGCGCGGGGGACGTTGGGGCTCTCCATGAAGCCGTAGCTTAGGCGCACGCGGTGGATCCCGGGAGCCAGCTCTTCGACCTCGGTGCGCCGCTCTGGGCCGGCCTCCGGCTCGTCCAGCGTGCTGACGGTGACGAACAGCACGCGCTCGTGCAGCACCTTGTTGTGCTTGAGGTTGTGCAGCAGGGCGGCGGGCACGTAGTCCGGGTTGCCGGTCAGGAAGACCGCCATGCCCGGCACGCGCACGGTGCGCGACTGCGGCAGGCGGGCGAGGAAGCTGGCCAGCGGCAGGCTGTCCTGCTTCCAGCGGCTCAGCATCAGGTCACGGCCCTGTTTCCAGGTCGTCATCATGGCCATCAGCGCCAGGCCCAGCACCAGGGGGACCCAACCGCCCTCGATCACTTTCAGCGAGTTAGCGGCGAAGAAGATGCTGTCGATCAGGAAGAAGCCGCCCCAGACGAGCAGTGCGGCCCCGAGCGGCCAGCCGAACTGACGTCGGAACACGATGGTGGCCAGGAAGCAGGTGCACAGGAAGGTGCCGGTGACAGCGATGCCGTAAGCCGAGGCGAGTGCCGTGCTGCTGCGGAAGGCGAGCACCAGGATCAGCACGCCCAGCAGCAGCGCGCTGTTCACCTGGGGAACGTAGATCTGGCCTTCCTCGGTGGTGCTGGTGTGGCGCACCGTCAGGCGAGGCAGGAAGCCCAGCTGCATGCATTGCCGGGCGATGGAAAAGGCGCCCGAGATCAGCGCCTGGCTGGCGATGACGGTTGCCATGGTGGCCAGCAGCACCAGCGGCAGGCGCAACCACTCCGGGCCGAGTAGGAAGAATGGGTTCTGCGCGGCAGCGCGGTTGCCGATGACCAGGGCGCCCTGGCCGAAGTAGTTCAGCACCAGGCAGGGTAGCACGAAGAACAGCCAGGCGTAGCGAATGGGCTGGGCGCCGAAATGGCCCATGTCCGCGTACAGCGCTTCGGCGCCGGTAACGGAGAGGACGACCGCGCCCAGCGCCAGGAAGGCCAGCCAGCCGTGGTGGGCGCAGAAGATGACGCCGTGCTGGGGGGCCATGGCCTGCAGCACGATCGGGTTGCGGGCGATCTCGATGGCGCCGAGCACGCCGATGGTGGTGAACCAGAGCACCATCACCGGCCCGAAGATGCGGCCGACCAGGCCGGTGCCGCGCGACTGCACCGCGAACAGGGCGAGGATGATGACCACCGAGACCGGGATCACCACGCTTTGGGCCTGCGGGATCGTCACCTCCAGGCCTTCGACGGCGGAAAGGACGGAGATGGCCGGCGTGATCACGCCGTCACCGAAGAACAGGCAGGCACCGGTAATGCCGATCAGGGCCACGGCCTGATGCAGCCGGGGATTGGTGACTGCCCGCTGGGCCAGCGCCATCAGCGCCAGGATGCCGCCCTCGCCCCGGTTGTCCGCGCGCATGACGAGCAGGACGTATTTGCAGGTGACGATCAGGATGAGCGACCAAAATATCAGCGACAGGCAGCCGATGATCTCGCCGTTGGTGATCCGGCGGGCGTCGATCAGCGCGATGGTGGCCTGGAAGGCGTAGAGCGGGCTGGTGCCGATGTCGCCGTAGACGACGCCCAGCACGCCGATCAGCGCGCCAAGCCTGGGTATCCCGCGCTGCAGCTTGGCCGAGTCCGCGTGGGAGAGCTGGTTCATCGCGCGCGATCTACGATGGATGGGCGCGGGGGTGCAAACGGGCGTCAAGGAAGCAGTTCTTTTTCTCGAAAAAGAAGGCCTTTCTTTCTACAGGGAGGCCCCGCGCGCTATCTCCGCGATGACGGACTCCGCCGCTTCGACTTGATCGGCGGCTTCCAGGATGGGCCGGCCGACGACCAGGTAGTCGGCTCCGTTGGCGATGGCCGTGGCCGGGTCCGCGCTGCGCTTATGGTCGTGCGTGCGGCCGTCCGCCATACGGACGCCTGGGGTGACGAAGAGAAGGCGGCCTGCGTCCGGATGGCCGGTGGCGGCGCGCAGGCGGTTGGGGTTGTCGTGTGCGGACGTGATCACGCCGTCGCAGCCGCACTCGAGCGCGGCGCGCACGCGGTGGGCGACCAGCTCGGCGGCGGTGAAGCGATAGCCCATCTCGACGAGCGCTGCGTCGTCCAGGCTGGTTAGCACGGTGACGGCGAGGATTTTAAGCGGCGACTGGCCGCGGCCGGCGACGGCGGCCTCCATGATGGCGCGGTCGCCATGGACGGTGACGAAGCTGATGCCGCGGGCGGCGGCGGCGGCCACCCCGCGCTTCACGGTCTCGCCGATGTCGTACATCTTGTAGTCGAGGAAAACGCGCTTGCCGGCGGCGACCAGGTCGTCGATGAGCTGGTCCGTGCCGGGCTGGAAAAACAGCCACATGCCTATCTTGAAGACGGAGACGGTGGCACCGAGTTCGGCGACCAGGTCGCGCGCCTGGGCTACGGTCGGCACGTCGAGGGCGAGGATCAGGCGCTCGGATGGGCTTGGGACTGTCAAACAGGGACTCCGGGGCAGGTGGCCAGCAAGAAAGGCCCTCTTTTCGAGAAAAAGAAGCAAAAAGCTTTTGTCTCGTGGGCGGGGCTTCATCCGGACACACCCGACAGGTCGTAAAAGTTTTTTGCTTCTTTTTTTCAAAAAAGAAGGCCTTCCTTGCTTTCTACCTTCTGGACCGCCCCGATGACCCGCCGCCTGTTCTGCCTCATCCTGCTCGCCGCCGCCCTGGCCCATCCCGCACAGGCGCAAACCCACGCCGCGGTGTTGACGGATGCAGACCAAGCGACGCTGACCGAGGTGGCGCAGTACCTCAACGGCGTGCGGACATTAAAGGCGCGCTTCCTGCAGGTAGGGCCGGATGGAGCCACCACGCAGGGCACGCTGTGGCTAGAGCGGCCGGGGCGGATGCGGTTCCAGTACGACAAGCCGAGCCCGCTGCTGCTAGTTGCCGGCGGCGGCACTGTGGTGTTCCACGATTCCCAGCTGGACCAGACCACCAACATCCCGGTGGGGCAGACGCCGTTGGGACTGCTGCTGGCAGACACGATAGCGCTGTCCGGCAACGTGACGGTGACCGAGTTTGAACGCCCGCCGGGGCAGCTGCTGATCACCCTAGTGAGAGCGAAGACGCCGGGCGACGGCAGCCTGACGCTGGCGCTGAACGCGGCACCGCTGGCGCTGGTGGGATGGTCCGTGGTGGATGCACAAGGGCGCGAGACGCGGTTGAGGATGTCGGACGTGATGCCGGGGGGACGGTTCGATCCTGCATTGTTCGTGTTCAAGGACCCGGACGCGGATAAGTAGCGCCAGCTGTCTTGACTTTAAGCAAGCATGGGGCTCTGCCCCAAACCCCGCTGGGGCCTCGAGGCCCCAGACCCCCACCTGTTTGGGACGCTCAGTAAGCGGTTTACGTATCTATTGGAACCTGCGCGAGCACAACGCAGGCTGGAGATGTAAGACGAGCTTTCGTCAGGAAAACGCAAAAGCGTTTGTCTGAGCTGTTGTGTTTTTCTTCGTCGAGCTCCTGTGGCAGTCACATTTGGTTAAACGTCGGAAACGCTTTGGTAACTTGTGGGCGCTATCTCGTCCGTCATGAAGTCAACATCTCGCTTAATTCCGGGATACGTCGCGCTCGCGATCGCCGCCGGCTGCACCCTGCACGCCACGCCTGCCCGTGCCTGGGGCGGCGTGTTCATCGGACTGCCGCCCGTGCTGATTGGGCCGCCTGCCGTGGCCTACCCGCCGCCTTACGCCTACCCGCTACCGTACTACGGGCCGGGTTACGCCTATCCGCCGCCGGCCTACCCGCCCAGGCCACCGGCCGCACCGGCACCACAGATGTCCCAGGCGATGCCGGCTTACGGCGGCACGTGCTACGCGGGCGTCTACACATGCGCAGCACCGGCGCAGACCTACGCGGGAAGTGGATGTTCGTGTCCGGGGCTAGGAGCGCCATCTTACGGAACAGCGCAGTAAGACAAGGTGCGCCATGAGTCCGGCCCGTCTAAACTTTCAAAAGTTTTTTGCTTCTTTTCTTTCGAAAAAGAAGGACTTGTTTGCCTAGCCCTCAGGCACCGACAAACTCATAGGCTCCACACCCTTCCCGTCCCGCCGAGCGTGCCAGGCCTCCATCAACTGCAGCACGGTTGCGGCCGTCTCCTCGATAGAGCGACGCGTGACATCCACCACCGGCCAGCCGCGGCGGGTGCATAATCTGCGGGCCCAGAGCAGTTCGGCGCGCACGGTTTCCAGGTCCACGTAGTCGCCGCTGTCCTGCTTGATGTGCACGGTGCCGGGACCCTGGGCGATGAGCTTGAGGCGGTGGCGACGGATCTCGATCAGCGACTGGGCGTCCAGGGTGAGGCCGATGACCGGGCAGTGGGGGTCCTCCAGCCCGGGCGGATCGGCTAAGCCGGGCACCAGCGGCACGTTGGCGGCTTTGACGCCGCGGTTGGCCAGATAGAAGCTGGTGGGGGTTTTTGAGCTGCGCGAGACGCCCACCAGGATCACGTCGGCCTCGGCTATGCCGGCTTGCGCCTGGCCGTCGTCATGGGCGAGCACGAAGTGGATGGCGTCGATGCGGCGGAAGTAGTCGGCATCGAGCACGTATTGCCGGCCGGGCTTGGCGGTGGCTTGGCTGCCGATCTGGTCGGCGAGCATGGCGAGGACGGGCTCCAGCACGTTGACCACGGGCAAGCCCAGCCGCTCGCAGGTGTCTTCCAGGTCGTGACGGAGTGCCCTGTCCACCACGGTGGAGAGGACGGGACCGGGCTCGGCCTCGATACCTTCGAGCACGCGGTGGAGCTGGAAGCGCGTCCGGATCAGGCTCCAGCGGTGGTAGATGATGTGTGCCTGGTCGAACTGGCTGACGGTGGCGCGCGCGATCGAGTTCAGCGTCTCGCCGGTGGCGTCGGAGACCAGATGGAGGTTGATGCGATCCTGCGCCATGGGAGCGAGGATAGCGGGGATAACCGAGGTGCGCACGAGGTTGGTTGCCGGCGCGAAAGAAAGCTGGGGATAAACGCGAGCGTTCACGGCACGGCTAGCGACTCATGGGTCAGTGATCCTCAGTTGAGGACGACGTGAAAAGCAGCTTCGGCATCAGGTGCTTGCAGGATATCGCGGATGTGGACGGCCTAGACTCGGGCTCGAGACGACAAGGTACCCCGTTTTCCACATCCCCATCTGTCACCTCCATTTACTCTTAAGTCTTCTTAGAGTTTAGGAAGGGGGACGGACGAACGGGACGATGATGACAGCAAAGCCCATCCTGCGCGTTCTGGCAGGCGACACTGTGTGGCCGCCGCCGGTGTGGCTGATGCGCCAGGCAGGGCGCTATCTGCCCGAGTACCGCGCCATCAAGGAGAGCTCGGGCGGCTTCATCGCCCGCTGCATGGACCCTGACCTGGCCACCGAGATCACGCTGCAGCCTATCCGCCGGTTCGGCATGGACGCAGCCATCCTGTTCAGCGACATCCTGATCCTGCCCTGGGCGCTAGGACAGGACGTGGCGTTCAAGGACGGCATAGGGCCGGTGCTGACCCCGTTGCGGTCGGCGGCCGGGCTGGACGCGCTGGAGGCCGGCCGGGTGGCCCAGGCCACGGCGCCGGTGCTGGAGACGATCGGGCGGCTGCGTCGCGCTCTGCCGGAAGCGTGCACGCTGATCGGCTTCTGCGGCGCACCGTTCACGGTGGCGTGCTACATGGTGGAAGGCAGCGGCTCGCGCGATTTCGCTGAGACGCGCCGCATGGCCTACCGCGACCCGGCGCTGTTCGACCGGCTGATCGCCCTGCTGGTGCGCACCACCACGGACTACCTGTCGGCCCAAATCAGCGCGGGCGCCGAGGCGGTGATGCTGTTCGACACCTGGGCCGGCCTGCTCTCGCCCAGCCAGTTCCTGCGCTACGTGGTGGCGCCGGCGAAGGCGATCGTCAAGGCGCTGAACGCGCGCCATCCCGGTGTGCCGGTGATCGGGTTTCCGCGCCTGGCAGGGATGTATGCCGGCAGTTACGTGGAGCGCACCGGGGTGGACTGCGTGGCGCTGGACACCGGCACCGATCCGGCACGTGCCGCGGCCGCTGTGCCGGAGGGGGTGGCGATCCAGGGTAACCTCGATCCGATCGCGCTGCTGGCGGGCGGGGACGCCATGCGGGGAGAAATCTCGTCCATCCTGGGTGCGCTTGCCGGCCGGCCCCACATCTTCAACCTGGGCCACGGCATATTGCCGCAGACGGACCCGGACCACGTGGCGGAGTTGGTGCGATTTCTACGCAGTTGCTGATGAAGGATGCGCCGGCATCGGTGGCCGAGCCGGCGGTTCGGCGCAGGCTGGCGGTGGTGCTGTTCAATTTGGGCGGACCGGACAGCCCGGCGGCGATCAAGCCGTTTTTGCTGAACCTGTTCAGCGACCCTGCGATTCTGCGGGTGCCGTTCTTTGTGCGGCCGCTATTGGCCCGGCTGATCGCCACGCTGCGGGTGAAGCCGGCGACCGAGAACTACGCGATCCTTGGCGGCAAGTCGCCGCTGCTGGAGCTGACCCAGGAGCAGGCGCGCGCGCTGGAGGCCGAGCTGAGCGGGCCGGAGGTGGATGCACGCTGCTTCATCGCCATGCGCTACTGGCACCCGTTCAGCCTGCAGGCTGCTCGCGAGGTGCGTGCCTGGGCCCCCGACGAGGTGTTCCTGCTGCCGCTCTACCCGCACTTCTCTACCACCACCACCGGTAGTTCATTGACCGCCTGGCGGGAGGCGGCTGCCCAGGTGGGCCTGGCGCGGCCGGTGACCACGCTGTGCTGCTGGTTCCGCGACGGCGGCTACGTGGCGGCCACGGCGGCCATCGTGCGGCGCAGCCTGGACGACGCGCGCGCGCGCTCGACAGCGCCGGTAAGGGTGCTGTTTTCTGCGCACGGGTTGCCAGAGACGATCGTCAAGCGCGGCGATCCCTACCAGTTTCAGATCGAGAGCACGGTGCAGGCAGTGGTGGATCGGATGGCGGTGCCGGGGTTGGATTGGCAGGTGTGCTACCAGTCCCGTGCGACGCCACAGAAGTGGCTCGACCCCTCGACCGAGGTAGCGATCGAGGCCGCGGCGCATGACCAGGTGGCGGTGCTGGTGGTTCCGATCGCCTTCGTCTCCGAACATTCCGAGACGCTGGTGGAGCTGGACGTGGAGTACCGGGACCTCGCGGTGAAGATGGGGGTGCCGGGATATTTCCGTGCGCCGGCGCAGAACTCAGACCCGGCGTTCATCGCGGCGCTGGCCGGTGCGGTGACGGCCGCGCGGGCGCGGGGTACTGGGCCGTGCAGCTTTGCAGGCGGGCGTGTTTGTCCGGGCACGCACGCGGATTGCCCGCTGCGGATGGCCGCGTGACGCATCCGGCAAGCCTGGCCGGGCGCCTGGTGATCTTCGACTGCGACGGCGTGCTGATTGACAGCGAGCCTGTCTCCCGCCGGCTGCTGGCCGAGGAAGCCACGGCGCTGGGTTGGGCGATGCAGCCCGACGAGGCGAAGCGGTTCACCGGGCTGACCTGGACGGCTATCCGGCCGGTCTACGAGGCGGCGATCGGGCGGGCGCTGGCCCAAGACTGGCCGGCGATGCTGCAGGCCAGGCTGATCGGGATGATGGCAGCGGGCGTGCCGGCGGTGCCTGGCGCACGCGTGGTGCTGGAGGCGGCGCTGGCGATGGGGCTGCCCTACCGAGTGGCCTCGAACTCCAGCCACGAGGAGATGGCGACCAAGTTCGTCTGTGCCGGCTTGGCCGACTTGGTGGAAGGTCGGGTGCACAGCGCGCGGGACGTGGCGCGTGGCAAGCCGGCGCCGGACCTGTTCCTGGCAGCCGCGGCGGCTGAGGGGGTGGCGCCGGAAGGCTGCCTGGTGGTGGAGGACAGCGTGCCGGGGATTGCGGCGGCGCAGGCGGCCGGCATGCGCGTGGTGGCCTTCGCGCCCCAAGGCCTGCACCCTGATCTGCCGCAGGCGCCCGACTACGTGGTGGCCGACCTGGCCGAGCTGCCCGGGTTGTTCCGCACCGTGCTGCTGGAGCGCGCGGCCTGATGGTGCCCGCGTTCGCCTACCTGTACCCGTGGACGAAGGCGTTGCACATCGTCTCGCTGATCGCGTGGATGGCGGGTCTGTTGTACCTGCCTCGTTTGTTCGTGTACCACTGTGAGGCGCCTGCGGGCAGCCAGGCGAGCGAGATGTTCAAGGTGATGGAGAGCAAGCTCTACCGGCTGATCATGACGCCGGCAATGATTTTGACCTTCCTGTTCGGAATCATCCTGGCGCTGACACCGGGGTTGGTGAATTGGCATGAGGGCTGGTTTTACGTGAAGATCGTGGCGGTGCTGTTGCTGGGCGGCGCGCAGGGGGCGATGGGCAAGTGGCGGCGCGGGTTCCTGGCTGATTGCAACATGAAGCCGCAGCGGTTCTATCGCGTGGCGAACGAGGTGCCTGCGGTTTTAATGCTGGTGGCGGTGGTCATGGTTGTGGTGCAGCCGTTCTGAAGTGCACTGTAGAAAGCAAGCAGTCCCTTTGAAAAAAAGACCAAAAACTTTCGTCTCCCAGCACGCGCTTCTAATACTAACGGCCGTAAGCTTTGACCTATAGACAAGCATGGGCTCTGCCCCAAACCCCGCTGGGGCCTCGAGGCCCCAGACCCCCATCTTTTTAGAATATCTTACAAAATAGGTTCTAAGGACTTGTCCTTAGCGGGGTCCAGGGGCAGAGCCCTTGGCCTTCATTCACAGGTCAACATTAAAGGCCATTGGTGTAAGTGGAACCGCGACAGCCGAATAAAAGCTTTTTGCTTCTTTTTCTTGAAAAAGAAGGCCTTCCTTGCTTGATCATGCAGGTAATTAGCCAAGCTTTCAGACAGCGACAGCAAAGGTTTTTAGTTCTTTTTCAAAGAACTGCTCGCTTCACACCACCCCCCACGCCCGCAACTTCGCAAGGTCGTCGCCAGAAAGTCCTAGCCGCTCCGCCAACACAACCTCCGTATGCTCCCCCAGCAACGGCGGCGGTGAACGGTAGCTGACTGGTGTTTCGGACATCCGGATCGGGTTGGCGACGAGTGAGATCTCCGCGCCACTGGCGTGCGTCATGCTGACCTGGGTGCCGCGGGACTGCACCTGAGAGTCGGCGAAGACGTCGGCCAGGGTATTTATGGGCCCGCAGGGAACGCCCGCGGCTTCCAGCGTAGCGATCCAGGCGGCGGTGGAGCGGGTTCGGGTGATGGCGGCAATGGCGGGCACCAGCGTGGCGCGGTTGGCGACGCGCGCGGCGTTGGTGGTGGCGGCGGGGTCGGTGGCCCAGGCGGGATGGCCGAGGGCGGCAGCGAGGCTGGTGAACTGGCGGTCGTTGCCGACGGTGATGATGATGTGGCCGTCGGCGGTGGGGAAATCCTGGTAGGGGACGATGTTGGGGTGGGCGTTGCCCATGCGCGCGGGGGACTGGCCGGAAACGAGGTAGTTCATGGTCTGGTTGGCCAGGCTGGCGACCTGTACGTCGAGCAAAGCGAGATCGATGTGCTGGCCCTGGCCGGTGCGGTCCCGGTGGGCCAGCGCGGCGAGGATGGCGGTGGTGGCGTAAAGGCCTGTGAGCACGTCGGTCAGTGCCACGCCGACCTTCTGCGGGCCGCCGCCGGGCTCGCCGTCCGGACGTCCGGTGACGCTCATCAGGCCGCCCATGCCTTGCATGAGGAAGTCGTAGCCGGGGCGGTGGGCGTAGGGGCCGGTCTGGCCGAAGCCGGTAATGGAGCAGGTGATCAGGGCGGGGTGGTCCGCCGAAAGGGTGGCGTGGTCCAGGCCGTACTGGGCCAAGCCGCCGACCTTGAAGTTCTCGATCATTACGTCGGACTGGGCGGCAAGGCGGGCGACGAGGTTCTGGCCGGCCGGCTGCGTGAAGTCGATGGTGAGGGAGCGTTTGTTGCGGTTGGCGCACAGGAAGTAGGCGGCGTCCGTGGTGCCCGGCAGGTTGGGCGGGCCCCAGGCGCGGGTGTCGTCGCCTGTGCCGGGGCGTTCGATCTTGAGCACGTCGGCGCCGAGGTCGCCCAGGAGCTGGCTGGCCCAGGGGCCGGCTAGGACGCGGCTGAGGTCGAGAATGCGGAGGTGGGAAAGGGAGGTCATAAAGGGAAGAAAGCAGTTCTTTTTTGAAAAAAAGAACCAAAAAACTTTTGCTACGTGGGCGCGCGCTGCTGCAACCGAGCGACGATAACGTCCAAAAATTTTTGGCTTCTTTTTTTCAAAAAAGAAGGCCTTTCTTTCTTATGGCCGTAGAAAAACCTCCACCCGCCTGTTCTTCTGCCGCCCTTCTTCACCACCGTTGTCCGCGACTGCCAGGTCCGACCCGAACGCCACCACTTGCCCCGGCGGCAGGCCGCGTCGGGTGAACACTTCGGCCACCACGTGCGCGCGCTGCTGGGACAGGGCCAGGTTCTTCTCCAGCGTGCCCTGGTTGTCGGCGAAGCCGATCAGGATCAGGTGGTCCGACGGAGTGTGGTCCGACATCATGAAGTTCCACACGCGGTCCACCTCGCGCAGGCTGTGCAGGTCCAGCTTGTTGGAGTTGGGCTCGAAATGCAGGTCGGCGGCCAGGCGCGTGGCGCCGGTGACGAGCTTCTTGTAGCGATCCTTTGGCGTGAGCGGCACAGGCGCAGCGGTGGGGACCACGCTCAGCGGCACCAGGCCGGCCTCGGCCACCGCCGCCTGGCCTTCGGGGGACGCGGCAAAGGCGGCGAACCGCTGGGCAAAAGGGTTGCTGCCGGATGGCGGGGTGTAGAGGTAGAGCTTGCGGGCCAGCGGGTAGCTCTCGTCGGCGATGGCGGCCTGGGTCGGCGTGGCCGGGGGCGCGCCGACCGAGGCGATGGCGAGACGCTTGGCATGGCCGGCTTTGGTCAGCGGCACGACGGCAATGGCGAGCGGGTCGGCCAGCACCGCTTCGTCTGCGTCCGGAACGTGGCGCGAGCGGGGCGGGGCCGCCTCGGCCCCCGGCAACAGGCCGGCGGCGCCGCTGAAGCCGGCCTGCTCGACGAGGTGGACGGGGCCGGGGCCGCCCGGCGCCGGCCATGTGGTGAGGCTGCCGGAGAGTATGCCGGCGAGCTGAGTCGGGGTGAGCTGGCTGGCAGCGTTGCGCGGGTTGACGATGACGACCTCGCCCTCGCGCCCGACCAGGTGTTCGCTGGCGGGGCTTGCAAGGTCTCCGCCAGCGCGCAGGCCGGCCTGTTCCCTCTGATTGACCCTGCGGTCTGCGAGCGCCAGGTCCGCGCGGCCGCCGGCCAGCGCGGCCAGGCCGGCGCTGGTGCCCGCCTCGCCCGGTTGCGTGGAGATGGCTATCGTCTCCGTGCGGCCGAGGCGCTGGCCGCTGACGAGCGTGGTGCCGGCAGCCTCACCCGGGCGCGTGACCACGCCGGTGTCGCCCAGGGACGCCAGGTAGGCGGCGGCGAGCCGCGGGGCGGCGCCGGCACCCAGCGTGGCCGAGCCGCTCAGGCGCAGCAGCGTCGTCTGTTCCGGGGCGGCCTGGGGCGCGGGTACTGCCATGGCTGGCGCCGCAGGCGCGGCGGGTGCGGCGGCCACCGGAGTTGCGGCGGCCAGGCGCGGCGGGGCGGGCGGTGGCGTGGCGGCTGTGATGGGGGTTGCCGGAAGCGTGACGGCGGCCGGCGTGGTGTTGGACAGCCGGTAGCCGGCGTAGATGCCGCCGCCGATGAGCAGCACGGCCACCGCGGCGCCGGCGACGGCGATGTTCAGCCCGCTGGAGGCCGCCCGGGTGGGCGGCGTGTGCAGCGGCTTGGCGCACTCCGGACAGACGAAGTCCTCGCCGAGCTTGACCTCGATGTCCCGGCGTTCTGCGGCCAGGCTGCAGTAATCGACGTTCGTACAGCGTCCGCGCGTGTAGGCCATGGTGTCCCATCGAGTGGCAAGGCACGCGCGGGCTGCGTGGTGCAGGCCCCCCTGGTGCGCCTTGCCGTGACGATACGGAGGCGGTCCGGATGGAGCAAGCTGCAATCGCGCGTCTGGCGCCTAGGCACGCTGTGCGCGGAAACATGTGGCGAAATGGTCATCGACCACGCCAGAAGCTTGCAGGAACGCGTAGGTGATGGTGGTGCCGACGAAGCTGAATCCTCGCGCGCGCAGGTCCTTGGCGATCGCGTCCGACAAGGGCGTGTGGGCCGGCAGCGTGTCCCCGTCCCGCCGGCGGGTGACCATCGGCACGCCGCCCACCCAGCCCCAGAGATAGTCCGAGAAGCTGCCATGGCTTTTCTGTACGGCGACGAAAGCGCGTGCGTTGCTCACGGCCGACGCGATCTTGCCGCGATGGCGCACGATGGCCGGGTCGGTGGCGAGGACGTCGACGCGGGCGGCATCAAACGTGGCGACGACGTGCGGATCGAAGCCGGCGAAGGCGGCGCGGTAGGCCTGCCGCTTGCGCAGGATGGTCTCCCAGCTCAGGCCGGCCTGGGCGCCTTCGAGGGTGAGCAGTTCGAACAGCGCGTGTTCACCCGTCTGCTTCACGCCCCACTCGGTGTCGTGGTAGGTGATCGAGGGTTCGCGGACGGCCCACGGGCAGCGCCTGGGTGCCGGCGGCTGACCGTTGTGCACGATTGGTCCCGGAGCGCCGTCATCCATGTTGTGTAATCTACCTTCAGCCCTGCCTGCGGGGAAGCCGGAGCTCGGGCGCGCATGTTGATCCTGGCGATAGGGGTGTTGGGCCTGGCGGTGCTGGCCGGCGGCTGGCTGGGCGCGCAGGTGCTGATGCTGGACGAGCCGATGCGCCTGGGCGTGCACTGGAAGGGGTTGGCCCACGGTGCGCTGGGCCTGGCCGGCCTGGCGGTTCTGGCGGTGGCGCTGCGCGGTCCGCCGGACGCGCATGCCAGGCGGCTGGGTGCCGGCAATTTCGGGCTGTTCGCCGGCGCGCTGATCGCCGGGGCCGCCCTGGCCGGGCTGACCATGCTGCTGTTGCAGTTGCGCCGGCGTGCCGTCCCGCCGGGGGTGGTCGCGGCGCATGGGCTGCTGGCGATCAGCGGTTACACGCTGGTGGTCACCTACCTGACCATGCTGCACTGAGCGCATCCCGGCATGACGGGCGCTCCCACCTTCGCCACGCCGGGCAGTTTCATGGGGCTGGCACGCGCGCCGGCTGACGCGCGGCTGCACATCGCCGGCATCCCGCTGGATGTGGGCACCACCAACCGCAGCGGCGCGCGGTTCGGGCCGCATGCCATCCGGCACGCCAGCCGCATGCTGGTGGACGGCGCGCATCCGGGCGTGTGGCGGGACCCGGTGGCGTTGCCGGTGGCCGATGTAGGGGATTTTGCGATCGCGCTGGGCGACATCGGGGCGAGCTTGGCGATGATAGAGCGCCAGGTGGCCGGCCATGAGCACCTGATCGTGTTGGGCGGCGAGCACGGCATCACGCTGCCGCTGCTTCGGGCGCTGGCGGCCCGGCGCGGCGGCCCGGTGGCGCTGGTGCATTTCGACGCGCACGTGGATACCTGGCCGGACAGCTTCGGCCAGGTGTTCGGCCACGGCTCGCCGTTCTACCACGCCATCAACGAGGGCCTGGTCGATCCCCGGCGCATGGTGCAGGTGGGCATACGCTCGCCGGTGCAGCGCGCGGTGTGGGATTGGACAATGGAGCGTGGCGTGACCATCCTGACGGCGCAGGATGTGCACGAGGCCGGGGCGGCGGCCACGGCGGCGCGTATCCTGGACGTGGTGGGCAGGGCGGCGGCCTATCTGAGTTTCGACATCGATGCGCTGGACCCGGCCTTCGCGCCGGGCACCGGCACGCCGGAGGTGGGTGGGCTGGCATCGTGGCAGGTGCAGGGGATCCTGCGTCGGCTGGGCGCGGTGGCTTGGGCAGGCATGGACGTGGTCGAGGTGGCGCCGGCCTACGACGTCAGCGAGATCACCGCGCTGGCGGCGGCAACGGTTGTCTGGGAATACCTGGCGCTGTGGTCGGGCGGCTGCGAATAGGCACCCGACCACTCGGCGATGGTCTTCTGCTTCTTTCTTCAGAAAAGAAGGCGTTGCCTGCCTTCAACGGATCGGCACCAGGTGCAGCCGTGCCGCCGGCTGCCCCTCGACACGCATCGTCGACACCGGGGTGTTCAGCGGAGCGCGCAGCACCATCGCCACGTCGCCAAGCCGGAAAACCTGACGCCCGGCACGGACGGGCAGGTTGGCCACCGCCTGCACGTCGCCCTCCGCCGTGGCCTGCAGGACGAGGTGGCCTGGCCGGCTCTGCGCCTGGTCGGACGGCACGCTGGCGGCGAGGTCGTCAGGGGTGAGGCCGAAGCCGGCGAGGTGGCGTGCGTTGTAGTCCACGGCCAGGCCCTGCTGATGCAGCCCGGTGATGGTGACCGCGCCCACGCCGGGAAGGTGCCGCAGTTGCGCACGCATCGCTTCGACCTTGTCGCGCAGGGCCGTGACGCTGGCGTCGCGAACGATGACAGTGTTGGCGAAAGCGGGGCTGGACACCGGTGCGGCGCCGTGCGGGACGGTGGCAACGGCTGCCAACAGCGCCCCGGCGGTGACGATGGGCAACAAGCGCCTCCCGATCAGGCCCGGCTCGATCGCGGGTGACGCGCGGCGGGGCGAAGCTGGGAAATACGGGGCGGAGCAGAGCGCCTGAGACTGGAACATGGGAACCTCCGAGGCTGGTGTGACACCCCCCAATATAGGTTATCGATGTTCAGTTAACAAGGTTAAGTTTGGACCGTCGGCGTCTTGCGTCTGGCGAGGTCGCCGATCAGTCCGGTCTCCAGCAGGTCCAGGGAGGTGTCGATCAGCGTGTTGGCCGGGCTTTCCAGGTTGTCCGGCTGGTCGAGCAGCAGGGAGGTGACGCCGTGCAGCATGGCCCAGATCGCTTCGGCCATCTGGGCGGCCGGCGCGGCTGTGGCGAAGGTGCCGTCGCGCGTCATCTCGATCACCCGGTCCTGCAGAATCGCGAACGAGTGGTCCGCCGTGGCGACAGCGTCCGTCTTCGCCTCGTTGCGCCGGAACAGGCCGCGCATGAACGTCAGCCGGTACTCGTCGGGCCGCTCCAGGCCGAAGTCGATGTAGGCGCGCAGGCCGGCGCGGAAGCCGGCGCGCGGGGTCATCCCGGGCGTCTGGCTGTGTTCCAGCCGGTCCAGCAGCTCGGCGAAGGTGTCCTGCGCGATGGCGGCGAGCAGCGCGTCCTTGTCGGCGAAGTGCATGTAGAGCGCGGTGGGCGAGACGCCGACGGCGGCGCCGATCCGCCGCATGGTGACGTGGGCCACGCCTTCTTCGGCGAACAGGTGCTTGGCGGCGGCCAGGATCTCGCCGCGGCGCAAGGCGCCCTGGCCGCGCGGCTTGCGGCTTTTCAGGGTGGCGGGGTCGATCGTCTGGTCCATGGCTGAACAGTGTTTAGCTGAGAATGCGAAGGCAAGGCGTTCTTTCTACGGCGGCGGCGGTAGGGGGAGCAGGCTGGCGAGTTGGATGGTGCAGGCGGCCAGGTCGGGCGTGCAGCCGGTCTGCAGCCACCAGGCCCTGACGGCGCGCAGCGCCTCGCCCACATGCGGGCCCGGCGAGGCGCCGAGGGCCAGAGCATGACGGCCCTCCAGCGGGAAGACGGGGCGTGGCAGAGCGGCAAGGCGGGCCTGCAGCCCGGGCGCGCTGCCGGCGAGCCACAAGCGGCCGGTCAGGATGTCGGCCGGTTCCTCGGCCAGATAGCGGCGGAGCGCGCTGTCGTCCTCGTCGGCGGACGGTATCGGGCCGACGGCGAGCAGGGCCAGGCGATGGGCTTCGGCGGCCGAGAGCCGCAGGCGGCGGGCAAGCGGAGCCGGCGCCGCGGTGAGCAGCGCGGCCAGGCGAAGGATGGGGTCTGCCCCGGTTTCCGCGTCGGACGCGCCGGCGTGCAGGGCGAAAGCGAGCCGGGGAATGTTGGTGGCTTCGGGCAGCACGGCGGCGAGCACGCCGAGCGCCTGCATCAGGCGCAGCGCCTCTAGCGGGGCGGGGACGGCGAGGATGCGTTTCAGCTCGCTCCAGACGCGCTCGGCCGACAGGCGTGCCAGGGTGGTGGAGGCGGCGGCGATGGCGGCGGAGGCGGCGTGGTCCGGGGTGCCGACGGCATAGCGGGCGTAGAAGCGGAAGAAGCGGAGGATGCGCAACGCGTCCTCGGCGACGCGTGTGGCGGCGTCTCCCACGAAACGGACGCGGCCGGCCGCGAGGTCCGCGGCGCCGCCGAACGGGTCGTGCAGCACGCCCTGCTGGTCCAGCGACAGGGCGTTGATGGTGAAGTCCCGCCGGGCGGCGTCCTGGTCGAAATCGGTTGTCCAGGCGACGCGGGCGTGGCGGCCGTCGGTCTCCTCGTCGCGGCGCAGCGTGGTGATCTCGAATGGGCGGCCCTGGCTGATGGCGGTGACGGTGCCGTGGGCGAGACCAGTGGGGATCACCTTGAGGCCGGCGCGCTGGAGGGCATCCAGCGCGCGGTCAGGCGGGTCCGGTGTGGCGATGTCGATGTCGGCCACCGGGCGGTTGGCCAGCGTGTCGCGCACGCAGCCGCCGACGAGGCGGGCCTGCGGCAGCGCTGCAAGGATGGGGGTGAGCGCCGGGTCGGCGAGCAGGCGGAAGAAGGCGTTCAACGGAGCGGCGGTTCGACGACCTTGCCGTCGGAGAGGTGAGCGGGCTGGTAGGTTCCGTTGAAACCGCGGGCGTAGCCGAGCCAGAGGAGCGTGCCGCCTAGGGCGGCAAGCAGGGCGACGGCGAGCAGGGTGCCGCGGGTGCTGAGGCCGCGCACGCCGGCTAGCCAGGCGGTTGCCAGGCCGATGGGGACTAGGAGGAGGGCGAGGTCGAGGAAGCGCATGAGTGTACCGATAATCTAAGGTCTTGGACCTGAGTAAGCATGGGGCTCTGCCCCAAACCCCGCTGGGGCCTCGAGGCCCCAGACCCCCATTCATTAGGGTCTCTTACGAATAGGTTCTAAGGACTTGTCCTTAGCGGGGTTCAGGGGCAGGGCCCCTGGCCTTCCTTTAGGCACGCAGACGACGAGGTTTGGGGCAGAGCCCCATGCTTGCTATGCCTCGGTTATGGAAAGACCCTGCATCCTCCTCTATTTCGCCTGGCTGCGCGAACGCACCGGCTGCGCCGAAGAATCGCTCGATTTACCCGCGGGCGTGCGCACCGTGGGCGCGCTTGTCGAATGGCTGCGTACCCGGGGCGACGGCTACGCGGCGGCTTTCGCCGTGCCGGGCCTGGTGCGTGCGGCCGTCAACCGAGTGTTTGCGCAGCCTGACGAGGCCGTGGCGCCGGGCGACGAGGTTGCGTTCTTCCCGCCGGTGACAGGGGGCTGAGGTGATTTCCGTGCGTGTGCAGGCGGGCGGCTTCGATGTGGGAGCGGAAAGTGCGGCGCTGGCAGCCGCCTGCCTCGAGGCCGGCGGGCTGGCGAGCTTCCTGGGCATCGTCAGGAGCACGAAGGCGCGGCCGATCACAGCGCTGACGCTGGAGCACTACCCGGCGATGACCGGCGCGGCGCTGGACGCCATCGCGCGGGAAGCTGCAGAGCGGTTTGCCTTACTGGGCTGCACGGTGGTGCACCGCTACGGCAGGCTGGTGCCTGGCGAGGCGATCGTGCTGGTGCTTACGGCAGCATACCACCGGCGGGCGGCGCTGGACGGGACCGCGTTCCTGATTGACTGGCTGAAGACGTCAGCGCCGTTCTGGAAGAAAGAGCACTTGGCCGATGGAAGCGAGGCTTGGGTGGAGGCTCGCGAAGAAGACACGCAGGCGGCGGAGGCCTGGCAGAAACAGCCCCGGGGCTAAGCCCCAGGGCCTGGAGGGAGTGGGAGTCTGGGGCTTCGAGGCCCCAGCAGGGTTTGGGGCAGAGCCCCAACCTTCCTTGTCTACGGCGATCTCAGGCCTTAGCGCCTTCAGCCTCAGTCGCCGCGTGCTCCAGCGCCTCGCCGAGCGCGCGGACCTTCTCGCTGTTCTTGCTGTCGGCCTTGCCGGCGAGCGCTGCGGTTTCCTTGCCGAGCTTGGCGACGAGCTTGCGGATGGCCTCGCCGTCCAGCTTCTCGGCATGGAGGTGCTTCTTGAGGTTCTCGAGATCTTTGACGATGGCCTTGGCGCCGGGCTGCTCGAGCTTCTCGAGCGTGGTCTCCCAGCCCTCGATGTTCTTGACGGCGGCGCTGACGGTCATGCTCTTCACGCCGTCCTTGATGTGCTTGATGGTGGCGTCGAACTGCGGCATGCGAATCTCCTGAGACGTTGTGCCACGCCGGCGTGGCGTGCCTGGGCGCAAGCGGCCCGCCGGCGTCAGGGTTGCCGTCTCAAATTTCCATGTGTTCGCCTTGACGAAACGCGAATTAGGACGAGACGGGCGGCTCGGGGGCGAGGGCGCGCAGCATCTGGGCGCTGCTGTGTCCGGTGAGCAGGGCCGGGATCTCCAGAAGCAGCGTGGTGCCGAACACCACGCATAGCATGGCGAGCGCGGCACGGCCGCGCGAGACCTGCAGGGCGTGGCGGGCGGCGAACCAGTGGAACCACATGAGGTAGGCGACCAGGACGCCCACGGTGATGCGCGTGGCGGCTTCGGGCGGCACGCCGGCCGCCAGCAGTACCGCGGTGACCGGGATGAGGACCAGGAACGCGGCGAGCATGATCCACTGTGTGCAGTTGAGGATGTTGGCGTAGAGCGCCCAGTATTGCCGCCGGCCCCACAGGCGGCACAGCCCGTCCGCCATGATGGCCGGAGTGAGCAGGTTGCACAGCGTGAACAGGAAGAAGGTGAGCGCTGCCAGCCAATGGCCGGTGACGGCGAGCAGGCCGGCCAGCACGATCAGGAGGGCGAGCCAGGGAGCGAGGCTGGCCAGGAAGGCATCGGCGTTGGCGCCGAACTGGGCGAAGCCGGCTGCACGGCCGGTGCCGATCAGTAGCAGGCCGAGCAGGAGGCGGCCGTTCGGGCGCTCGCTCATACGTTGATATTCTTTGAAGAAGGGTAGGGAAGGCGATCTTTTTCGAGAAAAAGAAGCAAAAAGCTTTTATTTACTTGGCGCGCGTCTCTCCGGGCACACCCGACAGGGAGCAAAAGCTTTTTGGTTCTTTTTCTCGAAAAAGAACTGCTGCCTTGCTGTCCGCTCAAGGTAGGAAGTCCTCCAGCATGGCCGCATACACGTCGGTCAGCATCAGCAGGTCTGCCACCGCCACGCGCTCGTCGACCTGGTGCATGGTGGCGCCGACCAGGCCGAACTCGGCTACCGGGGCGTAGCGGGCGATGAAGCGGGCGTCCGAAGTGCCGCCGCCGGTCTCCAGGCTGGGGGTGCGGCCGGTGACGCGCGCGATGGTGGCGGCCAGGCGGGCCCCGAGCGGGCCGGCGGTCAGGAATGCCTCGCCGCTGAGGGTGACGGCGAGGTCTGCGCCTGGAGCGTGGCGGGCGACGGCCTCGCCCAGCCAGTCCGACAGGGTGGCGCCGGTGTGACGGTCGTTGAAGCGTATGTTGAGGCGGGCGCTGGCTTCGGCCGGGATGACGTTGGCGGCGGGGTTGCCGACGTCGACGGAGGTGACCTGCAGGCTTGACGGTTCGAACTGCGGCGTCCCGGCATCGAGCGTGTGGGTGGTGAGCTCGGCCAGCAGGGCGATCATCGGGTGGATGGGGTTGGTGGCGCGGTGCGGGTAGGCGACGTGGCCCTGGGTGCCGCGCATTGTGATGCTGGCGTTGAGGCTGCCGCGGCGGCCGATCTTGACGGCTTCGCCCAGGGTTGCCGGGTTGGTGGGCTCGCCGACGATGCAGGCGTCCGGCAGGTTGCCGGTAGCTGCCATCCATTCCAGCACGCGCACCGTGCCGTCGATGGCCGAGCCTTCCTCGTCGCCGGTGACCAGCAGGCTGATGGAGCCGTGCGGCGAGCCTGCCGCGAGGTGTCGGGCGGCGGCGGCGGTGAAGGCGGCGATGGCGCCTTTCATGTCGCAGGCGCCGCGGCCGTAGAGGTGGCCGTCGGCGATCTCGGCGGCGAAGGGCGGGTGGCGCCAGCCCGGGCCGGGCGGCACCACGTCGGTATGGCCGGCGAAGCAGAAATGCGGCCCGGCGGTGCCGATGCGGGCGAACAGGTTCGGCACCTGACCGAACGGCAGGGTGGTGACGGTGAAGCCGAGCCGGCGGAGCGTGGCGGCCAGGATAGCTTGGGCGCCATCGTCGGCCGGGGTGACGGACGCGCAGCGCAGCAGGGCCTGCGCCAGGGCGACGGGATCGGTGGTGGCGCCGGCGGGCAAGGCTGGCGGGGGAGGCGGCACGGCGGGGCTAGACGCCAAGGCAGACCACGAAGCGGGTGCCGGCGTGGCTGCGGTCCAGTTCGACGGTGGCGTGCAGCGTCTGCGCCATGGAGCCCACGATGACCGAGCCCAAACCGCTGCCCCTAGGGGTGGCGCTCTCGTCGGGGTAGCCGATACCGTCGTCCTCGACGACCAGGCGCAGCGTATCCTGCGCGCGGCTGAGCTGCACGCGCACCTGTCCCGGCACGCCGTCCGGATAGGCGTATTTGAGCGCATTGGTGACGAGCTCGTTGACCATCAGGCCGATCGGCACGGCCTTGTCGGTTTCCACCCTGACCGGGTCCGAGGTGAGCTCGATGCGCCGTTGCGTGGCGGCGGCGTGGCTCGCGCGCTCCAGTTCGTCGAGCAGGCCGGCGAGGTAGGCGTCCATCTCCACGAACTCGACGTCGCTGCCGGTATAGAGGCGGCGGTGCACCATGGTGACGGCTTCCACCCGCTTGGCGGCCTGGCGCAGCATCAGTCGGGCGGCGGGATCGGCCACACGGCGCGCCTGCATCTCGACCAGCGAGGTAATGAGCTGCAGCGAGTTGGCGACGCGGTGGTTGACCTCACGCAACAGGATGGCCTGCTGGGCGGCGAGCGCTGCCAGGCGGTCGCGGCTCTCATGGACCTCGCGCTCGGCGGTGTCGCGTTCGCGTTGCAAGCGGGCGCGGGTGATCTCCTGGGAGATGCTGGCGGCCAGCAGCTCGATGAACGTGCCGTGCACGTCCTTGACCACGTAGTCGGCGGCGCCGTTCTTCAGCGCGGTCACCGCGATGCGCGGCTCCTCGGCACCGGTGACGAAGATCACCGGCGGCGTGGCGGGCAGGTTGGCCAGCGCGTCGAGCACCTCCAGCCCGTCCTGGCCGGGCATGTAGTGGTCCAGGCCGATGGCGTCGAAGGTGCGGCCGGCGGCGAGCGCCAGGCCGTCCGCGCCGTTGGCGGCCAGGGTGACCTGGTAGCCGGCACGCTGCAGGTGGCGCTGCACCAGGCGGGCGATGCCCGGATCGTCGTCGATGTAGAGGACCTGCGGCGGTGTCGGTGCTGCGGGCGAGGGGCTGTCCTGCGTGACGGACCGGCTGGCCGCCTCCGTGCTGCTGGCAGTACGCCCTTCCTGGTGCGCCGGCACGCCGGCGGAGGGTGGCCCCATGTCAGGCCGGCTCGGGGACTTGCATGACGGTGAGGAACAGGCCGAGCTGGCGGATGGCGCTGGCGAAGCCCTCATACTCGACCGGCTTTGTGATGTAGACGTTGCAGCCGAGGTCGTAGCAGCGCTGGATCTCGGTGCGGTCGTCCGTGGTGGTCAGCACGATGACCGGGGTGCGCCGGAGCACAGGGTCTGCCTTGATGCGGGCGAGGATGTCCGTGCCGCTCATGTCCGGCAGGTTGAGGTCCAGCAGGACCAGCATGGGCTCGGCCTTCACCTGTTCGCCGCGCCCGAACAGGTAGTCGAGCGCGGTGGTGCCATCGAGCTTGTGGGTGATCTCGTTGGCGACGCCCGCGCGGCGGACGTTCTTCTCTATCAGCCGTGCGTGGCCGGGGTCGTCTTCGATCAGGAGAATGGTCACGGGCACTGCGTTCATTCCGTAACTCCGCCACTTGGCGCCAGGACCGTCGGCAGCCTGACGATGAAGGTTGATCCCACACCGGGGGAGGACTCGCAAATGATGGTGCCGCCGAGACGGCGCAGCAACGCGCGGACGTGGGCCAGGCCGATGCCTTCGCCTGGCACGTCCTGCGGCCCGGCACGCCGGAACAGCTCGAAGACGCGCTCGAGGTCGCGCGCGGCGATGCCGCGGCCGTTGTCGGCGACCTTGTACTGCGACCACCCGGCCTGCGTGCTACCCGACAGGGTGACCACGCCGGGGCGGCCGGGCTGGAGGTATTTCAGCGCGTTCTCGACCAGGTTGGAGAAGACCTGCTCTACGGCCAGGCGATCCGACGTGAAGGTGGGCGTGCTGCCGATGGTGATCTTGGCACCGGCGGTGTCGGCCAGCTGGCGCACGCTGTCGGCGATGCTGCCGAGCAGCGCCGTCATGTCCAGCCGCTCGGGGGTGAGCACGCGCCTGCCCTCGCGCGAGAGGCGCAGGATGGCGGTGATCAGGCGGTCCATCTTGGCTGTGCTGGTCTGGATGAAGCGTATCGCCTCGGGCAGGTCTTCCTGGCTGGCCAGGCGCACGTCCTCGGGCACGACGACGCCGGCAGGCTCGAGGCTGTCGCTGACGAAGCGGTTGAGGCGGTCGGTGGCGTCCGACAGCTCGGAGGTGAAGCCGATGATGTTGAGCAGCGGGGCACGCAGGTCGTGGCTGACGATGTAAGCGAAGCGCTGGATCTCCTCGTTGGCTTCGGTGAGGTCGGCGGTGCGTTCGGCGACGTTGGCTTCCAGCCTGTCGCGGCCGGCCTGCAATGCGGCGTTGGCGTCCATCAGGTCGCTGCGGCTGCGGCTGAGGGCACGCAGGCTGGCCGACAGGCTGCGGCCGACAAAGGCGACCAGGAGCACGAGCAGGATCAGGGCGGCGGCGTCCACGGCGACGAGGAGGCGGGCGTCCGCCTCGCTGTGGTGGAGGGCGGCGCTGAACGCGGCAAGCTGGCTGATCGCCAGGGTGGCGGCGATCTGCCTGGCTTCGTCCATGTCGTGCAGGCCGCGGTCGGACCTGACGAGCACCAGGGCATCGTCGTGACGGCCGGCCTTTTCCAGGCGCACGGTCTCGGCCAGCTCGGCCATCTTGTCTTCGACGACGGCACGCCAGCGGACCATCTCCGGCTGGTTGCCGAGCACGAGGCCGAGCTGGTCCAGCAGGCCGGGCACGCGGGCGGTCGCCGCGTCGTAGGGGCCGATGTAGCTGGTGCGGCCGGTCAGCAGGAAGCCGCGCTGGCCGGTCTCTGCCGAGAGCACGGTTTCCAGCAGGTCGACCGTGAGGGTGCGAACGGACTGGATGCGGACCGCGGTGGCAGCGTCGCGGCTGTTGCGCTGGGCGATCAGCACGCTGGCGGCGACGATGCTGGCCATCAGCAGGGCGCCGGCGGCCAGTGCCAGGCGTTCGAGACGACCGTACATCAGGTGTTCGGAGTCGTCACGCAAGGCGGTAGCGCTCATGCGGGCATCTGTGCGGCAGGCTGCCGGTCGGGGCAAGTACTCGAGCGTATGGAGTCGGTAGCTGAGGCTCTGCTTGCTTTCTGGTAGCTGGGGTGGGATGCGAGGATTTTCGCAGGATTGACGCAGGTGGAACAACTCTCCCCCGATCCGCTGGTGAGTGTGGGCGGCGCCGCGTTCGCCAACGACAGGCCGTTCTGCCTGGTCGCTGGGCCGTGTCAGGTGGAGAGCGCGGCGCACGCGCAGGAATGCGCGGCGGCCCTGGCCGAGATGACTTCGCGCCTGGGTGTGGGGTTCGTGTTCAAGAGCAGCTACGACAAGGCGAACCGGACGAGCGGGGGCGGCGCGCGCGGCGTGGGCATGGCGGCCGCGTTGCAGATCTTCGCCGACGTCCGCGCCGCGCTGGGCGTGGCGGTGCTGACCGACGTGCACGAGCGTGAGCATTGCGCAGCGGTGGCCGAGGTGGCCGACGTGCTGCAGATACCCGCCTTCCTGTGCCGGCAGACGGACTTGATCGTGGCGGCGGCGCGGACGGGCCGGGTGGTGAACGTGAAGAAGGGGCAGTTCCTGGCGCCGTGGGACATGCGCCACGTGATCGGCAAGGTGACGGGCGCCGGCAACAGCCGGGTGCTGGTGACGGAACGTGGCACGTCTTTCGGCTACAACACGCTGGTGTCCGATTTCCGCGCGCTGCCGATCATGGCGGCGATGGGCGCTCCGGTGATCTTCGACGCCACGCATTCCGTGCAGCAGCCGGGTGGGCAGGGCGCTTCTTCGGGCGGACAGCGGGAGTTCGTGGCGGTGCTGGCGCGGGCCGCTGTGGCGGTGGGCGTGGCGGGGCTGTTCATCGAGGCGCATCCCGATCCGGACCGGGCGCCTTCTGACGGGCCGAACATGATTGCGTTGCGGGACATGGAGCCTTTGCTGGGTGAGCTGATGGCTTATGATTCGTTGAGGAAGCGGCAGGTTAAGGAAGCGGTTCTTTTTTGAAAAAAAGAACCAAAAAACTTTTGTCTGTTTCGGATGCGTGTTGGTGATGCGTAGTGTTTCAGCTGTCCGCGACAGCACGAACGAAAGCTTTTTGCTTCTTTTTCTCGAAAAAGAAGGCCTTTGCTTCTCCTTTGTGCTGGGCTCACCGTCATGGCGATAGTTCTGATCCCGGCGCGGTTGGGAGCTTCCCGCTTGCCGAACAAGCCGTTGCTGGACATCCACGGGTTGCCGATGATCGTTCATGTCTGGCGGCGCGCGATGGAGGCCGGCTTGGGGCCGGTTGTGGTGGCGACGGACCACGCGGAGATTGCCGCGGCGGTACGGCGCGGGGGCGGCGAGGCGGTGATGACGCGGGCGGATCATGCTTCCGGAACGGACCGGATTGCCGAGGCTTTGGGCGTGGTGGACCGGCTTGGCGAACACGAGATCATCGTGAATTTTCAGGGCGACTTGCCGACGGTGGCGCCGCATGTGGTGCGCGCGACGGCGCGCCTGCTCGACGACGCGACGGTGGACATTGGCACGCCTGTGGCGGTGATTGCGGCGCACGAGGCGCAGGCGGCCAGCGTGGTGAAGATGGTGGGCACGCCGGTGGGGGAAGCGCGCTTTCGGGCATTGTATTTTACACGTGCGCTGGCGCCCTGGGGCGCGGGACCGTTGTACCACCACATCGGGCTGTATGTGTGGCGGCGGGCGGCGCTGGAATGTTTCGTGCGGTTGCCGCCCTCTACGCTAGAGCAGCGCGAGAGGCTGGAGCAGTTGCGGGCGTTGGAGGCGGGGATGCGGATCGACGCGGCGGTGGTGGACGACGTACCGCTTGGGGTGGACACGGCGGAGGACCTGGAGCGGGCCCGGGTTTTGTTGAGGTAGTAGGGGAAGGCCTTCTTTTTCGAGAAAAAGAAGTGCTTGCCTTCGGAGATGTCAGCATTGAACACCCAAGCCAGCCTGGAACGTACCATAGGGTTGGAACAGCAAGGCCTGATCGCCTTGAATGCTGCCCTGGCCACCGGACTGGCCGACAAGTTCGCGCAGGCGGCCACCGTGATCGGTGCCGCAACCGGCACGGTGATCGTGAGCGGGATGGGCAAGTCCGGCCATGTCGGGCGCAAGATCGCCGCCACCCTGGCTTCGACCGGGACGCCTGCCCATTTCGTGCATCCGGCGGAGGCGAGCCATGGCGATCTGGGGGTGATCCGCGAGAGCGACGTGGTGCTGGCGCTGTCCTGGAGCGGCGAGACGGCGGAGCTTGCCGACATCGTGGCTTACACGCGGCGGTTCGCGGTGCCGCTGGTAGCGATGACGTCTCGGGCGGAAAGCGCGCTGGGGACCGCGGCGGACGTCTGCCTGACGCTGCCGGTGAGCCAGGAGGCTTGTCCGAACGGGCTGGCGCCGACGACGTCGACGACGATGCAATTGGTGGCGGGCGACGCGCTGGCGGTGCTGCTACTGGAGCAGCGCGGGTTCTCGGCGCGTGATTTCGGCCGGTTCCACCCGGGCGGCAAGCTAGGTGCACAGCTGGTGCAGGTGGGCGCGCTGATGCACGTCGGCGACGCGCTGCCGCTGATCGGCGACGGCGCGACCCTGGCCGAGGGTATCGTGGAGATGACCTCCAAGCGGTTCGGGATTGCCGGGGTTGTGGACGCGGCGGGCGGGCTGGTGGGGGCGCTGACGGACGGTGACCTGCGGCGGGCGTTCCGGGGCGGGTTCGTTGACCGGCCGGTGCGCGAGGCGATGGGGCGGCGGCCCTACACGCTGCCGGCGGATGCGCTGGCGGCGGCGGCCTTGGCGCTGATGAACGAGGCGCGGATCACCTGTGTTTTCGTGGTGGAGGATGGGCGGCCGGTGGGGCTGGTGCACATCCACGATCTGTTGCGGGTTGGGAGTGCGTGAGGTCCCGCAGGAATCAGCCTTGCCCGAAACCCCGTCCTGCAAGTACGGGCTTCGGCACGTCAGGCTTGGCCGGCTCGGGTAATTCTTACGCCCAAACGGCCTTTCCATCATTCGGTGAGCTGTTTCGCGGGCTCGGCGGTCTATCTCTTCTGGGCTTAGTGACTGGTTATTAGTCAGTTCCTCGCCTGCGTTCCTGACACATAAGAAGCCCCATATAGTCCAAATGCCAGCCTCTCCATCTGCTTTAATGCCTTTTCTGGATCGTCAGGATACACTGCAACTGCCAGTTCTTTATCATCATGTACAATCGCTAAAACTCGAGTCTGCACCCTTTTTGGCTTTGCTTCGCGTACCACCAACATAACGTTGCACATAATATCTGAAATGATAGTTTTTTGCTGTAAGACCACGGCTTCGAGCGCTTTGTTGTTACTGTCGCCTACGTAAAGTGCTAGAGGCGCCCGTTCAGGAGGCCGTATGACAACGTCAGCAACGTGATTCATCAACGGCTCATTTGGCGCCGCTTCCAGTTCAACCTCCGCACGCCCACTAAACCTTTCCATCACAGATAAAATTACGTCAGATCGAAAAGTGTCTTCAACTCGAGTCCTAGTGAAAAATGCAAAGTCTTGCATCTTGACTAAGAACTCTATGAATTTTAGAGATAAAGCAGGAATTTCGTCTATTCGCACAAATGGAGTGTGCAAGACCGACTCCAGTGTGTCGTACTGAATTCCAAACTCGCTTAAAAGTATCCCAAGCATTGCGGCGCGTGAGCCTACAGACAGATTGACTCCAGACGCTTCAATAAGCGATATCGTCTGCCCATCATCCTCTAGTCGCGCGTAGGCTCGATTCTGCCGGCAATTTATGATGTAGAATCCCAGGGCATCGCCCCCCCGCCTGAAAGGCGTACCAACGGCCAGGCCGTCCGGTATCTCTCGAACGGTCAGAGCGTCACAAAAGGCGCGGCAGAGGGCATCTTTCATATCAGGGGGCCTGGGGAACTCAGGCGATAGAATCGCACAGCCAGGTCGGTTGCGCTACGTCTATCTACGCCAAAGACCGCTCCAGATATGGGACGCCGAGGGTATTTTGTCAGGGTTCTATGAGACCAGTCTTTCGCCCCAAACTCGCATTCACGGACTGAATGACAGTGCCATCCTGGTTCGCTGGCATGGAATTCATGAGCGCAAACGACTCTAAGAAAAGAGTTCTCAAGCCATCCAAGAGTAAGATAGCGTATTTCGCGCTCTTCACGAAGTTAAATCAGTATTCGGAAAGAGTGGGCAAAAGCAGTAAAGTCGATGGTCCGCCAAGACCAACTGCGGCCAAGCCTGAGTGGAGGCTGTCCGGGACGCATTAGAAATGTGAAAGGAGGAATTTTGCCCTCGTGCCAGTAACTCACCCGCACTTGGTCTTTATGGGCGCGAATGACGTCTGAGACGAGCATCAGCCCACGATACAGAGCCTAAACTCTAACGCTAGCACCATCTGTGTCAAATCTGCAGCATTCTATCTGGCACACGATGGTATGCTGTTCTTTTTTAGGTAGTTGGGCCTGTTTTCCTTTGGCAGACTTCATTTTATCTTACTGCAGCCCCCGCCCTTTCCCGATCACCGCCGCGCCGAACCGGGCGCGCAGGCCGTCGATGGCGCCCTGGCGGGCGCGGCGGCGGGCGGCGTCGGGGTCGGCGAGGTCGTTCGCATCGGCGGTCGACAGGGGAGCCAGGCCTGACGCGCCGATGCCGATGAGGCGGAAGGCGGTGCCGTCGGCTTCGCGGGCGAGCAGGGTGCGGGCCGCCTCGAACAGGGTGTCGGGCAGGGCGGTGGGCTGGGGGAGGCGCTGGGTGCGGGTGCGGGAGGCGAAGCTGGCGGTCTTCAGCTTGAGCACCACGCCGCAGGCGGCATGTTCGGAGGTGCGGAGGCGGTCGGCCAAGCGTTCGGACAGGCGCCAGAGGTGGCGTTCGAGGGCGGGGCGGGCGGTAAGGTTTTCGGCGAAGGTGGTTTCCGCGCTGATTGACTTGGCGATGCTGGTGGGGGTGACCGGCCGGGTATCTTCCCCGCGGGCGCGGGCGGCGAGCGAGGGGCCTTCGTCGCCGAGCAGGGTGCGGGCTTCCCGCTCGGTGAGCTGTTGGAGCTGGCCCACTTGGGTGAGGCCTAGCGCGTGCAGGCGGCGCGCCTGGGCGGGACCAACTCCGGGCAGGATGGTGACGGGTTCGGGGGCCAGAGTGGCGGCGGCTTCCTGGCCCATGACGACGAAGCCGCGGGGCTTGTCCTGCCCGGCGGCGAGCTTGGCGAGCAGGCGGTTGGCGGCCAGGCCGATGCTGATGGTGATGCCGAACTCGGCTTCGACGGTGCGCGCCAGGCGGGCCAGGGTGGCGGCGGGCGGGGTGGCGTGCAGCGCCTCGGTTCCGGAGAGATCGAGGGCCGCTTCGTCTATGGAGAGCGGCTGGACGAGCGGGGTGAGGGTGCGCATCAGGGTGCGCAGGCGGCGGGCCACGTCTGCGTAGGCGGCCATGTCCGGTTTGAGTACGACGGCGTCCGGGCAGAGCTTGCGCGCGCGGAACATGGGCATGGCGCTGTGCACGCCGGAGAGGCGGGCGATGTAGCAGGCGGTGGTGACGACGCCGCGGGTGGCGCCGCCGATGATCAGCGGCTTGTCGGCGAGCTCCGGCCGGCGGGCTTTCTCCACGCTGGCGTAGAAGGCGTCGCAGTCGATATGGGCCGTGGCCAGGGTGAAAAGTTGGGGGTGGCGCAGGATGCGGACGGAGAAGCAGGCCGGGCACGGGGACGCAGCACCTTGCAGGCCACAGTCGCGGCACAGGCTGTCCAGGGGAGCGTGCTCCTGTGTTGATCCGCGCGCGGGGGGCGTGCATTGGGGGACGGGCTGGCAGGCAGGATAGCAGGGATGGGCAGGCTTTATATCGGCAATCGGCGCTACTCGTCGTGGTCGATGCGCGGGTGGCTGGCGGTGATGCTGGCCGGCCTGGACGTGGAGGTTGTGGTGCTGCCGATGCAGGCGGGGACGACGCCGGCGATCAGGGAGGCCACGCCGGCGGGGCTGGTGCCGTACCTGGAGCATGAGGGCGCGCGGGTCTGGGAAAGCCTGGCGATCTGCCAGTATTGCGCGGAGTTCGCGCCTTCGTTGTGGCCGGACGGGCGGGTGGCGCGCGCGCAGGCGCGCTCGGTGGCGGCCGAGATGCATGCCGGGTTCCGGGCACTGCGGACGGCGATGCCGATGAATTTGGGGCGGGCGGACTACGCGGGGCTGGGACAGACGGCGGAGAGCCTGGCCGACGTGGCGCGGGTGGAGGCGGTTTGGGCGGAGACGCGGGCGGAGTTCGGCGGGCGGGGGCCGTACCTGTTCGGGGCGGAGTTCGGCGTGGCGGACGCGATGTTCGCGCCCGTGGTGGCGCGGCTGCTGACCTACGCGCCGCCGCTGTCCGAGACGGCCGCGGCGTATTGCCAGGCAGTGCGGGCGCACCCGTTGGTGGCGCGCTGGTACGACGAGGCGGCGGCCGAGCCCGAGGCGTGGAAGCTGGCCAAATACGAGGGCTTGCGGCCGGCGTGAGGTTGGTGGCGAGCGTTCTGCCGCCACGGGAGGGGTTCGGGCCGGCGGCAGTGGGGGCGATCGGGTTGCTGGTGCACCGGCTTGGGGCGCCGGGCGACGTGGTGGTAGGCCAGGCAAGCGGGCGGGCAGTGTTCGCCGGGCGTAGGTTCGAGCCGGCGGCGCAGGTGTGGTGGCCGCCGTTCGGACGGGTGGAGCGCTACATGGCTGGCGTGGTGCGGACGCTGCGGCGGCTACGGCCCGACGTCATCGAGGTGCACAACCGGGCCAACCTGGCGCTGCTTGTGGCGCGGGCGCTGCCCGGGGCGCGGGTGCTGCTATTCCTGCACAACGATCCGCTGGGAATGCGCGGCGCGAAGAGTGTTGCCGAACGGGCGGCGCTGCTGCGTGCGGTCACGGTGGTTTGCGTGTCCGCCTACCTGGCCGGGCGGTTCATGGAGGGTGTGACGGCGGGGGTGGCGCCCGTGGTGCTGCCGAACACGCTGGACCTGGCGGCGCTGCCGGCACGGTTGCCGGCCGGGGTGCGCGATCCGGTGATCCTGTTTGTCGGCCGCGTGGTGGCCGACAAGGGGGCGGACGCGTTCGTGCGGGCGTGCGGGGCGGTGCTGCCCGGCCTGGCCGGATGGCGGGCGGTGATGATGGGGGCGGACCGGTTCTGGGCAGGCAGCAAGGTGACGCCGTTCGAACGCGGGTTGGCGCCGGTGGCCGACGCGGCCGGGGTGGAGCGGCGGGGCTACGTGCCGCACGCGGCGGTGCTGGACGCGATGGCCAGGGCGGCGATCGTGGTGGTGCCGAGCCGGTGGGCGGAGCCGTTCGGGCTGACGGCGCTGGAGGCGCTGGCGAGCGGGGCGGCGCTGGTGTGCAGCGATCGTGGCGGGCTGCGGGAGGTGGCGGGGGACGCGGCGCTGTATGCCGGGGCGGACGAGGCGGGGGCGCTGGAGTCGGCGATCGGGCGGCTGGCCGGGGATGCGGGGTTGCGGGCGCGGATGGCGGAGGCCGGGCTGCGGCGGGCGGCGGGGTTCGACGTGACGGAGGCTCGGGCGCGTCTGGCGGAGTTGCGGTGGGGTGGGAGGGCATCCAAGTAAGGCAAGGCCTTCTTTTTCGAGAAAAAGAAGCAAAAAGCTTTTGTCCGTGCTGTCGCGATCATCTCCGGCAGCGCGCGCCACAGGAGTAAAAGTTTTTTGCTTCTTTTCTTCAAAAAAGAAGTGCTTTCTTTCTTGGAGTAACTTGCTCATGTCTTCCGACTCCCGCGTCCCCGTCACGGTCCTGACCGGCTTCCTAGGCGCCGGCAAGACGACGTTGTTGAATCGCATCCTGACGCAGGAGCACGGCCGCAAATACGCCGTGGTGATCAACGAGTTCGGCGAGCTGGGCGTGGACAACGACCTGGTGGTGGATGCCGACGAGGAAGTGTTCGAGATGAACAACGGCTGCATCTGCTGCACCGTGCGGGGCGACCTGATCCGCATCGTCAACGGATTGATGAAGCGGGCGCGCAAGTTCGACGGCATCATCATCGAGACGACGGGGTTGGCCAACCCCGCGCCGGTGGCGCAGACGTTCTTCGTGGACGAGGGCGTGCGGGCCAAGGCGCGGCTGGACGCCATCGTGACGGTGGTGGATGCCAAGAACCTGCCGGCGCGGCTGGAGGACAGCGAGGAGGCGGCGGCGCAGATCGCGTTTGCGGACGTGATCGTGCTCAACAAGCTCGACCTGGTTACGTCCGGGGAGCTGGACGCGGTCGAGGGGCGGATACGTGCGATCAACCGGTTTGCGCATATCCACCGGACGACGCGGAGCGACGTGGCGGTGACGGAGATACTCGACATCGGCGCGTTCGATTTGTCGCGTATACTCGAGGTGGACCCGGCATTCCTGGAGGCCGAATCGCACAGCCACAGCGAGGGCGTGAACAGCGTAAGCTTCGAGGTTTCGCGCGACATCGATCCGCACAAGTTCCAGCAGTGGATGGGAACGTTGCTGCAGGAGAAGGGGCAGGACCTGCTGCGGACGAAGGGGATACTGGCGCATCCAGGCGAGGCGCGGCGGTTCGCGTTCCAGGCGGTGCACATGATCGCTGACGGTGATTTCGTGGGCGCCTGGCCGGAGGGTGCGCCGCGGCGGTCCAAGCTGGTGTTCATCGGGCGGGACCTGAACCGGCCGCAGCTTCGCCGCGGCTTCGAGGCGTGCCAGGTGGCCGCGTGAGCCAGGCGGCTTCCGCGGGGTTGCTGCTGGAGACGCGTGGAGTTTGGCGCGAGCTGGGCGCGTTCGTGGTGGGGGCGGCTTTCGACCGGGGTGGGACGCAGGCGGCGTTCGCGCTTGGGGACGGGACGCTGCGTGTGGCGGCGCTGGGTGAGGCGGGCGCGTGGGGCAGTGTGGCGGCGCACGATGGTGCGGCGATGGCTGTTGCCGCGGACGCGGCGCGGACGGGGTTCGTCAGCGGCGGGGATGACGGGCGGCTGGTGCGTGTGGCGGCGGACGGGGCAGTGGCCGAGCTTGGCGCCTTCGGTGGCAAGTGGGTGGAGCAGGTGGCCAGTTTCTGGGACGGCAAGGCCGGGGTGGTGGCGTGCGCGGCGGGCAAGGTGGTGCACCTGCTTGCGGCTAGTGGGGCGAGGCTGCGCGCGCTGGAGCATCCCTCCACGGTGACGGGGATTGCCTTCGACGGGCGGGGCAAGCGGGTGGCGGCCTCGCACTACAACGGGGTGTCCGTGTGGTTCGTCAACAGCAGCTCGGCGGCGCGGCGGCTGGAGTGGAAGGGGAGCCATACCGGGGTGGCGGTACATCCGGCGGCCGAGGCGGTGGTGAGCGCGATGCAGGAGAACGCCTTGCACGGGTGGCGGCTGCCGGACGGGCACGACATGCGGATGAGCGGGTACCCGACGAAACCCGAGTCGCTGGGGTTCACGCGGACCGGCAAGTGGCTGGCGAGTGCCGGGGCGGATGCGGTTGTGCTGTGGCCGTTCTTTGGCGGCGGGCCGATGGGCAAGCCGCCGCTGGAGCTGGCGCAGAAGGAAGGCGTGATGTGCACGCGCGTGGCGTGCCATCCGACCGACGAGGTGGTGGCGGCCGGCTACAGCGATGGCAGCGTGGTGCTGGCGGAGATTGCGACCAAGCGGGTGCTGCCGGTGGCTGGCGGTGAGGGCGGGCCGGTGAGCGCGCTGGCTTGGGCGCCGAATGGCGGGTGGCTGGGGTTCGGGACGGAGGGTGGGTTTGCGGGGTTGATCGATTTTACGCCGAGGTAGGAAGCAAGGCCTTCTTTTCTGAAGAAAAGAAGCAAAAGACTTTCGACTCCGCTGTCGCGGGACTGATGGTTAGCCACCGAGTGTTGGGATCATTTGCAGAGCATGGCACCTAGGGGGGCACCGCCGAAGATGTGGACGTGGAAGTGCGGGACTTCCTGGTGGGCGTGGTGGCCCATGTTGGCGAGGATGCGGTAGCCGGGATCCTCCAGCTCGAGTTGACGGGCAACGAGGGCGACGGCGCGGAAGAAGCCGGCGACGGTTTCGGGTGGCGCGGTGGTGGCGAAGTCGGCCAGCGAGACGTGCTGTGATTTGGGAATGACGAGGACGTGGACGGGGACTTGCGGGTTGATGTCGTGGAAAGCGAGGGCGTGCTCGTCCTCGTAGACGCGTCGGGACGGGATCTCGCCGCGTAGGATGCGGGCGAAGATGTTCTGCGGGTCGTAGGGGCTTAGGCCTGGGACGGGCATCAGAAGTGTTCCGGCGGTTGGGGGCGGGACGATGGGCTTCTGTGAAAACCAGAAGGCGAGAGTTGTGCTCCTGGTCGGGCGTCGGCGGATAGGGGCTGGGCCGATGGGTGCGGGTTTTTCTGTTCTAGGAGCCTCGATGCGGCTGTTTCGTGTGATGCCAATCGTGTTGGCGGTGGCGGCGTGCGACCGGCATGACGCGGCGCGGCAGGCGGCCGCCCCGGCGCCGGCCGCGATGTTCGTGAGCGGGGGGCAGCAGGGGGCGGGGCTGCATCTGGCCTACACGCATGACGTGGCCCTGGAGGTGGATGGCGCCACGCTGGCCCGGCATTTCCTGGCGGCGCGGGACAGGTGCCTGGGCATGCCGGCGCTGCACTGCATCCTGATGCATGCCGAGATCGGCGGCGCGGGGGAGGATGGCGGCGGCTCGGCGATTCTGGGGGTGCGGTTGCCGCACGACCAGGTGGCCGGGTTTGCCGACGGGCTGACGCAGCTGTTCCCGGGCGAGGCAGCGGGGGCGGTGCGTGTGGTGCGCCAGTCCAGCTCGGCCGAGGATCTTGGGCAGGTGGTGGCCGATTCGGGGCAGCGGGTGGCACAGCTGACGGACTACCTGGCGAGCCTGAAGGTGGTGGGGGCGCGGCTGACGATCAGCGTGGCCGACCAGGTGAAGATTGCAGCGGAGACGGCGCAGACGCAGACGCAGCTCGAGGAGGCGCAGGCCAGGCAGCGCGAACTGGCGCTGCGGGTGGACACCGAGGAGCTGGACGTGACGTTTGCCGCGCGCGTTGTAGTGCGTCAGGTGGACCCGGTGGCAGTAGTTTGGGCTGGGGCGGAGGCCACGTTGCGGCGGAGTTCGGCCGAGGCGCTGGCGTTCGGCTTGGCTGCGGTGCCTTGGGTGCCAGTGGGGCTGGTTGGTTTGCTGGTGTTGTGGGTGGTGCGGCGAGTGGTGTTCGGGCGACGTGGCTGAAGGTTTGCGTCTAGTGATTTCTCTTAGTTTCTAACCACCGGATCGAGTTAGGAGCTGACGCACTTGGTTCCTGAGAGGAAGTAACGTTGGAACAGGAGACAATCACACCCGGCCGTGGCAGCCCCGAAAGCGCGATGTGGTTTCGTGCGAAGTTGGTTGAGTTGAATTTTGCTCAGGGTAGACTTGCTCGGCTGGTGTTGGAACGTGGCGATGACCGGCTTGAGACAACGATACTGCGATGTCTGAGCCGCATGGCAAGCGGGGATGCTCGTGTCTCGGGCGAGATGCGAGCACTACTGGGAACGGGTAGTGGGTCAGTTTGAACCGGCCCAGGACTTTAATCCTATGACAACCTAATCAGGGCGGAATGGGTGAAGTGCGGAACGCGCCCGCGTCCGGCGCTGAAACGGGCGCTACTAGGCCATAGACGCTGCCTTGCGGAAGGCGATACCAGGCCGACCCATCCCAGCAGTCGTGAGTGACGTTCATGATAGCGCGACAGGAGACCCTACCGGAAATCTTTCGTGCATAACGATGAGGCTCGGCGGGGAAAAGTTCGTGCCAAGCATTGCCGTCCCAGCATCGGCGCCCATCAATCGCCCCGCACTCCCAAGACGTGCCGGCGGGTATGAAAGCCCCTGGTTTCGGCATACTTGCTGACTCATTCCGCCCATAGAAGATTGCTTCTTGGGCATGGACAGCGCTAAAAGCGGTGAAAGATGGTCCGCAAGTTAGCAACACCGCTCGCATGACATCCTCCGAAGGCGGAGCGGTCGTTAGCGCCGCCCCGTCTCCCAGTCTTCCAGAACCTTCACCATGTCTTCAAGCTCCCAAAGCGTAGCGCTAACGCCAGCCGCCATGGCCGGGGCGCAACGTAGGGTCTGGTGAATGCGCACGAAATTGTAGTGCATAGTGTGAATGGCGACCGAGTGTTCATGGTTTTCGGCCTTTTTTGAGAAGGCGTTCGTAAGGCGCGTGAACCGGCGGCTGCCCATGCGCAGGGTCAGGTTGGCACGCTCGGCGTAGCTGGTGCTGACGTGCGCCTTATCAGGGCGCCCTTCAACGCGCTTCTGGGTGACGCTCGTGCAAACGCCGGGGCTGTAGCGCCCGGCGCCTGGCGCGTCGCCGTAGTGCTTCACCAGCATGGCGTAGTCGATCTCGGCGCCGAACGCGCTCTCAACGGCCTCTAAATATGGGCGGTGCTCATCGCTGGCGAGCTGTACTCGGTTTGCCAGCCGTCCGGCGAGGTCTCCCATGAAGTGGTGGGCTGCGTCCGCGTCGCGTGAGCCGACGTAGAAGGACGGGATGAGCTTCGTGTCGGCATCAATCGCCAGCCACGTCCAGCAGTCACCAGCGCCTTCCGGAGCGGCCTTGGCGGTCTCGACGTTCCGCTTCTTCGCATAAACGAAGGCCCAAATCTCATCGACCTGGATGCGCTTGCAGGTCAGGTTCCGCATGACGCGATCCTGATACTCAGAGAAGGCCTCGCCCGCATCCTCTAGCAACTTGACGATGGTGTTTTTGCTCGCGCCGGTCGTCCGGCTGCTGGCCCGTATCGACATGCCCTCGACCATCAGGCCGAGGATTTTAGCGCGGTCGGTGCGGGAGAGCTTGTTCATGAGCACACTATGCAATCACGCCTGACATCTGTCAAGCATAAAGGTCAGTTTAACGCATGGCGTTCAGTAGTATGTTGACACCGCCGTTCGACTCCGGTATCGTCAGTCAGCATGAAGGTTGAGTTTGTCGATGCCAATCTCGCCCGGATATGCACCGATGAGGCGCACCGGATGGGTTTGCCGTTTGCGGTCATAAAGGGCGCCAGGAACAAGTTGCTTCAGCTGGAAGCCGCTGCCGACGAGAAAGACCTAAGGGAACTGAAGGGGTTGAAATACAAAAAGCTGATGGGAAACCGAGAGGGTCAGAGGTCGATCCGTGTTAACGATCAATATAGGATCGTGTTTACGATTTCTGACGGCAGCAAACCTGTCATCACTGTTTTTGAGATTGGCGATACGCACTGAGGAGGGGGTCAAAATATGTCTATAGCATCTAGTCTGACTGACATTCCCCACCCTGGAGAGTTCCTTAAAGAGGAACTTGACGCCCGTGGATGGTCGCAGCGCGACCTCTCCTACATACTCGGAATGCCTGAGCAGGCTGTTAACCTGATTGTGGCTGGAAAGCGCGGCATCAGCCCTGAGATGGCGCGCGCGTTAGGTAAGGCTTTTGAGGTATCTGCCGATTACTTTGCCAATCTCCAAATGGCTTTCGAAATGTCTAGGGCGCGCGCTCCTGATCCTGGGATTGAGCGGAGGGCCGCATTGCAAAATGCTTATCCTGTTCGGGAGATGATAAAACGTGGCTGGTTAGCAGACACAGACATCGGTCTCTTAGAAGCTCAGATGATGAGATTTTTCTGTGCAAATGATCTTTCAAAAGTGGCTGAACTTGCTCACGCGGCTAAGAAGACTGACTATAGCGAGACTACGCCGTTTCAATTAGCTTGGCTTTTCCGCGTGCGCCAGATTGCCGCGGAGATTGTCACTCCTGCTTATTCGGAGAAAAAGCTCAGGAACCTCATAGCAGAAATGCCGCGATACATGATTGGTCCCGAGGAGGCGCGACATGTTCCCAGAAGCTTGGCTGAATGCGGCGTGAAATTCTTGGTTGTAGAAACCTTGCCGAAAGCAAACATTGATGGTGTTTGTTTTTGGCTGGACAACTCCCCTGTAGTTGGCATGACTCTCAGACAAGATCGTATCGATAACTTTTGGTTTGTGCTTCGCCATGAGCTTGAGCATGTTTTGCAAAAGGATGGTCGCGGAGAACTGAGCGCAGATAAGGTGGATGTCGATCTCGATGCTCCATCTAGCGCAATTATCTCCGTTGAAGAGCAGAGAGCGAATGCCGCAGCCGCAGACTTTTGTGTTCCCAGCTCTGAACTTGATTCGTTCTATGCTCGAAAAGCGCCGTTCATTTCTGAACGTGACACGTTGGGATTTGCCGGAAGGGTGCAGCGACATCCTGGTATCGTCGTCGGACAAATACAACGACGGCTCGATAACTACGCTTGGCTCACAAAGCACAAAGTGAAAGTCCGGCAGTTTGTGATGCAAAGTTGCACTGTAGATGGCTGGGGCGTTCCTGCGCCTGTATCGCTATAGGAGACGAACTTGGCAACGTACAATGAACAGTTACAACGTATTTGGCGCTCATACGGAGCCAAGCACGGCAGAGAGCCTTCTACGACGCGGGAAGCGGTAGCGTGGGGTGTAACCCAGGGCTTGATATCGGTTCCAGACTTTGACCCGCTAGGTAAGCTCGCTGAAGATATGTCGACCGCATTACGTGAAGAGTATGCGACTGATGAAAAAGGCCGTCGTTACAGGGTAAACCATGCGGTTCGCATAACTAAAGGCGGCGTCCAGTATACTTTCTGGGCTGCAATGGGAGACGCCTCCAGAGATCACATGCAAAAGGCCTTTATTCAGCGCCGAGGGCAGATCGTTGGCGACTGCGTTCAGCTTGCGACTGACGTTGAAGCCTATAATGCGATGAATAATGACCAACCAGCGATACAAATGCTGCTCGACTTCCGAGACGACGTAGAAGAACGGCGCCACTGGGATGGATCAAAAGCCGCTTAGCTTTTTGTCCACCGCGCCTCGGCTCCCGCTTGGGCGATCTCGGACCTTTGTTCCGGGGTTAAGGCCGCAGCCCTGGCTGGACCACCTTTAGACCCCGCATGTCGCCCTCGGTCAGATGACTTGCTTTCAACCCCATCCGGCACGGCCCCGGTCGCTATGTCCACCATGAGCTTGCCGAGCTGGATCGGGTCGCGGGGGCGGGGGGTGCGTTTGATGGTCATGACGCTACACTGTTTCCGCTAGCTTTGAGCCGCCAGTACTCGGCTACAGCCGCTTCTCGTGAGGAAAACGATGGTTCTGGCATAGCTACCCAGCCATCCTCTTGTGACCAAACGAGCACCATCCATACCCTGGCGCCCGCCTCGTCCAGCTTGTGTGTAATTCCTGCGATCTCCATACCGCGAGTTTACCACGCATACCCAAAGACCCCCAAGCTACATCGACTAGGATTAATTCAGCAGATTTGAAACTGACCCACTACCTGGGAACGCTGTCGCTTGGCCAAAGTCGTAACTTGGGCATAGCATGCGACTCTGCCCTAGACTTCGCTAAGGCCTCGAGGCCCTAGACCGCCATCTGTTTAAGATAACTAACGAACAGGTTCTAAGGACTTGTCCTTAGCGGGCTGGCGCCGCTGGCGCCATCGGTTCGAGCCTGCGGCGCCGGGGGGCAGAGCCCTGGCCTTCCTCCTCAAAGCATCCGCCCCCGGATGGACGGTTTCAGCTCGCCCAAATTGTCCAGCGCGGCTTTTACTGGTGCGTAGAATAACAGGTCCTCGGCGATGAGGGCGCGGAAGGCCACGAGTTCGGCGGCGGTGAGATCGGCCAGCGTGAGGTGGCAGGTAGAGGTGTTGCTGGCTGGCTCGGGTTCGACGTCCCAGGTGTATTTGGTCCAGTCGGGGTAGTGCGAGAGGTCGGCGAGTTCGACGTCCTGCAGGCGGACGGCGGCTAGCGCGCCGGCGGCGGTGCCGTCGGCCAGGGCGTGGCAGATAGGGTTGCGGGTGGGCAGGGTGCGCAGGATCTCGCGGGCGAGCAGCTTGCGGCCGGCGGCGTCCGCGGTGGCGGGGTTGATGGGCAGACGGGCGCGCCAGGCGGCGATGGACGGGGTGTCGGCCGCGGCGGGTTGGAGGAGGGCGTCGAGCGTGGCGTTGACCTCGCTGAGGATAAGCGAGGCGGGTTCGCGCAGGATGGTAAACAGGCGGTCAGTGCCGTGGCGGCGGGGCGGGGGGTTGAGCGCCCATTGCAGGCCGTCCTCGGCGTAGGCCGGATTGGGGGCGGGGCCGGCGGACTGCGTGAAGGCGGCCAGCGTGGGCTGGACGATCATGATGGTTTTGGTGAGCGTGAAGCGACCGAGCAGGGTGCCGAGCGCGGGGATGAAGTGGTTCTCGTCGTTGCGGGTGCGGGTGGCCAGGCCGGGCGGCATGATGGGGTGCATGTGCCCGGCCATGGTGAGGAAGTGTTGCCCGGCGCAGCGTGGGATGCGCACGAAGCAGAGGCGCGGGCGCTCGGGGTAGGCATCGCAGATGCGGCGGACCAGGCCGGTGCGGAACTCCCGGCTGGTAAGCATGATGGCCAGGTGACGGCGCGCGTTATAGGGGGCGGGCAGGGCGTCCAGTTCGGCCTGGGTGGGCCAGCGGTTCAGCGTGATGAAGGTGAGCCCGCGTGGGTCGGCGGCGCGCAAATCGGCCGCCAGGTATATGCTTTCCAGCACGGCTTGCGGGCCGAGGGAGACGAGGATCTCGAACAGGTCGCGCGGGCGGGCTGGCAGCGGGCGGCGGGTGGGGACGAGGCGTTTCGCATCCGGCCGGACGACGCCGGAGCCGATCAGGGTTTCGATCATGGAGGACATGGCGTTGCTCCTGGACGGGGCGGGGTATCGGGGATGGTGCTAGGCGCGCGCGCGCGGGCTCGCATTAAGGGTGGAACACTACGCCGATTTGACAGGGGTTGGGACGAGGGCGATACGCCGGTCCGTTGTTTGGGTGGGCGTGAATGTCTGGCACTGCTTTTATCTTTCCCGGCCAGGGTAGCCAATCGGTCGGCATGGGGCGCGATTTGGCCGCGGCGTTTGCGGCGGCGCGCGAGGTGTTCGGCGAGGTGGACGACGTGCTAGGGCAGAAGCTTTCCAAGCTGATGTTCGAGGGACCGGCCGAGGAGCTGACGCTGACCCAGAACGCGCAGCCGGCGCTGATGGCGCTGAGCATGGCAGTGGTGCGGGTGCTGGCGGCCGAAGGCGGTGTGCGGGTTGCCGAGCGGGCGGCGCTGGTGGCTGGGCATTCCCTTGGAGAGTACAGTGCGTTGGCGGCCAGCGAGGCCATGGAGCTGGGCGCGGTGGCGCGGCTGTTGCGGTTGCGCGGGCGGGCGATGCAGGCGGCGGTGGCGCCGGGCGTGGGTGCGATGGCGGCGTTGCTGGGCGTAGAGATGGGGCAGGCCGGCGAGATCTGCCGCGAGGCGGAGGTCTGGCGGCGCGACGGCGAGGCCGACAAGCACCAGGTGGTGCAGGCGGCCAACGACAACGGCGGCGGGCAGGTGGTGATCTCGGGTCACAAGGAGGCTGTTGAGCGTGCCGTGGAGCTGGCGCGCGCGCGCGGCGTGAAGCGGGCGATGCTGCTGCCCGTCTCCGCACCGTTCCACTGTGCGCTGATGGCGCCGGCGGCCGAGGCTATGGAGGCGGCGCTGGCCGACGTGGCGGTGCAGGCACCGGCGGTGCCGTTGGTGGCCAACGTGACGGCGGCCAAGGTGAGCGATCCGGACGAGATCAGGCGGCTGTTGGTGGCGCAGGTGACGGGCACGGTGCGGTGGCGTGAGAGCGTGCTGGCCTGTGCGGAGATGGGCGTGAACCGGTTCGTGGAGCTCGGTGCGGGGAAGGTTTTGGCTGGGCTGAGCAAGCGGATCGTACCGGATGCGGTGGCGGTGTCGGCTGGGTCGCCTGCGGAGATCGAGGCGCTGCTGAAGGGGTTTTAGGAAGGCAGGCCTTCTTTCTTGGAAAAAAAGCAAAAACTTTTGTCTGTGCTGTCGCCGGCGGTTGAGGGGTGTTTGTCCTCGCGATCCGTACTTGGCGTGGCGTTTTTGGGTTGAGGGTGTTGCGGTGTTCGATCTGACGGGACGTGTGGCACTGGTGACCGGTGCCTCGGGCGGCATCGGCGCTGCGATCGCGCGGGCGCTGCACGGCCAGGGGGCGGCCGTCGTGCTGTCCGGCACGCGGGTCGACGTGCTGGAGGCGTTGGCGGGCGAGCTGGGCGATCGGGCGAACGTCTGCCCGGCCAACCTGCGTGCGGCGGGTGCGGCGGACGCGCTGGTGGCGGCGGCCGAGGCGGCGGCGGGGCCGCTCTGGGTACTGGTGAACAATGCCGGGTTCACGCGCGACATGCTGGCGCTGCGGATGAAGGACGAGGACTGGGCGAGCGTGCTGGACGTCGACCTGGCGGCGCCCTTCCGGCTGTGCCGGGCGGCGTTGCGCGGGATGCTGAAGCGGCGAGCCGGGCGTATCATCCAGGTGTCCAGCGTTGTGGGGCATACGGGTAACCCGGGGCAGGCGAACTATGCGGCGGCCAAAGCCGGGCTGGCGGGGATGAGCAAGGCACTGGCGCAGGAGGTGGGCAGCCGGGGAATCACGGTGAACCTGGTGGCGCCGGGGTTCGTGGAAACGGCGATGACGGACGGGCTGAGCGCGGCTCAGCGGGCACGGCTGGCAGAGGCTATCCCGCTCGGCCGGATGGGGCAGCCGGCCGACGTGGCGGCGGCTATCGTCTACCTTGCCAGTGAGGAGGCGGGCTGGGTGACTGGTTCGACGGTTCACGTCAACGGCGGAATGGCGATGATCTGAACGGGGGATGTGCCCGTTGTTATTCCGTCATGTGGATGGGTTTGAGACGGTCTTGTGCTGCTTTGCGGGGCTGTGGGAGACGTGCTAAGCGCGCACAAGCTATGGCCGGGCGCGTGCCTGGCCGTGGGGTATGAGCCGCCGACAGGCAGCGATTTTTTCGATGTTTTGCGCACCAACATATAATGAAAACAAGGGTCAGACACGATGAGTGACGTTGCCGACAAGGTTAAGAAGATCGTGGTCGAGCACCTCGGCGTTGAAGAGAGCAAGGTGACGCCGGAGGCTTCGTTCATCGACGACCTGGGTGCCGACAGCTTGGACACGGTCGAGTTGGTGATGGCCTTCGAGGAGGCGTTCGGCGTGGAGATCCCTGAGGATGCCGCCGAGAAGATCAGCACCGTCAAGGACGCAATCGACTATATCGAGAAGCAGAAGGCGGCCTGAGGTCCTTCGATGGGTTTTGATGACCGGCGGGTTGTCGTTGTCGGCATGGGCATCGCCTCGCCGTTGGGCGTGGGTGTGGAGCATGTCTGGAAGCGGCTGGTTGCAGGTGAGTCGGGGATCGGCGCGATCCAGTCTTTCGACGTGACCGACTTGGCGGCCAAGATCGCCGGGCAGGTACCGCCCGGCACGCGCGCCGATGGCGGGCTGACCCTGAGCGAGTGGGTGCCGGTGAAGGACCAGAAGAAGATGGATCGGTTTATCCATCTGGCGCTGGTAGCGGCCACCGAGGCGGTCGAGGATTCCGGCTGGTTGCCGGAGGACGAGCCGGGGCGCGAGGCGACCGGCGTGATGATCGGCTCGGGGATCGGCGGGCTACAGACGATCTTCGAGGCGAGCAAGATGGTGCTCGAGGGTAAGGTGAAACGGCTGTCGCCGTTCTTCATCCCTTCGGCGCTGATCAACCTGGCGTCCGGGCACCTGTCGATCAAATACGGCTACAAGGGGCCCAACCACTCGGCGGTGACGGCGTGTGCGACGGGCGTGCACGCGATCGGCGACGCGATGCGGCTGATCAAGCTGGGCGATGCCGACGTGATGGTGGCTGGCGGCGCCGAGGCGGCGGTGTGCGAGCTGGGGATCGGCGGGTTTGCAGCGAGCCGGGCACTTTCTACCGCGTTCAACGACGAGCCGCAGCGGGCGTCGCGGCCGTGGGACAAGGACCGGGACGGCTTCGTCATGGGCGAGGGTGCCGGGGTAGTGGTGCTCGAAGAGCTAGAGCATGCGCGGACGCGCGGCGCCAAGATCTACGGCGAGGTGGTGGGCTACGGGCTGTCCGGTGACGCGCACCACATCACCGCACCGGCCGACGGCCATGACGGCGCGTTTCGGGCGATGCGTGCGGCATTCCGCAACGGCAAGGTGGCGGCGGGCGAGGTGGACTACGTGAATGCGCATGGGACGTCCACGCCGATGGGTGACGATTTGGAGCTGGAGGCGGTGGAGCGGTTTTTCGGGGAGGATGCGCGCGGGCTCGCGATGTCGTCCACGAAGTCGGCTACCGGGCACCTGCTGGGGGCTGCCGGCGCAGTGGAGTCCATCTTCTCGTTGCTGGCGATCCGTGACGGCGTGGCGCCGCCGACGTTGAACCTGGAGGCGCCGAGCCGGGAGAGCGTGATCGACCGGGTGGCGCTGAACGCGCAGGAACGACGGGTTGATTGCGTGCTGTCCAACAGCTTTGGCTTTGGCGGGACGAACGCCAGCGTTATTTTCAAGCGGATCTGAAGGGAAGGCTAGAGGGCTCTGCCCCTGGACCCCGCTAGGGATAAGTCCTTAGAGTCCGTTTGAAAACTCTCTCGAGCTGTTGGTTAAGCGTACAAACTTACCAAAAGCGGTATCTGGATACCACATTTTGGCGGGATTTACCTGACATCGGCCTCAGATTGACCGCTTCGCGGCTCTTAAAGCGAGTTTTCAAACAGCCTCTTAGAACCTTTGACCTAGCGGGCGACGCCGGATAGGACCGCGAAAGCCGGACAAAAGCTTTTTGCTTCTTTTTCTCGAAAAAGAAGGTCTTTCTTTGCACGTCCACCTCAACGCGAATTGGCCTTTGGATGCGCAAGTTATTGCTGGCAGGTGCAGCGCTGGCCTTGCTGGGCGGTGGCTTGGGTGCCGGGATCCTGGCAAGTTACGAGCGGCCAGGACCATTGTCGCGCGCCGTGAACGTTGTTGTGCCGCGCGGTTCGTTCACGGCCGGCGCTGAGGTTCTACGGCGGGCCGGGGTGGTGCGGAGCGTATGGGCGTTGCGGGGGTTCGAGGCGGCGACGCGATGGCAGGGGCCGGTGCGCGCGGCGGAGATGTCGTTTCCGGCTGGAGCGAGCATCGAGCGCGTGCTGCTGGTACTGCGGTTCGGGCGGCCGGTGCAGCACTTGTTGACGGTGCCAGAGGGCCTGACGTCGGCACGTGTGGCAGGGCTGCTGGCCGAGGTGCCTGGGCTGGTGGGGTGGGTTGCGGTGCCTGAGGAGGGTAGCTTCCTGCCGGAGAGTTACGCCTACGAGCGAGGGTTCGACGGGGCGGCGGTGATACAGCGGGCGCGGCTGGCGATGCAAGCGGTTGTTGAGCGTGCCTGGCGTGGCCGGGCGGCGGGGCTGCCGCTACGATCCGAGCAAGAGTTGGTTGTTTTGGCAAGCCTTGTGGAGCGCGAGACGCACCTGGCGGCCGAGCGGGCGCTGGTGGCGGCCGTGTTTGTAAACCGGTTGAGGTTGGGGATGCGGCTGCAGGCTGACTCGAGTGTGGAGTATGCGGCCGGCGGCGGTTCGGGGACGCTGGGCCATGGGTTGCGGCACGAGGAGTTGGACACGCCCACGCCTTACAACACGTACATGATTGCAGGCTTGCCGGCAGGTGCGATCTGTAATCCCGGTGAGGCTGCGATCATGGCGGCGGCGCATCCGGCGGCTAGCGAAGCTCTGTATTTCGTGGCGGACGGGACGGGTGGGCACGTGTTTGCCCGGGGGTTGGAGGAGCATCGGGGTAACGTGGTGCGATACCGGGCGGTGCGGCGGTAGGCTGGGGCGATTACGTTTCGATTGAGGTTGCTGCAAACAAAAAGGGCCAGCCCGAAGGCCGGCCCTTTGCAGCAAAGCGTAAGCGTTACTTGTTGACCACGTGGCCGGAGAGGCTGGTGATGCCGACGAAGGTGATGGTGGTGTGGTCCGACAGGGTGACGGTAAGGTCTGGCGTCCCGTTGGAAGAACCGACGACGGCGTTGGCGAGGTCGGTCTTGACCTGCGAGGCCGTCTCGTTGAGGAAGTTGACCGAGCTGTTGCCGGCGGCGAAGTCATAGACCGTGATGTGCGAGTTCGGCCCACCGTCCATGATGCCGAACAGGTTGTTGCCCGAGCCACCAAACAAGGTGGAGTTCGTGGTGTCGCCGGTAACCGTGCTGCCGCCAACCTGGAAGTAGTTGTTGCCAGTGTTGCTGCCGACGAAGGTCTCGTTTGCCGAGCCGATCGTGGAGCCGAAGAAATCGACTGTGCCGCCTGCGTTGGCGGCGTTCAGGGTCTCGTTACCGTCGCCCGCGGAGACGAAGCCGGTTCCGCCTGCTGTGTCACCTGCGAAGTAGATGCTGTCGCCGGCGGAGAGAGACAGGTCGGTCGTGCCGCCGCCGCCGACGATCGTGTCGCTAACCGTCGTGACGCCGCTGGCGAGTGGCTGTCCGACGAACGTCAGTGTGCCGGTGCCGCCGAAGATGACGTTGCCGCCCACGCTGTCGAACACGTTGACGGTGCCGGCACCGCCGACGATCGAATCTCCTGCCGGGCCGCTCGACGTGGCGTTGTCGCCGATGACGACGTTGAGGGTGCTGGTAGCAGACTGCGACCCGTAGATCAGCTGGCCGTTCGTGCCGGTGGCGACCAGGTCATTCTGCCCGTTGGCAACGACCGTTGCGGTGCCGTCACCGAGATAGGCGACGTCCGGCGTGCCGCTCGAGGCGGGAGCAGTGTCGTTGAGGACGATGAGTGAGTGGCCGGAGCCGCTGAACACGGTGCTCATGCCAGCGCCGGTGTTGATTGTATCGTACCCGGAGCCACCGGTGATGGTGTCCCCTGTCGCGCCGGGGATGGAGCTGCCGGTGTAGGTGTTGTTGCCATCGACGAACGTGACGGTGTTATCGCTGCCAACGGCCTGGTAGGTGGCGTCCCCAACGCCGAGCACCGTGTCCCCGCCAGCGGCGGAGCCTACGAGGGTGGTGGGCGCGCCGACATCCACGAGCGTGTACTGCCCGCCATTGAGGAGAGCGTAGGTCGACTGGCCGTTGTTCGAGAAGATCTCGTTCAGGACGGTCCCGCCCGTGGTCTGGAGCGCACCATTGGACAACACATTAATCGTGTCCGGATTGGTTACGGCATTTGCGAAGGCGGTGGCGTAGTTGGTGGCGCTGGTGCCGGTGACCGTGAAGACCAGTGGAGATATGCCGACGCCACCCGGAAGCGTTACAGTTGCCATTAGAGACTACCCCACCTGAAAGTCAGTGCCAGAAGATGCTGCGCCGCACTAATCCCGCCCGGCCTACCGCGTCTTTATCAAACAAGGATCGGAACAACAACAAGGAAATGGTTAGCGGAGCATGATTTTTTGCCGTTTCGGGCGGGTAGTTGCGGGGTGTGGCGGATTTCACGCAATGGTTGTAAAAGGCCGTGGAGGGCGGAATGATTACCCTTTCCGGCGGTCGGGATCATGACGCAAGCGACCCGATGGAGGGCAGTTGCAATGGCGGATCTGGTGGTGGAGTGAGCCATGGCGGACGTGGGACGCAGCTTGGAGCGGCGCGGGCTTTGCCTCGTGCTTGCGGCGCCCTCGGGGGCGGGAAAAAGCTCCATCGTGCGTGGGCTGCTGGCGGGCGAGCCTGAGCTTTCGGCTTCCGTCAGCGTGACGACACGGAGCAAGCGGGCCGGCGAGGTGGAGGGGCGGGATTACCTGTTCACCGACCTGGCAACGTTTGACGGCATGGTGGCCGGCGGCGCGCTGCTGGAGCATGCGCGGGTGTTCGGGCGGGGGTACGGCACGCCACGGGCGCCGGTGGAGGCGTGCCTGGCGGCGGGGCGCGACGTGGTGCTGGACATCGACTGGCAGGGCTGGCGGCAGTTGCGAACGGCGTTGCCGGGCGATGCGGTGGGCGTGTTCATCCTGCCGCCGTCGCTGAAGGTTCTGGAGGCGCGGCTGCGCGGACGGGCCAGCGACACGGCCGATGAGGTGGCGCGGCGGATGCAGGCGGCGCGCGACGAGGTCTCCCACTGGGACGAATTCGACCACGTGCTGGTCAATGAGGACCTGGTTGCCTGCACGGCTGCGGTCTCTGCCATTCTGGCGGCAGCACGGTGCGCCGTGCGAAGGAGCGTCGGGGCGGCGGCGCTGGTGGCGGGTTTCTGAGCGGCATCGGGGCTAGGCGTCAGCGAGGCCCATATTAGCGAGTGCAGCTCTCTTTGGCGCATTCCACGGCAAAGTAGAGCGTCTAGGTTACGTGCCGTGACGGGCGAGCTTGTGGGCGGTGCGCAGGAGGAAGGCGCGGTCTTCGGGGTCGCAGGAGCGGTAGAGGCGGAGCATGGCGAGTTCGTCGCCGGTGGCGGGCTCGGTGGCGCTGGCGCCCTGGAGCAGGTGCTCGACCGAGGCGTCCAGCGCCTCGGCGATGCGTGTGATGTTGCCGCGGAGCTGGCCGGCGCGGTCCGTCTCCCACTGGGCGACGGCGCTGCGGCTGACGCCGCAGGCGGTGGCGAGATCGTCCTGGGTGAGGCCGCGGGCCCGGCGCAGCGTGCGGATGCGCGTGCCGACGGTATGGGTTTCTTCCTGCATGTCTAGAGAATACGGCAGAGACGCTAACAATTCCAGGCGACCCCGTTGACAATCGCGTGTCAGTTCTCCTAACGTTCTGTTAGTAAGCGGGAGGATGAGATGCGGGCGCATGTGCAGTGGACACCGGACCTGGACGACCGGCTGCGCGGGTTGCGGGAAGCCGGGTTGACCTGGGACGGGATTGCCGCGGCGATGGGGCTGGGCCGCAACACGGTGCTGGAGCGGGGGCGCAAGATTGGGGCGCGGCGGTTGCGCCTGTCTGTGGTGGTGCCGAACGAGGAGGCGCGCGACCGGCCGGCGCGTCAGGCGGGGCACCCCGAGACGTGGGGGCTGCTGATTGCCGGGACGGTGCTGGACGGCGAGGCTTATCCGTATCCGGTTTTTCTTTAAGGAACATATCATGAACATTTTCGACTGGGCGCATGACGGGTTGATGGACGAGACCGGGCCTCACGCGCCGCGGGAGATCGACTCGGCGTTCATCACCTACCGGCTCGAGGAGGCCGGTGCCACGTTGCTGGCGCTACCGGGGACCGGCTACTCGACACGGCTGAAGGTGAGCCACTTGGACGTGGTGCAGGAAGCGTGCGAGGCGTTCGGTGGGGCCGAGCGGGGGCAAGTGCGGCCGCCGGTGCCTTCGGCTTCGCAAATCACCAGGATGGACGAGGCGCTAGCCTGGATCGCGCTGATCCCGCGCGAGCGTTACGTATTGCGGCGGATCGTCGGGGCGCGGAGTCTGGTGAGTCCGGTGACGGAGCGGCACCTGTTTTCCTGGCGGCGGCTGGGCGGTGTGATGGGGGCGGACCACAAGGCGGTGCAGCGTTGGTATGCGCAGGGTATCGACATGATCGTGGCGGCGGTGGGGGCTGCGCGGGCGGCCTAAAGGAAGCGGTTCTTTGGAGACAGACCCAGGCTCTTGCTCCTGGCCGGGCCGTGTGGAGAGGTCCGCGTCCGTTGGGCAAGAGCCCTTGCATCCCTGTCAAGAAAGCAGGCTCGCGTTGTCTAGTCGTCGGTCAGGGCTAGTGAGAGAGCGTAGCGGCAGCGCGGGGTGTTGAGGGTGCCATCGATGGTGGCGCCCGCGAGGGTGCCGGCGAAGGTCAGAGGATAAGGTTTCTTGTCGACGCCGAGGAGCGTGGCTTTGGCGGCGACGGCGGTGCCTACGATCTGACCCTCAAGGGCGAGGGTGCCGTTGGCAGGGGCCAGGATGATCGCGTGGCCGCGGCGGGTGAGGGAGGCGGTGGTTGCCGGGTCGCAGGCGCCGGCGATGGGGCGCTGGGGGCCCGCGTAGATCCGGGTTGGCTGAAGGCCTGTGCAGGCGGCCAGCAAGGGAAGGCAGAGCAGGGCGCGGCGCATGCCGGGGTTCTAGCAGGATTTGGGCGCTTTGCCGCGCGTTTGGGGAATTTTCGGTAGGCGGCGATTTTGTGGTTGCCCAGGATACCCAACTTTAGGTATATTTTCATTAACGATGGCGGTTTGAGCGGACGGGCGGCTCGCTGCTGAGACGGTGGTGCAAGGTTGGGGCTCTGCCCCAAACCCCGCTGGGGCCTTAAGGCCCCAGACCTCCGTCTGTTTAGATTTTATGAGCAGATTTATCGACTTGTCCTGGGCGAGCTGGCGTCACTGGCGCTGTTGGTTCGAGCCTGCGGTGCCGAGGGAAAGAGCCCCTGGCCTCGTGAGGAGCAACGGCGCAGGCACATGGCTGCGGCGCCGCCGCGGTCAAGTATAGGCGTATGTTCCTAGTTGACGAAGGGGATTTTGATGAGCGCGAGCGAAGCGATGCCCCTGGATGTGCTGCTGCAGGCGATGCGGCTGCGATGGCAGGAGGGCCTGGTGGAGGAGGCGGTGGCGCTGGCCAAGGCGGCCGCGCCCTACGTGCATGCAAAGCCGACGGGCGGCCGGGGGGCGGTCTCGTTGAGCAGGATGGGGGATGACGAGCTGGATGAACTCTGTGCCGCCGCTCTCTACAGAGCGCCTGATCCGGGGGGGGGTCCGGGAGAGCCTTGAAGGGTGGTCGCGTTACGCGCTGGTGGCGGCCGGTCAGAAGCCGGCGCGTCACCATGTGCGGATCATCCGGGCGTTGGAGGAGGTGGAGCGGGGCAAGACCAGACAGCTGATGCTGCTGCTGCCGCCGGGTTCGGCCAAGAGCACGTACGCAAGCCGGTTCTTTCCGGCGTGGTGGATGGCGCGTCAGCCGCAGAGCTCGGTGATCATGGCGTGCCACACGGCGCGGCTGGCGGAGCATTTTGGGCGCAGCATACGGGGGCTGCTGGAGGAGCATAGCGGACGGTTGGGGCTGCAGGTGCGGACGGACGCGCGGGCAGCGGGGCGGTTTGTGACCGATCGTGGCGGCGAGTTCTTCGGCATCGGCGTGCATGGGGCGGTGACGGGGCGGCGGGCGGACCTGGCGCTGATCGACGACCCGGTACGCAGTTTTGTGGACGCGGAGAGTTTCACCGCCCGCGAGCACCTTTGGGACTGGTTTCGTTCCGAGCTGGTGACGCGGATGAAGCCGCAGGGCCGGATGGTTCTGGTGATGACGCGCTGGCACGTGGACGACCTGGCCGGGCGGCTGATGGCGCAGGGAGGCTGGGCGACGTTGCGTCTTCCAGCCTTGGCGGAGCCTTACGACCAGCTGGGCCGCGACCCGGGCGAGGCGTTGTGGCCTGAGTGGGAGGACCGCGCGGCGATCGAGGCCAAGCGGGCGATGTTGGGCGAGCGGCAGTTTGCCGCGTTGTTCCAGCAGCAGCCGCTGCGCGAGGGCGGGCAGGTGTTCGATGCGCGTGGCCTGCGGGTGGTCGACAGCGTGCCGGAGGGTGTGACCGTGCGGGCCTGGGACCTTGCCGGCACGGCCGACACGTCCGGCGATCCGGACTGGACGGTTGGCGTGCGGCTGGTGCGCGATGCGGGCGGTGCTGTGTTCATCGACGACGTGGTGCGGTTCCGGGCGGCCTCGGGAGACGTGGCGGGGCGGATACGTGCGGTGGCCGAGATGGATGGCTTGGGGGTGGCGGTCGGGTTGCCGCAGGATCCAGGACAGGCGGGCAAAAGCCAGATCATGTTCCTGACGCAGATGCTGGCCGGCTTCCGCGTGGTGGCGAGCCCGGAGACGGGATCGAAATCGTTGCGGGCGTTGCCGGTGGCTTCGCAAATTTCGAACGGGGCGTTGTCGATGCGCCGGGCGGCGTGGAACGCGGTGTTCCTCGACGAGCTGGCGAGTTTTCCGCAGGGGCGCAAGGACGACCAGGTGGATGCGTTGGCGCGGGCGTTCACGATGTTGCTGAGCGTGGGCGGACCGGCGCGGTTTTCGACGACGTCGTTCCTGTCCAGGTAGATCGCGATTGCCAACGACTGGAACTAACTATCGGCGCCGTTGCTTCCGGCACGCCGACAGGGAGCAAAGGCTTTTTAGTTCTTTTACTCGAAAAAGAACTGCTTGCTTCGAGATCTTTCTTTCTGTGGAGGTTGGCGTTGTACCGCACGATCTGCGACATGGTGCCGACTGATCACGACTACTCCGAACGAACCAGGCAACTATCAATCTATCAGCGTATCCTGGACGGCAGCTTGTACGACGTGCTGCCTTACGAATTTCATGACGAGCGGAACGCGTCGGGTGAGTACGTTCCGTTGCGGTTGCGGCGGCCGTCCGTGCGTTACGGGCTGGCGCGACTGGTGGTGGAGGACAGCGTGGCGCTGCTGTTCAGCGAGGGGCATTTCCCGGCGTTCGACTCGCCTGATCCTGCGGTGCGGGACGCGTTGGCAGTGGTGGCGCGGGATGCGCGGCTGAACGCGGTGATGGTTGAGGCGGGTCTGCGTGGGGCGATCGGCTCGGCGGCGCTGCTGTTGCGGGTGCTGCGGGGGCGGGTGTTCGTCGACGTGCTGGACTCGCCTTACCTGTGGCCGGAGTGGGCGGCGGATGCGCCCGACACGCTGAGCCGGGTGACCGAACGTTACAAGGTGAGTGGGGCGAGCCTGGCGGCGCAGGGGTTTGCGGTGGCCGATGCGGGCAAGGCGTATTGGTTCCAGCGTGTATGGGACGCCGAGTTCGAGCGCTGGTACGAGCCGCTGGCGGTGGGCAGTGCCGGGCCGGCGGTTGAGGACAGGACGCGGAGCGTGCGGCATGGGCTGGGGTTCGTGCCGCTGGTCTGGATACGCAACCTGCCTGGCGGCTCCGGTGTGGACGGTGCGTGCACGTTTCGGAGTGCCATCGATACCAGCATCGAAATCGACTACCAGCTCAGCCAGGCGGGACGCGGGCTGAAATACAGCAGCGACCCGACGTTGCTGATACGCGAGCCGGCCGGGCTGGATGGCACCATGGTGCGCGGCGCGGCCAACGCCCTGGTGGTGAGTGAGAAGGGCGACGCCAAGCTGCTGGAGATCGGCGGCACGGCGAGCCAGGCGGTGATCGACTACGTGCGGATCTTGCGTGAGCTGGCCTTGGAAAGCTTGCACGGCAACAGGGCGGAGGCGAACCGGTTGAGCGCGCCGGCGAGCGGGCGTGCGCTGCAGCTGATGAACCAGGGCCTGTTGTGGCTGGCTGACAACCTGCGCGTCAGTTACGGGCAATGTGCCTTGGTGGCGCTGGCGAAAATGATCCTGGCGGCCAGCCAAGTTTACACGCTGCGGGTTGAGGGGCGGGTGCTGCCGGCCCTGCCACGCGATGCACAGGTGAGCCTGCGCTGGCCGGACTGGTATCCCGACGACGCGCTGGACGGGCAGAGGACGGCGGAGACGCTGATCTCGCTCGTGGGAGCCGGCCAGATGTCGCGCGAGACGGCGATGCGCGTGCTGGCGGCGGATTACGACATCGAGGATGTGGCGGCCGAGGTGTCGCGCATCGAAGCCGAGAGAGCCAGGCATGGGGAGGCAGGATGAGCGAGGCCGGACCGGGTGATTTGGATGGCGAGGCGTTCCGGGCGCTGAGGGCGCATGCCGACGCGTTGGAGCGGCAGCTGCACGAGGCGGAGACGCGGTCGGCGGTGCAACTGCACCAGGCCGAGCTGCGGTCCGAAGCGATGCGGGCGGGGATCGTCGACATCGACGGGCTGCGTTTGCTGGACACGGAGGTTTGGGCACCGGGGAAGGATGCACCTCCGGCGGCTGCGAGCGACGTGATCGGCAAGTTGCGGCGGGAGAAGCCGTGGCTGTTCGGGGGCACGCACTCCAGCAGCGCGGGTGCGGCACCTGGGGCGGCACCGGTGCGCAAGCGGCTGGCGACCGACATGAGCCTGGAGGAGTGGCGGGCGGCACGGGCGGACCTGCTGCGGCGGCGGTAAGAGACAGTCCCGGTTGCCAATCGGTGTGCTGCGTTTGAAGTAGAGACAAAGAGAGTCTTCTTTTCTGAAGAGAAGAAGCAGAAGACTTCTGCTCGTGCTGTCGCGGAGCTTTCCACTGGGACGCGCCAATTATCAAAAGTCTTTTGATTTTTCTTCAGAAAAGAACTGCTTTCTTTCTTCGAACGACGGCTGTGCGCAAAGTCAGGGGGCTCAGGCCCCCTTTTTCTTGGGAGTTCTGAATGAGCATATCCAACTTTCCCGCCGCCCTGCAGCCGATCATTCAGCAGGGTTTCCTGGAACGCGAGTTCCAGCAGGCCTTGCGCTCGCGTATCGGGTATCGTGCCTGTGCGGACCGCGAGGACTTCGCCGTGGGCATCGGCGAGACGCTGACGAAGACGCGTGCGGGGCTGAGGCCTGCGGTGACGACGCCGATTGCGGCTTCGATGAACACCAACCTGGATAACGGGCTGACGCCTGGTTCCTGGAACGTGGAGCAGTTCACGCTGACGCTGAACCACTACGCGGCGACGATGGACCTGAACATGGTGACGAGCCGTGTGGGGATTGCCAGCCAATTCCTGCAGAACGCCTACGTGAACGGCGAGCAGGCGGCACGCAGCCTGGACGACCTGGCGCGTAACGCGCTGTTTGCCGCCTATTTCGGCGGCAACACGCGGGTGCGCATGACGCTGGGCAGTGCTGGCCCGCAGGTTACCGTCGACGACATCCGCGGCTTTCAGTCCGCGTTCGTGAACGGCGTGCAGCAGCCGGTGAGCTCGGGCAACCAGCTGGCGGTGACGATCGGCGGCGACGTCTACACGCTGGCCGGCGTGGGGCCGGACGCCACCAACGTTTCCACGACACCGGGGGGGCAGAGCGGCGTCCTGACGCTGTCCTCCAACGTGAGCGTGGCCGACGGGACGGCGGGCAGCACGGTGCAGGCGGCGACCGGATCGCTGATCCTGCGGCCGAACGCGCGGACGAATACCGGCCTGCTCACGACCGGCGACACGCTGTCGATGACCAACATCCTGGACGCGGTGGCGGGGCTGCGGGTGAACGCGGTGCCTGACATCGATGGCGCCTATAACTGCTACCTGGATCCGATCAGCGCGCGTCAGCTGTTCGCCGACCAGGATTTCCAGCGGTTGTTCATCGGTTCGACGTCGGCCAACGAGATCTTCCGGCCTGGGCAGGGCGTGATCAACGAGTTCCTTGGGCTGCGTTTCGTGCTGACGACCGAGTCCTTCGTGCAGCCGCACCCGACGATTGCCAGTGCGATCGTGCGGCGGCCGATCGTGTGCGGGCAGGGTGCGCTGATCGAGGGCGATTTTGCCGGGATGGCAGCCGACGACGTGGCGCCCAAGGACGCCATCGTCTCGCTGGTGGACAACGTGTGCATGGTGACGCGCGAGCCGATCGACCGGCTGCAGCAGATCATCGCGCAGTCTTGGTATTGGATCGGCGGCTTCTGTGCGCCCAGCGACACGACGACAAACAGCCTGACCGTGCCGACGTCGACGAACGCGAACTTCAAGCGGGCGGTGATGATCGAGCACATGGGCTAGGGCTCGCCGCCGGGTTCGGCGGGCGTGCAGCGCGGGCTTGGTGCCCGCGCTGACCTGCGGCGGTGGGAGGGTGCATGTTAAGCGATCAGCAGAAGACCGACATCCGCCGGTTCTGCGGCTACCCTGCCTATGGTGCGTCGCCGGCCGGCAATATCGGGTGGCGGTTTTACACGGCCTACGGCCTGCTCGAGTACAGGATGAACAACCTTTCCGCTGCCGAAATCTCGGTGGTGGTGGGCTACCTGGCGACGCTGGTGCAGCTCGAGATGGCGGTGCCGGCGGCGAGCGAGAACCTGGACAGCGATGCGGCTGCATCCTGGCGGCACAACCGCGACGAGGTGGCCGACCGGCTGCATCTTTTCGACGGTTGGCGCCGGCGGTTGTGCGGGTTCTTTGGCGTGGCACCGGGTGAGTCGCTGGGGTGCTCTGGTGTGAGCTGGACCGTTTGATGGACGCGCGCACGCTGCAGGACAGGATCAGCAAGGGCATGGGCGTGGCGGCGCGCCGGGCGGGGTGCCGCACGACGGTGTACCGCCCGGGCGGCGCGGTGCAGCCGATCTCGCCGCGCAACAAGCTCCTGGAGCTTGCCGTGGTGTTCACGCCGTTCGGCGGGAGGGCGGAGGCGGCTTACGGACAGCCGTTGTGGCGGGGGGCTTACGACGCGGCTTACACGCAGGCCGGGGACTACCTGGTGGCGCCGTCGGCCACGTATTTCGTGGCGAGCCAGCAGCCCGGGCTGGAGGTGCAGTGCGTGCTGACCAACCGGGTGGTCTCCATTGTGCGGCCGGCGCCGGCGACGCAGGGCGGCTACAGCGGCTTCTTCGCGACGTCTGGCGAGGCGGTGCTGACGGCGTGGCCGGCGTGCCTGATGGAGAGCGGCGGGCAGGCTGCGGGCGGGCGTGTCGGCGAGACTCGCTTTGGCGGGTGGACGCTGCTGCTGCCGGTGCTGCCTGCGGTTCCGCAAGTTGCCGACGTGGTCAGTGATGACCTTGGCGGAGTCTACGTGGTGGGCAGTGCCGAGCAGAGCAGGCTCGGCTGGCGACTGATGGTGCGCCAGGTGGGTGCTTGAGGTGCGCAGCTCCGGCTGTGCGGGCCGGCTTGGAGGCACGGGAACTTGGCAGATCTGTCCGACGTCGAGACGGCTTTGGTGACGGGCGTTGTGGCGGCGCTGTACCCGGCCGGTGCAACTGCAGCCAGCGTTACCGGGCGGCAGGTGCGCGTTTATCGCGGGTGGCCGCAGACCGGGGCGCTCGACCTGGACCTTGCGGCTGGGATTGCCAACGTCAGCGTGTTTGCCGTGCCGCATGCGACGCGCAACACGACACGCTGGGGACCGCTGACGCAGACCACGCCGCAACCTGTGACGTTGACCGTGCAGGTTGCCGGCAACTCCGCGCAGTTTGGTGGTGCGGGCGGCGTGGGGCAGGTGGCCGGGCTGCTTGTGGCCGGCGTGCCTTGCACCTACCGCGGACAGGCGGGGGACACGCCCGCCTTGGTTGCGGCGATGCTGGCGCAGGCGGTGCGGGCGAGCCGGGCATGTTGGCTTTCGGGCACCACGGTGAGCGTGCCTGGTGTGACGAGCCTGGTGGCGCGTGTGGTGGCGGACGCGGCCACGCTGACCGAATGGAGCCGGCAGGAACAGGGGTTCCGCGTGTCCGTGTGGTGTCCCTCGCCGGCGAGCAGGGACGTGATCTGCAGCGCCATCGGTAGTGCGTTTGCCGCCACCAGCTTTCTGCCGTTGGCGGACGGGACGGGAGGACGCCTGCGCTACCAAGGTACGGCGAGCATCGACGACGCGCAGGACGCGCAATTGTACCGGCGCGATCTTCTGTTCGACGTGGAGTACGCGACGACGCTGGCGGCGAGCGCGCCGGCGATGCTGTTCGGCGACCTGCTGCTGGCAGGCAATGACGTTTACGGATGATGGAGGCGAGCGTGACGCGTGTGCTGCTGGTGGTGAGTCCGTTCGGGGCCTACGGCGTGGGCGACCTGATTGCGGGCGCCAAGGAGATGCGTGCCGTCCTGGCAGGCGCGCACGCGCAAGACGTACTACGTGTGGCCGCGCCGATAGCCGTGGCCGACAAGCGGGAGGAGACCTGAAGCATGCCGATTTTTCAACAAGGATCGCTTAACACCACGGCGCTCGTGGTGCCGGACCTGTACGTGCAGATCGTTGCGCCGCAGAACCTGGTGCTGAACGGGGTGCCGACGAACGTGATCGGCATGGTGGGCACGGCATCGTGGGGGCCGGTGAACCAGCCGGTGGCGGTCTCAACGATGGCCGACTACGCGACCGGATTCGGGCCGGTGATTGCGCGCAAATACGACATGGGCACGGCGGTCGCGGTGGCCGTGCAGCAGGGCGCCTCGGGTTTCCGCTGCGTGCGGGTGAGCGACGGGACGGACGCTGCGGCGAGTTTTGCCGTAGGCGCGACCGGCGGCAGTTACGCGGTGCTGTTAAGCGCGCGCTACTCCGGCTCGCTGGGCAACACGGTGAGCGTTACGCTGTCGGCCGCCTCGGTGCCGGGGCAGTGGCAGTTGACGGTGTCGATGCCCGGGCTGGTGCCGGAGACGTTCTCGAACCTGGCTGGCAGCTCGCCGGCGGCGTTCTGGCAGGCGCTCGTGAGCGCCATCAACCTTGGCAGCGGGCCGTTGCGGGGGCCCTCGCAAATCCTGGTGGCGACGTTGGGCACGGCGACAACGACAGCGCCAGCGGCTTTGGCGTCCCAGGGCTTGGCCGGCGGCAGCGATGGTGCCAGCGGTGCCACGGCAGCGATGCTGGTGGGCCAGGACACGGTGCCGCGGGCCGGGATGTACGCGCTGCGTGCGCAAGGCTGCGGAATCGGCGTGCTGGCCGATGTCGATGACGCGACGCAGTGGTCGACCGAGGCGGCGTTCGGGCTATCCGAGGGCGTCTACATGGTGCTGACCGGACCGGTGGGGCAGAACATCGCCGCGGCAGTGGCGCTCAAGCAGCAGTCCGGGTTAAATTCCTACGCTGCCAAGCTGATGTTCGGCGACTGGGTGTTCTGGAACGACCAAGCCAACGGGCTGACGCGCCTGGTCTCGCCGCAGGGTTTCGTGGCCGGTCGGCTGGCCAACCTGTCGCCTGAGCAGTCCAGCCTGAACAAGCCGCTGTACAGCGTTGTGGGCACACAGCGCTCCGGCGTACCGGGGAGCGGGCAGACGGCGACCTACAGCGACGCCGAGCTGACCGTGCTGTTCCAGAACGGTATCGACGTGATCACCAACCCGCAGCCTGGCGGTGCGTATTGGGGCGTGCGGTGCGGGCACAACACCTCGTCCAACCCGGCGACTGACGGTGACAATTACACGCGGCTGACCAACTACGTTGCCGCGACGCTGGCGGCGGGCATGGGCCAGTTCGTGGGTCAGGTGATCAACACTGGGTTGTTCCGGCAGATACGGGCCACGCAGCTCAGTTTTTTGCAGAACTTGCTGTCACAGGGTGTGCTGGGCAGCGCGGACGGCGCACCGCCTTTTAACGTGATCTGCGATGCGAGCAACAACCCTCCGGCGCGGACCAACCTGGGTTTCGTTCAGAGCGACACGCAGGTGCAGTTCCAGAGTATCAACGAGAAGTTCGTGGTGAACGTGGAAGGCGGGCAGACGGTGGCGATCCAGCGTCAGGTGCTGCCTGGCGGGGTTGTCTGAGCGTCGGTTTGCAGAGGTGCGGTGACGGCGATCTGACGCGCTCTTCCGGCGCTCCGATGCTGGAAGAGCACGTTTGCTGACCGCTATGCCGTCTTTGCGAAAGGATACTGACGAGGCGTGCGCGGCTTTGCGCGGTGCTGATAGGTTTGGGGGATAGACGAGATGCCGATCAATTCGTTTTCGATCGGGCGCGATTGCCAGCTTGTGGTGATGGGGCCTCAGGGGCGGGTGGACCTTACTTACGTGACCGGGTTCGAGAGCCGGCAGTTGACGCAATCCGTGCGGCTGGACCGCCTGGACGGCGTGCCGATGGGTGCGGAGCTGCCGAAGGGCTGGGAGGGAAGTTTTGAGGTGGAGCGCGGCACGAGCGCGGTGGACGACTTCATTGCCGTCTCCGAGCAGGCGTTCCTGACGCAGGGTTCGTTGCCGGCCGGCGCGGTGTATCAGTACGTGGCGGAGGTAGATGGCTCGACCTCGACGTACCAGTACAGCGGCGTGGTGTTCAAGCTGGTCAATGCAGGAAGCTGGAAGGGTGATGCCACGGTGAAACAGAAGCTTGAGTTCTTTGCCACGCAGCGGCAGCGCATCTGATGGGCGGGCCGAGCGCACAGATCATGGCGGCGGCGGCATCGACGCTGGTGGTGCGCGATGCTGACGGGCGCGAGCTGGTGGTGCGCCGGATGACGGCGCTCGACCGGCTCCGGCTGTTCAAGGCGATCGGGCCTGTGCTGTCCCAGAACAACCCGTATCTTGGGATGGCGATGCTGGCGGCCAGCGTGGTGGCGATCGACACTGTGCCGGTGCCGCCGCCGGTGACCGAGGGGCAGATAGAGGCGCTGGTGGCGCGGCTGGGCGACGCGGGGATTGCCGCGGTGGCGGCTCAGCTTGCGGCCGAGCCTGCACCGGTTCTGGGGAGTGCGGCACAGGGAAACTGAGTGGGCACCCCGATCTGGTAGACTGCCTTTACCTGGTTCGGAACGGGGTGCCGTTCGACGTGGCGTTCAGCTTGCCGGCCGACGAGCGCCTGGCTTGGGTTGTCGTGATGGGCCGGTTCGACGGTTTCGAGTACGACTGGGGAGCGCAGCGTTGGAAGAAGCCGTGAAGGATGCGCTGCTTTCGGCAGGTGGCGTGCTGGCCGAAGCGGTGCGTGCAGGCTTGCTGGTGCGGGGATACGCGGCCGATTTGCAGGTGCGCGCTGTGGACGGGCGCTTGACGGTGGTGAGCCGGGACGATGTCGTGTGGCGGGCCGAGACGGGGAGCGCCGGGGTGGCGCCCTGTGCGCCATTGACGGGTGCGGCGCGGGCTGCCTGCGGTGACGTGGTGAAGGTGTTGCACGGTCGGCTGCAGGAGGCGTGGCGGTGAGCGAACCTTTCGAGATCGGGGTGACGCTGGCGTTGAGCGACGGCGTGTCCGAAAGCATGGCGCATGCGCGCAGGGACATGGCGCAGCTCGAGCGTGTGCTGCAGGCGGGCGGGGTGTCCGTGCAGCAGTTGCGGATGGCCTCGGTTGCCGCGCTCTCGGCGATCCGGTCCGTGCCGGCGGCGGAAAAGCCGGCCGGCAAGGAGCGGCCGACCGTGCGTGACGAGCCGGCGGCGGGGGTGACAACGCCGGCGCTGGTGGCGGCACCCGCGCCGGTGACGGTACCAGCACCGATAGCGACACCTGCACCGGTGGTGGTAGCTGCGCCGGTGGGAGCGGCAGCGCCGGTGGCGGCGGCTGTGCCGGAGCCTGGTGATGGCCGACGCGAGGAGGTTCAAGGGACGCAGGAGGGCGGGCCTCCGGCGGCGCCCAGGCAGCCGAAGGTGGTTCCTGCGGCGGTGCCGCCGGCGCGTCAAGCGATGCCGGAACCGGTTGCGCAGGGCGCGCCTGTGCCGGGGGAGCGTGCGGCTGAGATGCAGCCGCAACAGCGGCAGAGCGTGGCGCCGGCGCGTCTGGAGCTGCCCGACCTGCCGGTAGCGGCGAGCTTGCCAGCAGCGGCGCCTGTCCCCCCGCCTGTTGTGGATGCGCGGCCAGCGGAGACGGCGGCTTCTGGGGTGATGAGCGTGGTCGCGCCGTTGGCTGTGACCCAGCTTGTTGCGCCGGCACGCGAGACGTCGGCGAACCTGGGCGGCGGGAGCCAGGGCTGGAGTCGGCCTGCAGCGCCGGTGGAGGATGTTGCCCGGGGCGTGTCTGCGGCCGCGCCGCTGGCGGTGCCGCAGGCGCTGGCGGCGTTGCCGCCAGCGGCGCCGCAAGGGCCGATGGCGGCCCCTGCGGCCGGGTCAGGCGTCGGGCTTGAGCCCTGGCCCTGGCCGCAAGTCGCAGGTTGGAGGTTGCCTGAGGGGGACGGGTCTGCACGGCAGCCGCCACCGCCTGCCGAGCAGGCCGCGGCGTGGCCGGCGGCGGCGCCGTTTGCCGAGTCGGGCGGCGGACAGGGGCAGGGTGACGCGCCTGCGCCCGGTCCTCAGGGCCCGTCGGCGCCGCCGGCGGCTGCGGCTTCGGCCGGGCCGACCGAGGGTGACGTGTTTCTGGACGGGGCGCTGGTGGGGCGATGGATGTCGCGGTTCCTGACCCAGGAGGCCGGGCGGGCCTCGGCCGGGCCGACCGGGTTTGATGCGCGGCGGGGACGGCTGTTGCCGGGAGCGACTGTGGGGGGCTGATGGCGCTACTGACACTTGGCGGGCTGGAGCTGGACGGGTTCGAGGTACCGTCCAGCGTGCGTTTCGGGGGTGCGCAGCGCGCGGCCGTGCACAAGCTGCTTGGCGGTGGGCGGGTGATCGACACGATGGGGCGCGACGACTCGGCGTTGTGCTGGGAAGGCATCTTTTCGGGTGTCGACGCCGGCGCGCGAGCGCGCACGCTCGACGCTATGCGCGTGGCGGGCGACGTTCTTGGCATGACGTGGGACGCGTTCTCCTACGACGTGGTGATCACGCAGCTTGACCTGGACTACTGCAACCCGTGGTGGATCACCTACCACATCGCCTGCACGGTCGTGATCGACCTGGCGCAGAGCCCGGTGGTGTACGTGCCCAGCGTGGCGGATAGCGTTGTTGCCGACATCGGCGCCGCCGCGGATTTCCTCGGTCTGTCCGGGCTGCTGGCGGGCGCCTCCGCGCCGGGCGCGTTGCTTCCTGGCGCGAGCGGCGTGGCGATGGCCGTGGCTGGGCTGAGCGCGGCGCAGGCGGGCATTGCGCCGCAGGTAAGCCAAGCCGAGCAGGGGCTGGGCGGCTCGGACATCAACGCGCTGGTGGGTGTGTGCGGGACGATGGCGCAGCTCTGCACGGCGCAAGGATATGTCGGCCGCGCTTTGACCAACCTGGACGGAGTGCAAATCTGATGCAGACCGTGACGGTGGCGAGCGGAACCTTGTTTGCGGTTGCCGCGGCCTATCTTGGCGACGCGACGCAGTGGAACAGGATTGCCGCGCTGAACGGTATCACCGATCCGTGGCTTTCCGGGCTGACCACGCTTGTGCTGCCCAATGCGGATGCGTCGGCCGGAGGCGGCATTGGCGTACAATGAGGCGCGGGCGCCGCAGATTGCTGTCTTTGTCAACGGCGAGGTTGTGCCCGGCACTCTGAACGTGGAGGTCTCCAGCAACAACCATCTGGCCGCTGACCGCTACCGGGTGACCGCTTCGCTGACCGCTAGCGGGTATGGGGTTTGGGCTGGCGACAGCCTGATGGTGGAGATACGCGCTGGCCTCGCCGGTGCGTGGCAGAGCCTGATCCTGGGAGAAGCCGACCGGCTGGATTTCGACGTGGGCCGGGGCGAGGTTCGTGTCGACGGTAGGGACCTGACCTCGCGTTTCATCGAGGCGAGGACGCAGGAGAGTTTCGAGAACAACACGGCGAGCGAGATTGCAGAAATACTGGCGCTGCGGCGCGGGCTGCTGCCTGAGGTGACGCCGACCAACGACGTGGTCGGGCGGGACTACCAGAACAATCGTTCGCGTATCACTTTGGACCAGCATTCGCGGGCGACGACCGAGTGGGACCTGCTGATCCGGCTGGCCGAGAGCGAGGGGTTCGACGTCTGGGTGGACGGGCAGGTGATGTATTTCGCGCCGCCCGACCAGAGCGCGTCCAGCCTGGTGCTGACGCCGCGCGACTGCCTTTCGATGCGGCTGGAACGCCTGCTGACGCTGGCCGGCGGGTTAGAGGTGAGCGTGAAGAGCTGGGATTGCCGGGGGCAGACTGGTGTTCTGCAAACCGCGAGCTCGGCAAACGGTGCGGGCGATCCGCGCAGCTACGTGGTTGTACGGCCGAACCTTTCGGCCGACGCCGCACAGGCGATGGCCCAGAGGCTGCTGACCCAGATGGCCCAGCACGAACGTGGCGTGGTGGTGGAGATGCCGGGCGACCTGACGACCAAGCCACGCGATCTTCTCGCTTTGGCCGAGACGGGCACCGATTTCGACGGGGTTTGGACGATCACCGGCGTGGAGCGTCGGATCTCGTTTGCACGGGGTTTCGTGCAGACGTTGGAAGCGAGGTTACCTGCGTGGACAGCTTTCTAAATCACCTCAAAGCGCATGCCGCGCAGATGGATCAGGGCTGGGCGCAGACCCGGCTGGCTGTGGTGACGTCGGTGGATGCGGCGACGTTCAGCGTGCGCGTGACGGTGCAGCCGGAAGGTGTGCTGTCGGGGTGGTTGCCTGTCGCCTCTGCCTGGGTAGGGGCGGGGTGGGGGCTGGCGTGCCTGCCTGGCGCGGGCGACCAGGTCGTGGTGGCCTGGCAGGAAGGAGATGCCGAGCAGGGCATCGTTGTCGGGCGGCTGTGGTCCAGCGCGGTGCCGCCGCCGCAAGTACCGGCCGGCGAGTTCTGGCTGGTGCACAAGACCGGCAGCTTTCTCAAGCTGCACAACGACGGGTCCATAGAGAGTTCGGGTTCGACGTGGACGCATGCCGGTGACCTGAAGGTTACCGGCAACTTGTACGACCAGCATGGGTCTTTGGCGGCGTTGCGCGGGCACTACAACATGCACGTGCATCCGCCAAACGACAGCGGTCCTGAACCGACAGACTAAGGAGTGCGGCGATGCAGGATGCGGCGTTGCTGTGGGGCCAGGACTTGGTTGCCAGCAGCACGGGAGACATCGCGTTGGCCTCCGGCACTGCGCTGGGCCAGCAGCGTGTGCTGCGGCGGCTGCTGACGAACCCGGGCGATTACATCTGGCATCCCGACTACGGCGCGGGGCTTGCGCAGTTTGTGGGGCGGCCCGGCAACGAGGCTGCGATCAGGGCGGCGGTGAGGAGCCAGATGTTCATGGAAGCGTCCGTCGCACGCTTGCCCGAGCCGGTGATCGACGTGAGCAGCGCTTCGGACGGCGGCGTCTACCTGCAGATCAGGTATGTCGATCAGGCCGGCGGGGCGACACAGGTTCTCTCGTTTTCAGTGAGTGTCTGAGATGATCCTTCCCCTGCAGAAGTTCTCCGTTCTGGTCGAGAACATGGCGGCCGGCGTAGAGGGCGGATCCAGCCAGCTGGTCGACCTTTCGATCGGGAGCGTGTTGCGGGCGCTGCTGGAATCGGCTGCGGCCGTGGCGCTTTGGATGCAGTGGCTGATCCTGCAGGTCCTCTCGATGACGCGGGCGGCGACGAGCACGGGTGCTGACCTGGACAGCTGGATGGCTGATTTCGGGCTGGTGCGTCTGCAAGGTGCGGCGAGCGCGGGGACGGTGACTTTCTCCCGCTACACGACGGGCTTGGCAGCGACAATTCCGGTTGGCGCGGTGGTGAGTACCAACGACGGCCAGCAGAGCTTTGCGGTTGTGGCGCTGGTGAGTCATCCTGCCTGGAACGGGATTTCGGGCTACACGGTGGCGCCGCTGGCGGGTGGCGTGAGCGTGCCGGCCCAGGCGAGCGTGGCTGGCTTGGCCGGCAACGTGCAGCCAGGCGCGATCGGGCTGCTCAGCGCTGCCCTGCCCGGCATCGATACGGTGACCAACGCCGCGGCGTTCAGCGGCGGGGCCGATCCCGAGAGCGATGCGGCGTTGCGGGCCAGGTTCCAGCTGTACATCAACAGCCGTTCGCTGGCGACGGTGAGCGCCATCAGCTTCGCCGTCGCCTCGTTGCAGAACGGTTTGCGTTTCACCGTGCTGGAAAACCGGGACACCACGGGTGCGGCGGCACTGGGGCATTTCTGGGTCGTGGTCGATGACGGGTCCGGCGCGCCGCCGGCGACGCTGCTGCAGAGCGCCAGCACGGCGGTGGAGGCGGTAAGGCCGATCGGCGCCACATACGCGGTGACCGGGCCCACAATACAGGCTGTCGCGGTGCAGATGACGTTGGTGACTTCCAACCCGCTGACGCGGACTGCTGTTCAGCTGGCGGTGCAATCGGCTGTCTTCGCCTGGATCGCGGGGTTGCCGATTGCGGGCACGCTGGCGCTCTCCAAAATCGAGGCGTTGGCGCATGGTGCCGATCCGAGCGTGGTCAGCGTGACGCAGACCAGCATCAACGGCATTGCGGCTGACGTGACGGCCTCGCAGAGCGGAGTGCTGATCGCGTCCAGCATCGTCGTGAACTGACATGCTTGGAGATGTCGAGGACTTCGTCAGCCGTGCCAGGCGCGTGCTGCCGACCCGCTGGTTCGGCGACGTGGCGCCGCTTGGCGATGCCGTGCTCAGTGGGTTCGGTGTTGCATGGGCGGCAATTTACGCGCTGATCGAGGCGGTGCGCGCGCAGGCGAGGCTGCTGACTGCGAGCGGCATCTTTGTCGACATGATCAGCACGGACTTCTTTGGTGGTGGGCTGCCGCGGCGGAGCGGCGAGAGCGACGCGGGTTTCGTGCAGCGGATCGGGTTCGAGCTGTTGCGGCCACGCGGAACACGGCAGGCGCTGACGGCGGCACTCGCCCAGTTGACGGGCACCCCGGCCCAAGTGTTCGAGCCTGCAAGGCCGATGGATACCGGTGGCTATAACACCGGCGGTGTGGGTTACGACGTGGCGGGCGGCTACGGAAACCTTGCCATGCCCTACCAGGTATTTGTGACAGTAACGCGGCCGCACGGTGCGGGGATAGCCGCCCTGGCTGGCTACGATACCGGAGGCGTGCCGGCCTATGGCAGCCTGGCCATGGTGCAGAGCGCCGTGTCCGATGCCGACATCTACGCATCGACGGCGGCAGTTCTGCCGGCCGGCTATAGCGCCTGGGTGCAGATCCAGGGCTGACCCGGCCTTGTAGGCCGGCACTGATCCGACAAACAGGGAGAGAAATGCATGGATCGTCAGATCGTGTATGCGGGCGCCATTCCGCTCGATACGGACCTGCTCAACACGCAGCGCAACACGATGGTTGCCCTGGGCTATCTGGCGCAGGCGACGTTGGGCAGCACGACCGTGGTGGACGGGTTGGCCTGCATGCCTACCGCACCGGCTTCGCTGTCCATCAACATCGGCGCGGGCAGCATCACGCAGTTCGGCGTGATCGACACGACACCCTATGGATCACTGCCGGCGCTGCCGGCCAACACGTTGGTGCGCATCGGCATCAATACAGGTGCGACGACGTTTTCTCTGACCCCGCCTGCGGCGTCCGGGCAGGTGATCAGCTATCTCGTGCAGGCTACTTTGGCAGAAACCGACACGGGCACGACGGTCCTGCCGTACTACAACGCAGCCAACCCTGCGCAGCCGTTCAGCGGGCCAGGCAATGATGGTGCGGCGCAGATGACGCAGCGGCGCCAGACGGTGCAGCTGGCGGTCAAACCCGGACCCGCCGTCGCGGCTGGCGGCCAAAGCCTGCCCGCAGTGGATACGGGCTGGGTGGGATTATACGTGATCAGCGTAGCCTACGGGCAGCAGGCCGTGACGGCTGCCAACATTTCGACGATCCCAACGGCGCCCTTCCTAAACTGGAAATTGCCGCAACTGACGCCGGGCACGCACAACCTGGTGGTGTTCCAGCCAACGACGCAGGGGGTTTGGAGCGTGCCTTCGGGCGTGTCGGTGCTGCGGTTGCGGATATGGGGCGGCGGCGGCGCGGGCGGCAACGGCTTCGGCGGTGCTGGCGGCGGCGGTGCCGGCGGCGGCTATTGCGAGGGGTACGTGGGTGTGACGGCCGGCCAATCGTTCACGGTAACGGTGGGCAACGGTGGTGCGGGCGCTGGCTCCAACGGCGGGGCTTCCAGCTTCGGTAGCTTGGCTTCGGCGGCGGGTGGCGCGGCTGGCGCCAGCGGCACGCCGAACTCGGCGGGGCTGGGTGCCACGGTGGGCGGTTCGGGTTCCGGGCTGGGGCTGGCGATTCCAGGCGGCGCTGGTGGCGACGCGCTGAGCCTTGGCAGCAACTGGCTGAGCGGGCCGGGCGGGGGCGCATTCGCCAGCTCCGGTGGCCTGCATGTGAGCGGACCATCCAGCGCATCGCTGACCGGGCGCAACGGCTCGGGCCCGGGGTGCGGAGCTGGAGGCGGGATCGGCAGCGGCATCGGTGGACAGGGCGGGCCTGGGCTCGTGCTTGTCGAGTGGTGAGGCGCCAGGCGGTGCAGCGTTTTCCTCGGCGACGCATGGAGGTCTTCTGAATGGGTACACCGGCACAATTTGTATGGCAGCCAAGCACGTCGCGCGTTGTGGTGCCTGACGGCTTTGGACCTTTTCCGCGCGGCACCTGGCAGACGGTACCGGCGCCGCTCACCTGGCCGGTGAAGGACCCGGGTGACACGCTCGATTATGTCGTGGATCTTTCTCGCGTGTTGGCGGGCGACGTGGGCGACGGCGTGGCCACGCTCGACGTCGCGATCTCTCCTGCAAACAGCGGCGATCTTTCGCTGGCGTCCTCGCGCGCTGATGGCGACTTGGCGATCCTCTGGCTGACAGCGGGCCTGGCCGGGACGACGTACGCAGTGACGGTGGTTGTGGGCACGCAAGGCGGGCGCACGCTTTCGCGCACGATCGGGCTGACAGTATTGACGTTGGCCACGCCTGCGCCGTTCGGCAACGACCTCACCGACCAGACCGGGGCACCGATGACAGACCAGATCGGCGACCCATTGACGGTAAGCTGAGGCGGTGGGCCGGCTGTTCTGCCCGGGCGAGCGTGTGCGGTTCTCCACAAACTTGATGCGAGGCTTGTATGCCGACGATTCCACAACTGCCGAGTGCCACCGGGACGGGCGCGCAGGACGAGATACCCGTCAGCCAAGGCGGCGTGACGCGCGCGGTGAGCGTGGCAGAGTTGCTGAGCGGCACACAGCAGGTGCTTGAGGTGCCGAGCCAGAGCGTGCTCGGCCGGGCCTCGCTGGGGCCGGGTGCGCCTGAGCCGTTGACTCTCGGGTCTGGCCTGGCTCTGCAGAATGCTGCTCTGCTGGCCAATGGTGGCGACCATGCCTTGTTCGTGCAGGAGGCTGCGCTCGCAAGCGGAGACGAGGCCATCATCAACTCCAGCGGGACTCCCAAACGTTTGCCGGTTGGCGGGTTGCGCGCTTTGTTCAGTGGCGGCACCAACGTCAGCATCGACACGAACGGTGTCATAGCCGCAGCAACCGACCCGAGCGTGTCGGGCAGCCTGACCGTGCTGTCACAGACGATTTCCGCGGCGGAGGCGAGCCTTGCCGTGCTGGGATCGAAGATACCTGCAGGGGGCTTTGCTGCGGTCAACCTTGCAGGTCAGGTGACATCGCCAGTAGCGAGCGACGTGAGCCTAGGCACGGTGATGGCCGGTTCCGGTGGGACTGCGCGATCGTTGGCGCGTCGGGCCAGCGACAGCATCAACGTGCTCGATTACGGGGCGGTGCAGGGCGGGGCGGACTGCACCTCGGCGTTCAGCGCTGCGGTCGCGCAGTTGCCCTCGAATGGCGGTGAACTCTACATACCGGCGGGTGACTACTGGCTCACGAGTGCGATTGTGATCAGCGGCAAGGTGGTGGCCATCCGGGGTGCGGGACGCGGCCTGACCCGTATCCACCTGCAGCACACCGGCATTGGCTTCGACCTGGCGCCGGGCAACGTGCTGAGCAAGGTTCTGATTGGCGGCTTCTCGCTGTTTGCCGAGAGTCCTACAGGCCAGACTGCGGCGGGGATCAGGCTCACCTATCCGTCGACGTCCTCGTTCGGCTACGTGTCGGCCAGCATCAGCGAGGTGGAGTTCTTCAGCTATCCGAACGGGAGCAACGGGACCACGCCGTTTCCGCAGACGTTCTTGCGCGGCCTTGTACTAGTCGGGTGCTGGAGCACGCAGATCGCCAACATATCGTGGTTCGGGCCGCCGGCTGCAGCGGGATCCACCAGCTCAGCAATGGTTGAGCTGAACACCTCCGTCGACACGCGGATGCACGGCATCCAGGCCTATTACGGCAACGCCGTGGTGCTGCAGACTGGCTATTGCGAAGGCATTTACCTGAGCAGCCCGCTCGTTGTCGGCGTCGATTACCTTATGCTGCAGACCGACGAGACGAAATGGTCGGGTTACGCGGTCGGGCGCGCGATGCTGCTGGGGTTGTGGGTGGCGCAGGGGGAGGTGAATACGAGCCTCGGGACGGTGCAGCTCGCGAACGTCACGGACGGCTTCTTTGCCGGGCTCGATATCACACGCGATACCGGGCCGGCCGGGCCGCAGATGTTCTTCAACCTGACCAACGTCTCGAACTTCCATGTTAGCGGCTGTAATTTCGTGGGCGGACCGACCGGGGGCACTCCTGCCGACATCGCCTTCAACTTCATCAGCACGACCAACTCCTCGAGCAACATCATCGAGGGTTGCCATTTCGAGGACATGGCGACCGTCGTCCAGATCAACGGCGCCAACGGCACGGTCGGGTTGACCACCTACGGGCTGCACCTCGGCAACGTGCCGCTGGCGACCGCGATCCTCGACTCCACGCCGGCCAACTCGGGCGACTACCTGTCGTTCATCACACCGTCGCAGCCGAACGTCCCGGCGGGTTGGGGAAACTCCAAGGACCATGTGTTCTCCAACCAGGGCGGGAGCGTGCTGTTCCGGATTTCCAACGTGGCAGGCGCCGCCAATTTCTTGCGGCCACAAGCGGCCACGACTTCCAACCCGCCGACGCTGTGCTTTGACGGGTCGGATGGCACGGTGAACGGCGTGATACAAACCAAGGGCGGTAACCTGTTCATCAATGCGGCGGGTGGTACTTCGGGCAGCGGCAACATCGTCAGCCTGATGAATATACCCGGTGCCGCGAACTGGCCGGTGATCTCCAACGCGGTGAGCGGCAATCTCAGCCTGATCAGTACGAATGCCGGTGGCATCGGCATGCAGCCGAAGGGGGCACTCTGGCTGTCGCCGAGCAGTGGCCTGTTCGTGCCTGGCCTGCCGACCGTCAAGCCGGCAGCCGGATCGGGGCAGGTGTGGAACAACGGTGGTGTGCTGAGCATCGCCTGAGGAGTAGGTGATGGCGCAGAACGAGATGCACCTGCTGTTTCAGCAGATGGGAGAGGTGCTGACGGGTATCCGCGGCCTGCACAGCACGATCGACATTCGCCAGGCACAGGCAGAGCAGCTGCACGAGCTTGTCCGCGCCGACCTTGCGACCTTGCGCCGGGATCAGCGCGAGCTGGAAGAGAAGTTCGAGTGCATCGTCTCCATCGTGCAGCACGAGATGGAGACGCTGCGGTCCGGCGCGGCCGAGCATGCGCGCTCGATTGGTGACATGATCCGCGCGATCGAGGCGTTGCGCCGGCCGGTGGCTGACATACTCGGCCTGAAATCACGCGTGGCCGGACTGGTTTTCGGGGCGGGCCTGATCGGCAGTGCAGCGCTTTGGCTGGCTGAACCGATCTACGGCTGGCTGGTGAGCGAGAGCTTTCTCAAGCGCTGATTGCCACCGCGGTTCGGTGGCCGGTTAACCAGGTAGGAGACGTCTATGAGGAGCCTTATCTTTGCTATCTGTTCGGCCGGCTTGCTAGCCTCGCCTGCGGCTGCCGGCAGTTCCTATGTGTTGCCTGACGGGACGAATCGGGCACCGGCGGTAACCTTGCATTGCGTCACGTCGAGTGGGGCTGCTGTGGCTTGCGGGACGGCAGCCAACCCGCTGGTGGTGAGTGCCCCGGTGGGTGGCTCCTCGGCAGCGAACCAAGTGGTGCAGATCGGTGCTGAGCAGGCTTCGGCACAGGCGCTGGGGGGGGTTGCCGATACCGCCTTCACCGGCGGCCAGGGATCGATGATTGCGGTTCTGAAGGCCCTCTGGTCGGTTGCTTCGGCAGGTATCCCGGCCTTGCCAGCCGGTGGCACGCTGACGTCGCGGACGGTGGCGTTGCCGGCGGCGACGAGCACGCAGGTGTTCGCCGCCAACGCGACGCGGCGGTACTTGTCCTTTCAGGTGCCGCAAGGTTCGGCCGTGTGGGTGAACGTCATGGGCGGGCCGGCGGTGCCGAACGGGTCTGATTGCGCCTATTTCGCCGCCGGCAGCTTTTACGAGAGCGGCCAGTTCATCAACCGCGGTGCGATCACCGTTTATGCGGCGAGTGCGGTGATGTTTTCCGCTTGGGAGAACTGAGCATGTGCAAGTTGCTAAGCTGGGCACTGGCGTTGTCGTTCATGCTGCCTGCCGGGCAAGTGAAGGCCAGTGTGATCACGCCACCGAAATCCTTGCGGGCGCTGTCCGGGCGGCAGGTCTGGGTACCGATCTGCTCCCGCCGGGGCGTGAACGGTTCGAGCGCCTGGTTCGACAACACCAACACTGCGGTGATGGACCAGGTCGCCTGTGTCGCGCCCGCGTTCGGTGCGGTCACGGCCGTCAAGCTTGTCTATGCCGCGTTCGACATGCCCCAGCAGGGTGAGACGGACCGGCCGGTGACGGCCACAGGGACAGCTGCACTCTATGTGCCTTCGGCCAACGCGACGACTGTGCTGGCCAACGGGGCGGTGGCGTCGGGTTCCAGCGTGTTGAATTTTGCAGCGACAACGTTGGGTGCCAACGGGATCAGCGTGGGGCAGCTGGTCAGCAGCAGCGGCGGCGGCATCGCTGCCAACACGTACGTGGTTTCGGTGGCAAACACTTTCGTCGCCGGCTCGGGTAACCTCCCGCTGGCGACTGCAGTGACGTTGAGCAATCCAGTTACGGCCACGACGGCCGCCGGGCAGCCGATGAGTTTCACCGGTTCGTTCATTCCGGCAAAGTTCGGTGGCAAGCGGCAGTTCACCATCGAGCCGGCTCACGACGTGGTGACCTCCGATCCGGTGGCCGTGGAGCTTGCTGCGGGCGCCACGTTCTACATCCGAAGTTTCGCCACCGTGACCGCAGCCGGCTTGCAATTGATGGACTACCCTGGAGCGGGCTCCAGGTTGGCTGGGGAGTTCGACAACAGGAGCACGACGCCGCTCGACCAGACGATGGTGCCGCTGAACCTGTCCAACACGGGTGGCGGCTACTGGTGCCCGGTGGCCGTGCTGGGGTTGGTTACTTTGCCGACGGGGCAGCCGAGCCCTGGTGCCGTGCTGATCCTGGGCGACAGCATCGCCGCGGGCACTGGCGACAACGCCGACGCACTCGGGCTGCAGGGCTACATCCAGCGAAGCCTGGAGAACAACATCGGTTTCGTCACGGCGGCCCGAGGATCGACGACGGCTTTTGCCGTCGTTTCGCACGGAGACGGGCAGTACGCCTTGTCGGTGGACGACGGGATCACCGACGTGCTGCTTGAAGACGGCCGCAACGACGTGTCGACCTTCGGGGTGACCGACGTCCAGCTTGAGGCCTACATCACCCAGATCGCTGCGCGATACACGTTGGCCGGCAAGCGGGTGTGGTGCTTCACCGTGCCGCCGACCACGCAGAGCAACGATGGCTGGACCACGCTGGCCAACCAGAGCTGGACGGTGGCCGTGGCCAACACGGGCAGTGCCGCCACGGCGGCCGGGAGTGCCGCCATCGGGATGGCGGCGGTGACCAACCTTGCCGTGGGCCAAGCTGTATCGGGATCGGGCATTGCGGCGGGCAGTGTGGTGACGAGCATCAACGGAAACACGCTAACCCTGTCAGCCGCGGTGACGGCGGTGATCCCGGCTTCCACGAAGTTGAGCTTTGGTGCGGTGGCCGCTTCGGCCTCTGCCTCGGAGATGTATAGGCGATCCTACAACACTTACCTGCGACAGCACGCCAGCGTGCTGGGATGCAACGGGTTGATCGATGCCGATGGCGTGTTTGCCGATCAGGGTGGCTCGGGCAAGTGGCGCGCCGACCTGGGCGCGGCCAGTGCGGATGGAGTGCACCCAGCGGCGGCGCTGCATCAGGCCGCGGTGAATGCCGGGCTAATCACGCCGGCGATGTTTCAGGCGCCGTGAGGAAGGCTAGAGGCTCTGCCCCTGGACCCCGCTAAGGATAAGTCCTTAGAATTTGTCGTAAGAGAACCTAAACAGATGGGGGTCTGGGGCCTCGAGGCCCCAGCGGGGTTTGGGGCAGAGCCTCATGCTTGCTTACAGACCAAGAATTCCGGCCGTTGGTATAGCGGCTCGAAGCAGGCAAATTGCCGCCCGAAAGAACAACCTAAACAGTCTTGTTGTTGCCGCATGCAATGCTGAGACGAATCAGCTCAGCAACCTGCGACAGCACAACCGGACTTTTGCTTCTTTTCTAAAAAAGAAGGCCTGCGCTGTCTTAGACGAGCGGGCGTCCGGCTGCACCACAGCAGCCCAGGACTGAAGGTGCTTTGAAACCATACGAAGGAGAACGGGATGCAGGAACTGCGCATATGGGTGCGGCAGCCGACGACGGTTGCGGGTATTTCGGCGCTGATCGCAACGATCAGCGCGTTGGTTCTGCAACAGCTGACGTGGCCGCAAGCGATCCCTGTGCTCGTTGGCGCCGCGGTCTCGATGCTGCTGCCGGACGATACCGGCGCGCGTCAGCAGGCGCAGCAGATAGCGGGCGAGCTCGTCGCGAAAATCGGTACGATGAAGGGGAAGAACCAGTGAGGACTTGCACGATTCTGACGCGTGGCACGGCGGCGTTTCTGCTGCTGGCGGCAGCAGGCTGCACGGCGGCCAAGCCGCAGGTGGCGACCGACCTGAACGCCGGGCTCGAGGTGGCCGCGGCGCTTGAGGCTGCCTATGCCGCACGGCCCAGCGCCGATCCGAAAGTGGTGGCCGAGCTGGCGCGCCTGATGGCGGCAGCCCAGGCCGCGGTGGCGTCCTGGGAGACCTCGACGAGCCCGGCCAGCGAGACCGTGGCCAGCGCCGCGATCTCGGCGCTGGTGACTTACGAGGCTTCGGCAAACGTGACGCCGTAGGCCGGCTGCAGGGCGGGCCGGCCTTGCGGTCCGCCCTGCCAGTTGACGCCCCAGGCTGTCCGCGTGACTTTGCGCCCGCAACTCGGGGGCGCGGCATGGCGGGCACGGCAGAGCACCAGCGGCAGGTGGTGGCCGCGTGCTACCTTGGCTGGACACTCGATGCGTTCGACTTCTTCATCATGGTTTTCGTCTTCGGTGACGTGGCCCGGGAGTTCGGCATCGGCGAGACTTCGGTGACGTTCGCCGTGACCCTGACGCTGGCGACACGGGCGCTGGGCGCGTATCTGTTTGGCCGGCTGGCCGACCGGTTCGGACGGCGTCCGGCGCTGATGGCCAGCATCCTCGGTTTCTCGACCTTGGGGTTCTGCACCGGCCTCGCGCCGAACGCCGCGGTATTCTTCATCGTGCGTGCGTTGTTCGGCTTGGCCATGGGTGGCGAGTGGGGCGTCGGCGCCTCGCTTACCATGGAGAGCATCCCTGCATCCTGGCGCGGGCCCGTGAGCGGGCTGTTGCAGGCGGGATATCCCAGCGGCTACCTGCTCGCTTCCCTGCTCTATTTGGCCTATCCGTGGCTGCATTGGCGTGGCATGTTCATGGCCGGCGCGCTTCCCGCGCTGCTCGTCTTCTACATCCGGAGCGCTGTCCCCGAGAGCCCGGACTGGTCGGCGCGCAGTGCCGCAGGCCCGCAACAGGGCTTGCTGGAAGTGGTGCGCAGGCATCTGCCGCTGACGATCTATGCCGCGTGCCTGATGGCCTGCTTCAACTTCTTCAGCCACGGCACGCAGGACATCTACCCGCGCTACCTGCAGCGGCAACATCACATCACCGGCGTCCACCTCACGACCATCGTCGTCATCTACAACATCGGTGCCATGCTCGGCGGCGTCGGGTTTGGCATGCTTTCGCAACATATAGGCCGGCGCCGGGCGATCGGTTTGGCCGCTGCGCTGTCGTTGCCCGTGCTGCCGTTATGGGCGTTTTCTGATACGCCGCTGTGGATCGGCCTGGGGGCATTCCTGATGCAGGTTTGCGTCCAGGGCGCCTGGGGCGTGGTGCCCGTGCACCTCAACGAGTTGTCGCCGGCGTCGATTCGCGGCACGTTTCCGGGCCTGACGTATCAGCTCGGCAACTTCCTGGCCGCCCTCAACCTGCCCTTGCAGAGCAGCATCGCCGAGAGCACCGGACACGACTACCGCTGGGCGCTGGTCAGCGTGGCGGGGAGTGCTGCCGTGCTCATCCTGCTGCTGATGGTGTTCGGCAGCGAGGCCAAGGACGTGCGCATGGGCGCGTTCGGAACAGCTGCCCCCGTCGCGGACTGACGCACGCGGTGCATAACCTCCGGCTGATCGCTGGCTTCGCGTTCCACATCATCGTTGCGGTGGCGCTGTTCGCGCTGATCGGCGGTGCAGCAGCGCTGTTGAACCTTTACACGCGCATGCTTGAGCGCGCCGGCATGGCGCCGTGGATCATCCAGGCCATTCACCTGACAGAGTACCTGTTGTTTGCGGCCGACTTGCAGTGCTTCCTCGTCTACATGGGGCGCGAGGTGTGGCACCTGCTACTAGAGATCCTGCGTCCCTCGGTTCCGCAAACCCGGTCCATATAGGCGGGCGCTTGGACGTGACAGCGTGGCGAGCGGTTCTTTTTTGAAAAACAACCAAAAGCTTGTGCTCCCTGTCGGCCTTGGTGGATGCGTTCTACTGAACGAGCGCGCTATTGGCTCGCCCAGACAATGCGATGCATCCAGGCCACATCTTTCAGTTCGAACACGTAGTCCGGATGTTCGGGATTGAGGCTGCGCAGTTCGATGCGCCGGGCGGATTGCCGCACCAGCTGTTTGGCCATCGCCTCTCCACGCGCGGTGCGCACCACCACGCGATCCCCCCTGCGGATCGGCGCTGCGGGGGAGACCACCACCATGTCCCCGTCGCGGAACACCGGCTCCATCGAGTCGCCGGCGATCTCCAGCGCGTAGGCGTGCGGGTCGCCCACCTCGGGGATGCTCACCTCATCCCAACCGCCGCCTACCGGAAAGCCACCATCGTCGAAAAACCCGTCGCCGCCGGCCTGCGCCATGCCGATCAACGGGATGCGCCGCGGCCCTGACTGCGCGCCCCTGCTGCCCGAAGCGATCGCGCGCCCGCCTGCCACCAAATGGGAGAACACTTCCAGGCTGGCCCCCGTGGCGTCGAGCACCTTGGCCAGGCTTTCGGTTCCCGGCCAGCGCGCCCGGCCGTCCGGCATCTTGCGTTTGGAGGGATTGAACGTGGTCGGGTCCAGCCCGGCACGGCGGGCCAGCCCGGACGCGGACAAGCCGTGTTCGGCAGCCAGCGTATCCAGCGCGCGCCAGACATCTTCGTGCTTCATGAGCGGATCATGCCGGAAAAAAGTCCTGCTCACAATAGGAATATAGCAGCGCGGGCTTGCCCCGACGCGAACATCGCTTTAGGTTGTTCGCGTTATGTTCTACACACGCCCTGGTTTAATTCTGCACGTTCTCCAGCATACCCACCTGCTGGCCGGGTCGGCACAGGCGGCCGCCAGCAAACTAACGCCTAGCTTCGTTACTAGGAATAAATACCTTGACACGACGGCAGCTCGGCCACTAGCCTGCCATCATGCCCGCCGCATGCCCCAGTCCCGTTGCCGCCGCTCCCGCACAGGGGGCGGCTTTTTTTGTTTCTGGAAAGGATCGCCCGATGGCTTTCTCGCTGCGCAACCTCTCGGTCCTCGCCTACGCCAACGGTTTCACCTTGTGGCTGTACAAGACCGGCGCGGATGACCAGGCCGGCATCGCCCAGCCCGGGTTTTTCGACGATGCCGGCGACATGCTGGCCGGGGGCGACATGCTGATGGTCAGCGCCCGCGACGGCGGCCGCATGTTCTGCGTGCTGGCCGACTCCTCGGGCGTGCGCACCGCACCCATGATGTGAGGCCGCCACACCTGACCGGCGCGCGGTTGACGTGGATGCGGGGCGATCTCCACTCTGCGCGCTCATTCTTGGCCCTCCACCCCTGGCCGAGCCGGACCTGAACCCAAGGCTTTGGACATCTCCCGCGACCTACCCCTGGACCAGATATTGCGCGGCGACTGCGTGGAGATGATGCGCATGCTCCCCGCCGCCTCGGTCCACTGCGTGTTCGCCGACCCGCCTTACAACCTGCAACTGCGCGGCGAGCTGCGCCGGCCCGACGATAGCTTGGTGGACGGCGTGGACGACGACTGGGACCGCTTCACCGACTTTGCCGCCTACGACGCCTTCACCAGGCTGTGGCTGGACGAGGCGCGCCGCCTGCTGCGCAAGGACGGCACGCTGTGGGTGATCGGCAGCTACCACAACATCTTCCGCATCGGCGCCATCCTGCAGGATCTCGGCTTCTGGATCCTCAACGACGTGATCTGGCGCAAGTCCAACCCGATGCCGAACTTCCGCGGCCGCCGCTTTACCAACGCGCACGAGACGCTGATCTGGGCAGCTCGTCAGCAGGACAGCCGCTACCGCTTCAACTACGCCGCCATGAAGGCGCTGAACGATGACCTGCAGATGCGCAGCGACTGGCTGATCCCGCTGTGCACCGGCGAGGAGCGCCTGCGCAACGCGCACGGCCTGAAGCTGCACCCCACGCAAAAACCCGAAGCGCTGCTCCACCGCATCCTGCTGGCCAGCACCATGGCGGGCGACGTGGTGTTGGACCCGTTCCTGGGCAGTGGTACGTCGGCCGCGGTGGCCAAGCGCCTGCACCGCCACTTCGTCGGCATCGAGCGCCACCCTGCCTACGTGGAAGCCGCCCTGGGCCGCATCCGCAGGGTCAGGCCGGCAGCCCCGGACGCCATGGAGGCCACCCCGTCCCGCCGAGATGCCCCGCGCATCCCCTTCGGCAGCTTGGTCGAACGCGCGCTGATCACGCCGGGCACCATCCTGACCGACCGCCAGCGCCGCGTGGCCGCTACCGTGATGGCGGACGGCACGCTCAGCTGCGGGCCGCATCGCGGCTCCATCCACCAGGTCGGGTCGGCGGTGCAGAACGCCCCGAGCTGCAACGGCTGGACGTTCTGGCACATGGAGCGGGACGGTGGGCTGGTGGCGATTGACGTGCTGCGGGACGCCTAGCTAAGCAGAAGGCCACGCCAGTCGGATGCCTCACGACCAGCGCGCGACAGCGGAGTCAAAGTCTTTTGCTTCTTTTCTTCAGAAAAGAATGCCTTTCTCTTTTCCTTGAGGCCCAGATGACCTTTCCGATCCGCGGCGGCACCGCCGTCATCACAGGCGCCGCAAGCGGCATCGGCGCAGCGCTGGCCGCCAACCTGGCCAAGCGCGGCGCCAACCTGGCGCTGGCCGACCGCAACGCGGCGGGCCTGGACGCCGTGGCCACCCTGGCCCGCACCGAAGGCGTCCGCGTCAGCACCCACGTGCTGGACGTGGCCGACCGCAGCGCGCTGGAGGCGCTGCCCGAAGCCGTGCTGGCCGAGCACGACCACGTCACCATCCTGGTCAACAACGCCGGCGTGGCGCTGGCCGGCGATTTCGCCGACGTGGCGCTCTCCGATTTCGAGTGGCTGTTCGATATCAACTTCTGGGCGCCGGTGCGGCTCACCAAGGCGTTCATGTACGCGCTCACGCGCGAGCCGGCCGCCCACATCGTCAACGTCTCCAGCCTGTTCGGCATCATCGCGCCGGCCGGCCAGGCGGCGTATTGCGCGGCCAAGTTCGCGCTGCGCGGCTTCTCCGAAGCGCTGCGTCACGAGCTGGAAGGCACCAGCGTCTCGCTCACCGTCGTCCATCCCGGCGGCATCCGCACGGAGATCGCCAACAGCGCGCGCATCCCGCAGGGGATCGATCCGGTGGCCGCCCGCGCGCAGATGAAGGAGTTCAACAAGCTGCTCCGCACCGCGCCGGAAGACGCCGCCGAGCAGATCGCGCGCGCCATCGAGCGGCGGAGCAAGCGCCTGCTGATCGGCCGCGACGCGCGCATGGCCGAGCGCCTTCAGCGGCTCTTCCCGGCGAACTACTGGTCCTACATCAGGCGGCAGGCCGGGAGCGTCGCCAGTGCTCAGACCGCCGCGAAAGGCGCCTGACATGGCCAGCCTGCAAGCACACCTGCTGGATCTCATCGTACGCAGCCAGGTCAAGCGCAAGCTGATGGGCAGCACGGACATCGTGCGCGTCCGTCAGGTGCTGCAGGCCGGGGCGCTGCCTGCGCCCAAAGGCATCAGCTTCACCTCGGACACTGTGGGCGGCATCGCAGGCGAGTGGGCGCGTGCGGCTTCCGGTACGCCCACACACACCCTGCTCTATTTGCATGGCGGCGGCTACTTCGCCTGCTCCCCGCGCACGCACCGCCCGATCACCGGCACCTACGCCCGGCACGGGTTCGAGGTGTTCGTCCCGGACTACCGGCTGGCTCCCGAACACCCTTTTCCCGCCGCCGTGGAGGACGCCGAGGCTGCCTGGCACGGGCTGCTTGCCCAGGGCCACGCGCCGGAGCGGCTCACCGTGGCCGGCGACTCCGCCGGCGGCGGTCTCAGCCTGGCCCTAATGCTCACCTTGCGCGACAAGGCCCAGGCGGTGCCCGCTGCCGCCGCCCTGTTCTCGCCCTGGACCGACCTGGCCGCCACGGGCCTTTCCGTCACCACCAACGCCAAGCGGGAAGCCATGTTCTGGGCGCCCGGCTTGCAGAGGGGAGGCGAGTTCTATCTCGCCGGCACCTCGCCCGAGAACCCACTTGCTTCCCCGCATTACGCCGATTTGGTCGGCCTGCCGCCGCTGCTGATCCATGCCGGCGACCGTGAGGTGCTGCGCGACGACGGCATGCGCCTGGCTGACCACGCCCGCGCAGCAGGCATCGAGACGGAGCTGCAGGTCTGGCCAGTCGTCCCGCATGTGTGGCAGCTCGCGCAGTTCGTGCCCGAAGCGCGCCGGTCGGTGGCCGAAGCGGCCGCCTTCCTGAAACGCCACGTGGCGGCGTAGCGAACCGCAAGGAACTCCTTTCCAGAAGATGCGGATGCCTGCTTGTCCGGCGCGGCCTGGTCTGGGCGCATCGGCAGGCAAGGATGCGTTCGTTGCTCGAAAAAATACCGACAAACCCTCGCTTGCCGGAAATCCGGCGCAACCAGTCCGCCTCGATATCGTTTCCTCAACCGTCAATCTTTGCTTAAGGAAATCAGATGTCGATTATCGCCTGGCTCGTACTCGGGCTTATCGCCGGCTTCATCGCCAGCAAGATCGTCAACCACACAGGCTCCGGCGTCCTTCTCGACATCGTTCTTGGTGTCATTGGTGCCATGGTCGGCGGCTGGCTGTTCGCCACGTTGGGAGCCACGCCCATCACCGGCTTCAATCTCTATAGCATGTTCGTGGCCGTCATCGGTGCTATCGTCGTGCTGGTGATCTACCACGCCCTGTTCGGACGACGCGCGGCAACCTACTGACCTGTCAAGAGGACCAGGCCAGAGCTCCGTAGGCGTGAGATTAGCCTGTCATGGGTTCTCCATTGCAGCTGTCTTCGCCTTGGGGCTATAGCCGACTGGCTAAGGAGTGACCGCTTCGTCACCGGTTACGGCAAGACGACGTGGGCATGATGGTGCGGAACAGGGGTGTCGCGCCATCTGCCAGGCTCGCCGTGGCGCGGTAAGGCCGCCAGCGGCTGGTTCGGCCGCGGGAAGAAGAACGATCTGGCCTGCCGGTCATTGTTGAGGAACGCGACAATCAAGATACGCCATAGGCCAGGTTCTGGCCAACGGGATCGACGCTCGGCAGGCGATCAATGCGGCCCAACATTTTAACCGTTGAAGCTCAGCTCCATTTGCCCGTACGCGCGACACATCTTAGTGACCCGTGCAGGCGGTGTTCGGGGGTCGGGTCGACAATGACGTGAGCAGCATGAGGTAGACCGCCGCCTGACCGGCGCCCGGGTCGACCGTGCTGCAGTTGCGCCCGGATCTGTGCCGGGCTTGTTGCGTGGCGCCTGCCATCTTCCTGCTGCAGGCGCTGGACGACAAGACGCAGCTTCTGTGTCATCGCCTTGAGCCGGACCACGTGTTCCATTGGCGACATGCCCCGAGGCGGGCTGGAAAGCAGGTCAAAAGGCTGACCAGTTACGTCGGTCAGTCCTAGCGAGCGCCAGTCAATGCGGGTCAGCACATCACCGAGGACGTGACGCGCTGGGCTTGATAGATACCCGCATACGCCCAAACGCCGACCGCGCCCAAGCCGCCAACATTCACGGAATTCAATTGTAGGCGAAGCTTTTCGCCGTCTTCGATAGGCCTAAGCCGGATACCGTGCCGCCGGCCATCGCCGACGCCCCGCACGCAACAGCCCAGAAGCGGAAGCGCACCAGGCGCCCAAACTCTAAGCAAGTAGCCGCACAGGCCACAACTATTCGCAAAGGCACCTTAGTGCCTTTCGATGTAGCGGGCGGCCCTGAAGGCCCGCTACAGCCCGGCCGAGATCGTTAACCACATAAACCTGTAGAACCCGGCCGCAAGCTTCGGCACGGCCCAGCAAACGTCCATTCTGGCGCCGATCATGCCCGGCGCGGGCGCAGCAGGCGTTGCGACGATGTTGAGATCAATGGGAACTGCCAAGAGCCTTCGCTAAAGCATCAACCAGGAAGACCTGATAACCTCCACCTTGGCCGCTGGGCTGGTCCAAACCTCAAAAGCGTCCAGCACAGCGACGCCCTGGAAGCCTGCCCGCTACCGTCCTCGAAGGCTGCGCGCCCACCGCCGCCACGACTGGTGCAGGCGTATTTGGGGCTCTCTCGCCGCCGTTGAGACCGCCGCCGAGATCTGATACCAACCGCCTAAAACGCTGACTCGCAAGGGTAACCAACCGGTTGGTTTTATGATTCTCTAGCCTTGCTGTCCGATTCGGGGGTCAGAGATGAGCAAGCCGGTGCCGGTTACGCGTCTGGATAAGTCGGCCATAGAGCTGCGGCGGGAAGCGTCGCGTTGCAGCG
>CAXTBC010000001.1:0-118710 GCA_964242595.1 uncultured Acetobacteraceae bacterium | reverse complement strand
TTCGTCGGATTTCGGCGCTCCCCAGGCAGCTTGTGTGAGTTTTCAAACGGACTCTAAGGACTCGTCCTTAGCGGGGTCCAGGGGCAGAGCCCATGGCCTTCCTTTGAGACCCGATGTTGCGCAGCCGGCCAAGGCTTGCTTGCCTACTTCGCCGGCCGGCACAACATTGGACGCATGGCCGCCGAGTTCACCGACGACGAGATCACCCGCTACGCACGTCATATCCTGCTGGCCGAGGTCGGCGGTATCGGGCAGGCAAAACTAAAGGCAGCGCGCGTGCTGATCGTGGGGGCCGGCGGGTTGGGCAGCCCGCTGGCGCTTTACCTGGCCGCCGCCGGCATCGGCACGATCGGGCTAGCCGATCCGGACGTGGTGGAGCTTTCCAACCTGCAGCGCCAGGTAGCCCACTCTATGGCGAGCCTAGGCGTGCTGAAGACGCGCTCGGCGGCGGCGGCGGCGGCGGCAATCAACCCGCTGGTGCGGTTGGTGGAACACCCCGTGCGGGTGACCGCCGGCAACGTGGAGGCGCTGCTGGCGCCCTACGACATCATCTGCGACGGGACTGACAACTTCGCCGCGCGCTACGTGCTGGCGGATGCGGCCTGGCGGGCGGGCAAGACGCTGGTCTCGGCCGCTATCCTGCGTTTCGAGGGCCAGCTTGCCACGTTCCGGCCCGGACGGACGGACGAGGACGCCCCCTGCCCGTGTTACCGCTGCCTGTACCCGGCTGCCCCGCCGGAGGGTCTGGTGCCGAGCTGCGCACAGGCGGGCGTGCTGGGGACGGTCACGGGTGTGCTGGGCACATTGCAGGCCACCGAGGTGTGCAAGGAGGTGCTGGGGATCGGCACCGGGCTGGCTGGCCGGCTGCTGACCTGGGACGCGCTGGCGATGCGCTTCCGCACGATGGCGCTCCCGGCCGATCCTGGCTGCCCCTGTTGCGCCGGCACCGGCAGGGTAGACGGAGCGACCTATGGAAACGTGAGCGGGCCAGGGCTTGACGCCACACCGGGGGAGCGGCCAACCGCTGCCGACATTTCGAGAGACAAGGATCAACCGCATGGACGGCACATTAGATCCACACGCCCCCGCCTTGGGCATACTGCTCATCACCGGCACGCATGAGCGTGCGCAGTACGCGTTCCTCCTGGCGGCGGCGGCGGCCTCGCTGGGCCGTCGGGTGACGCTGTTCGCCACCAACCACGGTTGCCGCGCGCTGCGTGACGACTGGAGCGAGCTGGACGACGTGGGCCGCGACGCGGTGATTCGTAGGCGCGGTGTGGCGGGACTGGGCGAGCTGCGCGATGCAGCGCGCGAGCTGGGTGTGCGGATGGTGGCCTGCGAGGCCGGGCTGACGGCAGAAGGGATCGATCCTACATCCTTGCAGGAGGGCGTGGAGGTAGCGGGCGTGGCGAGTTTCCTGGAGGCGGTGGGCAGCGGGCAGATGATCACCCTGTGAGGCGCACGCTGACGTACGGGCTGCTAGCAGCCTTGCTGCTGGTGGCACCCGCCGGGGCAGCCTTGGCGCAGACAAGCAGCACGGCAGGTTTGACCGCAAGCCACACCAAGGCCAAGACGAAGACAACCACCAGGCACACGGCGGCTCACCCAACGGCGCACGTGCCGGTGGTGGTGCCGCGCCACAGGCCGCCGCCCCGTGCGGCCGTGGCGGCGGCCAGGAAGGCGGTGGTGAAGAGGGAGCCGCCCCCTGCCCCACCGCCCAAGTTGGCCGCCGTGCCGAAGAAGCCCGAGCCGCCGCCGGTGCCGGCTGACGTGGGCCCCAACACGGGGCTGCACTTGCCGCGCTACGCTTCGTTGAAGTCCGATGACATAAACATGCGCGTGGGGCCGGCCGAGCGCTACCCGGTAATCTGGACCTATAAGCGGCGCGAGTTGCCGGTGCGGATCGAGCGCGAGTTCGACATCTGGCGACTGGTTGAGGACATGGACGGCGTGAAGGGCTGGGTTCACCAGGCCACGCTTACCGGACGGCGGACGTTCGTGATCACCGGCACGGAGGACCGCACGGTGCGTTCCGAAGCCAGCGAGACGGCGGACGCGGTGGCGGTGCTGAAGCCTGGCGTGGTGGGGCGGATCAGGAGCTGCGAAGCGGGCAAGCCTTGGTGTCAGGTGCAGGTGGGAGAGTATCGGGGGTGGCTGCAGCGGAGCGATTTCTGGGGGACGGACGGGGATGAGGCTGTTGGGCCGTAATTAAGGGTGGGAAGGTCTTCTTTCTGAAGAAAAGAAGCAAAAGACTTTTGACTCCGCTGTCGCGACTTTATTCGGTTGGCATCCGGTGAGCATTTAGAAAAGAACTGCTTGCTTTTTCTCAGTCGGCGCGCCGTCCCGGCGCTGGCGTTCGGTGCGGGCGGTGAAGGCTACGTCCTGGTTGCCGCCGGACTCGCCGGCGATGATGCGGTCCAGTGCTGCGTCGTCCAGGTCCGGCCAGGCGCGGCCGCGGCTGGGGCCGAAGGGGACGCGGATGAGGAGGGCCGGCTCGGCGGACCAGGCGAGGAGCTGGTCCAGCCCGGCCATGGCAAGCATGTCGCGCAGGTGGTGGGCGGTGACGTAGGCGTCCGGGCCGGCGCGGTGGGCGGGCAGGCCGGCGGCGCGGTCCAGTCCGGCGGGGCGGCGCCAGTAGCGCAGGCCCTGGTTGGAATGGGTGGGTGCCTCGGGGAAAAGGCGCAGGGCGCATTTGTAGGTGCAGATCCAGCGCGCGTGGCCGGAGAGCGCGGGGGTGCACCAGCGCTCCTCGAAGGCGCTGCGGTGGGCGGCGAGGGCCACGCAGTCCGGGCCTGGCTGCAGGATGGGTGGGGCGGCGAGGTGGAAGAGCGGGGCTTGGGCCACGTCCTCGTCGATGATGTGGTGGACGGCCGAGGTGACGGGCGAGATGGGGCGGGTGGGGTTGATGAGGATGGCGCGAGGCGGGCCGATAAGGCCGCCTTCGAGGGCGACGTCCTGCCAGCCCAGCTCGACGACGCCGCCGTCGGTAAAGCTGTTGCCGGTGGTCTCCAGGTCGATGACGCGCAAGAAGCGCGTCAAGCCCGAACCCCCTGCCCCGGCAGGGCGGATATTTGCGACAGAGCGGCACTGATGGACAAAAGTTTTTTGCTTCTTTTTTTCAAGAAAGAAGGCCTTTCTTACTCTTGCCTGTCACGGAAATAGGGCTCCACAGGCCCCTGCAGCTTGATGGTCAGAGGCGCCCCGGTACGGTCCGTGGTCTTGCCGACGGCGACGCGGATCCAGCCTTCGCTGACGCAGTACTCGTCGACATTGGTCTTCTCGGCGCCCTTGAAGCGGATGCCGATGCCGCGTTCGAGCAGGGCGGCGTCGTGGAACGGGCTCTTGGGGTTGGTGGCCAGGCGGTCGGGCGGGGTGTCGTCATCCATGCAGGAGTGATAGCCGCCGGGTGTGGGCGGGTTCAAGCGCGGGCGGGCGGGATGCGAGTGCTGGTGTTCGATTCGGGGGTGGGCGGCGTGGGCGTGGCGCGCGAGGTGCGGCGCGCGCTGCCTGGCGTGGTGCTGAGCTACGTGATGGACGATGCCGGTTTCCCGTACGGCGGCAGGAGCGACGACGACGTGCTGGGGCGGGTGCTGGCGGTGGTGGGCGCAAGCGTGGCGCGGCTGCGGCCGGACGTGGTGGTGGTTGCGTGCAACACGGCGAGCACGGTGGCGCTGGCGGCGTTGCGCGGTGCGTGGGGCGTGCCGTTCGTGGGGTGCGTGCCGCCGGTGAAGTGGGCGGCCGAGGTGAGCCGGAGCCGGGTAGTGGGCGTGCTGGCGACGCCGGCGACGGTGCGCGGGCCGTATTTGCGCGCGCTGGCTGCGCGGGTGGCGCCGGACTGCCGGGTGCTGGTGCATGGGGCGGCGGGGCTGGCGGCGCTGGCCGAGGCAAGGTTTGCCGGGCGCTGCGTGTCGGCGGAGGCGGTTGCGGGCGAGCTGGCCGGGTTGATGGCGCAGGAGGGTGCGGCTGCGATGGACGCGGTGGCGCTGGGGTGCACGCATTACGGGTGGCTGCTGTGCGAACTGGCGGCGTGCGTGCCGGGCGTGGCGTGGCTGGACCCGGCCGCCGCGGTGGCGCGGCAGGTGGTGCGGGTGGCGAAGGGGGTTGCCGGAGTTGGTGGCGGGGAGGACGGGCTGGTGTTGCGGACGGGGGTTGCCGCCGGGCTGGTGGGGGACGGTTGGCGCGAGGCGGGGCTGGCGCGCGCGGAGGTGCTTGCCGCAGCGCTTGCGAGTTAGCGCGGCAGTCGAGCAAGGACGGCCTTGCTCGAGGCCGTATTTGTTCGTCGGGCGCGGCTGTGTCCGCTTGCACCCGACAGGGAGCAAAAGCTTTTTGGTTCTTTTTCTCGAAAAAGAACTGCTTTCTTTCTTCACCCGTCCGGCCGCCCGAACGGCATGATCTCCAGTTCCGGCCACTCGTCCGGCGGGTAGAGGCTGCCGTCCGGGGCGACGAGGTGGGGCGGGGTGATGATGAGGATTTCGTCCTCGACGCGGCTGAGGTCCGGCTCGATGCCGAGGTCCTTGCAGATGCTGGCGAAAAGGTCGCCGACGAGGATGTCGTGGTTGGGGTCGTAGAGGAGGGCGTCGTCCATGCGGTCGGTGATGGCGCGCTGGGTGGCGGCGGGGAGGTCTTGGGCGTGGGTTGCGGCTTTGAGGGCGCGCTGGAGCTTGGGTCGGCGCGGGTCTGGCGGGGCGGAGTAGGCGTAGCGGAAGGGTTGGCGGGGGTGGCTGGTGTTTTCGGTGGCCTCGGTGGCGAGGCGGGCTTCGAGGGTGATGGCTTGGCGGGTGGCGTGGGAGGCCCGGATGAAGGTGAGGGCCGGGTCCGTGCGGGGGGTGGCGGGGTTGGGTTCCGCGTCGGCGACGGCGGGTGGTTCGGGCGGGGGTGGGGTTGTGGCGAGGTCCTGCAGGGCGCGGGCGTGGGCGGCTTCGGCCAGCGAGAGGCCAAGCTCGGCGAGGCGCTGGCAGGCGGCGAGGTGGCGTTCGGTGCGCGCGGTGGCGGCGGTGGGTGCCGGGGCGGGTGTGGGGGGTGGGGAGATGGCGTTCATGGGGGTGAACAGGAGAAGAACATGGGAGGGGCGAGGTGGGCAAAGGATTTTAGTCGGATTGGCTTTTCGGCTTGAGCAAGCATGGGGCGCTGCCGCAAACCCCGTCTTGCGCAGCACGCATTCGCGTGACGGGGCCTGGAGGCCCCAGACCCCCATTTCGTTGGGCTGTGGCTTAGAGGGAGGCTGGGATGGCGGAGGTGGCGCCGGAGCGCAGGGTGGTGATCGACAGGATTGCCGGTGACCTGAAGATCGTGCGGCGGGCGGCGTGGGGTGCCAAGCCGCAGGCGCGGGTGCCTGATTTGGACTGGAACTACACGGCGATCGTCATCCACAACACCGGGCATGGTCACGTCGACACCATGCCGAAGATACAGGATTTCGACCAAGGCAGCCGTGGGTGGGACGACGTGGCGTACCATTACGGGGTGCGGGCGGACGGGGTGATCTTCGAGGGACGTGAACTGGTCTACAAGGGATCGGACGTGAAGAACCAGAACACGGGCAAGGTGGGCATCGTGTGCATGGGCGATTACGACGCCACGCCGTTGAACTGGCTGGGCGGGCGGGCCTATGCGGGGGACGCGATCCTGCCGGCGATGCTGGACAGCGTGCGGCGGTTGTCCGTGCGGCTGCGGAGTTCTTTTCCGATCGTGTTCTTCGGCGGGCATATCGAGTACGGCGACACGGCGGATTGCCCGGGGAGCCAGATGCTGCCGAAGGTGGCGGCGTTGCGCGCGGAACTTGGGTTCAAGGTGCCGATCAGGCAGCCGGGGCTGTGATGCGTGTGGTGCGCTGGTGGTTGTTGGGGTTGGCGATCCTGCTGGTGGCGGCTCGGATGTTTACCGGCGTGGTGTACGAGTTCGATGACCCTACGACGTATTTGGTGTTGAAACGCTCGCCGGGGTGGGCGGTGGTGCAGACGAACACGGCGCATGATGCAGTGCGGGGCCGGTTTGTGGTGTTGGACGGGGACGAGAACGCGCTGGTTTACCAGGCGCCTTACGTTTGGCTGATGCGGGCGGGGGTGCCGCTGGCGCTAGGGGCTTGCGGTGTGGCGTGGGTGGCGGGGCGACGGCGGCGCGCATGATGGCGCGGCTGGCGATCGGGTTTGGCTTGCTGGCTGTTGCTTACGTGGTGGCGTTCCTGGCGTTTGCGCTGGTGCCGCGGGTCGGGGCGGCGGACTTGGCTGTTGTATTGGGCAACGAGGTTTTGGCCGATGGGCGGCCTAGCGCGCGGTTGGCGGCGCGGTTGGACTGCGCGGTGGCGGCGTATCGGCGTGGGTTGGTGCCGCTTGTGTTGGTGAGTGGGGGCGTGGGGGCGAGCGGGTTCAGCGAGGCGGTGGTGATGCGCGCGTATATGGTGGGGGCGGGCGTGCCGGCGGGTGCGGTGATGATGGATGAGGGTGGGGTGAACACGGCGGCGACCGTTCGGCATACGGTGGCGGTGATGGGACGGCTGCATTTGCGGCGGGTGTTGGTGGTGACGCAGTGGTTTCATGTGCCGCGGTGTGTGTTGGGATTTTGGCGGGCGGGCGTTGGAGGGGTGTTTGCTAGTTATCCGCGGTTTTTGGAGTGGCGAGATTTTTACTCGTTTGGGCGCGAGTTAGTAGCGGTAGTTGATTTATAATGAAGCATTAACAGGCAGGAGGCTTGTTTATAAATTGTCATAACCAAACATAAGATTTTTCTTAGGCTTGCATATTTCAATAAATTTACCAAAGCGGTTACAATGGACTCGCGCGGTCCTTTAATCAAATATCTGATCTGTTCTTTGTAACGAGGAAGCTAAATTGGAGAAAAGATTTCAGGTGTTCGTCAGTAGCACTTTCAGAGACTTAGAAATTGAGCGGCAAGAAGTCATGCATGCGCTCCTCGAACTAGATTGCATGCCGTCTGGAATGGAACTTTTCCCAGCCAGCAATGATACGCAATGGGATCTAATTAGGAGAGTGATCGACGACTCCGACTACTATATTTTGATCGTAGGTGGCCGGTATGGGTCAACGGGTCCCCAGGGTCTTAGCTTCACTGAGATGGAATACCGATATGCTCTCTCGAAGGAGAAACCGACCATAGCCTTTATACATCGTAATCCTGGCAGGATCGTTGCGGAAAACACGGAAACTTCTGAGGAAGGTCGGACAAAACTGCTCGAATTTCGAGCTTTGATCGAAAAGAAGTTGTGTAAGCATTGGGAAACACCACAAGAGCTTGGCTCGGTGGTAAGTCGAAGCTTAATTCAACTCATGAAGTCTAATCCCGCGATAGGCTGGGTCAGAGCTGACGAGTTACCTGACCGAGATGCGACATTAGAGCTTCTACACATGAGGCGCAGAGTGGAAGAACTTGAGTCTGCTCTTCATCGAGCTAGGATATCGCCACCTCTCGAAGCAAGCGGGCTAGCGTCTGGAAACGAAGGACATAACTTACTTTATAAATTCAGAGCGTGCGAACAATACGGGCGTGATGCACAGACATGGAGGGGCAGTGTCTCGTTGACCTGGGACGATATTTTCTCATCTGTCGCTCCTCTTATGATCCATGAGGCAACAGATGCTCTGATCAGAGAGGCACTAAACTATAAAATAGAAGAACTCGAAATTGAGAGACTGCGAAAAAATAAAGAATTGCAAATTCGCTCTTTGGATAGATTTGAAATTAAAGAAGATAATTTTCAAACAGTAAAAGTCCAATTGCGTGCGTTAGGGCTGATCTGCAAAAATCAAAAACAACGGAGCGTTAAAGATCAGGAGACATATTGGACACTAACGCCTTACGGAGACAGCGTTATGACACGTCTCCGCGCCATCCGAAAAGACGTTGAAGACGTTGCCTTAGACGAAGGAGTTTGCGAGGACGATGAGTAGCTTAAAATTGAGGTCAGCTATCACGAGTTCTAAATTTCTCATTCTTGTGGCCAAGTGTATGTCTGAGATTGTTTGTTATATAACAGCAGATCGGAGCAAGACAGGGTTGCCGCAAAAGCCTCCTCAACCGGTGGCGAAGCTGTTCCACAGGACACAACCCGGAATACTTGGCCAAGCGTAAGCATTAATGATCGACACATTGATCCCAGACAGTCACTAAGCATCTAATTAGATGGAAGAGTGGTAAAATACTATATACAAGCTTATACCCCACCCCGCAGAGATGACGGGGGGTCTGGGGGATGGCACATCTCCCCAGCGCTTGCCTTGACTTCCCTCCACTTCCCGGCGCACATGCAGTCCTATCCAGGCCGCCAAGGCGCCCAGGTCCCCGCCACACGCGGGGGAGACGCCGCTCCGCGAGGGTTCGCGCAGCGGCGGTTTGTGTTTTGGAGGGTTGGCATCTGATGTTCGACGCGCTGTCGGACAGGTTTTCGGGCATCTTCGAGGGGCTTCGCAGGCGCGGGGCGCTGAGCGAGGGGGATGTGACCGAGGCGTTGCGCGAGGTTCGCCTGGCGATGCTGGACGCCGACGTGGCGTTGCCTGTGGTCAAGGACTTCGTGGCCGCCGTGCGGGTTCGGGCCATCGGGACCGAGGTGCTCGACGCGGTCTCGCCCGGGCAGCAGGTGGCCAAGATCGTCAACGACGCGCTGGTTGAGGCGCTGGGCGGGGCTGGGGCGGTGCCGCTGAACCTGGCGGCCGCGGCGCCGGTGCCGATCCTGATGGTGGGGCTGCAGGGGTCCGGCAAGACGACGACCAGCGGCAAGCTGGCGTTGCGGCTGCTGACGCGCGAGCGCAAGCGGGTGCTGCTGGCGAGTTTGGACACGCAGCGGCCGGCGGCGCAGTTGCAGTTGGCGCAGCTGGCCGAGCGGGCCGGGGTGGCGAGCCTGCCTATCGTGGCCGGCGAGGGTCCGGTGGCGATCGCCAGGCGGGCGATGGAGGCGGGGCGTCGCGAGGGGTTCGACGTGGTGATCCTGGACACCGCGGGGCGGCTGTCCATCGACCAGGCGCTGATGAACGAGGTGCGCGAGATACGCGCGGCGACCAACCCGGCCGAGACGCTGCTGGTGGTGGACGCGATGACGGGCCAGGACGCGGTGCAGACGGCGCGTGCGTTCAACGAGACGGTTGGCGTGACCGGGATCGTGCTGACGCGGATGGACGGCGACGCGCGGGGCGGTGCGGCGTTGTCCATGCGGTCGGTGACCGGGGCGCCGATCAAGTTCTCGGGCAGCGGCGAGAAGATCGACGCGCTGGAGGAGTTCCATCCGGAGCGGGTGGCCGGGCGGATCCTGGGCTACGGCGACATTGCCGGGCTGGTGGAGCGGGCCGGCGAGACGATCGACCAGGACGAGGCGGAGAAGCTCGCCAAGCGGATGATGCGGGGGGCGTTCACGCTGGAGGATTACGCGTCGCAGCTGAAGCAGATCAGCAAGATGGGGAGCATCAGTTCCATCCTGGGCATGTTGCCGGGGATGGGGGCGATGAAGCAGCAGATCGAGAGCGCGAACATCGACACGAGCGTGTTCAAGCGGCAGTCGGCGATCATCGGTTCGATGACGATAAAAGAGAGGCGGGCGCCGGAGATCATCAAGGCGAGCCGGAAGAAGCGGATTGCGGCTGGGAGCGGGACCAGCGTGCAGGAGGTGAACAAGCTGCTCAAGCAGTTCGACGACATGTCGACGATGATGAAGCGGATGGGCAAGCTTGGGCAGAAGGGGCTGATGCGGCAGGGGATAGGCGCGCTGATGCCGAAGGGCATGGGCGCCCAGCGGCCGCGTGGTTACTGAGTTTTTGACGACCGACAATCGACAACTGGAGACTGAAGCATGAGCCTGAAGATCAGACTTGCCCGCGCTGGTGCGAAGAAGCGGCCGTACTACCACATCGTCGTGGCCGATAGCCGGAGTCCCCGGGATGGGCGGTTTATCGAGAAGGTGGGCAGCTACAACCCGATGCTGCCGGCCGAGCACGAGGAGCGGATCCGTCTTTATGGCGAGCGCATCAAGCACTGGCTGGACCACGGGGCGGTGGCGACGGATCGGGTGGCGAAGTTCCTGGGCAACGCGGGGATGATCGCCAAGCGGGTGTATGCCGAGCAGCCGATCCAGTCGGCGCCGAAGAAGAAGGCGCAGGACCGGGCGAAGGCGGCGGCCGCGGCAGCTGCGGCCGCCTGACCGGGCGATGCCTGGCACCCGCATCCTGATGGGCGTGGTGGGCCGGCCGCACGGGGTGCGGGGGCTGGTGCACGTGCACAGCTACACCGCAGCGCCGGCTGATCTCGCCCGCTACAACCCGTTGCTGGACGCGCAAGGGCGGGCGTGGAGCCTGGCGTGGCGCGGGGACGGTGTGGCGGAGCTGAGGGACGGCGCGGGGCGGGCGATCGCGGACCGGACGGAGGCCGAGCGGCTGGTGAACACGGCGTTCTTCGTGGAGCGGCACCGGTTGCCGGTGGCGGAGAGCGACGAGTTTTATCTGGCCGACCTGGTTGGGATGGAGGCGCGCGACGCCGGCGACGCGGTGGTGGGCCGGGTGGCGGCGGTGCACGATTACGGAGCGGGGACGAGCCTGGAGATCGAGCGCGGGTCAGGCCACGCGCTGGTGGTGCCGTTCACGCGCGCGGCGGTGCCGGTGGTGGACGTGGCGGCTGGCTGGCTGCGCGTGGTGCCGCCCGACGAGGTGGAGTTGCGTGAGGTGGCGGCGTGAGCTGGTGCGCCTCGGTGCTGACGGTGTTTCCGGAGATGTTTCCCGGGCCGCTGGGGCAGAGCCTGGCGGGGCGGGCGCTGGCGGCGGGCGTGTGGCGGCTGGAGGCGCGCGACATCCGGGCGAGTGCGACGGACACGCACCGGAGGGTGGACGACACGCCGTTCGGCGGCGGGCCGGGCATGGTGATGCGGCCGGACGTGGTGAGCGCGGCGCTAGACGAGGTGCGGGACGGTCGGCCGGTGGTGTATTTGACACCGCGGGGGCGGCGGCTGGGGCAGGCCGACGTGCAGCATTTTGCGGCGGGGCCCGGCGTGGTGCTGCTGTGCGGGCGCTACGAGGGGGTGGACCAGCGGGCGGTGGAGGCGGCAGGGGCCGAGGAGGTCAGCGTGGGGGATTACGTGCTGTCGGGCGGGGAGCTGCCGGCGATGGTGCTGCTGGACGCGGTGGTACGGCTGCTGCCCGGGGTTATGGGGGCGGCGGAGAGCGCCGTGGAGGAGAGTTTTTCCGGCGGGCTGCTGGAGTATCCGCACTACACGCGGCCGGCGGAGTGGTGTGGGCGGGCAGTGCCGGCGGTGCTGCTGTCGGGCAACCACGCGGCCATTGCTGCGTGGCGGTTGGCGGAGGCTGAGGCGGCCACGCGGCTGCGCAGGCCAGACTTGTGGGCGGCCTACCCGAAGAATGTTGCGTCTTGCGTGGGCGCGCCGTAATCAACTTGCAAGACAAAGGATTGTCACGATGAACCTGCTCCAGACGTTCGAGGCCGAAGAGATGGCCCGCCTGACTGCCGCGCGCGCGGTGCCGACATTTGCGCCTGGCGACACGCTGAAGGTGAGCGTGCGCGTTGTGGAAGGCGAGCGGACGCGGGTGCAGGCTTACGAGGGCGTGTGTATCGCGCGCAGCAACCGCGGGCTGAACAGCAGTTTTACGGTGCGCAAGATCAGCTACGGCGAGGGTGTGGAGCGGGTGTTCCCGCTGTACTCGCCGCAGATTGCCGAGATCGAGGTGGTGCGGCGCGGCGATGTGCGGCGGGCTAAGCTGTATTACCTGCGTGGGCGGCGGGGCAAGTCGGCGCGTATCGCCGAGAAGGCGCGCGAGGTGCCCAAGGACGTGGCTGCGGCCGAGTAAGGCCAGGGGGCTCTGCCCCCTGGACCCCCGCTAAGGACAAATCCTTAGAACCTGTTTGTTTAGGGAGTGTGCGAAGGGGGGCGCACACGTCTTGGCCAGGTTACTGTGGCCCCCTTCGCACACTCCCTAAGGCGAAGCCGGGGTCTGGGGACTTGTCCCCAGCGGGGTCCAGGGGCAGAGCCCCCGGCCTTGCCTTCCTTTCCGCAGGAGCCCGCCAGATGCCCAGGACGCTCTTCGACAAGGTTTGGGACGCGCACGTGGTGGAGCGGCTCGAGGACGGCACGTGCGTGCTGTACATCGACCGTCACCTTGTGCACGAGGTGACGTCGCCGCAGGCCTTCGAGGGGCTGCGGGTGGCGGGGCGACGGGTACGGCGGCCGGACGCCACGATCGCGGTGACGGACCACAACGTGCCGACCAGCGACCGGCGGGCGGGGATTGCTGAGGCAGAGAGCCGGCTGCAGGTGGAGACGCTTGAGCGCAACGTGGCCGAGTTCGGGGTGCCCTACTTTCCGCTGCTGGATGCGCGGCAGGGGATCGTGCACATCGTGGGGCCTGAGCAGGGGATTTCCTTGCCGGGGATGACGATCGTTTGCGGGGATTCGCATACGTCCACGCATGGGGCGCTGGGGGCGCTGGCGTTCGGGATCGGCACCAGCGAGGTGGAGCACGTGCTGGCGACGCAGACGTTGCTGCAGCGACCGGCGAAGAACATGCTGGTGCGGGTGGACGGCGTGCTGGCACCCGGGGTTACGGCGAAAGACCTGGTGTTGGCGGTGATCGGTCGCATCGGGACGGCGGGCGGCACGGGGCACGTGATCGAGTTCGCCGGCGCGGCGGTGCGCGGGCTGGACATGGCCGGGCGGCTGACGGTGTGCAACATGTCCATCGAGGCGGGCGCGCGGGCGGGGATGGTGGCGCCCGACGACGTGACGTTCGACTACGTGCGCGGGCGGCCTTTCGCGCCACAGGGCGAGGCGTTCGACGCGGCGGTGACGTATTGGCGGAGCCTGGCTTCCGACGCGGATGCTGTGTACGACAGCATTGTGGTGATGGACGCGGCGGAGATCGCGCCGATGGTGAGCTGGGGGACGAGCCCGGAGGCGGTGGCGCCGATCACCGGCGTGGTGCCGGACCCGGCGGCGGTGGACGACGCGGCCAAGCGGGCGGAACTGGTGCGCATGCTGGACTACATGGCGCTGGTGCCCGGGCAGAGGCTGGCCGAGGTGCCGGTGGACGTGGTGTTCATCGGTAGCTGCACGAACGGGCGGATCGAGGACATCCGGGCTGCGGCAGCGGTGGTGCGCGGGCGGCGGGTGGCGGCGGGCGTGCGGGCGATGGTGGTGCCGGGTTCCGGCCTGGTGAAGCTGGCGGCCGAGGCGGAGGGCCTGGACCGCGTGCTGACCGAGGCGGGGTTCGAGTGGCGCGAGCCCGGCTGTTCGATGTGCCTGGCGATGAACCCGGACAAGCTGACGGCGGGCCAGCGTTGTGCCAGCACCAGCAACAGGAATTTCGAGGGGCGGCAGGGGCCGGGCGGGCGCACACATCTGGTCTCGCCGGCGATGGCGGCGGCCGCGGCGGTGACCGGGCATCTGTGCGACGTGCGGGAGCTGGTATGATGCAGGCGTTCACGGTGCTGACGGGCGTGGCGGCGCCGATGCCGGTGGCCAACGTGGATACCGACAAGATCATCCCTGCCCGCTTCCTCAAGACGATTCGGCGCAGCGGGCTGGGCGTGCATTTGTTCGCCAACCTGCGTTACGACGATAGCGGGGCGGAGCGAGGGGAGTTCGTGCTGAACCGGCCGGCCTACCGTTCGGCGGAGATCCTGATCGCGCATGAAAACTTCGGGTGCGGGAGTTCGCGCGAACACGCGCCGTGGGCACTGCTGGATTTCGGCATACGCTGCGTGATCGCGCCGGATTTCGCCGACATCTTCCACACCAACTGCTTCAAGAACGGCGTGCTGCCGATCGCCCTGCCCCGCGCGGTGTGCGACCTGCTGATGCAGGATGCGCAGTTGGGCGCCAACGCGCGCGTCACGGTGGATCTGGAGCGGCAGGTGGTGGTGCGGCCGAACGGCGAGGAGATCGGGTTCAGCGTGGACAAGTTGCGGCGGGAGATGCTGCTGGGCGGGCTGGACGAGATCGGGCAGACGATGCAGCGGGGTTCGGCGATCGACGCGTTCGAGGCGTGTCGCGGGGAAGCGCAGCCTTGGTTGCCGGCGATTGCGGTAGGTTAGGAAAGGAAGAGTTCTTTTTCGAGAAAAAAACCAAAAGCTTTTGCTGACTTTGCGCGCGCGTTGTTGAAAGGTCCGCGACAGCGCGGATAAAAGTCTTTTGCTTCTTTTCTTCAGAAAAGAAGGCCTTGCTTACTTTCGGGGGTTCTGATGACCACGCACAAGAAACTGCTGCTGCTCCCGGGAGACGGCATCGGCCCCGAAGTGATGCGTGAGGTGAAGCGCGTGGTCGACTGGCTGGCGCGCCGCCGCGGCGTGGTGTTCGAGGTGGAGGAGGACCTGGTGGGCGGCGCGTCGATCGACGCGCGCGGCACACCGTTGGCTGAGAGCACGGTGGCGCTGGCGCGGGCGGCGGACGCGGTGCTGTTCGGCGCGGTGGGCGGGCCGGCCTGGGCGCATGTGGGGTTCGACAAGCGGCCCGAGGTGGCCATTTTGGGGTTGCGGCAGGAGCTGGGACTGTTCGCCAATTTGCGGCCGGCGGTGGTGTACGACCCGTTGGTGAGTGCGAGTTCGTTGAAGCCTGAGATCGTGCGCGGGCTGGACATGATGATCGTGCGCGAGAGCACCGGAGGCATCTATTTCGGCGAGCCGCGCGGCGTGGAGACGCTGGCTGACGGCAGCCGGCGGGGCGTGAACACTGAAGTGTACGCCACGCACGAGATAGAGCGGGTGGGCCGCGTGGCGTTCGAGCTGGCGCGGCTGCGCAAGCATCGGGTGGCGAGCGTGGAGAAATCCAACGTGATGGAGAGCGGCCTGCTGTGGCGCGAGACGATGACCGCGCTGGGTGCGGCCGAGTATCCCGACGTGACGCTGACGCACGTGCTGGCGGACAATTGCGCGATGCAGATGGTGCGCCAGCCGCTGCAGTTCGACGTGATCGTGACGACGAATTTGTTCGGCGACCTGCTTTCGGATTTGGCGGCGATGCTGACGGGGAGCCTGGGGATGCTGCCCTCGGCCACGCTGGGCGCGGTGCAGGAGGACGGACGCCGGCACGCACTGTACGAGCCTATCCACGGCAGCGCGCCGGACATTGCGGGGCGGGGGATTGCCAACCCGCTGGCGCAGATGTTGAGTTTTGCGATGCTGCTGCGCACGTCTTTCGGGATGGAGGAGATGGCGGGCGATCTGGAGCGGGCAATCGTTCGCGTGCTGAACAACGGGTTGCGGACGGCCGACATCATGGCGCCGGGCGCGGCTCGGGTGGGGACGGGTGTGATGGGGGAGGCGGTGTTGCGGGAGTTGGAGAAGGGGACTTGTTAGGGGGGCGGGGCTGTTGGAGAGAGGGTTGAGGGCGTGAGGTTGCCTCGCGCGTATTTCGTTGAGATACGCTCAGAATCAGGTTAGCCAAGAGAGGTCGACGAGGTTTTGCTGCGCTGGATGCAGGGCCCGATTTGCGCCTGATTTCGGTCGTCAGGCGAGCCAGGCTGTCGCTACGAAGCGGACGTCACGTTCACCTACCTAGATGGTGAAGTTTGGTGGGTAGCTGCCTGTCCGCTTTACGGCGGAACCCAAATGGCCGACCTTCCATATTGGTGTGAACTGGCCGATGGCTGGCATGGGTGTTACGGCTCTTGATGCTTTTGAAAGCCACGCTTCACGTTTTCGCATAACGCGTTTATGCGTCTGAACGCGCGCCTCGTATCCCCTAATTCGATAGATATGCTGTGTTTTAATTTTGCCGAGAGATGTACAGAGTGACGCTGTTTATAGAAACCAGATAGCTCGGTTGAAAGACGCTGATCAATAAAACTCAAGCCTAAGCATTCTTTTAATCTATCATCAAAGTTTATGTTAACTCTATGTTTGATATTTTTTGCCAAAATAGCAAAAAACGCATCTTTTCCGTCGAATGTTATGCTTGTTTTAGATGCTAAACCGGACACAGTCCTCAATGTTTCACTTTTCTGGAGACGATCTCTAGCTTGGTCGACTTTCTCCGCCAATTTCGGGTTGGTGTATGTCCTGTCAAACAGCAGATGATCAACGGCGGCTTCAATGACGCCCGCATATTGTATAATCTGGAATTTGCAGAATGGATGTGAGAACGTATCGCGGAGATCAAGCATCTCCATGACCCTGAATATGTAACGAGCCGACTTAAGCTCCAGAACGATTAAATCAATCAGTCGTTCGTCCTGTATAAAAGAAAAGCCTGTTCTTATTAAACTTTCATCGATCAGATGTGCTTCGATATATGCAAGAGATGCAGAGCGAATTTCATCGTTGATTGGCATTTCTTACGGGACCTCTAGGTGCTCTCTACACTCCTGTTCCCGACGCTCCAGTGCAAGGGGTGGGCGTAGTCTACCGTCGCTGGATGGCCACGATCGACGCTGAGCCGGCGTCAGACGGTGCTGCGGGAATGACCGCTGTTGGAGACCCGTCGACAACGCGTGAACGTCGTAGATGCGGTCGATAGCTGCCGACCGGGGATCGCCGGCGGATGGCCGCTTATCACAGGTCCTCGCTCCATAGCTGCCCGTTCGCCTCCGGTTTATTCCATCAGCTACCGACTGGTTGAAGTCGCCGTTCGGGCGGCACAACATCTTCTTCGGAGAACAACCAACTGTCTCTTATAATGAAGCCGAACAGCTCAGCCAGTCCGCGACAGCACTGACAAAAGTCTTTTGCTTCTTTTCTTCAGAAAAGAAGGCCTTCCTTCCTTGCTTCCCCCCCCCTACTCCGGCCCTGGCAGGTCCGTCGTCTCGCTGTCCGGCAACTGCGCGTGGAGTTCCTCGACGACGTGTTCGAGAGACGAGGTGCGGCTCAGCGCCAGGGCTTCTTCGGGGTTTTCCTGGGTGACGCCGAGTTTGCGACTGATCCTGTCGAGCATTTGGATGGTGATGGAGGCTTCCTGTTCGGCCATCAGGTTGACCTGCAAGTCGAAGTGGTCGCGCCGGTCCGCCAGGCCCTTGAGGCGGTTCTGTGCCATCAGCACGATGGCGGTCAGGATGACCGCCTCGCACGAGGAGACCATGGAGAGGAAGTTGAACGGGTAGGGGTCGAACGGGGTGATCAGGTGGAAGGCGCCGCTGTTGAGGGTGGTCCAGGTGGCGAACAGGGCCAGGTGGATCGCCACGAAGGTGAGCGTGCCGACGAAGCGGCCGATCCAGTCGATCACCGCGTCAGGGGTTGTCTTGCTGCGGGACGCGTACTCCTCGAGGCGGAGCACGCGTTCGATGTTGCGCCGGACCATTTCCGGCGCGTGTTCCTCGTCGGCCAAGGCGGGTGCTGTCCCTGTGCCTAGCTGATCAGGTTGATGCCGGTGATGGCCAGGATGACGAACAGCAGGAAGATGGCGATGGCGATGAAGAAGAATATCTTGGCGATGCCGGCGGTGGCTGCCGAGATGCCGCTGAAGCCGAGGACGCCGGCGATGATGGAGATGAGGGCGAAGAGGAGGGCGTATCTCAGCATTGGTTGACACTCCGGTCGTCGGGGGCGGGGTTCGCCCTTGCCGGATTGTCCAACGCCGGGGTGTGCCGTGCGTTCGTTAGGGTGTTCGGGAAGCGAGGAAACCTTCTTTTTCGAGAAAAAGAGGCAAGAAGCTTCTGCCTCGTGAGAGATCAGGCCTCCACGGCCGTCAGGCGTAGCGGCCTGACGACGCGTGCGTGAATACCACTTCGTCGTCGCCCCGAGGTCTGGTGCCTCAAACAGATTGGGGGTCTGGTGCCTCGAGGCCTGGTCGCGCGACTGCGTGTTACGCACGACGGGGTTTGAGGCAGAGCCCCATGCCTGCTTTGAGGTCAAGCCCTCCGATCGTCGATACCTGGCCTACTCGGCCGCGGTGGCGACGCTGCGGTCCGGCACCGGTGCCATCGCTTCGAACACCCCGTCTCGGCGGACCAGTGCGTGGAACAACGCGGCGCCAAGATGCAGCATGATCAACGCGAAGAACGCGAAGGCCAACGTGCGGTGCGCGGTCCATAGCAGGCTGTGCAGGGCGTCGCTCTGCGGCAGGATCGGCGGCAGGGTAAAGCCAAGCACCTGCACAGGAAAGGCTGCGGCGGACAGCATGCCCCAGCCGATCAGCGGCATCGCAACCATCAGCGCGTAGAAGGCGTAGTGGGACAGGCTGGCCGCGAGCTTCATCGGTTCTGGCAGGTCGGCCGGCAGCGGCGGAGCGCCGAAACGCAGGCGCACCACGATCCGGACCAGCACCAGCACCAGGATGGCGATGCCGAGCGGCTTGTGGATCGAGACCAGCGTCAGGTAGCGCTGGCTGACCGTGGAGACCATGCCGACACCGATGAACAACATGGACAGGATGCAGGCTGCCATCAGCCAGTGCAGCACGCGCTGCAACGGGGTGAAGCGGGGGGGAACGACGGTGACAGTGGTGGCGGTCATGGACGGGCTCCCTCCCCGTGGATGGGTGCTGTTCGCGGGTAGTCGGCGGCCTCCGCCGTGCGCCGATCGTAGGAGACCGCGTAGGCAGCCGAGCGCGCTGCCGGGAAGGGATCGTCCGAGGTGGCGATGCCGTCCGGCAGCACGGTGGGGTCGTAGTTGATGTCGCGACATGGTCCGTCGCGCTCGGGCTGCATCTGGTTCACCACCAGCGTGCCGACATCGAGCGTGCGCCGGTCAGCTGGCCACGGCTTGGTGGGATCTGCGGTGGGGTCGGTCGGTTCAGCCACCGTCACCTGCATGGTCCAGCGCACCGGGCCGGCCTGCACGCGCCTGGTGATCTCCTGCTCCAGCACGTCGGGACCGCCGGCTTCGAGAGATGCGGGATCGATCGTGACCGGTTGCGCCGCCGGCAGCATCGACCAGCGGACGGCATGCGCGGTGCCGGACGCGTCGATGAAGCGGAAGGCGTTTAGGCTGTTGTAGCGTTCCTCGGCGTAGGAACCGGTCCAGGACCCAGTCTTGGCCCAGACGCCGAAAGGCTTGAACTCGGGGTGGGCCGCGACGAAGGCGGCCATCGTGTTCGGGTCCTTCGAGCCGGTGGCGATCAGCATGGCATAGAAGGCTTGCGGCGTGGAGACCGAGAACAACGGGGCGTTGATCATGCCGCTGCGCCATTCCTGGCCGCCCGGCGGCTTGACCTGGATGCTGAGGCCGCGCACCCGGACGCTGGCGTCCTTTGCCACGGGATTGGGCGTGCCGAGGTTTAACCGGCCCACCACCGGGTAGGCGCCGGTGACGAACACTCCTGCCCGAGACAGCGTTGCGCCGGAGCCGTTGGCTTCGAACAGGCCTGTGAAGCAAACGCCTTTGGCGTGGTTACGCCGGTGGCCGAGATCGGCCGGCTTGGGCGCGTGGAAGCCGGCCACGATCAGAGACGGGGTCAGTCGGTGCGGCGAGAGCCAGCCTGCGGTATAGGCGAAGGCGGTGGCGGTGGCGCCCACCACGGCCGCTATCACGATCAGCGAGGGAAGCGGCGCGCGAGGGCGGGGTCGGTCGGGCTGTGACATCTCGTCCTCCTTGAAGCCGACGGCGGTCCCAGCGCGTCAGCTGCCCTGATTGTCCGGCCCAGACCGGAGCGGCTTTTCCGGCAGGAACAGCACGGACGCGAAGGCGATGGCAGCTATGATCGCTCCTGCGCCAAAGGCCCAAGACAAACCTTCATGATACGCAGTCAACGTGAGGCCGCGCTGTGCCACCGACAGCTTGTTGAAGTCGGGTAGACCGTTACCGGACGAACCCTGGGCGGAGGGTAATTGCGTCAGGTGGGCTGCGAGTATCGCCCCGGCGAGCGCCACCCCTATGGCTCCGCCCAGTTGGCGGAAGAAGGCGGCCGTGGAGGTGGCGCCGCCGATATCCCGGCGTTCGACCGCGCTCTGAATGGCTGTCGTGAGGTTCGGTGACACGAAGCCTATCCCGAGACCCATGAAGACGAGGGTCAATTCGATCGGAAGCGCCTTTGCGCTGACACGTGTTTCCCAGGCGAGCGCGCCATACGACAGCGTTGCCACCGCCAGTCCGAAGACAGGGAAGCGCTTGTAGCGGCCGGTGAGCGAGACCAGGCGCCCACCGACGAAGGAAGACACGATCATGCCTCCCATCATGGGTGCCACCATGAGTCCAGCGCGTGCGGGGCTGACCCCCATCAAGAGCTGAAACATCAAGGGCAGGAAGACCGCCGCTGCGAAAAGCGCCATCGTGGAGAGAGCGATCACCGATGCGCCCACGACGAATATCCGGTTGCCGAACAACGCAGGTAGCAGGATCGGCTCGGCCGCCCGCTTCTCGGCCAGGCAGAGCAACCCGAATGCACAAGCTGAAAGCACAGTGAGGCCAAGCACCTCGGCCGACAACCAGGGATAGATGCTGCCGCCCCAACTCAGCATCAACAAAAGGCTGGCGGTGCCTACCACCAGCAGGCACACGCCAGGCAGGTCGAACCGGGCCGCAGGGCCGCTGTTGCCTGACCGGAGGTTCAAGACGATCAGCGCGAGTGCCGCTGCCCCGACCGGCAGGTTGATGTAGAATATCCAGCGCCAACTCGCGTATTGTGTGATGAAGCCGCCCATCACCGGCCCTGCCACGGAGCATCCGGCGAACACAGCCGAAAACAGCCCCTGGTAGCGTCCGCGCTCCCGCGGCGAGACAAGGTCTCCGATCACCGTCTGCGCGAGGACGATCAGGCCACCGGCGCCGAGCCCTTGCAGCGCACGGAACCCGATCAGCTGGGTCATGTTCGCGGCCAATCCACAGAGTATAGAGCCCACGAGAAAAACACTTATGGAGACCACGAAGGCGGGCTTGCGTCCGTATTGGTCACTCAGGCGGCCATAGAGTGGTGCGGACACCGTGCTGGTGACCACAAAGGCAGTCACCACCCAGGATAGATGCTGCAGGCCGCCGAGATCGGCGGTGATACTCGGCAGGGCCGTTGCGACGATGTTCTGGTCGAGAGACGCCAGTGTCAGGGCGAGCATCAGCCCGGTGATGATCAGCCGAAACTTGAGAAGGGAACCTGGTGTGGGATCAGCCAAGCGGCCCTATCCCGATCAAAATGCGCGAATCGGCAAAAGACGCCGGACCATTCCAGGTTCCACTCGCGGCCGCAACGGGGCTACACGATCGGGCCGGGCCGGTCTCATGACCTGCTCCGCTCCCTCAGTCTCTGTTCCATCCTTTTAACCTTCTGCTGCATTCTGGCATCGGGTTCTTGCGACGGCCCTGACGTCTTTGCCTGTTGCCGCGCGGAGTACCAGGACGGAAATCGGACAGCGCCCATTGCCGCCAACACGGACACCACGATCACGATCAGGGGTGGGAAACGTGGGATCGTTGCCCAGGCAGCGTCCACGGCTACGGTTACGGCAAAAGCGCACGCCCACACGGCCGTCACGACGTAGTTCAGCTTTATGAATTCGGGCCGGTCCCAGCGTTCCTGCGGAACACTCTCGCGTGCATACTGCAAGGTAAAAGGCTGCCTGATGAGGAGGGAGATGACGATGATCAGGAACAACCCCGTATCGACGGCCAGCCGCACGCGCGCCACAGACCAGTGGGCATCCGAGACGTTGACGTAGGTGGCCAGTGAGGCAAACAGCACGGCGGTGCCGATTTCGAGTATCTTCAAAGACTTTTTCAGCAGGACGAGGTCGACAACCAACAGCAGACAGGCAGCAACGGCTGCCGCCAGCAACCCGGTTTCGATGCCGACCAGACGTTGAATGGCGAGGAAAAGGAGGAAGGGCGCAAGCGCTACGACGACTCTCATCTGTCTAACCCAACCAAGCTGCGGATGAGGGATTTCGCCGGCCAGAGAGCATGACCCGCCGAAGCGTTATCGTATGATTGACGTTCGTAACGTTGCCCATCATGGGTCCTGGGCGCGCACGGCGTCGTAGGCGACGCAGAGTTTGCTGGGACCTCTCAGAAGCGGGCTGATGCGGTACGGAGGGGCTTCGGAAAGCTTCGGATTGTCCAGCCGGTCGAAGAAGGCCCTGAGCGCAACCTGGCCCTCTAACCGGGCGAGCGGAGCGCCGAAGCAGCTGTGCACGCCACTTCCGAAGCCTAGATGCTGGTTATCCGGCCGGTCCGGATCGAAGTCCTCAGGCCGTTCGAAGCGTTCCGGGTCCCGGTTTGCCGCGGCCAGCAGCAAAACGACGTTTCGTCCGGCCGGGATCGTAACGCCGCCGACTTCGACATCGGCGAGGGTCATCCGGCTTTGCATGAATTGGACAGGCGGCTCGAAACGAAGCAGTTCTTCGACGATCCGAACGGCGCGCTCGGGAGACTGGCGCAAGCGAAGCCGCTGCTCGGGATGCCGCAGCAGGGTCAGGATCCCGTTCGCGATCAGGTTCACCGTCGTCTCGTGCCCGGCGATGAGAAACAGGGCAGACATCGGCCCGATGATCTTTTCCGGAAGGCGTCCTTCCGGCCCGTCGTCGTTGACCAGGCCGGAGAGGAAATCTCGGCCGGAGCCGCCACGCCGGGAATCCGCCATCTCAGCGAGGTATCCGCTCAGCTTCTTGAACGCGTCGGCAGCTTCGTCGGACGGCTTGGTTTCCCCTGTTCCACCTGTAACGGCCTCGACCCACTCGCGAAACCGACCCTCGTCCTCTTTCGGGATGTCCATGATCTTGCGGATGATCGCCAGCGGCAAGGGATGGGCGAACGACTCGACCACGTCGACCGCGGCGCCGGCCGGAAACGCATCGATGAGATCGTTGGCCGTCTTCGTGATCTCACCCTCGAGCCCGCTGATCAGGTAGGGTTGGTTGGGCGGCCCGAAATGGCGCATCATGATCCGGCGTATCCGGTCGTGATCGGGCGGATCGAGCCTCAACAAATCGACGCGGGCCGGCCTGTGCGGCGCGTCGCCGCCCGCCTCGCCGCCTGTCTCACCTGCGGAGGTCAGACGAGGATCATGCAACAGCGCGAGCACGTCGGAGTAGCCCGTTACCACGTACCTGCCATCGTCCAGGCAAGACGGTGTGCGGGATACCTGTGCGTAGAGGGGATACGGATCAGGCCTGTTCGCGGGCTCCAGGGCTCGCTGGAACGGACACGACGTGCTCATGAGGTGCGCTCCAGGCTTGTTGATGCAGGGCCGACGGGGCCGTTCGAGGACGGGTGTCCAGAGGGATTGTCCGAAGTTACGGAGCCGGTGGACTGCGATGGCTTACCAGCCAAGTGCAAGGTCGTCTCGCGATCGCTGGGCAAGTGACCGCTTAGGGTGATGTAGGCATTCAGCCCCCCGCGGGACGGATGTGGAAACTCCGGCTCCATCACCGTCATGTCCTTGGATGCGTCCATGCCTGCGACGCCGGGAAAGTCCGCGCCGGATTCGATCAGGGCTTCGTAGTGCTGGAGCCACTTGCCATGATCGAAACCGACAGCGGCAACAAGCCGGCCCTGCTTTCCATAGACGGCGAGGAATCTTCCCTGATCGGGAGATCCCTGGATAAACGCGAGATGGTCTGCCGCCGCCGGTACGCCGACGGATTTCATGCTGATGCCGAACTGGCTGGACCAGAAGGCCGGGACGCCGATGTGCGGCCGGCGGGCGCCGTGGGGATTGATCATGTTCTCGGCGGCGACGTTCGCCTGCGAGACTGCGTTTCCCCAGTGCTCGAGCGTCATGAACTCGAAGTTGAAGAGCGGGTGCGGGAAACGGGCGGCGTCGCCAGAGACGTAGACCGTCTCGACCGCGATGCCATTACGGTCGTAGGCGCGGCAGCCGGGATCGCAGGCAACTCCCCTTGAGCTGATCGCCAGCCCCGATCCCGCGAGCCATTCCACGTTCGGGATCGAGCCAAGCGCCACGACGACGAGGTCGGCCTCGACGGGCTCTTCGATACCTTCCAGGTGGACCCGCCGGACATGGCCGGCCGCATCGCCTTCGAGCCGGGCTACGGAGCTGTCGCAGCGTAGATCAACGCCGTGAGCCCGCTGCAAGGACGCTGCGACCCGCCCGACTACACAGCCCAGCGCGCCGGAAAGCGGTGTGGCGCTGCGTTCGATGAGCGTTACGGGGATGTCCAGTTCGCGGCACGCCGACGCGATTTCGCAACCCGTGAAACCACCGCCGATCACCACGACCCGTCGCGGCTTTGCATCGAGGGCTGCCTTGAGCGCAGCGGCATCCTCGCTGGTGCGCAAGGTCATGACGCCAGCAAGGCCGGCCTCGGCGGGCACCTGCCAGGCGCGTGCGCGTGTGCCTGTCGCGATCAACAGGCGGTCGAAGCCGACACTCTGGCCATCACCCAGCGTGACCCTTCTCTCAAGGAGGTCGAGCCCGGTGGCCGCGATCCCAAGGCGCCACTCGGCGTCCAAGCCGCCGATGCTGGGAAGCGCGGTACGGTCGGGTTTCGCCAACCCAAACAATACCTGCTTGGATAACGGCGGACGGTCGTAAGGAGGGTGGGCTTCCTCGCCGACGATCAACAGCTTTCGCCGGTAGCCGTTGTTCCTGAGAGCCTCGGCTGCTCGCAAGCCGCTGAGAGACGCGCCCACGATCACGATGCTCGCGACATCACCGGGCATGCAATGCCACCTCAGTTACAGGGTCGGTTGCGGAGTCTTCCGCCATGATGGCTTGTACAGGGCAGGCCGCTACGGAGCGAAGTATGTGCAACCGGTACTGCTCGTCCGGTTCCGGGTTATAGAGGAGGACCTCCTGCCCCTGAAGTTCAAAGACGTGCGGAGCCAAGAAGCAACATTGTGCATAGGCCTGGCAGCGATTTAGATCTACGACGACACGCATTGCGCTGGAACTCCTGCGTTCAGGACATCGCACCTTCTTAGGCCGATCTTGATCAACTCATCGTACCTGCCACCTCGACATGAAGCCGCCCTCCCCGGCTTGTTTCTGGAAACTATGGTATTTCACCCGATAATCTACTCGCCTCCAAACAGAGACTGCCTCGCTCGCCCGACACATACCATAAGCCGATGTTTTAAAAGGACTGACGCGGTCGAACGGAAGCAAGTCAAGCCGCCCGAAGCAACCGCCTTCATCGCTATCTCTCAGTTTACCTGGACCCGCCAAATCATTGATCGAGCTGTTGATCTATGTGTTCGGCAGCTAACCCAGCAATCGTCGGTGTCATACGATCGATCGTCATGATTTCGTGAAGTCCGGCCAGGCTCTCTCGACTCCCCGGCTCCTGCTGTAACCTAAGGTTGGGTTCGGACGACAGTACAATCTACTTAATTGCAGACCCACTTCCGTTGGATCGATGGGATACCGGGGAAGACGCGCGACTTTCCGCAAGCCTTTCGATCGGCTTCTGATCGTGGGCTTTGTCTGTGACAGCCGCGCGCGGCCCAGACGCCTGGACCGATGTCGAGAGATGTCTCGAGCTGCACTCGATCGCTCACCTTGCCGTCGACTGGGTGAAAGGCGATTAGTAAGCCGTCGAGATACGTTTTAAGGTGGGCTTTACGCAAAGACCCGGCGCTCGAGCGCCTCGTTGTGCGTTTACGCCGGCAGCGACACATGCCTGCGCGTCACGGTGCTGTTGAACGTCTTTGACTAGGTGCACTGGCTGGCTTCGGTCAAAGTTTGAGGAATGCCTCGGACATGCCCGGGCGGCTCAGCCACCCGAACGGCTTCCAGACGCTGTTCCAGTCGCCCTACGCCTGGAAGAGTGCCCACCGGCTGATGTCGTAACTTGTGAAAACCTGAAATGCTTGAGTAACTTACGGTTGTAATGCCTCGATTTGCCAGCGCGGGCTGCATCGCATCAGACACATCGAGCAAGACCGCACGGCTCCGTTCCGTCATCTCCCTGACATGGTCGGCCCTAGTTACGAACCTGATAACCCGACAAATCCCGGTTCAGGAACAGCTACGATTCACTTTCAGAAGTCTGTCCACACGGCCTAGACTCCCGATTTACTTTGATTACTCAAAATGCGAGTGGTGCCGTTCTCAACTTTCCGCAGCGCCTTGCGTATATGACGAGACTGTAGGTCATAGGAGGGTAAATACATGAAACTTTTTCCGTGCTGCATCGGATTTCTGACGGCTGGCCTGTCGTTTGGTTCAGCCGCCGCTTCGCCGGCGATGATGTCACAGGCGGTCCCGGGCATGTCGATCATCAAGGTGGATGACTTCTGCGGGGTTGGCATGCATCGAGATGTTAACGGACAATGCATACCCGGCGGTGTCGTTAATAAGTTGCTGACGGGGGGTGCCGCTCCCGCATCGGACGGAACCTGCCCTAAAGCTACTCACTTGACGGCCGACGGGCGTACCTGTGTTCCGACCGTGTGCCCTGACGGGATGCACCTAGGACCCCAAGGAGCGTCTTGCCAGCCGAACTAAACCGATGCGCTTAGAGTAGCCTAACAGCGCTGTCGGTTACGGACGAGTCTGCGTTGCTGTAGGTCACCTGACACACTGAGGGATGGCTGTTTGCGCGGATGTGCTTTGGGTGGCCCAGCTTTGAGATTACCATACGTCTTAGACCGGTTAAAACACCTCATGGTCAGATGTCTAACCGCGTTCAGGCTATCGTACGATTGAAGCCGCCACCCAGTAGGCAGGTCTGGTTTTTGTGCATTTCGCGGGCCATTCGATGAAGCACGATCGCCAAATACGCGCGGCAACTCAAGACCGGGAGTTTATAGTGTTTAACAACTGCCTTGTTCAAACGAGTACGCATCACGAGTTCTAGAAACTTGTGTAATAACGGCGTGCTGCGTTACCCACCTTCCCGTCCCGCAACGCCGCCTATAAAGCAGTTAGCTATTGTATGGAGACAGTCGAATCGATCGTAGTCATTTCAGCACTCGATGTCGTAACACGATTGCTCGTTTGTTTAATGCTTGTCCTTAGTGCCACTTAGAGTGGCATGTCAGGAAACAGAGGACGCATTCGTCTCAATCGGAAGCCTCTTTGTGAAAGACGATGCAGCACGAGCGACCATTTATCTAATAGCCACGAAACCGTTTAGGGGGTTACGATTGAGAAACTTCGGTCGAAGCGATCGAACATCCTGAGCGCTCGACCTAAGGCATCTATGTCGCCCTTGAAAGTCAGCCACTGGTGTTCTGTTGCCGCCTCCAACGTCACCTCGCCGGAGAATAGTTTTCCCAGGACGGCGCGTGGCAAAACGACTGTTACGTCAGCAGCTGGGAGACTTTCGGGACTATCATCTATCTGTTTATGACGCAGAGTTCCGTTTCGGATGAACATCCTATGATAAACATCCTGATCGGTAACGTGCCAGTCGACTGTGATCTCCAGCCCGGCTGACTTAGGACCGTTCAGACTGACGGCAAGATAATCGAACAGCTGTCCGACCGGCAGCGCCGCGAGCAAGCGAGGCGAGCCTACCCTAGCTGGTGATGTATCTTCCCGACGGAGGTCCTGCGCACCCGCGAGGTAGAAGTTTCGCCAGACTGCCGATTCCGACTGGTAGCCGAGTTGCTCGAGTGCGTCCGCTTGCAGCATGCGGGCGTCTTTGTTCGATGGTTCGGCAAACACCAGGTGGTTGACGACCTGTGCCACCCACCGGTATTCTCCTCGACCAAAACTTGCGCGGGCTTGTTCTAGCAGAGAAGCAGCGCCGCCCATGAAGGTGATGTACTGGCGCCCTGCAGCTTCGGGCGACAACGGGTTGAGCGTTGCAGGGTTACCGTCGAAGTAGCCAAGATAGCGCTGATAGACAGCCTTGGCGTTGTGGTTCAACGTTCCGTAGTACTCTCGCACGAACCACAGACCAGCCAGGTCGGCAGGTGGAGGCAACGCCTCGGGGATCTCTGTCATCGTCAGCCCATGATTAGTCAGCCTCAGTGTCTGGTCATGGATGTAACGGTAGAGGTCCCGCTGTGCTTCCAGGTAGTCCCGGACGGCGCTTTTGCCCCAACGCGGCCAGTGGTGGCCACCGAACACCACCTCAGCTTGGTCGCCAAACATTTCTAGAGCTTTGTCGAGTGCCGCTATCCACGCCAGAGCATCGCGCACCTGCGCTCCACGGGGCGTGTAGAGGTTGTGCATTCCCGCGCAGGCGTTGTCGGCGATACACAGCGCCCGCAAGCCGGGCAGATAGAAATGCATCTCGGCTGGCGCCTCGGTGTCCGGAGTCAGTTGGAAGACGAAATCCACGCCATCGATCGTCACTTGTTCTCCGGTCGTGCAAATCGACCGGTTGGGCGGGACCAAGCTCGAGGTTCCCTGCGACGTTGTCTTTCCAAGGCCCGCGTCGACTACCCCCATCGCGTCGGCGGGCAGCGTCGCTCCATACATGTAAGCGGCGCGCCGCTGCATCGCATTGCCGGCGTGGAGGTTCTCACTCAGCGCGAACCTCATGAACCCGTCCGGAGCGAATATCGGAATGGGTTCTCCCGCGGCTTCAGCGATCGCTCGGCTACCGCCAAAGTGGTCGGCGTGGCAATGAGTGTAGATCAAAGCGACGATGGGCCGCTTGCCTAGGTGGCGCTCGACCAAGGCAAGCGCCGCGCGCGCCACTTCGACCGACGTGAGAGAGTCCACGACGATGCGTCCTGTGTTGCCTTCGATGAACGTGATGTTGGACAGGTCCAGCCCGCGTATCTGATGCACCCGGTCGATCACCTGGAAAAGCCCACTGATCGTGGTCAGCTTCGCCTGCCGCCATAAACTCGGGTGAACGCTGTCGGGCGTCGGAGCGTCGGCCTGCTGAAAGGCAGCAAAACGCTCGATGTCCCAAACGACTCGCTTGCTGTGCTCCAAAGTTACGGTCATCGTATCGAGAGGGGCTACCAGGCCGCGTTGTGCGTCGGCGAGGTCGCCGTTGTCATCTGGTGGCAAGTGCACGAGGGCCTGCTGGTTAGCGGCCCGTGTGGCCTCTGTCGCAGGCTTACGTTGGTCGGTCATCCCGTTTCGTCCTGACTCTGTAGTTGAGCATCTCACATCGTCTGAGTTTCGCAAGTGTCCGGCCTCAAACACCCTGATTGAACGACCGTGGATTGCCGACGCGAAGCGCTTTCAACTGAACGTATAAGGGCATTGGACAGTACATTCTACCGTCATGGCTGGGTTGGGTTTAAGGTGGTTGTCGGCGAGTACGTGGCTAAATGCCGTCTTAAACCAGTGTCTCATGCAATGGGCGGTCTGATATTTCGTCAACCGATTATTAGATGCGAGACCTGGGTGCAAGCTGTAGCGGGAAACCGCCATTTGTGTGTTGAAGGCGCGACTTCTACTCTGAATTGCAATGGGTTAGTGTGGACTCGCGATATCGGCTTGGTGCTGAGTGTTCTGGCGTTCGGTCCAGCGGGTTGCAAGCCCAGTAGCAGCTACAAGCCACCGCCGCCTCAAGAGGTCACGGTGCAGCGACCAGTACGTCGTGACGTGACCGAGTATCTCGCGCAAACCGGGCAGCTCGCGGCAGTCAATTCGGTGAATCTCACGGCCCGCGTTCAAGGCGTGCTGGAAGCGGTCGATTATTCTGACGGCTCGTTCGTCAAGAAAGGCACTAGTCTCTTCACTATCGAGTTGCCGCCCTACAAGGCACAACTCGACGATACGAAGGCGAACCTGGCGTCGAACCAGGCGAAGGCGGCGTTCGATACTCTGCAGAGCAATCGTACACCACCCTGGCGAAGACCATGAATGCCTCCCAAATGGAAGCGGAGAAGGATCAGGCGACGTTACGGTCGGCCGAGGCGACCGTCTTGCAGGCTCAGGCCGCGGTGGAGCAGGCCGCCATAACGTATTCATACACGCATGTCTTTGCCCCGTTCGACGGCATAGTCAGTGCGCATATGGCAGATCTTGGCGCCTTGGTGGGCGGCAGCTCCCCCACCCAACTCGCCACGATTACGCAACTCGACCCGATCTGAGTCAATTTCAACATCAGCGAACAGGACGTGGCCGTGTAAGCGCCTGCTTGGAGGAGCGCCACCTCACGACAGCAGACCTGACGAGCGTGGCGGTCAAGGTCCGGCTGAACGGCGAGACCGGCTTTCCGCACCGTGGACATACCGATTATGCCGCGCCCCAGGTAGACACTGCATCCGGAACGCTTGCCAATCGTGGCGTGTTCAACAACGCGGATCATAAGCTTCTTCCTGGATCGTACGTCAGCATACGCATACCGATCGGCGAGACGAGGAATGCAGGCGCGATGGCGGCCTTGGATTTCGGCATCAACATATTGACGCTTCTTGCCATAGTTCTGGCGATCGGGATCGTCGTGGACGATGCCTTCGTCGTCGTCGAAGGCGCGACGGCCTGGACCGAACGCGGCTTACCGCCGCGGGACGCCGCCAAGAAAGCGATGACGCAATCGCTCGGCCCGATCATCGACATAATCCTGGTGCTGATGTCCGTCTTTACTCCGGCCGCCTTCCTGCCTGGCCTGACAGGCTCATGCTTGACCACAGGTCAAGATCTCTAGCTATCGGTGTAAGCAGTGGAGTGCCGATCCGAGGAGTTCAAAGCTTCCAGTGACCGCAGTTCTAAGCGAAAGTGAATTGCCTTCGTGACCGCTTTGAGCGGAGTAAATGCGAGCAGGCGGTCACCAGAGTAAATTTACGACACCCTACCCCCGCATTGAAGAAGCAATCGAGTACTATTCAGAAAGCCGTTTGCCTGCCGCAACCTACCGCAATGCTCCGGCGGCCGGACGGGTAACTGACACGGCCAGCCGCGCGCGGGCGCGCGCATAGGCAGTGCTGCCGAACCAGAACGAGGTCGCGGCGATGATTCCGGCCAGCGGCGTCATGACCGCGGTGGCGTCTGCCAAAGCCGCCTGCCCGTGGAAGGCTGCGCGGGCGAGCAGCGCGACCGACAGCGGACCCAGGCCCAGTCCGATCAGGTTGATCACGGCGGAGTAGATTGCCGCCGACTGGCCGAGCATCTGCGACGGAACGATGTCCTGCAATGCACCCAGGGATAATCCCCAGACGGTGCTCGTGCACAGGATGAACACTCCGGCCAGGGCCAGGGCCAGCCCGGCCTGTGGCACGAGAGGAAACAGCACCCCAGGCACCATCAATGCGCAGGCCGCGGTCATGCCGACCCGGAAACGGCCTGCGGAGACACCCTGTGCCTGCATGCGGTCGGCAAGCCAGCCGCCGAGCAGCGAGCCGACCGGGCCGGCCACCAGCACGACGGCGCCAAGCCGTGTTCCGATCTGGGCGCCTGACCAGCCGTGAACGCGGATGAAGATCGTGGGAAGCCAGGCGATCCCGGCGTAGCTTGCGAACGCGATGAAGGTGAACCCCAAATGGTGACAGAGGGTCGCGACGGGTTCGCTGCGGTAGAAGGCGACCACGTCGGCGACGCTGGCATGGGCGGCCATGTGCAGGTCGCGGCGCCGGGACGGCTCCCGCCCGGCGAGCATCGCCGCGGCGAGCAACAGTCCGGGCAGGCCGAGGGTCAGGAAGACTGCCTGCCATGGATGCACAGCGCCCAGCAGCGGCAGCACCGGCGGCCTGGCCGTGAACACGCGTAGCAACAGGCCGCCGATGATCAGAGCCCCGGCGCTTCCGATGTAGATTCCTGCGGCGAAGAACCCGAGCGCGACGCCGCGGCGGCGCGGCGGGAACAGGTCGGCAAGCAGGGAGGTTGCGCCCGGCACCAACGTCGCCTCTCCGCCGCCGACCCCGATCCGGGCCGCGAGCAGCATCCAGAAGTTCGAAGCGACGCCGCACAGTGCCGTGGCCACGCTCCAGCCCGCTATTCCGGCAGCGATGATGGACCGCCGGTTGCCGCGATCGACAAGGCGGGCGATCGGAAAGGCGAAAAGGACGTAGAAAACGGCAAAGCCTGCGCCCTGCACCAGGGAAAGCTGGACGTCGCTCAAGCCGAGATCGTGCTCCATGGGCACGACCAGGAGCGTCATCAGGAACCTGTCCACGAACGACAGGAGGTAGGCCATGAAAAGCAGAGTACACACGTACCACGCCGACGCCGGTCGTGGAAAAGGCCGCTCGCACGGGGCGTCAGCAAGCTGTGGCGCGGGGTCAGCTGAAGCCCTGCTTGCCGGATGAGGGCTCGTGCTGCTCGTGTTCAATGTGGTCTCTCCGGTAGCGTGGTCTTGCGGCAGGACCGACGGGCACAGGACGACGGGATCGTTGGATGACGGCTGGAAGCACGCGCGTCGCCAGCTTCCCCGAAGGAATGCGTAGGCTGATACCGGCGTAGTTTAGTAAAGTCCATCAGAAACCGTGCTGCAGCCGGACGTTTTCCGGGTAATATCCCCCCAGCTTGCTCCACCAGTTGCATTGATCTGCTATGGGAAAATCAACAACTGTCCCTTTCGTCTGGCTGTCACGCCTGATAACCGCACAGTTGACACTTGCGGAACACCCCAGCAAACTTTAATAAAATCTGGCGACATAAGGACGGGAGACAGGTTCGATGCCGACAAGCAACGCCGCCCGGCTGAGGCAGCTGATGGCGGAACCCGACCTGATCATGGCCCCGGGGGCGTATGACGGGATCACCGCCCGGCTGATCGAGCAGGCTGGCTTCCCCGCCGTCTACATGACCGGTGCCGGAACGTCCGCCGCGCGGGGATTTCCGGACTACGGGTTGCTGACGATGAGCGAGATGGTCGAGAACGCGGCGACACTCGCACGCTGCATCAAGGTTCCGCTCATCTCGGACGCCGACACCGGCTACGGCAACGAGTTGAACGTCACCCGGACGGTGCGGGAGTTCGAGTCGCGGGACGTCGCGGCCATCCACATCGAGGACCAAGTGTCGCCAAAGCGCTGTGGCCACCTGGACGGCAAGGCCGTCGTCTCGCGGGAGGAGTTCGTCTCCAAGATCAAGGCAGCGGTCGCAGCGCGGCGCAACGCCGATTTCGTGCTGATCGCCCGTACGGATGCTGCCGCCGTTGCGGGGTTGGACGAGGCGATAGAGCGGGCGAACGCGGCGATGGACGCGGGCGCCGACATGGCTTTCGTCGAGGCAACCCGCACGCTCGAGGAGATGGCCGACGTGCCGAAACGTGTGCGTGGACCGTGCTTGCTGAACGTGGTGCCGGGCGGCAAGACGCCCGATATCGACATGCGGCAGGCGGAGATGATGGGCTACCGCATGGCGATCTTTCCCGGTGCCTGCCTGCGCGAGGTGATTCCCGTTCTCGATGCCGCCTTGCGGGACCTCAAGGCCTCGCGCCGTGCATCGCCGGCCCCGTCCGGTGCCACCGTGCTCGGCACGTTCCGCCGTTTCGGCGCCGACGAGTGGGATGCGTTGCGGCGCAGCTACGCCGACCAGCCGCCGGCCGCCGCAGCATGAGCGCGCACAAGCCGTCCACCCTGTTCGACAAGATCTGGGCGCGTCATGTCGTGCACGATCTGGGTGACGGCTGGGCGCTGCTGCATATCGACCGCCATCTGCTGCACGACCTGTCCGGCCCGCCCGCCCTCAAGGCGGTGCGCGACCGGGGCCTCAAGGTCCGCAACCCGGAGCTGACCTTCGCCACGCCGGACCACGCCATGTCGAGCGCCCCGGGACGGTCCGGGCAGACCTTCGCGCCCGGCGCCCGGCTATGGGCCGGGCTGAAGATGCTGGCAAACGACGCCGGCGTGCGCCTGTTCGATCTGGGGGAGGATGGCCAGGGCATCGTCCACGTCATGGGACCGGAGCTGGGCCTGGTGCTGCCCGGGATGACGCTGATCTGCGGCGACAGCCACACCTGCACCAACGGCGCGCTGGGCGCGCTGGCTTTCGGCGTCGGCTCGTCGGAGAGCACCCATGCCCTGGTGACGCAGACCTTGCGGCAGCGCAAGCCGAAGCGCATGCGCGTCCGCCTGCAAGGCAGGCTCGGCCAGGGCGTGGCGCCGAAGGACCTGATCCTGCACCTGGTCGGCCAGTTGGGTGCCGCGGCCGGCGTCGAGCACACGATCGAGTATGCCGGTTCCGCGGTCCGCGCCATGGGCGTCGAGGGCAGGCTCACGATGTGCAACCTGTCCGTCGAACTTGGGGCCAAGTCAGGCCTGGTGGCACCGGACGAGACGACCTTCGCCTATGTTCAGGGCCGCCCCTTCGCGCCGGCCGGCGAGCAGTTCGAGGCCGCGTTGCATGACTGGCGAACCCTGGTGACCGACGACGAGGCTGCCTTCGACCGCGACCTGGAGGTGGACGTGGCGGCGGTGTCGCCCACCATCACCTGGGGCACCAGCCCGGCGCATGCCATGGCGATCGACGGGCGCATTCCCGACCCTGCGCAGGCCGCAGATGCCGCTGCCCGTGCCAGCATGGAGGCGGCGCTGGACTACATGGGCCTGGTGCCCGGCGGCGTGCTGGCGGGAACCAAGGTCGACGTCGTGTTCATCGGGTCCTGCACGAACTCGCGCATTTCCGACCTGCGGGAGGCGGCAGCCTTGGCCCGCGGGCGGCACGTCGCCGACGGGGTGACCGCCTGGGTGGTTCCCGGCTCGGTACGCGTGAAGCGGGAAGCCGAGGCGGAGGGGCTGGACCGCATATTCCTCGATGCCGGCTTTGCCTGGCGTGAGCCCGGGTGCAGCATGTGCGTGGCCGCCAACGGCGAGCAGGTACCCCCCGGCGCACGCGCTGTCAGCACGTCGAACCGCAACTTCATAGGCCGCCAGGGGCCTGGAGCACGCACGCACCTCGCCAGCCCGGCCATGGCGGTGGCCGCGGCGGTCTCCGGCGCCATCGCCGATGTGCGGCGTATCTGAGCCATGCAGCCTTTCACCGTTCTGACCGGCCGGGCCGCGCCGCTCATGCTGGCCGATGTCGACACCGACGTGATCATCCGCATCGAACGGCTGACCGAAGGAGACCCGGCCAAGCTGGGTGCCTACGCGATGGAAGCTTTGCGCTACCGTCCCGACGGCACCGCGAACCCCGATTTCGTCTTGAACCAGCCGCGTTTCGCGGGCGCGCCCATCCTCCTCGCAGGTCCGAATTTCGGCTGCGGCTCTTCGCGTGAGGGTGCTGTCTGGGCGCTCATGGGCATGGGCCTGCGCTGCATCGTGGCAGACAGTTTCGGCGACATCTTCTACGGCAACTGCTTCCAGAACGGCATGCTGCCGGTCCGCTTGCCCGAACCCGTCGTGCTCGCCCTTGCGGCCGAGGCCGAGCGGACACCGCAACCGTTCACCATCGATCTCGAGAGGCGTTGCCTGGTCACGCCGTCCGGCACCGAACACCCGTTCGACATCGACGCCATACGCAGGACGGCCCTGCTCGAAGGCCTGGACGACATCGGCCTCACGCTGAAGCATGCCACCGAGATCGGGGCGTGGCAGTCGGCCGACCGCGCGGCACGACCCTGGGTGTGGGATACTGCCGGCCGGATGCAGCGTGCATGAACGGCCTGGCCTATGCAGGGCCGGCCGAGGCGCCGACAGACCCCGACGGCCCGACCGGCCGTCTCGCGACCTGGCTGAGCGGCTTGCGGCTGGACGCCGTGCCGTCCGAGGTGCGGCGCCGCGCCAAGGACCTCATCCTGGACGGTGTCGGCTGCGCGTTGGTCGGGGCGCAGCTGCCTTGGTCGCGTATCGCTGTCGAAACGATGTTGCGGTTCGAGGGGAGTGGCAACAAGACGATCATCGGCTGGGGACGCGGCAGTGCCGGCCCTGCCGCTGCCGTGCTGAACGGCACCTTCATCCAGGGGTTCGAGCTGGATGATTTCCACCCGCTCGGTCCCCTGCACAGCGCCTCCCTGATCCTCCCTGCCCTGCTGGCGTGCGCGGAGGAACTCGGCGGCGTGTCCGGCCACCAGTTCCTGCTGGCTGCCATCGCAGGTTTCGAGACCGGACCGCGGGTCGGCATGGCGTTGCACGGGGCACAGATGCTGTCGCGCGGCTGGCATTCCGGCCCGGTGTTCGGCACCCATGCCGCCGCGGCCGCCACCGGCGTGCTGCTGGGCCTGGACGCGGCCCGTTTCGAAGATGCGCTCGGGCTGGCCGGCACGCAGTCCGGCGGCCTCATGGCCGCGCAGTTCGAGGCGATGTGCAAGCGCATGCATCACGGCTTCGCGTCTCGGGCCGGGCTGTCGGCGGCCTACCTGGCCGCCGGCGGTTTCACCGGCATCAAGCGCGTGTTCGAGCGTGACTACGGCGGCTACCTGTCGGTCTTCGGCGAGGGGCACGACCCCGACGCGTCGCAAATCACGGCAGGGCTTGGCCAGAGTTGGGAGACGTCGCGGATCGTGATCAAGCCCTACGCCGCCATGGGTGCGCTGCATGCGCCGCTCGACGCATTGTTCGACATCACCTCGAAGCGCCCGTTCCAGGCCGGTGAGGTCGACCACATCGACATCGCGATGGGACACGCGGCCTTTCATCACGGCTGGTGGGCGCTGGAGCGTCCGCTGACGACGATCGCCGCGCAGATGAACGTCGGCTATGCCATCGCCGTGGCGGTGATCGACGGTGCTGCGATGCTGCGGCAGTTTTCGCCACAGCGGATCAACGCCGACGATGTCTGGGCGCTGATCCCGAAGATAGAGGCGCACCACGACCCCGCGTTCGACCAGGGCGGCGAACAGCGGCGCGGCAAGACGCGCGTGACCGTGCATTTCACCGACGGCACCGCGTTGGACAGCACCCGCCTGATGCCGAAATCGATCACCGAACCTTTGGACACGGCGGGAGTCGCCGCGAAGTTCAGGGTTCTGACGAACACCATCATCGAAACCGCACGCAGGGAGGCCATCATCGACGCCGTCGAACATCTCGAAGAGTTGCCAGACATCTCGGCCCTGTGCAGCCTGCTCGCTCCACCCGTCGGCTCGGCATTCGAGGAGCTCACAAAGTGATAGCACAAATCCTGGGCAGGTTGTTGCGGGGCGTCCACGCAGGCGACAAGAAGCTAGCCTGGACCGACCAGGCCCTTCGAGACGTGCCCGACACGATCAAGCTGACCAGCACCGCTTTTGACGATGGCGGACAGATACCCAGGACTTACGCAGGCGCAGGTTTGGGGGACAACGTGTCTCCCCCCCTGGCATGGGCGAACGTGCCGCCGAACGCAACGGATCTTCTGCTGATCATGGAAGATCCGGATGCGCCGCTGCCCCGGCCCGTCGTGCACCTGATCGTCCTCAACATCCCATCGAACCTGCATGGTCTGCAGGCAGGCGCGCTTTCGAAACCGGCTGCCACGTTGCGGTTCGGGCAGACGATCGCCAGGACAGCCGATTACAGAGGCCCGCGAGGCCTGCCGAACCACGGGCCGCACAAGTTTCACTTTGTACTCGTGGCCCTGTCGGGTCCGCTCGGATTGCAAACCGGAGCAAAACGCAAGGACGTTCTGCTCGCCGCGGCCCCCCTGGCGCTCGCCAAAGGACGGCTGGTTGGCATCTTTGAACAATAGGCGGGGTCGAACAGCCAAGCCGGGCGTCATGTATCGGCAGCAATGTCCGGGCAGGCATTGCCGCCGCCGTTTCGCATGAGCAATCCGGAGACGGTCGTGGAGTACACGATCGAGGCGCTGCGGAGCGCCATTCGCGAAGGAAAGCTGGCGCAGGGTCAGCGGCTTGTCGTAGCCGACGTGACACGCATGCTGGGTGTCAGCAACGGCCCCGTCCGCGAGGCGATCCGCCGCCTGACCGGTGAAGGGCTCGTCGAGATCGTTCCCCATCGCGGCGCGGCCGTGCGCGTTTTTGCAAGCCGCGACTTGCATGAGATCTTCCAGGTCAGGGAAGTACTGGAGGGGTTGGCGGCCCGGTTAGCGTCCGAGCGGGTGACCGCGGGTGACTACCGGGCACGGCTGAACGCGGTGATGGAAGAGATGCGTAACGTAAGAGGCGCGGAGTTCGCCTACATCGAGAGCAACCATAAGTTCCACGAGTTGATCTACGAGGTTGCCGGCAATGGCCACCTGCAGGAGCAGGCGCGTCAACTAGTACTACCAATCTACAAGCTGCGGTTCCACCACCTGATGGACCCCGACTATGCCCGTGTCTCGGCAGAGGAACACGAGACGATCGCACACTCGATCCTGAACGGCGATGGACCACGCTCCGAGAGGGCGATGCGAACGCACATCCGAAACTCGGGCCTGGCGATGGTCGAAGCCGTGAGTTCGCAGCAGGAGAACGACGCACCCTTGGCAATCCACAAGAGCTTCCAGCGCTGAGTCCGTTTGAATTTCAAGCGTGTTCGATTCGGATTTGATCGGTGTAGTTTCAGGTGTCGTTCTCGAACATGAGCAGGCGACCCTTCTTTGAAAGTCATGCTGGTCAACAGGTATCAAAACAAGGAAATCAGCAGAAGTTACAGTTCTCTAACGTGCCGGACGATTCTGTACGTCAGGGTTGAAACGCGAGCAGCTCTGGTGACCCAACCCCTACCACTCCTCCTCGCCCATCGATACGATCACGCTCAACGACGCGTGTGCAAAGAGGTGTAGCTCAACACACGACAAAGACCGAACGAAGATTCGGCAGTTTAGGGAACAAGCAATGGCCATTTTGTCACGGACCGTAGTCTTTACACGCAGGTCTCGCCAAGCAGCGATGATCGGCGGAGGTACCCTCCTGGCGACCCTGAGCCTTGCTGGCCGTGCACAAGCGCTCGATACGATGCTGGGTAATTGGCAGGTCAACCTCGACACCACCCTGTCCTCCAGCGTCGATCTCCGCACGTCAGACCAGGATCCGCGGTTTATCGGGTTGATCAACGGCGGCCAACTCGGCCGCGCCAACGTCGATAACGGCGACCTGAACTTCAAGTCCGGCTCGGTCGTCGCTGCGGTGCAGCGCGTAACGACCGAGTTGCAGGTCAAGAGAGACGACTACGGATTTTTCGTCAGGGCGACGGGGTTCGTGGACCCTGTTCTCGACGGCGAGGACGTCGGCTTCCAGAAGCTCAGCCGCGCAGCGGAGCGCGATATCGGAGCCGACCTCCGGCTTCTCGACGCCTACGCGTTTGCAAGCCCCGATCTTTTCGGCCACCGACTGGACGTGCGTGTTGGCGCCCAGGCTTTGAACTGGGGTGAAAGCACGTTCATCCCGTTTGGTATCAACTCGATCGACCCGCTGGACGCAACGGCGCTCCGCAGTCCAGGCTCTGAGCTGCGGCAGGCCTTCCTGCCGATACCGGTCGTGGACGTGCGGACCGAGCTTGGCGGTGGATTATCACTGGAGGGTTTCTGGCAATTTGCCTGGACGCGGTCCAGGCTCGAGCCGGACGGCTCCTTCTTCGGCACCACCGACACGATCCTGGACGGGGGCACTTACGGGCTGCAAAGCAACGCCTTTCCCGACAACGCGCGGAGCGTGTACGGCATAAACACGAGCCAGGGCGACATCTTCGGGGCTTCACTGCCGCGCAGCACGGACCGACAGCCCACGACACTTGACGAGTTCGGCTTCGCGTTCCGCAAGAGCTTTTCGAGCCTGGATGGCGCCGAGTTCGGGTTATACTTCGAGAATTACCATAGCCGCATACCGTTCGGATCGCTGCGGACCGGAAACGCCGCTGCAGCCTTGCCGTCGCCGACCAGCTTGTTGTTCAGCCCAGGTTACGCGGCCAGGGACTACACGTCGACTGCGTCGTTTTTTGCCGACTACCCCAAGGACATACACCTGATCGGATTTAGCTGGAACTTCAGCGGACCGGCCGGGGTGGCCTTGCAGGGAGAGGTCTCCAGCCGCCTGAACCAGCCGATCGACCTTGCCTCTACCGACCTGGCGCTTGCGGTGAGCGTCCCCGCGCTCCGAGACCTCATCAAGGCATTCGGCGCAGCAGCCCCTGCCGCTTTCAAGACGACCCTTGGCGAGGCGCTGAACGACCCGACGATCCAATCGCTGAACAACGGGCTCACGTCGGATACGATCATAGACGGCTGGAAGCGCTATCCTGTCGTCCAGATCCAGCAGACAGCAACCAAGCTGTTCCCTTCCGTACCAGGCCTGAGCATCAACAGCATAGCCTTGGTCGGCGAGATGGGTTTCGACTACGTAGCCGACTTCCCGCGCGACCGCGGAATCCTCGACGAGATCTACAGCAACGGCGTGAACTCCTCTTTCACCACGGCGGCTGTCACGAAGGGCATGCCGCTTGCGACCAAGGGACTGGCGACGCAGTTTTCGGGGTCGTACACGGCTGCCGTGATCGTGGACATGCCGAACGTGCTACCCTACGGCATAGGCATGAAGCCCGTGGTCTCCCTGCGACATGACTTCATCGGCACCAGCCCTCTCGGCGTAAACACGTTCGTCGAGAACAGTGCAGCGGCAAGCGTAGGCCTCTCTTTCAACTACCTGCAGGCCTGGAGCGCTGGAATCCAGTACACAAACCACTTCCCGGTATTTGACGGAGGCAAGTTCTACGGCTTGATCGACAGGGATTTCGTCTCTGCTACGGTCAGCTACGAGTTCTGACGGGCGTGACTGCCACCTGTCACGTTGTATGGCGTGGGAGGCCCAAGCGGGTCTGGGTGTACCCTGCCTGGTCGACGAGGGATGATTGGCACAGGGCGGTCCTCCGGCTTGAGCATGCCCGGGCAGCTTGAGCAGGATGATGCAGGCCGTGGCCATAATCGCCGATTCCGTCGTGTTCGCGGCCGCGGACCTCGTCCTGGTTTCGACTGCTCATGGCGGTCTGCTGAAGCTGGTAGCGAGCGTGTCTGGCTTGCCGGCTCCAAGGGTGCTGGTTCCAAACCGGTGTCCACGTCACCGTCGGCCCGGCAATTTGGTTAAGACCGAACAGGCCTTGCGACACATTTCGCACAAAGGCATGAACTTTGCTAGATGATCAGGCACTAAGGTCAGCTTGAGGTCGGAGTGACGATTCATGGTTCAAACCCGCAGGCAGTTGCTGACACGAATCGGTGCTGCGGCCGGCAGCGTGGCCATGTATCAGGCGATGACTCAGCTGGGGCACGCGAGCGGCACCGACTTCTCCGGCCCGCCATCGCTGAGCGGCGGCAAGGCCGGGACCAGCGTGCTGGTCCTGGGTGCCGGGCTGTCGGGCATGCTGGCCGCCTACGAACTACGCCGGGCCGGCTATGCCGTTCGTGTGCTGGAGTACCAGAACCGCTCCGGCGGGCGTAACTTCACGCTGCGCGGTGGCGACACGCTGACGGAGCTCGGCGGTGCCACCCAGAGGGTGGATTTCGCACCCGGCAACTACCTCAATCCAGGTCCGTGGCGCATTCCTTATCACCACAACGCCATCCTGCATTATTGCCAGGCGTTCGGCGTGGAGCTCGAGCCCTTCATCGAGGTCAACCACAACGCCTACCTGCACGACAGCGCAAGTTTCGGCGGTCAGCCTCAGCGCTACCGCGAGGTCATGTCGGACTTCAACGGCTTCACGGCCGAGCTTCTCGCCAAGGCCGTCAACCAGAAATCGCTCGACCTGCCGATCAGCGCCGAGGAGCGGCGGGATGTTCTCGAAGCCATGAAAGGTTGGGGACTGCTTGACGCGAGTTACGCCTACACTGCCAAGACGGCATCGTCCCGCCGTGGATGGAGCAAGCCACCCGGCGCCGGACCGGACGGTGCGCCGATCACTTCGGAGCCGTTGCAAAGGGCCGCGATCATGCGCTCCGGCCTGTGGCAATACCTCGCTTTCAACATGGCGGGGGACGTGCAGACGACCATGTTCCAGCCGGTCGGCGGCATGGACATGATCGGCCGCGCCTTCGCCCGGCAGGTGGACGACCTGGTCACGCACAACGTTCGCGTCTCTTCCATCCACCAGGACGAGAACGGCGTCACGGTGACGTACGCCGACCATAACTCCGGCGGTGCGGTCAGCCAGGTCCATGCTGATTACTGCGTTTGCACCATACCGCTGTCGATATTGAGCCAGATCGACATCCAGGTGAGCGGGCCGATGCGCGCCGCCATCTCGGCCGTGCCGTACCACTCTTCAGTGAAGATCGGGCTGGAGTTCAAGCGGCGGTTCTGGGAACAGGACGAGCAGATCTACGGCGGCATGACGTTCACCGACCAGCCGATCAGCGTCATAGGCTATCCCAGCAACGGCTACCTCTCCAAAGGCCCGGCAGTGGTGCTGGGCGGGTACATCTGGGATGGCGCAGCCTTCAACTTCTCAGGCATGACCCCCGCGGCGCGCGTGCAGGCGGCGCTGGAGCAGGGTTCGAGAATCCACAAGCAGTACAACAGCGAATTCATCTCCGGAGTAGGGGTTTCGTGGAGCCGTATGCCCTGGGTCCTGGGGTGTTGCAGCATGTGGAGCGAGGAAGCGCGGCGGACGCATTACAAGACCTTGACCACCATGGACGGCAGGATCGTGCTGGCCGGTGAACACGCCTCTCACGTCGGCTGCTGGCAAGAAGGCGCGCTCCTGTCTTCGGTCAGCGCCATCACGCAATTGCACCAACGGGCAGTAGGCTGATGCGCGCTCTGGCTATCATCTGTCTTCTAGGAGCGCCGTTGCCCGCTTTGGCGGATTCGGCGACGTGGCTGAGCAAGATGGCACTTCCCGACCAGAGCGGCGTGGCGCTCTACCAATACGTATGCCAGGGCTGCCACCAGCCGGGCGGCCGCGGAGCAACCGGGGCTGGCGCGTTCCCGGCCTTGGCGGGGAATCACAGACTGGCGGCGGCCGGCTACCCCGTCATCATGGTGCTGAACGGCAATGGCGGGATGCCGTGGTTCAACGGCCAGCTGAACGACACCCAGGTCGCGGACGTGGTCAACTACGTGCGGACCCATTTCGGCAACGCTTACACCGACGCGGTGACGCCGGCCAAGGTCGCCGCCTTACGTGGCCCGGTGCCGGTCGAAGATCCGTGACGCGCCGCGGCGACCTACAATCGCAGCAGGCGAGCGGCGTTGCCCGAGGCCACCTTTTCACGCACCGCCTCGGTCATGGGCGCCTTGTCGAACCAGGTACTTGCCGCCGACATGCTCTCGAACGGGTGGTCCACGGAGAACATCACAGCGTCTTCACCCATGGCCTGGAGCGCGCACGCGAACGGCTCGTCCGAGAACATGCCCGCAGTGGTGATCGCCACGTTACGCCGCATGATCTCGCTCGGCTTGACGGCGTCGCCTGCGCTGAACGCCTTCGCACGCTCGTCTAGGCGCCAGAGCAGGTAAGGAAGGGTTTCGCCGAGGTGGCCGAGCAGTAGCTGCAGTTTCGGGTGGCGCTGGAACACGCCACCGAAGATGATACGGAGGGTGTGCGCCGCGGTCTCCGCCGTCCAGCTCCAGGTGGCGCCGATCAGCTCCGGCCGCCCGGCATAGGTCGGCGGCGACACCATCGAATCCGCGGCATGGAGGTAGACAGGCGCTCCGATCTCTTCCGCCCGCTCCCAGAACGGGCGGAACCTGTCGTGATCGAGATAGGCGCCGTCCGTCTGTCCGAACACCATGACGCCCTTCAGGCCGAGCTGGCGGACAGCCCGCTCCAGCTCGACGGCGCCGGCCTCCGGATCCTGGAGCGGAACAGTGGCGAACCCGGCGTAACGGGTGGGATACCGCTGCACGACACCTGCGAGATGGTCGTTCGCCTCGCGAGCGAGGCGCAACGCTGCGGTGGGATCGAGCACGCCCTGCACGGTTCCGACGTTCGACAGGACGGCGAAATCGATGCCTGCCGACGACATCGCCTCGAGCCGCTGGTCGCCGACATCGGTCAACGCTGCCCGGAGCTTGTCGGTAATGTTCTTCGGAACCGCCGGGATCAGGGTCAACCAGCGTTCGATATGCGCCGGGTTGTCGAGGACGACGTGTTCTTCCAAAGCGATGCGGCGCATCAGTCAGCTCCTTCCTGCAACCGACGGGGACGAGATGCCGTAAGCGGCGTGGACGCCTGGCAGGATCCGTGCGAGCTGGTTGAACTCAGTCATGTCGTGCACCGCCATCTCGTAGCTCAACGCCTCGATGGCTTTGCGGTCCATGCCCATCCTGTGCATCAGGGCCGGCGCGTCCGCCCCGCCCGGGAAACGGACGAAGTCTGGGTGGGCGCCGATCCAATACCGGCTCAGGAGTTCGAGCCCCCGATCCGTGTCCCGCGCCAGGTGCAGCATCACCATGAACGTCGTGTCGGGCGCATCCGAGACCCTCAGCGTACCGCTGGCGCTGGTCGTGAAGCCGCTCCGCTTCAGCGCGGCATCGTCGAACCCCAAGATCACCGGATCGGTGAAGTGGATGTTGATCTTGAGCGACGACGGCCCGATGAACTCTTCTATGTGGTTAGGGTTGCCGTAAAGGCGTTGTGCGTAGGTCAGGGACGTGTCAGCGAGACGATCCGGGTCCTCCACGAAGTTCTCGACATGAGCCTGCGGAAACCACAGCATGTAACGCTGCTTCTCCAACGGATGCCAGGTGAACCACCACTTGAACATCTCGGTGGTGACGCCCGGCATCTTGATCCGGCTCTGCACGTAGGCGGACGGGCCTTCCAGCACGGCGTAACCCGCGTCGGGGTAGCGCTCTGCCGCCTCGACGAGCTTGTTGAAGTCGCCGATGCTCGGCGACAGCGTTTGGTCTTGCGGCATGGGACCACGCTGAAGCGTCTTGGCGTTCTCCAAAGGCACGCGGAGGTCAGGCATGAAAAACCCGGCGTAAGGCTTGCCACGGATGTCATCCTGGTTTCGCCTGAACTGCTGTTGCATCGTCACCGGACAATAGGTGACGGGCACCAGCTCGTCAGTTGAGGGATCAACGTGGTTGTTGCTCGTTGAGGACATTGCTGAAGTTCACTTTCCGCTCGCATCGGGCACCCCGGTCGAGAAGCCTCGTCGTTCCACAGGTGATGATCAATCTAGTTCACGCCTGTTATACCGTTCGCGACGGCAGGCCGTCGTCAAATCAACTTCGCGCAAAGAGCGCTGTACGAAGACTACAGCCTTCGTTGCCTAGCTTATGGGCGTGCCGCGTGATCCGGTCCAGTTTCCAAACCATATCTGCTGTGTGGACAAGACTGAAGTAGATATCCGGCGCACAACGCGGTTCCGGCCAGCTACACGCCGAACCCTTGTCGCCACATCTTATTCGGCAATCAGATTTGCTAACTTTTTTGTCTGCGACTTAGCTGTAACTTCTTCCAAATGTCAACTTAACATTAGGATTACGCTTCTCCAGTTGACGCTAATATGATGATCTAACAATATTGTTGAGCGAACGAGCTTGAGTTTGTAGCTAACACCAGAACAACGGCTTCAAAGCTACGTTGATTCAACTCTGGGTTGTCACGAGACAATTCTCAGTGCGCAGGAGTTGTGGACTGATCCATAATTGTCGACCGAGATGAAGGCAGCCTTCACAATGACCAGCGGCTTGCTTGGAAATGCTGCACATGTCAGCCTCGTTATATTGTGTTTGCCATTACGCAACGCTCCGACATAACGGGGGGCGGCTGGCCATGCGATCGACGGAGAAGGAAGGTCACATGGCGACAGCTGCCAGTTGCAACACCAGCACGTTTCCAAAGTAAGCACGGCCCCCATGAGCGATGCGCTCCCAGATGTTTTATTCCTACTGAAATGAAGCCGTCACACGTCTCGCTATGCGGTGTGGCACTGGTGTGTTCGAGCTGCAGCACCGCGCCAGCACAGAACATCCTCGGATCGTTCGTCCCAGCATGGTTGCTATGCGCCGTCGCCGGCGCGTTCGTGGTAGCTTTGTGCAGGCTTTTCTTCGGGTTTGTCGGACTTAGCGACCAGCTCCTTTCGCCGCCGTTGACATATCTCGGGATCGGCGTCGCAGTGACCCTGGCGGTGTGGCTCATCTGGTTCGGGCATTGACCCAGGATGACGGTGCGCAAGCCTATCGGCGTGATGATCAGTGTCGCAATCCTGATCGCGGTCACGATACTCATCGTGCTCGCCGCCACACGCCTCGACACCAGGCCTCGCACGAACGACGCCTATCTCGAGGCCGACATCGTGCACATGGCACCCGACGTCAGCGGCCGCATCACCCGCCTCGACGTGCAAGACAACCAGTATGTGCGTCGCGGCGACGAGTTGTTCGTGATCGACCAGGAACCTTTCCGCGACCACGTCGCCCAGGCGAAAGCGGAGTTGCAGTCCGTCCAGGCCCAGCTCTCGGTCGATATCGGGCAGGTCGCCTCCCAGGTCTCCAAGGCCAAGGCTGCGGCAACCACGATCAAGAGCGCGTCGGCGCAACTGGCTCTGGCGAACACGACCGTGACGCGGCTGTCGCCGCTCGGCGCGCGCGGCTACGTCACCACCGAGAAGGTCGACGAGGCCCGGACCACGGCGCGTACAGCGCAGGTCTCCCTGCAAACCGCCAGGGACGAGGCGCGAGCGGCGGCCGAGGCCGTGACGAGCATCAACTCGCTGGAGGCGCAGGTGGCCGCGGCGCAGGCGGAGCTTGCCTTAGCTGAGAGGAACCTGAGGCTGACGGTGGTGCGTTCGCCCTGCGACGGCCAAGTCACCTCGCTGAGTGTCGCGGCGGGAGAGTACGCCACGACCGGCACGGCTGTCTTTACCATCATCGACACCGAACGCTGGTGGGCGGTGGGCAATTTCCGCGAAACGGACCTGTCCGGCCTGCGTCCCGGCCTCGGCGCGACCGTTTTCGTGCTCGGTTTCGGCGGGACCGCGGTGCGGGGCGTCGTCGACAGCATCGGCGGCGGCGTCTCGCCGGACGAAGGCGGCACAAGCGGCGGCCTGCCGGCCGTCCCGCGCAGCCTCGACTGGGTGCTGATCGCGCAGCGCTTCCCGGTGCGCGTGCTGCTGGGCAGGCCGCCTGCACCCCTGATGCGTATCGGCGCGACGGTCGTCGTGTTGATCGACCGGTGAGCGGGCACACGCCCCCCGCGGTGGACGTCGGCGACCCGCCAGGTGTGCTCGCGCTGCTGCGGCGGGAGATGAAACCGACGCCGGGGCGGGTCGGCAACACGATACGGCTGACACTGTTCACCCTGCTGACGGTGACCATCGGCGAGATGTTCCGCCTGCCCGACATACTGATATTCGCTTATGCCGGCTTCATCGTCTCCGGCAACGATGCCGGTGCCACGACGGCCACCTCCATAGCCGGCGTGGGGGCCCTGATGACAGCGACCGCCGCGGCCGTGCTCGTCTTCATGGTCAGCCTGTCTCAGCCGGCCTTGCGGCTGCCGCTCATGGTGCTGCTGACGTTCGTGACGGGTTTCCTGGCCAAAGGGGCCAAGCTCGGGCACGCCCTGCAGATCTTCGGCATGTGGCTGGTGTACAACCTTCCCCAGGGCGACCAGCTGCTGCAAGGCGCGGCGGAGCAGACCTACGTGTCGGGCAACACCACCAGCAACGCCCTGCCAAACATCCTGTTCATGTCGCCGACGGAGTCGCTCGTCCACAGCTTGATGTGGACTGCCTTCGAGATGGGCCTGGCCGTGTTCTTGCTGTTCATCGTCAACAAGGTTGCCGGGCGCGACCCGGCGCAGGTACTTCGCGACGAGCTCGCCGCCCGCCTCGGCGCGGCGGCGCGCGTCTGTGAGGGATCTCCGCAGGCGGCGGCGCAACTCGCCACTCTGGCGCGGCAAGGCACGGCCAAGTTGCTGAAGCTGCACGGGTCGGCCGGTCAATGGCACCCGGGTTCGCCGCACAAGGAGGTAGCCGAGATGCTGATCGTCGAGATCGACCGGCTCTGCCTCGTGCTGCTTGCCTGGCACCGTCTTTCCCAGGACGGGCCGGACAGGATGCTCCAGGGCGCGGCGCGCGACTGCCGGGCCGCGGAACAGGCGTTGCGGACAGGTACCGCGGTCACCGGGGGTGCCGACGCCACGCCGCCGTCCCTGGGCGGCCAGGACAGGCGGATGCCGGGCGGCCTCGTTCCGGTGTTCGATGAGCTGTCCGCCGTGCTCGAGAAGATCCTGTACGTCCTGCGCGATGAGCCCGGCGGGACGAAGGCGAAGCCGAAGACGCCGGACAAGCCCCCAGGCGGGCTCCTGGTCGCCGATGCGTGGAGCAACCCCGACTACGTGCGTTACGGCCTGAAGCTCACTATGGCAGCGATGTTCTGCTACTTCGTCGAGCGGCTGACCAACTGGTCGGGCATCGGCACCTGCCTGATCACGGTTTTCGTCGTTTCGCTCGAAACCACTGGCCAGACGATCCACAAGGCGGTGCTGCGCGTGAGCGGCTGTCTGATCGGCGGAGTACTCGGCATCGGCACCATCCTGCTGCTGATGCCGAGCATGACCACCCTGGCCGACCTGCTGCTCGTCATGTCCGGGCCCATCGCCCTGGCGAGCTGGATCAAGAGCGGAAGCGAGCGGAGCAACTACGCCGGCCAGCAGATCGCCATCGCGTTCTACGCCTGTATCCTGTCGGGTTACGGGCCGACCCTGGACATGGAGAGCGCCCGGGACCGTCTCGTCGGCATCCTGCTTGGCGACGTGACGGTTTACGTCGTCTTCACCACAGTCTGGCCGGTCAGCGTGGCGGTGACCGTGCGGAAGAACCTGAGCCAGGCGTTCGACCAGTTGGCCAAGTTGATGGAGATCCGAAGCCCGAAGGCGGGTTCGGCTGACGAAGGCACCAAGGTCCGACAGAAGTTCGACGCAGCCATCGCAGGCGCCCAGGCCATGCTGGTGGATGACCCTTACGAGACGACCCGGATGCGGCCAGACCGGCTGCACCCGGACCGCGAACGCCGGCTGGTCGATGCGGGATCGGTTGCCAGCCTGCAGGCGTTGGTGCTCCCCGTCTCCATGATCCTGGCCCACCAGGTGCCTGACCCGGTGCGCGCCGTGATCTCGCGCCCGGCACGCGAGGCGGCGCGAGCTTACCAGGAGGCGATGGCGGCCTGGTTCCAGGCCTGCGCAAGGTGGATGCGGACAGGTGCGGGAGGCGGCGAACTCCTGGCGGCGCTGCCGCGTCCGCCCGGCTTTGCGGACGCGGCCCCGGACGACGAGGCCGCAACGCACCTCTCGGCGCGGGCAGCTTGGTTCGGGATCCTGCATGACGATGCCGTCGCCATGATCCGGGCCGTCGGCGCGGACACCGCACGTGCAACGCGGGCTCCTGTTCCGGACGCAGTAAGTGCACGCGCCTGACTGGCGGCGGCTGGGGCTGCTCCTCACGCTGGCGCTGCCGGCCTCCGGCTGTAACGACACGCGCGACCTGGCGCCGGCCTCGCCCAGCACCCCGTGGCGCACGACGGTGGACAAGCCGGGTGCCGCGCCTGATACCGCGCCGCCGGACGCCGGCACCGCGCCGCTCACCTCGGGCGCCGTGCCGGAACGTTACGACCTGCCGCACGATTCGGCCCTGCCGTGGCCGGACGACCAGCCGGCCATCGACCCCGCACACGAGTACAGTCTGATCGAACTGATCGACATCGCCCAGCGCAGCAACAAGCAGACACGCATCGCCTGGGAGCAGGCGCGCCAGGCCGCCATCTCGGTTGGCATCAGCCGCGCCGCCTACCTGCCCGACCTCACCGTGGACGCGCTGGGCGGCTACCAGCGAAGCGTTACTCCGCTGCCCACCTACCTCAACAAGAACGGCTACTTCACGTCCACCGCCGAGGGCATCTTTCCCGCGGTGACCATGAGCTACCTGCTGCTCGATTTCGGCGGACGCGCCGCCAACGTCCTGGCGGCTAAACAGGCGTCATATGCAGCCAACGTCTCCTTCACCGCCGTCCACCAGGAGCTGATCCTGGAGGTATCGCGCGCGTACCTGGAGCTCGGCGCTGCGAACGCCCAATCCGGCGCGGCGGCGCAGTCACTGAAGAACGCGCAACTCCTGCTCGACTCCGCCGAGCAGATGCTGCGCCACGGGGAGGGAACGGTGACCGATGTCGACATGGCCCGCCGTTCCGTGGCGCAGGCCCGCTACACGGTCGCCCAGGCTGCAACTACCCGCAGGGCAGCGGTGTACAGCCTGCTCGCTGCCATGGGGTCTCCGCCAGAGGCACCGCTGCATGTGGCGTTCCCGCCCGACCAGACGGTGCCGCGTCAGGCCGGGACGACACTGCAGCATCTGATGCAAACGGCGCTGGAGCGGCGGCCGGACCTGCTGGCCGACCTGGCAAAACTGCGCGCCAGCCAGGCGCAGGTGACCGCGGCACGCTCGGCGCTGTTTCCTCAAATCCTGCTGAGCACCAAGGGAAGCGGCAAGTTCGGAGAGATATCGACGGACAACCTGCCATCGACGAAGATCAGCGGAACCGAGGCCGGCATCTACCTGGACTTCCGATGGACGTTCTACCAGGGCGGCTCGTTGCAGAACAGCATAAGGCTGGCGCAGTCGGCTGCTGCCGAGGCGGTTGACACGTTGCAGCTCGCGCAGCAACAGGCGTTGCGCCAGGTGGCGTTGAACTACGACGAACTCACCGCCGGGCTCACGCAATACGAGGCAGCCGTGGCGCTGCGGACGGCCTCGCAGACCGCGTTCGACTCGGCGGCGGATGCCTACCGGCACGGCGTGGGAACACTGACGGATGCGAGTAACGCAGAGACATCGCTCGGCACGGCTGCCAGTATCGTCGCGAGCGTGCACGCGCAGGTCCTGGCGACGGCTGCGGCCCTGGCCTTTGCGACGGGACAGCTGACGTCAGCGCAGGATGCTCGGGACCTGACGTCTTCCATCACGCATGTTGGGACGGCGGCTCCTTGAGGTGATCATGGCCGTGTCGCCGCCTCCGACTGCATCCGAAAGCCGGCGGGCTCAAGGGCGATGACGATCTTAAGAAGTGCATCCTTCAAGGCCGATGACGACAACAGAGACTCGTCTTCGAGCATGGTAACGTACAACACGCCACGAAGTGCCCTCAGCAACACCTGCGCGTGCAGCCTCATTGCCATGCGGCTGTCACCAGGCTGAGTTTCGCTCCAACAGGCCGACATCAATTCTACAAACTCGCTGTCCAGCGGCGTAATGCGTCGTTCCTTCTTGAGCTCGTCTATCAGCGCACTCTGCCGAGGCATCTGAGCACGGTGTACATAGTAATCGATGAAGATTTGGATGAGAGCGCAAGGAGCCTCTAACGAGCAGGAGTAATCCCGCCGACCGAGGAGAGCTCGCGTCTGCAGAGACACGCGTTGCCGTCTCAGGTCTGCTAGAGCGACCAGAATGGCATCGATGTTGGAAAAGTATTGGTAGAGCGTTCCTATAGAAACACCGGCCCGTTCAGCAACGGACTTTGTCGAAAACGCTTTTTCACCTTTTGTGTGTAATACCTGAGCAGCAGCTTCCAGTATTATCGCTACAGTGTTTATGGATCTTTTTTGACGAGGTAGTTTCCGTGAGAACTCTAGCTTTTCTATTGTAAGCACCAACCACTCCTCAGAAGTCCGGTATGCAGGACATGGGTATGCTTACGGGCAGATTTGAAACGCGCCAAACCGTTCCTTTCTTGAGACTGCGCATCAGAATGGGTCGTTTCTTGCCTCTTTACGACGCATAACGCGCACTAGTTTCAGAAAACCGCCATGTGGGAGGCTTAACGGGCAGCGTCGACCGTTGTTTCTCATGAGTCCGCTAAAAAGCGATCAGTGACGGAAAGAACGCTGAAATCAAGTTCTCGTGAATCATGTAGCAGCCGGAGTGCCGGTTTCCGAATGATTATGAGACTTTCCCAACCCGGCCAGTAACCTGATCCGGACGGCGCGCGAGGTTGAGACTGAATATCAGTCAGAGTAACCGGTCCCGCTCTAAAGGACGGCTTGTTTGCTTCTTCGGTATCCCCTCGCCCGCCCGATCCTGACCCAGTGGTCGGCCGGGTCCCAGGCGTAGCCTTCGCCCAGCTCTATCGCTGCGATTGGGTAGGCGGTGCAGTACCAGGCGCTGTCGACGGCTACGCTGTCCCGGCCTTCCGCTAGGCCGTAATGCTCGAAATGGTGGCGGCCGCTGGGCATGTGGCCGGCGGCCACCACGGCGGCCACGTCGGGGTGGCGGGCGAGGTAGTAGGCTTCGTCGAACGCGGCCAGGGTTGCGGCGGGGTCGCGCGGCGGGGGCTCGCGAGCCATCAGGGGCAGGAGCGTGCCGGCCGGCATGGCGCGCCACAGGTGGCGTAGCGCGGCGTGGGCGGCGGCGAAGCCCTCCACCGGGACGGCGTAGTGGTGCGGGAACAGGGTGAAGCGGTAGCGCGGGTCCTCCGACGGCAGCAGGCGGGTGCTGCGGGCCTGGGCGGGGTTGAACAGGCCCAGCACGGGCAAGTGGATGGTCTCGGCTTCCGACAGCCAGGCGGCAAGCCAGCTGAAGGTGCTGACGGCCGGCACGATGTGGCAACTGGTGCGGATGAAGGCGAAGTCGGCGATGGCGCCCTGGCTGGGCACCATGCGGGCGGCGGGGAAGCGGCGGCGCAGCGCGTCCATGTAGGACGAATCCTCGACCTGGCCCATGAAGACGGGGGACAGGCCGGTCGTCTCGGCGAGCTCGGCGTAGAAGTCGATCGGCACCAGGACGTAGTCGGGGTGGCGGGCGTCGAGGATCTCGCCCTGGCGGATGTTGCACAGCAGCTCGCGCGGGCCGGTGCCGCGGACCGACGGGGTGGGAAACGTGGCGCGGTAGGCGGCGGGCGGCAGGAAGTTGGCGATGTCCTGCGCGTAGGTCTCGATGACCACGCGGCGCAGCGCGGCGCCGTTGAGCGCGTGGGCCAGGCCAGGCAGGTCCAGCAGCGGAGCACGCACCGTCAGGCTCGGCTCGGGCGGATGGGCCAGCGGAGGGATCTGGATGCCCCATTCGGGCAGGTGGATCTTGGCCAGCACGGCGTTGGGCACGCGTTGGGCCAGGGCCAGGGCGGCCATGTATTGGATCATGCGGTTGCCCACCGCACCCATGGGCGAGACTTCGATGACAGGGGCCGGCTGGCTATCGCCCGGTCGCCATGCTTGAACGGCCAGGGTCTCAGCCACCTACGCAACACTCCTCAGAACCGCGACACTGGTCCATGAAATCCGCCATCTGCCTGATCGTGCGCAACGAGGCCCGCGACATTGCCGAGTGGATCGCCTTCCACGCGGTGGCCGGGTTCGACACGCAGATCATCTTCGACAACCGATCCGACGACGGGACGGCAGAGATCGTCAAGGCGGCGGCCGCGCTGCACGACATACGCGTCCACCACTGGCCGCATGCCGGGCCGGACAGCCAGGTGGCGGCGTACTGGGCGGCTTGCGAGGCGTACCGGCTGGAGTTCGACTGGATGGCTTTCGTCGACTCGGACGAGTTCGTGGTGGTGGCGGGCGGCGAGACGATCAACGACTTCCTGGCCCGTTTCGAGGGTTGGAGCGGGGTAGCACTGAACTGGGCGATCTACGGGTCCGACGGGCACGAGGCGTTTCCGGACGGGCTGGTGGTGGAGAGCTTCACGCGGCGGGCGGGGACCGACTTCTTCCCGGCACGGCACGTGAAATCGATCATCCGGCCGGGCTTCGCCGCGCGCTGCCTGAACCCGCATTGTTTCGACCTGCGGGGGCACCGCCTGGGCAGCTACGCGACGCCGCGCGGCCGCGCGATGCATTGGTGGCCGGCGCCGGAGCTGGGCGGCATCCTGCCCGGCGTCGGGCTGGACGTGCCGGAATACGGCGCCGCCCGGGTAAACCACTACTTCACCCGGTCGCGCGCGCACTGGCTGGCCAAGTTGGCGCGGGGATATCCGAGCGACGTGGCTATAAGACGCTTGGCGGAGTTCGATGTCTACGACCGCAACGAGGTCGCGGACGGGTTGGAGACGCCGGTGGTCGAGGCGGTGAAGGCGGCTTTGGCGCGGATCAAGGTAGGAGACTTGTCTAAAAAGAACGACGAAACGGAGGCGGAGCACCGTGTGCTCCGTGGATAAGTCCCTGTTAAACCTCTATTTAGGTGCAAGGCAGAAGCTAAGATCGACGGCGTGCTATCAAAAAATAGATTGACTTGGTAGCTACGTTGGCGTAATTGTTTCACGAGTGGGCGATGAACGCCGTTGCCGCGCTGTTGGGGGAGTCCGATGCGTGATCTCGTAGCGATGATGGCGGCGTGGCGGGTAGACAGGCGTGGCGTGACCGCACTCGAATACGGCATCATCGCGAGCATCCTGGGCCTCGTCCTGGTCACGACGTTCCAGAACTTCGGCAAGACGCTCAGCACCCTGTTCTCCAAGGTAGGCAGCGCGATCTGAGCGTAGGATGCGGGGCTACGCCGGTCTGCGGGCCCGCTGCAGCACGGTGTCGAGCGTGCTGAGAAAGCGTGAGCGGTCGGACGCGGTGAGGGTAGCAGGGCCGCCGGTGGGCAAGCCGATCTCACGCCTATGGGCCGAGACGGCGCGGCCGGCCAGGGCGGTGCCGATGTTGTCGTCCGTCCAGACGCGGCCGTAGGCTGACAGCGCGTGGGCGCCGGCGGCCAGGCACCGGGCGGCGAGCGGGATGTCGGAAGTGACGCAGACATCGGCGGTGGTGACGCGCTCGGCGATCCAGTCGTCTGCCATGTCGGGGCCTTCCGGCACCGTCACCATGCGGACGAAGTGCAAACCTGGGGGACGGATCGGGCGGGAGCCGTTGGAAACCACGGTGACGTGCACGCCCAGACGGCCGGCGACGCGGTAGACCTCCTCGCGCACCGGGCAGGCATCGGCGTCAACGTAGATTTCGGTCAAGAGCCCGCCCGCCAAACAGCCGTTTCCATGCCACCAAGTTTCTACGTCACGACACTGCGCAGAAGGGTGCGCGACAGCACAGACAAAGTCTTTTGCCTCTTTTCTTCAGAAAAGAAGGCCTCGCCTCGTACACTAACTACCGGACCTCTTGGCAAACCGCGACAGGTCCACCGCGTCTCCCGGTCGTTTGGACTGGAAGAAAGTGTAGTGCAATGTGATCTCGTGCACGTCGGCGCTGTCCGGGTTGTTCATCATGTCCGGGTCTACGAAGAAGGTGACGGGCATCTGCACGTGCTCGCCGGCGCGCAGGCGTTCCTCGTTGAAGCAGAAGCACTGGATCTTCTTGAAATACGGTCCGACCTTGTCTGGCGTCACGTTGAAGGCGGCGTGGCCCACGATGTCGTGGTCGGAGTTGTTGGTGGCCTCGAAGAAAGCCAGCGCGTCCTGGCCCAGATGAACGCGGACGGAGCGCTGGGACGGCTCGAAGCGCCAGGGCAGCCCCGGGGCGACGGAAGTGTCGAAGAAGACGGTGACCATGCGGTCCGTCTGCCTGGTGCTGCCGGTGGCCACGCGCTGCGTGGTGCCGCCGGCGCCGGTGGCCTGGCAGAACAGGCGGTAGAGGGTGACGGAGTAGGAGGTAATGCCGAGCATGACGGCGAGCACCGCCGTGAAGGCCAGCACTGTGGTGGTTTTGCGCATGAAGGGTATCTGGGCGCATGTGGAGCGGTGCGAAAGGACGCGATCGGGAAAAAAGCAAGGAAGCAGTTCTTTTTCGAGAAAAAGGACCAAAAAGCTTTTGCTCCTGTCGGGTGTTTCCGGAGAGAGCCGCGCCAAAACGAACAAAAGCTTTTTGCTTCTGTTTCGAAAAAGAAGGCCTTTCTTTTACGCCGCAGCCCGTGCCGTCCCGGCATCCCGCACCGGCGGCAGCCCGAACATCCGGCCGTACTCGCGGGTGAATTGCGGCACGCTCTCGTAGCCTACCGCGAAGGCGGCGCTGCTGGCGCTGGCCCCTTCGGCCATCATCAGCCGCCGCGCCTCGCTCAGGCGGGGCTGCTTCCGGAACTGCAGGGGCGACAGCGAGGTGACGGCCAGGCAGTGGCGGTGAAAGGAGGACGGGCTCATCCCGGCCACCGCGGCCAGGCGTTCGACAGGCACCGGGCGGGCGAACTCTGTGCGCAGCACGGCACCGCGCGGTCGAAAGATGTCTTAATTGAAACCAGCCCGGAAGCCGGATGCAGAGTACGCTGCCGGCAGCACCAGGGACAGGAACTTGGACAAGTCGGTGGAAGGCGAGTTCGAGACGAACAACGTGTCTTCGTTATGTATACGGAACTTGTTGGCGTAGAAGTAGCCCGCCGGGTTGGTCAAATTGAGCAGGTAGACGGTCGGAGTTGCTGCCGCAGCAGGCACGTTGAAGCTTGCCGGCCGCACGACAGGCCTTCCGGACTCGTCGGTGGCATCCTTCTGGGAGGACGGCTCGAACCGGTAGACGAAGATGGCCTGTGCGTTGGCGCGGTCGTCTTCCAGGCCGCCTGCCTTGGCCAGCGCGTCGGCCAGGCTCAGATGCGTATCGTCGAACGTGAAGCGGCGGTTGACCAGGCCGATCGACTGACCAGGGCCGGTGGCACCGAACGCCAGGAAGTAGCGGGGTGTGTGGCCGAGATAGATGCCGTCGCCCGGCTGCAACGCCACGTTCTGCTGCGGGTCGGACATCACCTCGGCCAGCAGCGCCCGTTCCGTCCGGCCGCCGCGCTGCACGGTCACGGTCGTTTCGTAGGCCGGGAAGCGTGGGCCGCCGGCGCGTGCGATGGCGCCCAGGACCGTCTCGCCGCCGGGTTCGAGCGAGAAGCGCGCCGCGTTGCCGACCTCGCCGGTGATGCTTATGGCGCCGGCTCGCCTGTCGGTGACCGTCACGATGACCTGCGGGTTCAGCGCGCGGCCGGCAAGGCGGCGGTCGATCTCCCGCTCCACGGCCGACGTGGACAGCCCGACCGCATGGATCCTGCCGGCGAAGGGCACGGAAATGTCGCCGCTGCTGTCGATCTGCTGGGGCGGCAGCGCGACGTAGTTGCCGTTGCGGGTGCTCGGCTCGCTCGGGATGAACAGCCCGCCGGCGCCTGATTCGAAGACGGTGAGCGCGACGGTGTCGCCGGTCCCGAGCTCGCCTGTGGACGCCGCGCCGCCGGTCAGCGCGGCCGAGAAGCGCGGCACCGGATCGTCCTCGCCGAGGCCGGAGACGACGCCGGCGTCCAGCGGCACCAGGGCGTAGCTGAGCGCCTGGGCCGGCTGTCCGACAGACGGGGTGGCACGGTCGATCACGGCCGAACGGCTGGGGCCGCTCTGCGAGAAGAACGAGGAGCAGCCCCCGAGCGTGGTGGACAGCAACAGGCTGATCAGTCTGACACGCTGCATGACGATCTCCAGCAAGGCGGATCAGGCGTGGGTAAGCGTCGCGAGGTCGTTGGTGACCGGCGAGAGCACGGCCACGACGTCGGACAGCAACGGGTCGTCCGGGACCATCACTCGGTGGGCAAAGGCGTTGCCAGGCTTCCTGTCGTGTTCGCCGGGCTGGACGGCATGTGTCTGCTGCGCCGTGAAGCTCTGGTTGAGCGCCCAGATTGCGGCCTGCGTGCGGTTGCTGACGTTGATCTTCCGCAGCAGGCCCTTGATGTGAACCTTCACGGTTGCCTCGGCGATGTCGAGGCGCCGTGCGATCAGCTTGTTGGCGTAGCCCTCGATGAGACATTGCAGGATCTGCGTCTCACGCTCGGACAGGCCGAGCCCGCGCGTCGTCTTGTGCTGTGCACGCTCGCGCAGGCCGGCTGCGTCGGCCGACTCAAACACGCTGGGCAACGCCAATGCCTGGGCAGCTTCAGACGCGAGGTGCTCGGGCGCCAGCCCCGCAAGGCGTGACTCGGACGTCTCGGACCTTGCCGGTGCAATTCCCTGCCGCTGTTCCGCCTCGGCCAAAGCGGGCCGCAGCTCCCGGAACACCTGCCACGCAACGCTCACCGGCAACACGTGCTGGCCGTGAATGATCAAATCGAGCACGGCGATCAGCTTCTCGCCCGAGATGTCCTTGAGAACGACGCCATCCACACCGCACACCAACGCTGCAAGCAGGTCTTCAGCCGTGCAGCTTGGCATCAGCAGAACCATCTTCGTTCTGGCGCTGCGGCTCCGCATGGCCCGGATTGCCGCCAGCTGGGATTCGATGCCGCGTTGCGGGTCCAGGCTGCAGATGAGCAGGTCTATCTCACGCGGTCGGCATTGATCGACATGCGCCAGGGCGTCGGCGATGTTGCCCGCGGCGGTCAGAACATCGAAGCAGGATGCCTGAAGTATGCCGACCAGCCCCTCGCGGAACAGTGTGCATGTGTCTACAACAACGATTGTGTGGCGGTCGGCCCGAGGATCGCCGGCGTCCCTCGAAAAGCCGTCCGGATCATGGTCCAGATCCATACTGTTGAGTCCCTGTGCTATCAGGAAGTATTTCGCGTGCCGGCAATGACGACATAACGGCAGCGACTTGCCACCAACCACAAGTTGAAAAGAATGACGGTGGCGACAGCCATGATTACGAAACGGCTCTGCTCACGCTGGCGTGTACGCGGTAAGTGCAAAATATACCCAACCCTGGCGTGCATAAGCCCAGCAAGTCGCAGCGCGCCATTCTGCCAAAGCATTAATCACGTTTGTTAAAATGCTTGTAGAAGGATATCGTAAGTAGCAGTAGAGGGGTGGGTGGCCAAGGTAAAAGCGAGCGCAAGGCAAAAAAAAAGACTGTCTGTAATGTCCTTCAACAAGTAGTAATCCAAAAGTTTCTGATCGAAAATGCTATCACTTGCGGGCCGAGGGTGCCTTGAGCTTCGGCTTCGAGCGCCGCGGGGCGGCTTCGCCAACCAAAGCGAAACGACGGACCGCTAAAGTCGCGCGGGCCAGACATGCGTTGGAGTTAGGACCTTTGGCTTCTAGCTCGCAACGCGCCTGTGTCCCTACATCGGTAAAGGTGCCGGATGCGCACCGGTTCGGAGACGTGCGATGCAAGTTGGCAAATGGGGGAACAGTCTCGCGATCAGGCTCCCTGTATCCATCGTGGAACAGCTCGGACTGCGGGAAGGTGATGAGGTTTCGCTCGAGATCGGCGGCGAGCGGGAGCTGCGGATCGTGAACAGCCAGGTACGCGGCCAGGCGTTGCAACGGTTGGCGCGTCTGGATTGGACTCTGCCGCCCGGCATGGAGTTCAGCCGCAAGGAAAGCGGCCCCGGTGAGGGCTGACACGTTCCTCGACACCAGCGTGCTGCTCTACGCCACGGCGCCGAACGACCGGCGATCCGCCGCCGCCGTAGCCGGTTTGACGGCCGGCGGCGTGACGAGCGTGCAGGTGCTGAGCGAGTTCACCGCCATCGCCTACGGCCAGCTCGGCCTGAGCTGGCCGGCCGTCCACGAGGCGCTTTCCATTTTCCTGGTGCTTTGCCCCAAGCCGGTTTCGGTGAAGCTCTCCACCTACGAGAGGGCGCTGGAGCTCGTTCAGCAAGAATCCCTGGTGTTGCAGGACGCGCTAATCGCCGCCTCGGCGCTGACGGCGGGTTGCTCTCGACTGCTGTCGGGGATGGCACAGGACGGACGCGTGCTGGGCGACAACCTTGTGGTTTGCAACCCGTTTGGCGTGTCCGCCAAGGGCGAGCCTGGCCTGCGAGGCGGGACGCTTTCCGAGAAGGGTGATTGCTCGTCCAGCTTGGCCAAGGTGAGTGATACACCGTGAAGCATGCGGCTCCGCCCCCGACATCGCACGCTCGAACCAGCAGCGGCCACGGCCCCGCCAAGGACAGGTCCGCCGAACCTGATGGTAACAGATCCTAAACAAACGGGGTCTGGGGCCTCGAGGCCCCAGCGGGGTTTGGGGCAGAGCCCCATGCTTGCCTAAAGGTCAAACCTACAGCGACTGCTCTACCGACCCGCGCCGTGCAGGCGCGCCGGCGTCAGTAAGCGGATTGGTGAAACAGCACGCCCAGCGCGGTCTGGACGATGATCCGCAGGTCGAACGCAACGGACCACCGCTCGATATACGCGAGGTCGAACTCGACGCGCCTCTGCATCTTCTCCAGCGTGTCCGTCTCGCCGCGCAGGCCGTTCACCTGGGCCCACCCGGTGATGCCGGGCTGGACGCGGTGACGGCCGAGATAATCGTCGATCAGCGCCGCATACTGGACGTTGTGCGCGATCGCGTGCGGCCGGGGTCCCACGAGCGACATCTCGCCGCGCAGGACGTTGAACAGCTGCGGCAGCTCGTCGAGGCTGGTGCGGCGGATGAACCTGCCGACCCTCGTGACACGCGAATCCTGGCGGGAGGCCTGGATCACGTTGGGGTCGTCGAGCTGCGGCGTATGGGTCATGCTGCGGAATTTGTAGACGGTGATGGGATTGTTGTTAAAGCCCAGCCGTCGCTGCCGGAACAGCGCAGGCCCGCGGCTGTCGAGCCGCACCGCGGCGGCCACGGCCAGCATCACCGGCAAGAGGATCACCAGGACCAAGCTGCCGAGCAATAGGTCTTCCGCGCGCTTGAGGACGACGTGCCAGCCTGGCAGCGGTCGCCGGCAGACGACCAGCGTAGGGTTGCCCAGCAGCAGTTCAGGCTGGCAGCGCGGGGCCGGCACGGCGGGCGGCAGCACCGGGCACAGGCGCACCGTGGTCGGCAGGGTGGACAGGCGGCGAAGCACGCTTTGGGTGGCCGGGTGGCCGGGCCAGGATACCGTCACCAGCACGTCGTCGATCCGGAACAGCTGTGCCAGGGCGATCAGGTCGTCGATGCAGGAGGTGCGCGACGCGGCGGTGGCGCCCGCGCCAGGCGCGGGCGCGAACACGCCGAGCAGGCGCATCTCCCCAACCGACTCGCTTTGCAGGCGGCGGGCCAGCACCCGCCCGGTCCCGTCGAGGTCCACGATGGCCACCATGCGGGCCAGCCTCCCCTGGCGGCGCCAGCTGCGCAGGCGGCGCGCCAGGGTCAGCCGCACCAGGCTGAAGCCCGCCATGCCGATCGCGAACCAGGCCGTGGCCCACAGGCGCGCGTAGCTGTCCGACGTCTTGGTAAGGTAGGCGGCCGCGAGCAACGCCACGATCGTCAATGCCCAGCGGCGCAGCACGCGGACCAGTTGCGCGGGCAGCGCTTCGGCGAGCAGCGGGTCTTCGGCCGTGCCCGGCCGCGTGTTGGTCATGATGAGCAGCGCCAGACCCGTCGCCCCGACGATCTGCGGCGGCGGCGGGACCGGGCCGTAACGCAGGAGGAAGGCGAGGCCTGCTGCCGCCAGGATCACCGCGCCGTCGACCACCACGAGCAACCCGGCGACCAGGCGGTGCGGGTCGAGCGACGAGGAGAGCGCCCGCGCGTCCGCCTGGGCCTCCAGCCACTCGGCGCCGCGCCGCCGGGCCGGGCCAGGCGGCAGCCGTGCCGCGCCCGCTGTCACGCGCGCCATGCGGGCGGCAGCCCGCATGCCCGCCGTCACCGTCCCTGCAGGAGGAGTGGCGCGAGGAAGCTGCGCCCAGGACGGCCGCTTTCAGCCGCGTCGCGCAATACGCTCTCCATGGCCCGCCCGAGGCGCTCCTCGAACCCCGCTTGGTTCATCGGCAGGACGTGCATGCGCGCAGCACCACGCACCTGCTCCAGCGCCGCTTCAGGCATGTCCATCACCTCGCCCAGCGCCTCGCACAGGCCGTCGGGCAGGCCTGCCTGGTAGCTCACCCCGGTCAGGCCGTGCCGCAGCAGGCGGCTGGCTACCGGACAGCTCCTGTCGAACAGCACGACCAACCCGCTCGCCATGGCCTGCGCCAGCAACTCGGCCCGGCACGCGACGTCTGCGCGGCCCGGTGCGCCGGCGACCAGCACGCCCGACCGCAGGAACGCCGCGGCCGTTCCCGCCAGGTCCTGCGCGCCGGCAAAGTGCTGCACCAGGTTGTCAGGCAAGGATTGCGCGGCGAGCACGCCGCGCAAGTCGCCGTCCCCCACCCAGCACAGTTCCACCAGCCGGGCAGGATTGCGCTCCGCCCAGGCCGCCGCGCTGGCCAGGATGTGCATGCTGTCGCTGTCTGGGCTGAGCCCGCCGCAGACGACCAGGCGGTGGGCAGCCTCGGCGCTGCGGCCAGCAGGTTGGTGCAGAAATCCTTCGATCGCGTAGGGGCCTGGCACGTTGAAGACCGCGCGCGCCGGCTTGCCGGCGCGGGTGACCGCCGCTTCGGCCGCCTCGCCGTTCACCAGGACCGCGTCGGCCATGTAAAGCGCCAGGCGGCGCGCGAGCTGCCATGACCGCGGCGCCGTTTCGGCCCAGACCAGCAGCCGCGTCCGGCGCCGCAGCAGGCAGTACACGGCAACCGGCAGCACGGTTGCAGAGTCGCGGCCGGCAACGACGAGCGGCGGCGCCTGGCGCATCAGCGCCGCGAGCCCCTTGGCCGCGACAGGATGATGGGCCAGGCCGCCGAGGGATGTCTCCCGCTCGGATATCATCGGGTTTGGCGCATCGCCGGACGTCGCCGCAACCATACGCATCGTGCACTCCCAAGAGGCGGCTGCATCGCCGGTGTGGATGCAAGCCGTCTGGCGAGAGTTACCATGCAGCGCAGCAGGTACTCGCCGCTTCACTGGCATTACTCCCGATACGCAGACATCGCGTTTACCGGCGCAGGGCCAACGAACGCAACGAATGGACGCGCGCCGGTGCGCATCTCGAGCCGCCGCAAGGGTTAATCCGGTGGGGCAAGCAGCTGCGCCGGCAGGCGCGAGAGGCCCACCCGAATGCCTCGGACGATCCCCGTTTGCGCAGTGCAACAGAAGGACGATCGCCGCGACACTGCGGCCCGGCGCGATGCAGCGACAGGCCGTGACGGCGTAGCAGCGCGCAACGCGATCGGTGTTCAGGAGATGTGTTTCAATGTTCGGGTCCTACAAGAAAGACGCCCTCGCCGGCCATGACAAGTCCGACACAGGATTGATCCTGGTCACCGGCGGTGGCGGGTTCATCGGCGGGCACCTGGTGGCCGACCTCACACGCGCCGGACACGCCGTCAGGGCAGTGGACCGCAAGCCGTTGTCCGAGTGGTACCAGGTGATCGACGGCGTGGACAGCCGGCAGGGCGACGTGTCCGACCCGGTCGTCTGCCGCGCCGTCGTGGAAGATACGCGGCAGGTCTACAACCTTGCCGCGGACATGGGCGGCATGGGGTTCATCGAGACGCACAAGGCCGAGTGCATGCTCTCGGTCCTCATCAACACCAACATGCTTGCCGCCGCGCGCGACGAGGGTGTGTCGCGCTACTTCTTCAGCTCCTCGGCCTGCGTGTACGCAGCCGACAAGCAGACCGACGCTGCCGTGACCGCCTTGCGCGAGGCGGACGCCTACCCGGCGATGCCGGAAGACGGCTACGGCTGGGAGAAGCTGTTCAGCGAACGCATGTGCCGGCACTTCGCCGAGGATTACGGCATGGTGACGCGCACGGCGCGCTACCACAACGTGTACGGCCCGAACGGCACCTACGAGGGCGGCCGCGAGAAGGCGCCTTCCGCCATCTGCCGCAAGGTGATCGAGGCCAAGCTGTCCGGCCGCCACGTGGTCGAGATCTGGGGCGACGGCCAACAGACCCGCAGCTTCATGTACATCGACGATTGCGTGCAAGGTACGCAGAAGCTGATGGCCAGCGACGTCGACCAGCCCGTCAACATCGGGAGCAGCGAGCTGGTATCGATCAACCAGCTCGTCAGCATCGTCGAGGACATCGCCGGGGTTACCTGCCGGCGCGAGTACAAGCTGGACGCACCCAAGGGCGTCCGCGGCCGCAACAGCGACAACACGCTGATCGGGGAGGTGCTCGGCTGGCAGCCGTCCATCTCGCTGCGCAGCGGGTTGGAACGCACCTATCGCTGGATCTACGATTCGATGCTGGCAGGCGTGCCTGCGGAACGCGAGATGGCCGCCGACTAGTTGGCGAGAAAGCACGTCTTTGCCGCGGCAAGGAGCAAATGGCGTGCCCCGCCCTGGCGGGTTGTCAAGGTACCGGCAACCCGGCAGGCGGTACATGCGGCCCTGCTTGCAACGCGCCACTTGCCCTTGATCAGGAGAAGGCCATGACGCCGAGAGTCAACGTGCTGGGCATCGGCGTCAGCGCCGTGAACATGGAGCAGGCTCTGGCCCAGTTGAGGGCGTGGATCGATCAGCGCGTGCGGGCCTATGTCTGCGTCACCGGTGTGCACGGCGTGATGGAAAGCCGCCGGTCACCCGCGCTGCAGGCCATCCATAACAACGCCGGCCTGGTGGTGCCGGACGGCATGCCCCTGGTCTGGCTTCTCAAGCTTGCCGGATATGACAGGGCGGATCGTGTCTGCGGTCCGGAACTGATGCCGAACTTCATCAAGGAGTCGACCGCGCGCGGGGACCGCCATTTCTTCTACGGCGGGTCGGAGGCGGCCATCGCCGCGTTGCAGAGCCGCGTGCGTGCGATGGCGCCCGGCGTGTGCATTGCCGGCGCGATCTCGCCGCCGTACCGGCCGCTGACAGAGGCCGAGGACGAAGCGATCGTGGCCGAGATCAACGCCGCAGGGCCGGACATCGTCTGGGTCGGCCTCAGCACGCCCAAGCAGGAACGCTGGATGGCGGCGCACCGCAGCCGGCTGGAAGCGCCCGCGCTGGTGGGCGTCGGCGCTGCGTTCGACATGGAGGCCGGGCTGATCAGACGGGCACCGATGTTCCTGCGGCGCACCGGTTTTGAGTGGACGTACCGGCTGCTCAAGGAGCCGCGCCGGCTGTGGCGGCGGTACCTGTCGAGCAACCCGAAATTCGTGGTGCTGGCGACGTTGCAGGCGGTAGGACTTTATCGGCCGCGGCTGGTGCGTTGAGAAACTAGAGCTTTAGAATTTTATCGAATTGGCAAGCAAGCAAGGGGCTCTGCCCCAAACCCCGCTGGGGCCTCGAGGCCCCAGACCCCCATTCGTTTAGAATTCCTTAACGAACAGGTTCTGAGGACTTGTCCTTAGCGGGGTCCAGGGGCAGAGCCCCTGGCCTTCCTAACTCAGCCAAATACCGCCCCGCACAAACCCGCTCACCATACGTCCCACGCACGCGCGCCACGTCCTCCGACGGCAGGCGCGCGGCAACACCCTCACGCAACGTCGCCAGCATGTGCGAGGCCCAGGCGGACGGGTTCTCGGCGTCCTTCACCACGCGGCCCAGCCCGAGCGTCGTCTCCGGCACTGCCGTTAGGTTCGTCGTCAGCACCGGCAGGCCGAAACCCAGCGCCTCCACCGGCGGCATGCCGAACCCCTCGAACACCGACGGAAAGGCGAACAGCGCCGCGTGGCGATACCAGCGCCCGAGTTCGGCGTCGTCCAGGTAGCCGGTCAGCAGCACCCGCTCCGACAGGCCAAGCTCTTCGATCAGCGGGCGTAACCCGACGCTCACGCCGCCCACGCCGCGCAGCCCGCCGTAATCCTGGCCGCAGAGCACGAGCTGGACGTCGTTGTCGCGCCGCGCCACTTCGGCAAACCCGCGTATCAGCGTGGCGAGGTTCTTGTGCGGGTACTGTGCCGCGACCGACAGGATGTAGGGCCGATCGAGCGGACTCGTCTCTCCAGCCTCGCCGGCGCCGAAGCGCGACCACGAGATCGGGTTGGGCGCCACCACGAGCTTGGCTTCGTAGCGGTGGCCGAACACCCGCAGCACGTCGCGCCTGACGAAGTCGGAGATCACGAACACGCGGTCCGCCCGGTGCATGGCGAAGGCCTGGACGGCACGCAGCCAGGTTCGTTTCCGGGCCGAGAAGTAGTTCGGAAAATGCCGGTATTGCAGGTCGTGCAGCACCACGGCGGAACGCCCCAGGCGGCGGGGCACGAGCGGCGGCAGGAAGTAGTTGGGGAACAGGATGGCGTCCGCGCTCAGCTTGCGGTTTAGGCAGGCGCGTTGCTCGGCCACGAAGCGCGGGCCGCCGTCGCCGGTCTCGTGCAGGCGCAGCCTCGGGGCGCTCGCAACCGAGTCGCGGAAGGCTGCGGCGAGGTTGGCGCTGTCTGCGCACAGCACCGTCGTTGTCGCGTCCAGGCCGGACAGCCCGTGCACCAGATTGTAGAGCATCTGTTCGGCACCGCCGACCTGCCCGGCATAGACGAAATGTGCCGCCACCAGCAGCCGGAAATCCGTATCAGACGTGGTGTCGGGGGCGGCGTGCGCGACGTTGGTGTCCATGAGCGTAACCTAGCGATGCCGGCCGCGGCACGGTCCGGCAATACGGTATCGCCTCCCTAGCCGTAATAGTCGTTCAGCCGCAGTGCCGTGCATCTTACGTTACGCGGCCATCAACCGACGAAAGACGCAGACTGGTGATCGAGCATCTCGACGCGCTGCCCGACGGCAGCGTCCTGCAGGCGGACGTGTGCATCGTGGGGGCGGGTGCCGCCGGCCTGCTCATCGCCCGTGCGCTGGCCAGGAGCGGCTTGCACGTCGTGCTGCTGGAGAGCGGCGGCTGGTCGGTGGACGAGAAGACCAGCCGCCTGTCGGACGGGTTCAGCCCGCCCGGCACGTTCCGCGGCCTGCAGGCCGGCCGGTCGCGCGTGCTCGGCGGCACCACCACGCTGTGGGGGGGGCAGTGCATCAGGCTGGACCCGATCGACTTCCGGCGCCGCGCCTGGGTGCCATACAGCGGCTGGCCGATCACCTACGAAGATCTGGTGCCCCACTACGAGGCCGCCGAGGCGGCCCTGGAGATTACCGAGGCGGATCGCGAGACGCCCGCCTGGACGCGCTTCGGCCTGTCCCAGATCGCCTTCGACGCGGCCGCGCTGCGCCCGGTGCACGGCGTGTTCATCCGCCGCCCCAACCTCGGGCGCCGCTTCCGCGCTGAACTGCGCGCCGCCGCGCGCGTGCGCGTGCTGCTGCACGCCACAGCCCAGCACCTGCATACCGATTCGTACGGCACGAGGATCGCCAAGGTCGAGGTCGCCAGCCTGGGCGGACGGCGCGCCAGCGTGCGCGCCCGCCGCGTGGTGCTGTGCGCCGGCGCCATCGAGAACGCCCGCCTGCTGCTGCTGTCGGACTCGTCGAACCTGGCCGGGCTGGGCAACGCGCTCGGCCTGGTCGGCCGTTATCTGCAGGACCATCCGTGCGGACGCACCGCCACGGTGCACACCGCCGCGCCACGCGTGCTCCAGGACCACTGGAACATGCTCTACGGCCCGGCCGTGCGCTACCTGCCGAAGCTCGCCTTGGCCCCGGCGGCGCAGCGTGCAGAGGGTCTGCTCAACTGCGTCGGCCGCCTGTCCTACGACCATGACGAGACGGCCGGCACGCGCGCGCTGCTGGGCCTGGTGGCCGAAATGCGCGGACAGCGCCGGCCGCGCGCGCTCGCCACCCGCCTGGTCCAAATCGGCCGCGGCCTGCCGGACATCGCCCATAGCCTGTGGCGGGTCCGCGCCAAGGGCCTCTCGCCGGCGCCGCGCGCCAGCCGCATCCACCTGGAGGTGTTCAGCGAGCAGACGCCCGACCCGAACAGCCGCGTCACGCTGACCAGCGCCACCGACGCGTTCGGGCTGCGCCGGGTCCATGTCGACTGGCGGCTGGACCGGCTGACCGCGCGCACGCTGGGCGGCTTCACCCGGCTGGTCGGGCGCGAGTTCGAGCGCCTCGGCCTCGGCCGGCTGGACGCGGCATCCTGGCTGGGCGACGCATCGCCGTGCCGGTCCGAGGTCGTCGACTCCTACCACCCGGCCGGCACCACCCGCATGTCGGCCGACCCCTCGACCGGGGTGGTGGACACCAATTGCCAGGTGTTCGGCGTCGACGGATTGTACGTCGCAGGCAGCGCGGTGTTCCCCACCTCGGGGGCAGCCAACCCGACGCTCACCATCGCCGCCATGGCGCTGCGCCTGGCCGACCACCTCGGGGCGGTACTTGGTGATGAGGCGGCGAGGGCGCGGCGGGCCGCCATCGGGCAAGGCTCGCCGGCACAGGCTAGTCCGCACGCGCGGTCGCCGGCGTGAGGGCCCAGGTCCAGGCCCAGGCCGGCACCCGCTTCGTCCCGCCCGTTCGCCGACCCGGCCAGGCGGCCCAGGGCTGGCGGGGCGCGCTGTCCCGCCCGGCGGTGTTCGGCGGGCTGATGCCCGTCGTCACCATCCTCAACGCGCTGGTCGGGATGGCGCTGCCCAAGCTGATGCCGCCGGCGGAGTTCGGCACCTACGCCCTGGTCGTCACGCTCTTCCAGTACGGGCTGATCTTCGACCTCGGCGCCTCGCAACTCGCGGACCGCATGATCCCGGCCTGCCTCGGGCGCGGCGAGCAGGACGATGCGGACCTGATCGGCCAGCACCTGCTCTGGCTCCGCCTCGCCGTGGCCGCGGCCACCCTGGCCGTCTTGGTCCCAGGCCTGTTCGCCGCCTCCTGGCTCGGGGCGCTCCCGTTCCGGCCTGGCATCGGCGCGTTGGCCGCCACGGCCGGCATCGCCTACATGGTCTCGCTCGGTCCCGCCTGCCTCTACCGGGCGCAGGCGGCGCGGCGGAACTACGCGCTGTCGGTCGTGATCCTGTCCTCGGGGCTGATCGTGGCACGCCCTGGCGGCTTGCTGGCCAGCGGCATCGCCGGCTGCTTCGCAGCCCTGCTCGCCTGGTACGTCGGCTTCGCCCTGCTGTTCCACGTGAGGCTTCCGCCGCGCGTGACGATGATGCCTTCGGCGTGGCGCGGCGCCGCGCTGCTGGCCCGCGGGCTGCCGTTTTTCGCCACCTCCATCCTCTGGGCGTTCTACGTCACCGGCAACCGCTGGTTCGCCGCCGGCCTGCTGCCGCAGGAGTCGTTCGGCCAGTTCGCTTTCGCTGCTAACATCTTCTCGCTGCTGGTGGGCGCGGCTGGCGGCTTCAGCGCGTTCTACTACCCACGCCTATCGCAGGGCATCGCCAGCGGCGCGGCCTTCGCCCTGTCGGGCCGGCTCTGCCGGGACTGCACCAAGCTCGTCATCGCCCTGGCGCTGCTGATGGCGGCCGGCATCGTGCTCGCCGCCCTGCTCGTCGGCCTGGCCTACCCGCATTACCGGGCCGGCGTGCCCACCGCGCGGATCATGCTGGTCGCCGTGCCGCCGCTCGTGCTCGCCGCCTGGCTGATGCCGGTCTCGCTGTCCAACGGCCACAAGCCCTGGATCGACGGCCTGATCGTCTTCCCCCTGGCCACCCTGCTGCTCGGCGCCTCGGAACGCTGGCTGTTCGCCCTGGACGGCAGCGCCGGGGCGGCCGCAGCCTCCACGGTCAGCGCGTTGCCGCTGGTGGCCATGCAGCTGGCCGTGCTGCGCCACGCCCGCATCCTGCGCGCGCGCCACGCGGCGGCGCTGCTGGGCGCCACCGTGCTGGCCAGCGCCGTGCTGGCCGCCTTGGCCGTGCTGGTGGCGCAGTGAGTCCGCCATCTCCGCCACGGCTGCTTGTGGCAGTCACCGGCGCGGGCGGCTTCATCGGCCGCCGCCTGGCCGACATGCTCCAGGAGTCCGGCGCCGAAGTGCTGCGTCTCACCCGTCGGAACTCCATGCTCGAAGACGCGCCCGGGCTGACCGCGGCCCTGTCCGGCCGCACCGTCGTGGTGCACTGCGCGTTCGACGCCTACGACGACGCGGCCAATGTGCGCATCGCCCGCACGCTCGGCGAGGTGTGCGCCGCGTCCGGCATCAGGCTGGTGCATCTCGGCACCGCGGCGGTCTACGAACCCCTGCCCGACGGCGTGCTGACGGAAGACGCCCCCACCAGCGCGCCTGGAACCGCCTACAAGGCGGCCAAGCTGGCCATCGAGGACTGCCTGCTGGAGCTTGTCGACATGCGCGGGCTCGACCTTGTCGTCCTGCAGCCCACCATCGTGTACGGTCCCGCAGGGGGCGCCTGGACGGACAGCCCGGTGCGCGAGCTGCTGACGAGAGAGGTGTGGCTGCCGGACGCCGGACGTGGCCTGTGCAACGCCGTCTACGTCGACGACGTCTGTCGCGCCGCAATGACGGCCTGCGAGGCCGACCTGCCGTCAGGCGAACGGCTGCTGATCAGCGGCCCCGCCCCGGTCAGCTGGCAGGCGTTCTTCAGCGCCTACCAGCTGATGCTCGGCACGGAGTCGTTGCGCTTCGAGCCGGCAGGCAGCCTGGGCCAGATGTGGGCCGGGCCGCCTGCGGCGGCATCGCGGCGGCGCCTGAAACGGTTGCTGCTTCGCCCGCTGGGGGCGCTCGGGCGAACCCGGGCCAACTACCTGGCGCAGCTTCTGCGGCTGCGGCTGCTCGGCCGCAAGGCGCTACACGCGGACGGCGCCAAGCGGGCCCTTTACGAGTCGCGCTGTCACGTCAGCACCGCCAAGGCGGAGCGCCTGCTCGGCTTCCGGCCGCAAACCGATTTCGCCTCCGGCATGGCGGCGACGCGCAGCTACGTGCAACAAACCTACGGCAAGGAAGGCGACCGCCCTTCTTCGAAGAGCAGCATCGGGGAAAATGCGCTGCGCATGGCTGCGTCAACCGGGTTGGCCGGGAAACGCCGAGGCGGCGGGACGTAAGACACTTGCCGGAACGCAACGTATTTGTTCCGGTCGATGCTCGCTTGAACGCGGTTTGTCCTACTCAAACAAAAAGTAATACCGAAGGTCTACCACCAACCCGCGTTGAGGCCGACTCATAGGAGCAAGCAGTCTTCTTTGAAAAAACGACCGAAAAACTTTTGCTCCCGAATTTGGAACAACCGAATGCCGCAGGATAGGTTGAGGACGCCGATACAGCGCGAAAAAAGAGTTTTTGCCTCTTGTTTAAAGAAGAAGGCCTCGCTTGCTTTGCAAGGGTCAGTTTCAATGCGAGTTAACATAATCCCGCTAAGGACAAGTTGTTATACTAACGGCCGTGAACTTTGACCTATAGACAAGCATGGGGCTCTGCCCCAAACCCCGCTGGGGCCTCGAGGCCCCAAACCCCCATCTGTTTAGAATATCCTACAAAATAGGTTCTAAGAGGCTGTTTGGAAACTCGCGTTCAAAGCCCCGAGTCGCTCAATCCTTGCCGGTAGAAGGCGAATTCAGCCTGAATTGTGGTATGTAGTTACCGCTTTCGTCGGATTTCGGCGCTCCCTGGCAGCTTGTATGAGTTTTCAAACGGACTCTAAGGACTTGTCCTTAGCGGGGTCCAGGGGCAGAGCCCTTGGCCTTCCTTCACAGGTCAACATTAAAGGCCGTTGGTATTAGAACCTGTTTGTAAGAGATCCTAAACAAATGGGGGTCTGGGGCCTCAAGGCCCCGCCACGCGAATGCGTGCTGCGCACGACGGGGTTTGGGGCAGAGCCCCATGCTTAATTACGGATCAAGACTCCCGGCCATGAGTGTAACTACTCCCTTTGCACGCTCCTGTCCGTCGATCCGCGCATGTTAGCAGTCGTCTCCGGACAGACACTGGTGAACAATGGCGATCCCTGTTGGCGGCACGCTGGCGTGCGCGATGGTCGGCTTCTTCCTTCTCGTACCGTCACCCAGCGCGGAAGCGCCGCCGGCGCGGCGACAGATACTTGCCGTGACCACCCAGGCAACGATCACCGCGCCTACCGCTCAGCCGACGACGCCCGCCACGATGCCCTCGCCTGGCGAGGTCGGGCGGCGGCCCACGCCGGCGGACGGGCCGCCGGTCTACGCGCAGGACGAGCACTGGCTGGACGGCGAGGGCCATAGCTGGTCGATGCGGGAGCAGGGCGCCGGCAGGACGATGTGGCTGTTCCAGGAACCGGCGGGCCCGCCGCTCGACGAGATCGGCGGCCAGCGGCCGGTGGCCGCGTACGGCACCAAGCGGCTCACCGCTGCCTATGCCGGCCCGGCGCTGAACGTGGTGCGCGCCACCGACGGGGCGGCGCTCGACATCGGCCTCACCCAGCTGGGCGGGTTGGACGAGAACCTGCTGTCGGCGTTCTGCGCGCTGACCGAATGCCGCGTTGCCAAATGGTACGACCAGTCGGGACACGGCAACGACGCCACCCAGGACGACCCCGCCGCCAGGCCGGCCATCCGCCTCTCGCACCGGGTGGGCAACGCCGTCTCGGTGATCTGGGACTACGAGATAACCAGCGGGTCTCCGCCGCGCTACCTCGTCCTGCCGGAATCCATCTCGCTCGACAGCGGCAGCATGGGCATCCTGTGGACCGGCCGTTTCCACAACGCGTCACTGGTGTCGCCGCTGCTCGAGCTCGGCACCGACGAGGATCCGTTCGGCTTCGGCTTCTGGGACGCGCATGGCGACTTCTACATCGGCGACGCGAAGCACGTCGGCGAGCTGCCCGGCCACGCGGCCACCACCGCAGCCATCGGCCTGATCTCCGCCTCCGGCGACGGCGTGACCACGAACTACCGCAACCACCTGCTGCAGATCGGCAAGCTCGCGTCGGCCACGCACACTGGCGGCTTCATCGGCAAGACCACGGCGTTCAAGCAGTTCGGCATGATGGAGCTCGCCAGCCTGGTGCTCTACAACCGCCCGTTCTCGCCCGGCGACCGGTTCTACGGCGTGCAGGCGCTCGGCGAGACGTTCGCCATCCCGCAGCAGCAGCAGGACACCTACGTGGTGGATGGCGATTCGATCACCCAGGGCATCGCCAGCCTGTACCTGCAAAGCTACCAGCGCGACATGGAGCGGCTGCTGCCCCCCGGCTTCGTGCTCTACAACGCCGCCTGGGCCGGCAAGACGCTGGACGGCAAGGACGGGCTGGTCGACCGGTTCGCCACCTTCACCGCCAAGCTGTACAACCCGTACGCCCGCCACAACATCCTCTCGCTGCTGGCCGGCACCAACGACCTGCAGAACGGCAGGACCGGCCGCGAGGTCTTCGACCTGATGCGGCAATACGCCACGGCTGCCCACCGGGCGGGCTTCCGCCTGGTGGTCTGCACGGTGCTGCCGCGGCAGTCCTTCACCCCGGCCGCGGAGGCGGAACGGCTGCGGCTGAACGCCTTGGTCAGGTTCGGCTGGCGGGATTTCGCGGACGGCTTCGTCAACCTGGCCGACGACCCGGTGCTGGGCGCGGCGGAAGCCTGGCGGAACCCGAACGTCTACATCTCGGACGGCATCCACCTGACCGATTACGGCTACCAGACGCTGGCGAGCGACATGGCCGACATGGTCAACCGGATGGCCCAGTGAAGGCAACCATGCCGCCGGTCCGGGCTGGCCGGTTCAGCTTCCGGTCCACCATGCTGCGCGCCATCGCCACCCCGCCTGCCCTGCCCCCGCGCGCGGCGGGCCGCCTTTCGCGTCAGGCATCCCCTAGCGTCGCCGGCCTTGCCGGGCTGCGTGTGGCGCTGCTGACCAACTTCGTGGCGCCGTACCGGGTCGAGCTGCTCGAGGCGCTCGCCCTACGGGTGGGCCAGTTGAGGGTGTTCGTCTCCACCCGCATGGAGCCCGACCGGGCCTGGCAGCCGCAGCACGGCAGCCTGGACCTGGTCGTGCAGCGGACGCTCACCTTCAGGCGCAGCCACCGGCGGGCGTGCGGCGTCAGCCAGCGTCTTTTCATCCACGTTCCCTGGGACACGCTGGCGGTGCTGCTGCGCTTTCGTCCCGGGCTGGTGATCACCGGCGAGATGGGCGCGCGGTCGCTGCTGGCCGTGCTGTACCGCCGGCTGTGCCCGCACTCGCGGCTGATCCTGTGGGCCACGCTGTCCGTGCACACGGAGGCGGAGTGGGGGCCGGTCCGCCGCGCGCTCAGGCGGCTGATCCTGGGCTCGGTCGATGCCGTCCTGGTCAACGGCCCCAGCGGCGTCAGCTACATCAACAGCCTCTCGCCACGCACGCCCACGCACGTGGTCAACCAGGCCGTCCCGGCCGAGCCGTTCGCCGCCGTGCCGCTGCACCGCAGCCCGGAGGAGTCGCGGCGCCTGATCTTCTCGGGCCGCCTCATCGCACAGAAAGGCGTCTTCAAGCTGCAGCAGGGCCTGGCCAGGCGGGCCGCCCGCTACCCCGCCGAGCGTATCGACATCACCTGGGCGGGCGACGGCGAGGCGCGCGAGGCGCTGCAATCCGCCCTGCTGCCGCCCAACCTCCACCAGCAGTTCACCGGGCACCAGGACTACGCCCGGCTCGCCAGCCTGTACGCTGCCAGCGGCGCCCTGGTGCTGCCAACCCTGTTCGACGAGTGGGGCCTGGTGGTCAACGAGGCGCTGGCCAGCGGGCTGCCCGTGCTGGGTTCCGTCTTCAGCCAGGCCGTGGAGGTGCTTGTCGAGGACGGCGTCACCGGCTGGCTGTTCGATCCCACCCAGCCGCAGAGCCTGCAGGACGGCCTGCACCGGTTCCTGACCGCCGGCGACGAACAGCTCGCCACCATGCGCGCGGCGGCCCGCCGGCGGGCCCAGCAGGTCACCATGTCCGGCGCCACGGACCGTATCGTGGCGGCGATGCGCGAGGTGCTTGCGGACGCCAGGCCACGGTGACGGCCAGGCAGCCAGGCGCGTTGCGGCGCGAGCTGCGCGAGTTCGGGCCGGCGCGCCAGGCGGTGATAGGGTTGCGGCTGCTGGCGCGCCCGCATGTGGCGCCCAGCGGAGTCACTTTCCTGTTCTACCACGGCGTCACCGCCGGCCAGCGCGCCGCCTTCGACCTTCAGCTCACCCGCCTGCGCGGGTTTGGCGACCTGACCGCGCTCAGCGACGCGCTGGCCTTCCTGGCCGGCCCGAGAACCGGCGAGCGGCGCATCTGCCTCACCTTCGACGATGGCGACCGCGGCGCCTACGACCAGGCCTTTCCGATGCTCGCCGAACGTGGCGTTCCCGCCGCCTTCTTCGTGGTGCCGCGCTGGCTGGACGAACGCCGCCCCGGCATTATCGGCTGGCAGGAGTGCCGCAGCCTGGCGCAAGCCGGCATGGAGGTCGGGTCGCACAGCCTGACCCACCGCCGGCTGAGCACGCTCGATACCGACGAGGCCGGCCAGGAGTTCTCCGCCTCCCGCCTGCGCATCGAGGCCGAGCTGGGCCGGCCCTGCGTGCACTTCGCCTGCCCGTGGGGCCAGCCCGACCTGGACTTCCACCCACGCCGGGACCCCGCTCTGGCGCGGGCTGCCGGGTATCGGTCGTTCCTGACGACGGCTGCACGCCGGGCCGGCTTCGGGACGGATCCCTGGGCGCTGCCCAGGGTCCGGATGGAGCCGGGGTGGGGACGGGCGGAGTTGGCCTACGCGCTGCGGCGTTAGGCCTCTCAAGAAGCATGGGGCTCTGCCCCAAACCCCGCTGGGGCCTCGAGGCCCCAGACCCCCATCTGTTTAGGATCCCTAACGAATCGGTTCTAAGGACTTGTCCTTAGCGGGGTCCAGGGGCAGAGCCCCTGGCCTTCCTCCCTTAACTTTACTGGCTTTGCAGGAACCCAAGCGGCAGCGCCGGCGATGCGGCCCGCAGCCGATAGTTGTTCCTGCTGACGCTGACGAAAAGCGGCGGCTCGAACAGCGGAGCGGCATCGATCACCGCGCCGGCGTTCGGCAACGTGTAATGCGCGTCGTGGTAGATGTCCTGCGACACGGCGGGTAGCGCGACCGCTCCGCCCGACCCGTTGAGGTAGTCCCACAGCGAGGCCGGCGGCACCGCGGACGAGTAGACGATGTTCCTGGTGAAGACGTTGCCCTGCATGCCGTAGTTCGGGAAGCCCGAGGTCACGTCGTCTTGGTAGAGCGCCAGCTTCGTCAGGGCCGTCAGGTCGAAGATGTTGTTGACGAACGTGTTGCCGTTGCCGCCGTGGATCTGGAACGCGTAAGTCCCCGAGCCGAAGACGGTGTTGCGCGCCACCATGACGTTGGACTGTTCGTCGTCGAGGTAGATGCCTTTCGTGGAGTTCGCCTGCGGGCCGAACCCGTTGACGGTGTTGCCGCTCACCACCTCGCCCGTGCTCTGGTGCCCGACATCGCGCAGGTAGATCGCCCCGCAATCCACCACGGCCGTGCAGACGTTGGTGACCGTGTTACCTTGCACCACCGTGTTCGAGTTGGTCTGTCCGCTGCCGCCGGCGTTCACCTGGATTCCGGAATAGGTGTTATTCAGGACGACGTTGTTGGTCACGTTCGAACCCTGCACGTTGAGCAGGAATATGCTGGCGCCCAGGATGTTGGTGCGCCAGTCCGGCGTCGTCACGTTCTCGATCGTGTTGCCGCTGATCACCAAGCCGCTCGCGTACTGGGCGAATATGCCGCTGGTGGTGAACCGGTCGATCGTCAGGCCCTGCACGGTGATGCCCGGAAAGCCGTTGATCACCACGGCCTGGGCCGTGGCCAGGTTACCCTCCAGAACCGGCTTCTGGCCGGGGTAGGCGAGCCAGGACTTGTTCTGGTCGTAGTAGCCCGACAGGTTCAACGCCTGGCTCCTGGCGTAGGTGCCACCTTCCAGGTAGGTGACGGCCGGCCCGGTGCCCACCGCCTGCATGGCCGTTTGCGCCCGCTCCAGCGTCTGGAACGGCGCGGCATAGGTGGTGCCGTCGTTACGGTCGGCGCCGCTGGGTGAGACGAAGAAAGTAGGGGTTTGTGCCGCGGCGGAAGACGCCATAGCCAGTAGAACGATCGTCGAGGGAATCACGCGCATAAGACAACCTGAAGACGTGGATGCGGTAGCACGAACCACCTAAGGTTGCATTCGGCAAGCCTTAATTATGACACGTTGCTGATCGGCCACCATGCTGAGTTAACCCCTAATCGACTGCCGCCGGCCGGACGCGTCGTTTCCCGGCCGAGACGGCTCGCCCATGATCCGGCCTGGAACCGGTGCGCTGCGGGCGCCGCTCCGTTGGAGGTGCCGATGGGCGGGGTAAGGAATCGGGCGGTTGTTTGCTTCGGGAGCGTCACGCTGGCCGCCGTCTGCATCGCGGGCAGCGCCAGGCCGGCGACGTCCTCCGGCCCGCCTGCGATCCACGTCGGTGGTAACAGCCGATACGCCACCATCCAGCAGGGCATCGCCGCCGCGGAGATCGCCGGCTCGCACCACGTGATCGTGGCGCCGGGCACCTACACGGAGAACGACACGCTGGCTCCGGCCGATAACGGGCTGACGATCTCGTCCGCGCCCGGCAGCGCCACGGTCGTGGGCACGTTCAGCGTGACGGGCGCGTCGTGGGTGACCCTGTCTGGCCTGGCGTTCCAGGGAGACGACAGCAGCATCGCCATCACCCTGCTGAACAGCACGCATGTCAGCATCGTCGACGACAGCTTCACCGGTGTCGGCCAGGCCGTGCTGTTGGACGGCACCAGCCTCAGCTCCGTCACCCGCAGCGTGGTCACCAACGCCACCTTCAGCGCCATCGAGGCCAAGGACGGTGCTGCAAACGACAGCGTCACGGACAACGTCGTCAACGGCTGCGCCGCGCCGGGCACGCTGGGCGCGATCTGGCTGCACGGCACCACGCACAGCCTCGTCGGCCACAACCTGATCATGAACGCCGCCGGCGCAGGCATCAGCCTGACGGATTTCGATCCGCCCGGCAGCAGCGACACGCAGAACAACAACGCGGTGATCACCCGTAACGGGCTGATCGGGACGAACACGCTCAGCGACGACAGCGGCGCCATCTACGTCCTCGGCCGCAGCCAGATCGCGGCCGCCGGCATCACGATCTCACTGAACTACGTGACGGGCGTGGGCTCCGCTTCGGCGACGCACGCCGTAGGCATCTACCTCGACGACAACGCCTCCGGCATCACCATCACCCGCAACATCATCCAGGCCACGCCCACCATGTCCGACGTGTTCGAGATCCACGGCGGCAGCAACAACAGGATCACCGGCAACATCTTCGACACCGGAACCGGTATCACCGATGACGGCCTGTTCCAGCAGGACGAGGCTGACCAGTTGCCACAGGGCAGCTTCCAGCAACTGCAGAACGACCACGTGGGCGGCAACATCTACACCACCGAGGGCACTGCGCCCCACGATCCGGGTTTTGCCGACCTGACCGGTGGCAACGGCGCAGTAGCGATTGCGGGCAACGATTTCTGGGCGTTCAGCGGCGCATCGCTGAACGTGCAGGGGGTCGGTGCCACCGGCGATACGGCTCCTCGGTACCACCCGCCCGCCTCGCAAGCCGCGCAGTCCATCAACGACTACGCGACCTGGAGCGGGGCCGGTATCGGGTTCAAGGCGATCGACGCGTCGGCGATAGCGCAGCCTGAGTGAGGTTAGTCGCGGGGCCGGGTAAGCGAGCATGGGGCTCTGCCCCAAACCCCGTCGTGCGCAGCACGCCTGCGCGTGACGGGGCCTCGAGGCCCCAGACCCCCAACCTGTTAAGACTTTTTCGAATGGGTTTAGGCCTTTAGTCGTGACGCGAACGCGTGCTGCTCAGGATCCACCAGTTTTCGAATGGATCGGCCGCAACAGGCGAATCGAGATGACCATGACCAGGATCAGGAAAGCCAGAACTCCCAGTTCCGTCATCGAGGCGTGAAAAAGCTTGTCGTCGCCGGCGCTGAAAGACGTGTTCTGCGTGGTCTCTGACGATTTCAGGGTGATGACGAGAACGCGCCGTATGGTCGCGATCAGGCCAACGACGAGGAAAGGCTCGCAGTTCAGCTCGCCCGACTTCATCGACGCCCTGACCGTGTGCAGGATCTCCACCAGCATCAGCGCAAACAACAGCCGGTCGATCACCTGCAGGATCGTGTGCGTACCGGTCCAATCGCCCAGGCCGTTCGCCAAGGTCCATGCCGTGCCGGCGAGGGCGAGCAGGATCGCCAGCCCCAACAATCCGCCGAGCGCCACGTAAGCAGCGTGTTCCATCCACAGGAAACCGGCAGCCGAGCGTCCGATCCACAGGCTGTCATCCGGCTTGCTTGCGCTCATGGTCTGCCTTTTTGGCCGTGTCCCCAAAGCAAGAATGCGCCAACGCCACGTTTTTCCTGCAAACGCTTTCGTGAGCGGGCAACTGTCAGCCAGGGCGGCGGGTTTCCGTTTCGGTTCTACTCTGCGATCAGCATATTGTCTGGGTAGCGCCGCAAGACATGCTTGTCCTGGCCCTGTCGAGCGCCGGTGACTCGCCAACAATGTCGTCGGGGAGGGTCTGTTCATGTCCAACAGCCGGCTGGTTTACACGAAGTCGCTGGGCCGGCTTTTCGGCTCGATGGCTGTCCTGCTGCCACCGTGCGTGGCTCTGGCAGGCCCGGCCGCACCAGGCGCGTTGCCTACCGGCGGGCCTGACGTCGAGCTGATTGCGCATGGGAAATACCTGACCACGGCTGGCGATTGTGCCGCCTGCCACACCGCCCCCGGCGGCAAGCCCTACGCGGGCGGGCTCTACATGAACACCCCGTTCGGCCCGATCTCGACGCCGAACATCACGCCGGACAAGGACACCGGCATAGGCAACATCACGGACGACCAGTTCGTGCGCGTGTTCCACCAGGGCATCGGCATGCAGGGCGAACACCTGTACCCGGTCATGCCGTTTCCCTGGTACACCAAGGTCCGTCGCGACGACACGCTGGCCATCAAGGCCTACCTGTTCTCGCTGGAGCCCGTGCACGCGCCGCGCAAGCCGTTGAAGCTGGTGTTCCCGTTCAACATCCGCGCCGCCCTCATCGGCTGGGATGCGGTGTTCCTCAAGGCAGGCGAGTTCAAGCCAGACCCGAAGCAGTCGGCCGAGGTGAACCGTGGGGCCTACCTGGTGCAGGGGCTGGAGCACTGCGGCGAGTGCCACAACGGCAACAACCTGCTCGGCGATACCAGCATGGCGGCGTCTTTGCGCGGCGGCCCGATCGACAAATGGTATGCGCCCAACATCACCTCGGACAAGACACAGGGAATCGGGCGCTACTCCGACCAGGACGTCTTCCACTACCTCAAGACCGGCACGTCGCCCGACATGGGCGTGGTGGTAGGGCCGATGGCGCAGACCATGCACGAAAGCCTCGGCAAGCTGACCGATGAGGATTTGCACGACGTCGTCGCCTACCTGAAATCCACGCCACCCAAGGAAGGCTTCAAGGACACCAAGGTGGCCGCGAACAGCGAGCGGGTGGCCGTGAACGGACAGGCGTACCTGAACTATTGCGCGTCCTGCCACCTGCAGAACGGCCAGGGTCTCGCCGGCGCCGTGCCTAACCTTGCCGGCAACGGCACGGTGCTGGCGCAGGGGCCTGAGACGGTGTTGCGGGTGATCCTGGGCGGGATCAACGCCCAGGGCAGCTACTCCGCCATGCCGGCGATCGGTCAGCAGATGACCGACCAGGAAGTGGCCGACGCCACCAACTACGTCAGGTCCGCCTGGGGGAACACGGCGCCTTCCCAGGTGGGCCCGGGCGAGGTGGCCACGCTGCGCAAGGCGACCGCCACGTTGCTGGGGATGGACCTGCCGGGCGGCTGCCCCAAGCTGGCCGAGACCGACACGGCACGCGCGATCGCCACGCCGGAGATGAGCAAGCTGCTGAGCGAGACCACGCAGGAGAACGTGCTGGCCAACGCCGAGCTGCTGATCCAGAAGGTGCGCGCGGGCGCGCCCAAGGCGACGCAGGCCGACATCATCAACAGCCTGACGATCGCCTACTGCCCTGTGGTGGCAGCGGACACGAGCCTGGCCGGACCGGTGCAGAAATCCGAGGCGCTGGATGGCTTCGCCGAGCGCGTCTACACAGACATCGTCAGCAAGGGGCAGGACACTGCGGCGGCCGGCAGCGGCAAGCTGTAACATGGGAGTCTGGGGCCTCGAAGCCCCAGCGGGGTTTGGGGCAGAGCTCCAAGCTTGCATCCGGATCAGGATTGTCCGCCCGACGGCATCTCTAAAAGCGGTTTTGCCGGGTGAACAAAGATTGTCCGTTAGCCTTGTCTCGCGACACCATGTCTCGTGCCACCATGGGCGGCGATGCACCCTGACTAAAGGCTCGACACAATGATGACGATCGTGGTGGCAGCTACCCTGGCGCTGATCCTGGCCGGAGCCGGCGGCCTGCTGACCGACGTGGGACCGTGGTATCGCGGCTTGCGCAAGCCGCGGCTGCAGCCGCCCGACTGGCTGTTCGGCCCGGCGTGGACGCTGATCCTGGGTAGCGCCGCGGTGGCTGGCGTGCTGGCATGGCGTGGCGCGCCGGACACGGCGGGCCGCACGCAGGTTGCCCTTCTGTTCGCCGCCAACTGGGTGCTGCACCTGCTGTGGAGCCCGCTGTTCTTCAAGCTCAAGCGCCCGGATTGGGCACTGGCGGAGAATGCGTTCCTCTGGGTGTCCGTCCTTGCCCTGGTGATCGGGCTGCGGCCTTACTCGATGACGGCGAGCTGGCTTTTCGTGCCCTACCTGGTGTGGGTGAGCTTTGCGTTCTGGTTGAACTGGGCCATCGTCAGGCTGAACGCGCCGTTCTCGGCGGTGACACGGCACGCGTAGCAAGCAAGGCCTTCTTTTTTGAAAAAAAGGAACTTTTGACTCCGCTGTCGCGCGCTGGCTCAGAAGACACCCGACAGGGAGCAAAAGTTTTTTGGTTCTTTTTTTCAAAAAAGAACTGCTTCCTTCCTTAACTGAACACGTCCGCCGGCGAGTCCCGCTTCAGCGAAGCCCCCAGTTCCGCGCCGATCAGCCCGGCATCCCGCGGCAGCCCTTCCAGCGAGCGCCGCAACAGGAAGCTGCCATCCGCGCGTGCCACCAGGCCCACGATGTGCAGGCGGCCATTGGGCAAGATGCGCGCGTGGCCGCCGATCGGCGTGTGGCAGGTGCCGTCCAGCACGCGCAGCAACGCGCGTTCGGCGGTGGCTACGGCGCGGGCCTGCGGGTCCTCGATGGCGGAGAGCATCTCGAGCAGCTCCACGTCATCCTCGTGCACGGTGACCCCGATGATGCCTTGCGCCGCGGCGGGTACCATCACGTCGGTCTCTAGGATGACGGAAGCCTCGTGTTCCATGTCCAGCCGCTTTAGGCCGGCCAGCGCCAGCAGGCTGGCCTGGCAGTCCCCTGCCCTCACCTTGGCCAGGCGGGACTGCACGTTGCCGCGGATAAGCCCCATGCGCAGGTCCGGCCGTGCGTGCAAAAGCTGCGCCTGGCGACGGACGGAGGAGGTGCCGACGAGCGCGCCGTGCGGCAGGGCGGCGTAGGGATCGTCGGACGGCGCCACGGGATGGCCGAAAATCAGCGTGTCGCGCGCGTCCTCGCGCTTGAGCGTGCAGGCCAGCACGATGCCGTCCGGCAGGTTGGTCTCCAGGTCCTTCAGGCTGTGCACGGCGAAGTCGATGCGGCCGGCGATCTGCGCCTCGTCGATCTCCTTGGCGAACAGCCCCTTGCCGCCGATGTCGGCGAGCCTGCGGTCCTGCACGGCGTCGCCTGTGGTCTGGATGAGGTGCTCCTGGAACACGTCCATGTTGCGCAGCACCGGGCACACGCCGCGCAACAAATCGAGGAACATGCGTGTCTGCACCAGCGCCAAAGGCGAGCGGCGGGTGCCGACGCGCAGCGGCAACGTCCGCGCGTGGCGCCGCGTGCGGCGCGGCGGCGGCGGCAGGAGGTCGATGAAATCAGCATCGTCGCGCACCAACGTGTCTAGCAGCACGGAAGGCATCCTTGTTCGATGGGTGAAGGCAGGCGAGCGACGCAAACGGCGCGAGGCGGTATCATGACGGGCTGGCCAGGCCGCAGAGATGCGCCAGGTCCTTGAAGAATATCCTGGCTTTCGCCACCGGCTTGCTGCGCGTCAGCTGCTTGTTCATGTAGGACTCCCACGTCATCTTCTGCACGTCGGGGTCGCGGCACATGCTGACGAAACTCTCGCGACGCTTATCATTGCTATACCAGAACCACTGCATGATGCCGAGGATCATGAAGACGCGCCCATGCGCTTTCATGAATAGGCGGCGCGGTTCGCGCAGCGCGCGCGCGTTGCCGGTGGCGCAAAGCTTGTCCACCGCTTCGGCAGCCAGCCGGCCGCCTTCCATGGCGTAGTAGATGCCCTCGCCAGACGCCGGGGCAACCACGCCGGCGGCATCGCCGGCCAGGACCACGTCGCATCCGTTGTCCCAGCGCCGCATCGGCCGCATCGGGATGGGTGCGCCTTCGCGGCGGATGGTGAGGGCGTCCGCAAGGCCGGCCGCCTCGCGCAACGCGGTGACGGAGCCGCGTATGGAAAAACCCTTTTTGGCCGAGCCGGACCCGACGCTGACCGTGTCTCCGTGCGGGAACACCCAGCCGTAGAAATCCGGAGACAGCTTGCCCTGGTAGAAGATGTCGCAACGGTCAGGCTCGAACAACCGGCCCAGCGCGTCACGCGCCTGCTCTGGCGCCTGCAGGATCTCGTGGTAGGCGAACACGTAAGGCACCCGGTCTGCACCTTTCACGCACTGCTTGGCCACCACCGACTTGGCGCCGTCGGCACCGATAACGGCGCGGGTGCGCAGGCGAACGAACGTGCCGTCCTTGGCGAGGTAATGCACCACGGCAGTGCCGTCCGCATCACGGGTCACGCGTTCGAACGTGCCGGTGTGTGGTTCGGCGCCGCTGGCCGTAGCGCGTTCGCGCAGCCACGCATCGAAGTGCTCGCGGTCCACCATGCCGACGAAGCCGCCGTCGATCGGCATGTCCACCTGCGCGTTCTGCGGCGAGACCATGCGGGCGGCGCGGATGCGGGCGACGATCTGCGAGGCGGGCACGTCGAAGTCGCGTACCAGGCGGGGCGGGATGGCGCCGCCGCAGGGCTTGATCCGGCCGGCGCGGTCCAGCAGCGCCACGCGGCGGCCGGCCTTGGCCAGGACGTGGGCGGCCGTGGCACCCGACGGGCCGCCGCCTACGACTACGGCGTCGTAGGTGAGGCTGTCCTGGGTGGGGCAGGAAGGAAGGCCTTCTTTTTTGGAAAAAAGAAGCAAAAAACTTCTGTTCCCCCGCCCTCTCCGCTGCTTCGGTGTTTCCTGGGAGTCCCGGCTTTTGCCGATGCGGGAAAGCAAAAGTTTTTTGGTCCTTTTTTTCAAAAAAGGACTGCTTGCCTTGCCTTCGGCCGCCAACGTTCCTCGGGTCATGCAAACCTCCTGGTTCATGCGGCGACGGCCTGGGCCACGCTGGTTGCGCAACTGCTGAACACGCCCTTCGCCAAAGCGGCGGCGGCCAGGAACAGCGCGGCCTGCGCACAGAAGACGGCCGCGTAAGCGGTGTTCGGGGCGCCGAGGAGCAGCCGTGCGAGGTCGCTGGCGCCGGTGCTGGCCAGGCCGCCGAGTCCCATCGCCACCGCCTGCGCCGCGCCCCAGACCCCAAGGCGCACCCCTTCCTGTGCCCCGCCGCCGTTGCCCGCCAAGCCGAGCATGGCGCCGATCGCCGAGACGGCGAACACGCCGTTGGCAACGCCGAGGGCCAGCAGCAGCACGCGCAGCGGCGCTGCCTGGCCAAGCAGGCTGACGCCGGCCAAGGCCGCCAGGCAAGCTGCCGACGCGGCGCAGCCACCCATCGTCCACAGGCGCATCGGCCTGGCGCGCTGGCCGGCACCGGCCAGGCTGCCGCCGATGGCGACCAGAAGCATGCCGCACAGCACGCCGCCGTTGTGCAGGCCGGTCAGGCCGGCGGTGCGGGCGGGATCCAGCCCGAAAACCGTGCCGGCGAAAGGCTCGAGGATCAGCTCCTGCGCGCTGTAGGCGAGCATGGAGACGAAGACGAAGATGGCGAAGCGGCGGGACGCCGGCTCGTGCCAGATGCCGCGCAGGGCGGCAGCGAAGCCCGGCGTACGCCCGGCTACCGGCCGGGTAGACGGCGCGGCCGTGGCCTCGAGGCGCCAGATGGCGGCCGTGCCCACCAGGAACGCGATACCCGACACCAGGCCGGCCACGCGCACCAGGGTCTGCCAGGAGAACGGGTGCAGCAGGTGGGCGGTGGCGCCGGCGGTGACGACCACGCCCAGGATCATCAGCACCCAGAAGATGGTGGCCGCGGCCGGGCGCCGCCCGGGAGCCACCTGCACAGCCATCAGGGCCAGCGACGAGGTGCCGACGGCACCCGCGCCGGCGCCCACCAGCACGTAGGCCGGCACGGCCAGCGCGACGCCGGCCCAGCGATTGCTGGCCATCCAGGCGACCGCAACGGCGGCCAGCATGCCGCCGGAAGCGAGCGCCGCCAGCCCGCCGACGATGAACGGCGTGCGGCGCCCGCTACGGTCCGACCCGAAGCCGAGGCGCGGCCGGACAAGCTGGGCGGCGTAATGCAGCGCCACGAGTGTCCCCGGCAGCAGCGCCGGCAACGCCAACTCCACCGTCATCACCCGGTTCAGCGTAAAGGTGACCAGCGCCACCACCGCGCCAAGCGCAGCGTTGACGACGCCCAACCGCACAATGGCAACCCACCCGAGCGTACCGAAGGCCGGAGAAGACCGCGACAGCCGAGCAAACGTTTTTTGCTTCTTTTTTTCAAAAAAGAAGGCCTTGCTTCCCGTCACAGCCCCGCACTCCGCAAGGCAAACGCGGTCACCAGCATGCCAAGCACGTAAAGGCTGGTGCCCGTGGCGTTGTACCAGGGCGCCCGCTCGCGCGGCGCCTGCAGGAAGGAGGCCATGAGCCCGAGCTGTGCCAGCAGCAGCAGCCCGACGCACATCGCGTGCAACGGAAAGCCCCACACCATCAGCAGGGCGGCCATCGCCGCCTGCGGCACCGCCATCACCATGCAGGCGAGCCGTGCCGCGCGGCCGGCGCCCAGCGTGGCGGGCAGCGAGCGCACGCCCATCTGGCGGTCCCCGTCCAGCGACTTGAAGTCGTTCAGCGTCATGATGCCGTGGGCGCCGGCGCTGTACAGCAGGGCGGCGGCGATCAGCCTGGACGAGGGCAGGCCGCCCGACAGGATGGCGGCGCCGGTAAACCAGGGCAGCCCCTCGTAGCACAGCCCGCAGGCGGCGTTGCCCAGCCAGCCGTTCAGCTTCAGCCGCAGCGGCGGCGCGCTGTAGGCCCAGGCGAGCGCCAGGCCGAAGACGGTCGCGCCGAACGCCCAGCGTCCGAGCACGGCGGCCAGCGCCAGCGACAGCGCCGTCCACAGCAGCGCCAGAAACAGCCCGCCACGGCCGGGAACCCGGCCGGAAGGGATGGCGCGGCCAGGCTCGTTGATGGCGTCGACATGCCTGTCGAACCAGTCGTTGGCGGCCTGGCTGGTGCCGGTCACCAGCGGGCCGCACAGCGCCACGCCGGCCGGCACCAGCCACCAGCGCCCGCCGTGCGGACCGCCGACGGAGACCACGCCGCAGCCGAACGCCCACATCGGCGCGAACCAGGTGATCGGCTTGAGCAGCTCGCCGTAGGCGGCCAGCCCCGTGCGCGGCGTGCGCACCCGCGCCGTGGACAGCGGCGCCGGCACCGTCAGCGTCGCCGTGGCGGTGCGGCTAATCCTGCTCATTGGTCGTCAGGTCCCCCAACCCGTAGCGGCGCAGCTTCACGTACAGGCTCTGCCGGCTCAGCCCGAGCATCTCGGCCGCAGAGGCGCGGTTGTCGCCGGTCAGCTCGAGGGCCGCCTCGATGCAGAGCTTCTCGATGACGTCGGTCGACTCGCGAACGAGCTCCTTGAGCGGCACGCGGCCGATCAGTTCGGTCAGCTGGGCCGTCGAACGCGGCAAGGCGGGTGCCGGCGGCGCTTCGGTCTGCAGGCGCGGACCGATGTTGCGGATGGCGAAGCCGAAGGACGGCTGCCCGCCATTGCCGATCGCCACGGCGGAGATCTCCACCTTCGCCGCGCCCGACTGGTCGTTGCGCATCGTCGTGGTGAAGAACCGGACCGACCCGCGGTGGCGCAGGTTGGTGATCAGCACGTCGAGCTCCACGCCGGAGTGGCCGACCCAGCGCTCCAGCGCTTCGCCACGGGCGAGGTCCTCGTCCGGCACGCCGGCCATGTCGAGGAAGGCCTTGTTGGCGGTGAGGATGTTGCCCGTGCTGTCGGTGACGACGAAGCCGTCCGGCGCGCTCTCGACGAGCTGGAGCAGCTTGGCCTTGGCGTCGGGCACGCCCACCTGCCCGACGGCTGCAGGCGAGATGCGCAGCAGGATGAGGGTGGCGTTCTCCTGCCGGAACAAGGAGGCGGCGACCAGCACCTCCTCCTCGTTGCGGGCCAGGCGGGCGGCGAACTCCTCGGCGCGGCCTTCGGCGCGGACCGCGCTCAGATGCGCCGTCACGCTCTCCAGCGTGCCGGCCGAGAACACGTCGCCCAGGCTCTGTCCGGAAAGCTGGTCGGCGTGCGTGCCGAACAGGACGCGTGCAGCCGGGTTGGCCTCGACGACGCGGTAGCGGACGGTGTCGAGCACCAGCACGGATTCAGACGACATCTGGAACAGCAGGCGGTAACGCGCTTCGCCCTCGCGCATGCGCGCGTAATCGCGCTCCAGGGTCTCCTGCGCGGTCATCAGCCGCTGCTGCAGCGCCGAGACGGCGCGCATGTCACGCCCGAAGGCCACCAGCCGGCCGTCGCCGCCCACCTGGACGGCGCAGTACAGCACGGGGATCGAGCTGCCGTCGGACTTGGCATGGTTGAGGTGGCGCCATTTGGGTTTGGCGTGCGCGGCGGCTGCGTCCGAGAGCAGGCGCGTCACCTTCGGCCGGCTGTCGAGGACGACGGTGCTCATCAGCTTGCGGCCGATCCAGTCGGCGGCGGTGTCGAGGTCGCCGGCCAGTTCCTCGTTCTGGAAAGCGATGTCGCGTATGGTGCCGTCGGCGTCCACGATCAGCGCCACGTCGGATGCCATGGCGATGAGTGTCGCCACCGACCGGGCATCCAGCTCACCGAGCGAACTGTCCGGAAAAACGAAACTTCTCACGAGAGACGCGATCCTCCACTGCATGTCCCGCTTCCTGCCTATCCGGCTTTGCCGGTTTTTTCGTGTTCCCTAGGGCGTACTGCCACTCCTCTCAAGCCGGGGAAGTCGGGGCTGCAAGGCCGCGTATGGCGCGCTGGACGGATCGTCATCGTTCTCGCCTCATGGGGCTGACGATGCTGTGCGCCCGATGCACCGCCTGCAGGCCGTCGACGGCCGTGGCGTCGGCGCCGACCATGGCCGCCAGCTGCGGATGGGCGATGAAGGGAGGGCCGCCGACCATCACGCCGATGGCGCGGTTGCGGGACGCCTGGCGGATGGCCTTGATGTCGGCGACCAGCTGGTCCATCCGGTCGCTGCACGCAACGGACAGGCCGACCAGGCCGAACCACTGGTCCTGCACGATGCCGGCGAGGTGCTCGCGTGTGGGGGCGGGCTCCTGGCGGACGTTCCACCCGGCGCGGCGAAAGAACTGCACCACCATGGCAAGGCCGAACCCGTGCTGTTCGCCCGGCACCTGCGCCAGCAGAACGCTCGGGCCTGGACGGACCGCGGCGTAGTCGTCGGAAAAGGCGTGGCTGAGCAGGTGCATGACGTCGCCGAGGCGGATCAGCCCCAGCGTCACGTCGGTGAAGCTGCAGTCGTCGTCTTCCCACATCTCGCCGAGCCGGCGTGCCGTCGGCGTCAGCAAGTCGAGGAACAGCGACTCGGTCGGCATGCCGGCATCGCGCATCGCAGCGACGTAGGCGGACGCCTCGGCCTGGTCGCCTTCCAGCACCATGGCCGTCAGGCACTCGACCTGGCCGGCGTCGGGCCGCCCGATCTTGGCGGCGACGCGGGCGAGGCCTTGCGGCTGCCGCGCCTGCAACAGGCGGGGAATAACCTCCTCCCTGACCGTGCGCGCCAGCACGGCCTGCCTGTCGCTCGCCTGCTGGGCAGCGACCGGCAGGCCGTGGGCGGGATCGGCGAGCGAACGCATCAGCTGCGCCGTCTTTGCCGATGTCCAGCCTTCGCTTGTGGCAGCCTGCTGCTTCATGGACGTCATCGCCTGCATCTCTCTTATTGAAGGACGTTGTCAGGGTCGTCTGTCAAGCTAGATTTACGTAAGGTTAGCTTGACAGTAGGTGGAGCCGGCCTTTAGCTTCCTTGTCAGGCGGGAAAGATCGCCCAAACGGCGGCACAGTCTGCAGTCGGCGGAAGCCGGAACAAGCACCGGCCAGGACGTGGATTTGGGGCGGAGCCAAGCGGGATTTTCGGTCCCGTTCGGCTAGCGCACCCTTACAGGGAGGCGTTGTCAAGCAATGTTCGCGAACTCCGTTATCGGCCGCTTCGTTGACGCTGTGGACTGTGCACCGTGGGGTGCCGCGACAGGTCGACACATCCGAAACGTTCCAAAGCACAGCGGCAACTTTGTGCACCGCAGCATAGACCGCCAGCCGCTCTACACGCCCGAGGAAAAGCGCCGCCGCGACGCCACGCCGTGGACGATGGTGCAGGGCGTGCTGGCACCGTTCCAATTTTTCGTGTTCCTCGTGAGCCTTGGACTAGTGCTGCACTTCCTGGCGACGCAAACCGGCGCGCAGGCGGCAACGACTTCTGTGGCGGTTAAGACTCTGGTGCTCTACGCCATCATGATCACCGGCGCGATCTGGGAGAAAAAGGTGTTCGGGCGCTACCTGTTCGCCCATGCTTTCTTCTGGGAAGACATGATGAGCATGGTGGTGATCGCCCTGCACACGGCCTACCTGGTCGCTCTACTGTCAGGTTCTGTTGACACTCGCAGCCTGATGCTGCTGGCTCTGGCCGCCTACGCCTCCTACCTGATCAACGCCGCGCAGTTCGTCCTGAAGCTGCGTGCCGCGCGGCTGAGCGCGCACGATCCGTGGCACCAGGCGGCCCGCGGGCTGAGGCAGGTCTGATGGACGGCATGATGCCGTCGCCCGGATGCCTGGACGCGCCGGTGCTGTACCAGCGCGGCCAGCGCGAGGTGTTCTGCGGCCTGACCGGCATCGTCTGGCTGCACCGCAAGATCCAGGACGCGTTCTTCCTGGTGGTGGGCAGCCGCACCTGCGCTCACCTCGTTCAGTCCGCAGCCGGCGTCATGATCTTCGCCGAGCCGCGCTTCGCCACCGCCATCATCGACGAGCGCGACCTGGCGGGCCTGGCCGACGCGCATGACGAACTGGACCGCGTGGTGGGCCAGTTGCTCGCCCGCCGGCCGGAGATCAGGCTGCTGTTCCTGGTCGGCTCCTGCCCGTCCGAGGTGATCAAGCTGGACCTGCAGCGTGCCGCCGAGCGGCTGTCCGGCGTGCACATGCCGCAGGTGCGGGTGCTGAACTACTCCGGCAGCGGCATCGAGACGACGTTCACCCAGGGCGAAGATGCCTGCCTCGCCGCCCTGGTGCCTATCCTGCCGCGCGCGGCAGAGGCGGCGCCTGCCTCCCTTCTCATCGTCGGCGCGCTTGCCGAGACGGTGGAGGACCAGTTCCGCCGCCTGTTCGCCGCCATGGGCATCGAACAGGTCGCCTTCCTGCCGCCACGCCGGTCGGTGGACCTGCCCGCCGTCGGGCCGGACACCGCGGTGCTGCTGGCCCAGCCGTTCCTGGCCGAAACGGCGCGCACGCTGGAGTCGCGTGGCGCCAGGCGACTGGCGGCCCCCTTCCCGCTCGGCGTCGAGGGCACCACGGCCTGGCTGCTGGCGGCCGCCACCGCGTTCGGCGTGACCGAGCCGGTGTTCGAGGCCGCCATCGCACCGGCCAGGCAGCGCGCGGAACGGGCGCTGTCGACCGCGCGGCAGGAGCTGGCCGGCAAGAGCATCTTCTTCTTCCCCGACAGCCAGCTCGAGCTGCCGTTGGCGCGCTTCGCCGCCCGCGAGCTCGGCATGCGGCTGGCCGAAGTCGGCACGCCATACTTGCACCGCGCGCACATGGCGCCGGAGCTCGCCCTGCTGCCGGCGGGCACCGCGCTGAGCGAGGGCCAGGACGTGGATCGCCAGCTCGACCGCTGCAGGGAGGCGAGGCCCGACCTGGTGGTGTGCGGATTGGGGCTGGCCAACCCGCTGGAGGCGGAAGGCTTCTCCACCAAGTGGTCGATCGAGCTGCTGTTCACGCCGATCCAGGGCTACAACCAGGCGGCCGACCTGGCGGAGCTGTTCGCCCGCCCGCTGCTGCGCCGCGCCAGGCTGGCGGTCTAGCGCGATGCAGCTCACGCTCTGGACGTACGAGGGCCCACCGCATGTCGGCGCCATGCGCGTGGTGAGTGCCATGACCGGCGTGCACTACGTGCTGCACGCGCCGCAGGGCGACACCTACGCGGACCTGCTGTTCACCATGATCGAGCGGCGGCCGACCCGCCCGCCGGTCACCTACACCACGTTCCAGGCCCGCGACCTCGGGGGCGACACCGCCGAGCTGTTCAAGACGGCCGTGGCGGACGCCTACGAGCGGTTCAAGCCGCAGGCGATGCTGGTGGGCGCCTCGTGCACCGCAGAGCTGATCCAGGACGATCCCGGCGGCCTGGCGCGCGCGCTGGGGCTGCCGGTGCCGGTGGTGGCCGTGGAGCTGCCGGCCTACCAAAAGAAGGAGAACTGGGGCGCGGCCGAGACCTTCTACCAGCTGGTCCGCGCCTGTGCCGGGCCGCACGCGCCGCCCCCCGGCACTCCGCGTCCTGCGCGGGCGCCCGGCAGCCCACCACGCTGCAACATCCTCGGCCCGTGCGCGCTGGGGTTCCGCCACCGTGACGACCTGCGCGAGATCACCGGGCTGCTCGGCCGGTTGGGCGTGGACGTGAACGTGACGGCGCCGCAGGGCGCCTCGCCTGCCGACCTGGCGCGGCTCGGCGACGCGGATTTCAACGTGGTGCTCTACCCGGAGGTCGCCGGACAGGCGGCCTCCTGGCTGCAGCGCAGCTTCGGCCAGCCCAGCACGCGCACGGTGCCGATCGGCGTGGGCGCCACGCGCGATTTCATCGCCGAGGTGGCGGGGCTGGCCGGCGTGGACGTTGCCGGCGCCGACCTGCCGGCATCGAACCTGCCCTGGTTCTCCCGCTCGGTCGACTCGACCTACCTCACCAACAAGCGCGTCTTCATCTTCGGCGATGCCAGCCACGTGGTGGCTGCCGCGCGTGTGGCGGCCGAGGAGATGGGCTTCACCATCGCGGGCCTGGGCACCTACAGCCGCGAGTTCGCGCGCGACGTGCGCGAGGCGGCCGCGCGCCACGGCGTCGAGGCGCTGGTCACCGACGACTACCTTGAGGTGGAGGCCCGCATCACCGCGCTGCGGCCCGAGCTGGTGCTGGGCACCCAGATGGAGCGCCACGTCGCCAAGCGCCTGGGCATCGCCTGCGCGGTGATCTCGGCCCCCGTGCACGTGCAGGACTTCCCGGCGCGGTTCTCGCCGCAAATGGGGTTCGAGGGCGCCAACGTGCTGTTCGACACCTGGGTGCACCCGTTGATGATGGGCCTCGAGGAACACCTGGTGACGATGTTCCGCGACGATTTCGAGTTCGCCGCCGATTCTGCACCCTCGCACCTGGGCGCCACCACACAGGCGCGGCTGCCGGCGGAGATCCTGCAGGCGGCCAACCCGCCAACAGCGTCGGCCGAGGCGGCGGACGCCGCAAGCTGGGCGGCGGAGGCGGAAAAGGAGCTGGGCCGCATCCCGTTCTTCGTGCGCGGCAAGGTGCGCCGCAACACCGAACGCTTTGCCGTCGAGCGCGGGCTGCCGGTGATCACGCTCGAGACGCTCTACGACGCGAAAGCGCATTATGCACGTTGACACGCTGAGCGACGACCGTGCTGACGCGTCCCTTCGCTCCGACGCGGAGGCGGCGCTGCGCACGACCGCGGAGGCGGCGCTCCGGATCGTCTTCGTCACCATGGATAGCCACCTCTCGGCGGCACTCTCGCGGGCGGAGAACCGGCTGCGCCAGGAAGTGCCGAACCTGATCGTCAGCGTCCATGCCGCCGACGAGTGGGGCTCCGACAGCGGCGCGCTGCGCGCCTGCCACGACGACATCGCGCGCGCAGACGTGGTGGTGGCGGCCATGCTGTTCCTCGAGGACCATGTGCGCGCCGTACAGCCGGCGCTGCAGGCCCGGCGCGCGCAGTGCGACGCGATGCTGTGCTGCATGTCCGCCGGCGAGATCACCAAGCTGACGCGGCTGGGCAAGTTCGACATGGGCCAGGAGGCGACAGGCGCGCTGGCGATCCTGAAGAAGCTGCGCGGCAAGCCGGCACACGGCAGATCAGGCGGGGGCAAGACGGGTGCCGAGGCCTCCAGCGGCCAGGCGCAGATGCGCATGCTCAAGCGGCTGCCCAAGCTGATGCGGTTCATCCCCGGCACCGCGCAGGACGTGCGCGCCTACTTTCTGGCGCTGCAATACTGGCTGGCCGGCTCGGAGGAGAACCTGGCCAACCTGCTGCGCATGCTGGTGGGCCGCTACGTGCCCGCGTCCAGGACGAAGCTGCTGGGGCTGCAGGCCGCCGAGGCGCCCGTCGAGTATCCCGACATCGGGCTGTACCACCCGCGCGCGCCCGGCCGCATAGTGACGCGGCCGGACCAGCTGCCGGCGTGGGGTGCCAAGGGCACGGTCGGGCTGCTGCTGCTGCGCTCCTACCTGCTGGCGGGCAACGCGGCGCACTACGACGGTGTGATCGACGCGCTGGAGCGGCGCGGCCTGCGGGTAATCCCGGCGTTCGCCAGCGGGCTGGACCAGCGGCCGGCGATCGGCGCGTATTTCGTCCGCGACGGCGCGCCGGTGGTGGACGCCGTGGTCTCGCTCACCGGGTTCTCGCTGGTCGGCGGCCCCGCCTACAACGACCGCGAGGCGGCCGAGGCGCAGCTGGCAGCCCTCAACGTGCCCTACATCACCGCCCACCCGGTCGAGTTCCAGACGCTGGACTCCTGGGAGCGTGACGCGCGCGGCCTGCTGCCGGTGGAGGCCACCATCATGGTGGCGATCCCTGAGCTGGACGGCGGCATCGTGCCGATGACGTTCGGCGGCCGCTGCGGCCGTGCGCAGACCGCCACGCCCTGCGCGGGGTGCGACGGCGTGCGCTGCACGCGCGACATGGTCAGCCACGCCGAGCGCGCGGCCACGCTGGCGGCGCGGGTGGCGGCCCTGGTGTCCTTGCGCCGCAAGGCGCGCGCCGAGCGGCGGATCGCCATCGTGCTGTTCAACTTCCCGCCCAACGCCGGCGCCATCGGCACCGCCGCCTACCTCGCGGTGTTCGAATCGCTGTTCAACACAATGGGCGCGCTACGCGCGGCGGGCTACGCGCTGGACGTGCCGGACAGCGTGGACGCGCTGCGCACGATGATCCTGACCGGCAACGCGGCCCAGCACGGCACGGAAGCCAACGTGGCCGAGCTGATCGGCGTGGACCACCATCTGCGCCGGCAGGAGTGGCTGGGGCAGATCGAGGGGCAATGGGGCCCGGCACCCGGCCGGCAGCTCGCCAACGGCCGCAACATCTTCGTGCTGGGCAAGCATTTCGGCAACGTTTTCGTCGGCCTGCAGCCAGGGTTCGGCTACGAGGGCGACCCGATGCGGCTGCTGTTCGAAGGCAGCTTCGCGCCCACCCACGCCTTTGCCGCCTTCTACCGCTGGCTGCGCGAGGATTTCCGCGCCGACGCGGTGCTGCATTTCGGCACCCACGGCGCGCTGGAGTTCATGCCTGGCAAGCAGACCGGGCTGTCGGCCGCCTGCTGGCCGGACCGGCTGATCGCGGATTTGCCGAACTTCAACCTTTACGCGTCGAACAACCCGTCCGAGGGGCTGATCGCCAAGCGGCGCGCCTCGGCCACGCTGATCAGCTACCTTACCCCGCCGGTGACCACCGCTGGCCTGTACCGCGGGCTGGCCGACCTGAAGGCTTCGCTGGACCGCTGGCGGGCGATGGAGCCGGACGCCGATGCCGGGCAGCGTGACATGCTGGCCGAGCTGATCCAGGCGCAGGCGGCGGCCGTGGACCTGTCTCCCGCCGATCCGGCCTGGGGCGATGCCACGGGCGCGGCGATCGACGGCCTGGGCGCGGCCCTGCTGGAGCTGGAATACACGCTGATTCCGGACGGCCTGCACGTGATCGGCGCGCCACCGCATGCCGCCGCGCGCGCCGGCATGCTGGACGCCGCCGGCATCACCGACCCGGCCGAGCGCGCGCGGCTGGACGCGCTGCTCGCCACCGACCATGAGCTACCCGCCATCATCCACGCGCTGGACGGCGGCTACATCAGGCCCGCGCCGGGCGGCGACCTGCTGCGTACGACGCAGATCCTGCCGACCGGGCGCAACCTGCACGGCTTCGATCCCTTCCGCCTGCCCAGCCTGTTCGCCATGCAGGACGGCGCCCGCCAGGCGGCCCGCCTGCTCGCCCGCCACGCCGCCGACGGCCACGGCTTCCCCGAGACGGTGGCGATGGTCCTGTGGGGCACCGACAACCTCAAGACAGAAGGCGGCCCGATCGCCCAGGCGCTGTGGCTGATGGGTGCGGCACCGCGCTTCGACAGCTACGGCCGCCTGGCCGGCGCGCGGCTGCTGCCGCTGGCCGAGCTCGGCCGCCCGCGGGTGGACGTGGTGCTGACTCTGTCCGGCATCTTCCGCGACCTGCTGCCGCTGCAGACCAGGCTGTTGGCCGAGGCGGCGCTGCTGGCGGCGTCGGCCGACGAGCCGCCGGCGCAGAACCACGTACGCCGCCACGCGCTGGCCTTCATCGCCAGCCACGGCGGCACCATGGCGCAGGCGGCGTTGCGCGTGTTCGGCAACGCGGACGGCGCCTACGGCGCCAACGTCAACGCCATGGTCGGCAGCGGCGTGTGGAACGACGAGGACGAGCTCGCCGACGCCTACGTCAACCGCAAGGGCTTCGCCTACGGCGTGGACGGCCGGCCGGAGAAGCAGACGGCACTGCTCGGCCAGATCCTTGAAGGTGTCGACATCACCTACCAGAACCTCGACTCGATCGACCTCGGCGTGACCACGGTGGACCACTATTTCGACACGCTCGGCGGCATCACGCGCGCGGTGCGGCGCGCCCGCGGCGGCACCACCGCGGCCGTCTACATCGGCGACCAGACGCGCGGCGACGGCGCGGTGCGCACGCTGTCCGAACAGGTGACGCTGGAGACGCGCACGCGCGCGCTGAACCCGAAATGGTACGAGGCGCTGCTCAAGCACGGCTACGAGGGCGTGCGCGAGATCGACGCGCACGTGCTCAACACGCTCGGCTGGTCGGCCACCACGGGTGAGGTTTCGCCTTGGGTGTACCAGAAGCTTGCCGAGACCTACGTGCTGGACGACGACATGCGCGACAGGCTGGCGGGCCTCAACCCGACGGCATCGCTCAAGATCGCCAACCGGCTGATCGAGGCGAGCGACCGCAAATACTGGTCGCCCGACGCCGAGACGCTCGACGCGTTGCGGCGCGCCGGCGAGGATCTGGAAGACCGCATCGAAGGCGTAGGCCCAGGTATGGGCGTGGAGATGGCAGCATGAGCGAAACCCTGGTCCGCCCGAAGAACCTGCTGCCCAAGCGCGGCGACGGTGAGGGCAGCGTGCAGGTGCAACTCGACCCCGCCCTGAAGATCGGCACCGCCAAGGTGTTCGCGGTCTACGGCAAGGGCGGCATCGGCAAGAGCACCACGTCCTCGAACCTGTCTGTGGCCTTCAGCAAGCTCGGCAAGCGCGTGCTGCAGATCGGCTGCGACCCCAAGCACGATTCCACCTTCACGCTGACCAAGCACCTGCAACCGACGGTGATCGACGTGCTGGAGACGGTGAACTTCCATTCCGAGGAACTGCGCGTGGAGGACTTCGTCTTCCAGGGCTACAACGGCGTGATGTGCGTCGAGGCCGGCGGCCCGCCGGCGGGCACCGGCTGCGGCGGCTACGTGGTGGGCCAGACGGTCAAGCTGCTCAAGGAGCATCATTTGCTCGAGGAGACCGACGTGGTCATCTTCGACGTGCTGGGCGACGTGGTGTGCGGCGGCTTCGCGGCCCCGCTGCAGCACGCCGACCGTGCGCTGATCGTCGCCGCAAACGATTTCGACAGCATCTTCGCGATGAACCGCATCGTCGCCGCCATCGGCGCCAAGGCGCGCAACTACAACGTCCGCCTCGGCGGCGTGGTGTGCAACCGCTCGGCCGCCACCGACCAGGTGGACCGCTACAACGCGGCCACCGGCCTTTCCACCCTGGCGCACTTCCCCGACCTCGACGTGATCCGCCGCTCGCGGCTGAAGAAGTCCACGCTGTTCGAGATGGAGAGCTCGCCCGAGCTCGAAGCCGTCAAGCTCGAATACCTGCGCCTGGCGGCACAGCTCTGGGCCGGCACGGTGCCGCTGGAGGGCACCCCGCTGCGCGACCGCGAGATCTTCGATCTGCTGGGCTACGAGTGATGCCGACCGCCACCTACATCGCCCGCCGCGGCGAGCTGGAGACGTATTTCGACCGCACCGCCTCGGCCAGCTGGGCGCGGCTGACCTCGGACGCGCCGGTGAGCGGCATACGCGCCACCGTGCGCGCCGGGCGGGACCGCATGCGCGCCACGCTGCTCGCCTGGCTGCCCGACGACCTGCACGGCCTGCGGCTGCTGGATGCCGGCTGCGGCACCGGTGCGCTGGCGGTGGAAGCCGCGCGCCGCGGCGCCCACGTCACCGCCATCGACCTCTCGCCCACGCTGGTGGCGCTGGCGCGCGAACGCACGCCCCGCGACCTCGGCGCCGGACGCATCGACTTCTCCGTGGGCGACATGACGGACGCCGCGCTGGGCAGCTTCGACCACGTGGTGGCGATGGACTCGCTGATCCACTACCGCGCGCCGGACATGGCCCGGGCGGCCGCCTCGCTGGCGGCACGCGCGCGGCGTTCGGCGGTGTTCACCTTCGCGCCGCGCACGCCACTGCTGGCCGTGATGCACGCCGCCGGCCGGCTGTTCCCGCGCCAGGACCGGGCGCCGGCCATCGAGCCCGTCTCGCCCGGCGGCATCGCGCGCCGGCTGCGCGCCGAGCCCGGCCTGGCGGGATGGACGATCGGGCGTACGCAGCGCGTCTCCAACGGGTTTTACATGAGCCAGGCTCTCGAGCTGGTGCGCCGGTGAGCGACGCCGCCGCCCCTGCCCGGCTGCGCCGCCTGAACGGCAGGCTGGCAGTGCGCTGGCAGGCGGTCGGCACAGGCTTCCTGCCGTTCGCGGACGCCGCCACGGCGGACCTGCCGCTGTCGCGCCTGCTGCGCCTCTCGCTGTTCCAGGTAACGGTGGGCATGGCGGCGGTGCTGCTGATCGGCACGCTGAACCGGGTGATGATCGTGGAGCTGGGCGTGCCGGCCTGGCTGGTGGCGGTGATGGTGTCTCTGCCGCTGGTGTTCGCGCCGTTCCGCGCCGTGGTGGGCTTCCGCTCGGACAACCACCGCTCCGTGCTGGGCTGGAAGCGCGTGCCCTACCTCTGGATGGGCACCATGCTGCAGTTCGGCGGGCTGGCGATCATGCCGTTCGCGCTGATCATCCTGTCGGGCGACACCACCGGCCCGATCATGGTGGGGCAGGCCGCGGCGGCGCTTGCCTTCCTGCTGGTGGGCGCCGGCCTGCACACCACGCAGACCGTGGGTCTGGCTCTGGCCACCGACCTCGCCCCGCCGGAGAAGCACCCCAAGGTGGTGGCCCTGCTGTGCATGATGCTGCTGCTGGGCATGGTGGTCAGCGCCATCCTGTTCGGCCTGCTGCTCGCGCATTTCTCCGAAGTCCGGCTGATCCAGGTGATTCAGGGCGCGTCCGTGACCACGGTCGTGCTGAACGCCGCGGCGCTGTGGAAGCAGGAGCCGCGCCGGCCGGCCGAGACCGCTCCCGGCCGCGCCCGCCCCAGCTTCCGCCAGTCCTGGGCCGAGTTCGACCGTGCCGGCGGGGCCAGGCGCCGGCTGGTGGCGCTCGGCTTCGGCACGGTGGCGTTCAGCATGCAGGACATCCTGCTGGAGCCGTATGGCGGGCAGGTGCTGCACCTTTCCGTGGGGGCTACCACCGCGTTCACCGCGCTGTTGGCCCTGGGCGGCCTCACCGGGTTCGGCATCGCCGCCCGCCTGCTGGCCGCGACCCCGTTGCGCCGCGGCATGGATCCCTACCGGCTGGCCTGCAGCGGCGCCGTGGTCGGGCTGTTCGCCTTCTCCGCACTCATCTTCGCCGCGCCCACCCAGTCCACTTCCCTGTTCGCCCTCGGCGTGGCGCTGATCGGCCTGGGGGCCGGGCTGTTCGCCCATTGCACGCTCACCGCCGCCATGGCGATGGCCGGCCATGGGCAGATCGGCCTGGCGCTGGGCATCTGGGGCGCCGTGCAGGCCTCGGCGGCGGGCATCGCGGTGGCCAGCGGCGGTCTGCTGCGCGACGCCGTGGCCGCCCTGGCCCAGGCCGGCCGGCTCGGCCCGGCGCTGGCCGACCCCGCCACTGGCTACGGCGTCGTCTACACGCTGGAGATCGGCTTGCTGTTCGCCACGCTGGTGGCCGCCGGCCCGCTGGTGCGCAGCCCCCTGCCGGCCCGGCTGCCCACGGCGGCGGGCGCGCCGGTCAACCCCTTGTGCCTGAGGAGAGCATTATGAACCCAGGTTTCGGCGCCGTGGTGGCCCGTTTCGACGTGGCCCAGATCGCCATCTACGTTTTCTGGGGCTTCTTCTTCGCCCTGATCTGGTGGCTGCGGCGGGAGGACCACCGCGAGGGCTACCCGCTGGTGCCGGACTTCGCCGGCCAGGACGCGCGCGAGTTCCCGACGATGCCGCCGCCCAAGCACTTCGTCTTCGGCGACGGCTCGGCGGTGGCCAAGCCCCAACACGAGGCGCCCGAGGTGTTCGCGGCCAAGCAGACGCTCGGCTGGCCCGGCGCGCCGTTCGAGCCTACCGGCAACCCGATGCTCGACGGTGTGGGGCCGGCCGCCTACGCACGCCGCCACGACGCGCCCGAACTCGCCTACGATGACGGACTGCCGAAGATCGTGCCGTTGCGCGAGGCGCAGGATTTCTACCTCTCGCACGAGGACCCTGACCCGCGCGGCTACGCGGTGTTCGGCAACGACCGCGTCCAGGCCGGCACCGTGGTCGACGTCTGGATCGACCGTTCGGAGTACATCGCGCGCTACCTGGAGGTTGAGACACTGCCGGCGTTCGGCGCACGCCGCGTGCTGATGCCCACGCACTTCGTCACGTTCCGGCCCAAGCGCCGCGCGATCGAAGTCTATGCCCTGCTGGCGGCTCACTTCGCCGACGTGCCAGGCCTGAAGCAGCCCGACAGCGTGACCTCGCTCGAAGAGGACAAGATCACCGGCTATTTCGGCGGCGGTCTGCTCTACGCCACGCCGGAACGCATGTTGCCGCTGCTGTGAGGATGCGCACGATGGGACAGGACAGGCTGAGCGGGCGCGGGCTGCCGTCACGCCTGCCGAACGGTGAGCGCCTGCTGTGGCAGGGCAAGCCCGACGCGGTGGCGCTGGCGCGGCACGCCTTCCGCGCGCCGCTGCTGGGGGTGTATTTCGGCATCATCCTGCTGGCGTCCGCGGTGGTGGCCCGTTCGCACGGCGCGGACCTGCACGCGATGACGGTGTCCCTGCTGCACCGTGCGGGCCTTGCGGCGGTGCCGCTGGCGCTCATCGCCGTCTACGCCTGGGCCACGTCCGCGAGCACCACCTACAGCATCACGTCCAGGCGCGTCGTCGTGCAATGCGGCATGGCGCTGCCGGTCTCCTTCAACATCCCGTTCGCCCGCATCGACGCGGCCGGGTTGCGCCTGCATCGGCGCGGCGCCGGCGACATCGCGCTGAGCCTGCAGGCCGGGGACCGGATGTCCTACTTCGCCCTGTGGCCGAACGTGCGGCCTTGGCACCTGGCCCAGACCGAGCCCATGCTGCGCTGTCTGGCGGGTGCCGGGGAGGTCTCGGCCATCCTGGCGAACGCCCTGGCCGGACATGCGCAGGCCGAGGCAGCCGTGGAAGCAGCCCCGGCCCGCGATCCGGTTCGTGAGCCGGCGATGGTGAGCCAGGCCGAGACGGCCATGGCAGACTGAGGAAGGATGAACATGCTGGCCGGCCCGATCGCCCCGCGCAAACGTATCAACGTCCCGCTCGTCGGCACCGCCACGCTGCTCGCCTGCGTCCTGCTGCTCGCGGTCGCCGGCCGGCTGTCCGGTTCGGGCGTGGAGCCGCCTGCCGCGCCGGCCACCGCCGAGCGCTTGCTGCGCTTTGCGGACCGCGACGACGGTGCGGTGGTCGTCAGCCTGGCAAGCAGCGGCGCGACCGTGGCGGTGATGACCGGCCAGAACGGCTTTCTCCGTGGCACGCTGCGCGGCTTCGCCCGTTCCCGCCGTGCCGACGGCGTGGGCGCCCTGCCTCCTTTGCGCCTGACCGGCTACGCCGACGGGCGGCTGATCCTGTTCGACCCCTCCACCGGCCGCTACGTGGAGCTCGAGGCGTTCGGCAGCCAGAACGAGGCGGTGTTCGTGGACCTGCTGACCCGGCCCGTATCGCCCGCCAAGGCGGGAGCCGCCTGATGGGCGTCCTCGCCCGCCGCCGCGTGGAGGCCGACTGCGACGTGGACCTGGAGCGCACGCTGGACAGCTTCCACGCCTACGCGGTGCCCGACGGCATCGCGATCCGGCCGGGCGACGTGGTGCAGGTGCACGGCATGCCGTCCCGCCTGCAGTTCGGCGAGGCACGGTGTTTCCGCACGACGGCCACCGTCATCCGCGCGGGCTGGCTGCGGCGGGCATGGACGCGGGCGGCTTCAGTGTTCGATCTTACCAGCCTCTATGAGGTTGGTTTTCAGCCGGATGAGGAGCTGGTTCTGGTTCGTGCGGGGCAGGACGGAAGCAAGGCCTTCTTTTCTGAAGAAAAGAAGCAAAAGACTTTTGACTCCGCTGTCGCGCCTCTGTCCTCTACCACCCGTCAGGGAGTGAAAGTTTTTTGGTTCTTTTTTTCAAAAAAGAACCGCTTGCCTTTTAGGAGGACCAGCGCATGAACGCGATCTCCAAACGCGACGGCGGCCCGAACGAGAGCACGCTTTACGCGCAGCAGGACACGGTGCTCAGCCCGCGCTTCTACACCACCGATTTCGAGGCGATGAGCCGCATCGACGTGAGCGGCGTGCGCGCCGAGTGGGACGCGCTGATCGCCGAGTTGCGCGCCGATCCCAACCGCAACCACTTCGTTCAGACCGAGGTTTTCAAGCAGGACTTCTCCGGCATGCCGCCGGAGCTGCGCCGGGAATTCCTCGAGTTCCTCGTCAGCTCCGTCACCGCCGAGTTCTCCGGCTGCGTGCTCTACGCCGAGATCAAGAAGCGCGTGCCGCACGGCGACGTGCACGACCTGTTCGCCTTCATGGCGCGCGACGAGGCGCGCCACGCCGCCTTCATCAACGAGACGCTCAAGGATTTCGCCGTCGGCGTGGATCTGAGCTTCCTGACCAAGACGAAGAAATACACCTACTTCCGGCCGAAATTCGTCTTCTACGCCACCTATCTGTCGGAAAAGATCGGCTACGCCCGCTACATCACCATCTTCCGTCACCTGCAGCGCAACCCGGACCGGGTGATCCACCCCATCTTCACCTGGTTCGAGCAATGGTGCGGCGACGAGTTCCGCCACGGCGAAGCCTTCGCCCTGCTGATGCGCGCCGAGCCAGGACTGCTGCGCGGCGCCAACCTGTTGTGGGTGCGTTTCTTCCAGCTCGCCGTGTTCGCCACCATGTACGTGCGCGACCACGCCCGCCCGGTGTTCCACGAGGCGCTCGGGCTGGACCCGACCGAGTACGACATGCAGGTGTTCCGCACCACCACCGAGATCTGCAAGCAGGTGTTCCCGGTGACGCTGGACCTGGACAGCCCGGTGTTCCGCGCCGGGCTGGAGCGGATGCGGCGCATCACCGACGGCAAGGCGCGCGCACGCGCCCAGGGCGGCCTGCGCGGCCGCCTCAAGGGCGCAGCGCTGACCGCGGCGGCGGGCCTGACCTTCGTGCGCATGTTCGTGGTCCCGGCGCGTCGGGCGGACTTGCCGGCGCAGGTGGGCCTGTCGCCGTGCTGGTAGGCTGAGCAACCGTGCACGGCGCCATGCCCGTGCTCTACTGCCTGTTCGTCTGGTGGTTCTCCACCGGGGCGATCGTGCTGCTGAACAACCTGCCCCGGCGCACGTTTCCCTGGAGCTTCAGCGCGATCAGCGTGGTGGCCGCGATCTGCCTGTGGCGCCTGCCGGCGGCCAGCCAGGACGCCAGCGTGGCCGGCGCCACCGCCGGCTTCACCTACGGCGTGCTGGTCTGGGGCTGGCACGAGGCGGCGTTCTTCATGGGCTTCCTCACCGGACCGCGCAAAGACGCCTGCCGCCACGGCTGCGGCGGGTGGCGGCATTTCCGCCACGGTGTGGAGGCCTGCCTCCACCACGAGCTGGCCATCCTGGCCACCGCGGCGGTGGTGCTGTGGACGGGGTGGGGCGCGCCCAACCAGGTGGGCACCTGGACCTTCCTGGCGCTATGGGGCATGCGGCTAAGCGCCAAGCTGAACGTGTTCCTCGGCGTGCTGAACCTGGGCGAGGCCTTCCTGCCCGCGCATTTGGCCTACCTGCTAAGTTTCATGGCCCGCCGCCGGATGAACTGGCTGATGCCGTTCTCGCTGGCCGGCGGCACGCTGGCGGTGGCCTGGCTGGCGGCACAGGTCCGCGCGCCTGGCGTGGCGGCGTTCCAGCGCACCGGCCTGATGCTGCTGATCACCATGCTGGCCCTGGGCGTGCTGGAGCACGCGATGCTGGTATTGCCGCTGCCCTTCACCACCTTGTGGGGCTGGTGGCTGCGCCGACGCGAGGCCGTGGCCGCGGTGCCTGCCTTGCCGGAGCGGGTGGGCAAGGCGGCGTTGCTGCCCGTTCTCCTGCCGTGAAGAAGGGAAGCAAGGCCTTCTTTTTCGAGAAAAAGAAGCAAAAAGCTTTTGTCCGTGCTGACGCGATCCTTTCCGGAATCGCGCGCCAAGTTAGCAAAAGTTTTTTGGTTCTTTTCTTCAAAAAAGAACTGCTTGCCTTCGTCTGCCAAGAATGACGAATACGAGGATCGGTCGATGAACTACGCAGACTTCTTCAAGCGCGAACTCGATGCGCTGCGCCACCAGGGCAATTACCGCGTTTTCGCCAATCTGCAACGCCAGCCGGGCAGCTTCCCGCGCGTGATGCACCGCCGCTCCGGCGCGGCCGATGACGGGCGTGACGAGGTGACCGTGTGGTGCTCCAACGACTACCTCGGCATGGGCCAGCACCCTGAGGTGAAGGGTGCGATGCACGAGGCGCTGGACGTGTGCGGCGCCGGCGCCGGCGGCACCCGCAACATCGCCGGCACCAACCACTACCATGTGTTGCTGGAGGAGGAACTGGCTGACCTGCACCACAAGGATGCCGCCCTGCTGTTCAACTCCGGCTACATGTCCAACTGGGCGGCCATCGGCACGCTGGCAGCACGCCTGCAAGGGTGCGTGGTGCTGTCGGACGCCAAGAACCACGCCAGCATGATCGAGGGCGCGCGTCACAGCCGAGCCCGCATCGAGGTGTTCGCGCATAACGACCCGTCCGACCTGGACCGCCGCCTGGCCGCGCTCGACCCTGCGCTGCCCAAGCTCGTAATGTTCGAAAGCATCTACTCGATGGACGGCGACATCGCGCCGATTGCCGAGATCTGCGACGTGGCCGAGCGCCACAACGCGCTCACCTACCTGGACGAGGTGCATGCCGTAGGGCTTTACGGCCCGCGCGGCGGCGGCATCGCCGAGCGCGAAGGGCTGATGGACCGGATCGACGTCATCGAGGGCACGCTGGCCAAGGGCTACGGCGTGATCGGCGGCTACATCACCGGCTCGACCGACCTGGTCGACTACGTCCGCAGCTTCGCCAGCGGTTTCATCTTCACAACCGCCCTGCCCCCGGCCGTAGCTGCCGGCGCACTGGCCAGCGTACGCTACCTCAAGGCCAGCGACACCGAGCGCCTCGAACAGCGCCGGCTGGTAGCGCTGCTGCGCGCGAAGCTGGACGCGGCGGGCGTGCCGCACCAGGCCAACCCAAGCCACATCGTTCCCGTGATGGTCAACGACGCGCTGCTCTGCAAGCAGATCAGCGACACGTTGCTGGAGCGGCACGGCATCTACGTGCAGCCGATCAACTACCCCACCGTGCCGCGCGGCACGGAGCGGCTGCGGATCACGCCGTCACCGATGCACACCGATGCGGACGTGGACAAACTTGTCGGTGCCCTATCTACCATATGGGCGCAACTAAGCCTGGCACGGGCCGCTTAGAGCTGACCAGTCTGGGTCGGCGCAAGGCACCTCCCGGCAGGCGTAATAAAGGGAGGATGAAACGATGACTCAGGACATCAGCACGTCTCGTAGACGCCTGCTTGGCATAGGGCTCACCACGCTGGCCGGCGGTATCCTGGCCGTCGCCACGGCGCGCGCGCAGGACGCAGACAGCAAGGTCGAGCAGAGTGTGGTCCAGTACCAGGGCTCACCCAAGGACGGCCAGAAGTGCAGCGGGTGTGCGAACTTTGTCGCGCCGAACGCCTGCAAGGTGGTGCAGGGGAATATCAGCCCTGAGGGGTGGTGCGTCGCCTACGCGCCTAAAGGGTCGTAGCCGCAGGCCTAGACGCCGCCTTCTGACGCAACGAGAAAGGCCAGGGGCTCTGCCCCTGGACCCCGCTAAGGACAAGTCCTTAGAACCTGTTTGTCAGGACCCCTAAACAGATGGGGGTCTGAGGCCTCGAGGCCCCAGCGGGGTTTGGGGCAGAGCCCCATGCTTCCTCGCCCTCCCCCTCAATGCGGCACCACGACTCCAGGCGGTTGCGAGGGCACCGGCGTTTGCGGATCGGCAGGCGAGGAGGCCGTAACGGGCGGCAGTACCGCGGGCGGCTCGGCCGCCGTAAGCTGCGCCGTGGGCGCCGCGAGTTCAGGGAACGTCTTCAGCATGCTCACGCCGTAGAGCGGCTTGTAGATACCTTGGTGGCAGGTAGTGCAGTTGACCTTCGGGCTGTCGCCCAACTCGCCCTTCCTGTAGGCCGGGAACACGCCCTGGAGAGAATCCAGGTAGGCGTTGTTGATGTCGCGCACCATGCGTATGCCGTACCAGGCGGTTACCCGCGCCGGCGAGCTGGTGGACCAGTCGCCGAACGAGCGCGTGTTATGGCAGTATGCGCAGTTCACGCCCAGTGCCTGCGAGAAGTGGATCATCAGCGCGTAGGTCCACTCGGTCTCCTTGATCGAAGAGCGGTTGCCCGTTGGCAGGGATGTCGTGCCCTGCACGCGGATGTCGGCCGCCTTTTCCAGGTAGGGCGAGAACGGGTCGTAAGGCAGCGAGCTGTCGTTGACGACGCGGGACGGGTGCGCCATGCCGGTCTGCGTTTCGGCAACGCCGGTGGCGGCCTCCGGCCCTGGCGCGTTGAACCAGATGTTCTTCGGCACCGGGTTGCCGCCGTGGCAGGTGTAGCAGGTGACCCCCACGTTCTGCACGTGGCTCTGCCAGTTGCCGTTGATGTTCTGCGTCATCTGGATCATGCGCCTGGCCACCACCTTGGTGTACAGGCCGTCCCAGGCCATGTTGGCGACGTTGTGGCAGTACGAGCAGCCCTGTTTCGGCGCCACCCACTGCGTGATGCTGACCATCAGGCGGGTGAACTGCGCCACGCTGAGCGTCTTGAGCACCTGCACGTTCTTGTAGGCGACGGCCGCCTTGATGCCGTCCGGACTGGCGGGCGGCAGGATGCGCGGCACCTTGGCGAGCGCGGCCAGCATGGCCTGGGTGCGCGGGTTGTAGATCTGGTCCATGCCGGTGCCGCGGAAGCCGCGCTGCACCGCCACGATGGGCGGCCGCTCGAAATCCCGCAGCACGACGATGCCCAGCAGGGTGCCGGCAGCCGCACCGACGATGCCGAGGCCGTACCACAGGCCTTTCGTCATGTTGTCGGTCATTTCGGCGCTCCCGGCAGGGTGGCGGGATCAACGACAGGGCCCCAGGTGGCCGGGTATTCAGGCACCAGCCCGTGGTGCTGACCCCAGAGGTACCAATTGTCCACCACGGTGCCGGTCAGCAGGATGCCGATGCCGCCGGTCAGCGGGCAGAGCACGGCGAACCACCAGGCCCAGCGATGGATGCTCTCCGCCGTGGCGCAAAACCCCATGGTCCAGCGCCAGAACAGGCCGCCGCGCTCGAAGGCCGTGCCGCGGTCGACGATCTGCTCCAGTTCCCGCTCCGCGCCGTAGCGGCTGGTGGCCAGGACAGTAGCGCCATGCATGGCAAACAGCAGCGTGGAGCCGTAGAGGAAGACGATCGAGAGCATGTGGAACGGGTTGTAGAACAGGTTGCCGTAACGCAGCGAAAACGCGGCGGTCCAGTCCAGATGCGGGAAGATTCCGAACGGCACCGCCTCTGCCCAGGAGCCCATCAACAGCGGCCGTATGAAGCCGAGCACGAGGTAGAGCCAGATGGCGGCGGCGAACGCCCAGGCGGTGTGCGAGCCAAGCCCCAGGGCCCGAGCGCGGAGGTAGATGCGTGTCCACCACAGCAGGATAGAGGCTGTGAGGAAGAAGCCGGCCATCAGCCACCAGCCGCCTTCGGCCAAAGGCGGGATGCGCAGGCCGTAGGCGGGCGCCGGCGGTTCCAGCGCCAGCCAGGGAAGTTGCCGGACGAACTGCACCGGATCCCAGTTCACCGACGCCCACATGTTCAGTCCGATGATCTCGAAGGCGATGAAGCCGCAGATCAGCGCCGCAATGCCACTGACACCGAGGTAGATCGGACCGACCTGCGCGTCGCCTAGCCGCCCGAACAGGTGGTTGAAGGTGGGCGCCGTGCCCCGGTTGAAGGCGGTTTGCGTCCGCATCGGCGTGCCGGCGTAGATTGGGCCGCGCACCTGTAGCCTGGTGAAGATGTTCTGATAGACGGCCATGACGAATGTCCCCAGGGCTTTTATTATTGCTCAAGCAAGCCGTTCTTTTCTGAAGAAAAGAACCAAAAGACCCTTGCTCCTGTCGCGTGGTGCGGAGAGATCCGCGACAGCACGGAGAAAGATCCCTTTAGAAAAGGCTTTCTTTCATTTCCAGATTGGCAGGTTCAGCCACCAGCCCCACCACGCCGGCCAGCCGCCCGTCCAGAACGGCCCGCTGATGATGATGCACACGGCACTCCAGAAGCCTGCAGACAGAGCAAGAAACAACCCAAGCCGGTGAATGCCCAGCGTGCCGATCGAGTAGCCGATGACGTCGCGGAAGAAGGTGTTCTCGTGCTCCGCCGTCTTGATCGACTCGCCCTTTCCAGGATTGGCCGCCGAGAGGACGAGCGAGCCATGCAACGAAAGGGCAAGCGTGGTGGTGAAGAAGAACGAGACCGCCAGCATGTGCGCCGGGTTGTAATGGAAATGCAGGTACTGGTAGCCGGTGTTGGACACCCAATCGAGGTGGCTGAGGATGCCGTAGGGGAACGCGTAGCCCCATGCGCCCATCAGCACCGGACGGATTACCTCCAGGGACACATAGGCGAAAATGGCCACGCTGAAGGCGAAGGGTACGTGGTAGCCCATGCCCAGCTTGCGCGAGATCTCCACCTGCCGCAGCGCCCAGGAGCAGAACGCGCCGATGGCGCAGACCGTCACCGCCTGCCACAGCCCGCCTTCCTTGATCGGCGCGATACCGAGGCCGTAAATGAGGTCCGGCGGCGGGATGTTGATACGCCAGACGTTGAAAGTGCCGCCGAGTGCTGCACCGTAAAGGATCAGCACCGTGCCCAATAGGGAAAAGAATATGGTGGTGACACCGAAGAAGCCGACGTAGAACGGCCCGGCCCAGAAATCGAACAGGTCGCCGCCGAGCAGGGTGCCTCCACGGACACGGTATTTCCCCTCGAAACTCAGCATCGCCATAGCCAGATACTCCCCTGCCCGCTACCGAGCGTTTCGGCGGCAAGCGGCCCGGCAGGCCACCCGCCGCCGCAAGCAGCCTACTTCGTGCCGGACGGCAACGGCGCCAGTTGCTGGGCAACCATGCCGTGGTGGGGTCCTTCAAGCCAGTTGAACCGGTCCGTGCTGAGCAGGATGAAATGGATCAGCAGGGCCAGAACGAACAGGAAGATCGACAGCGCCACGAGCACGCGGCGCGGATCGAACAGCAGCCAGATGCGGAACATGCCGAGCTCCTAACCAACCATCGATTTCAAAACGAACAAGGCGTGCTGTGCCCCGTCCAGCATCGAAGTCTGGTAGCCGTTCACGCCCGGCAGCCACGGCCGCCACAGCCAGACCAGGATGTGCGCCACGATGGCAACCACGACGAAACCGATAAAGCTCGTCATGAAAATGCTGTGGAACTCTTTGGCTTCGATTTCCGTCAGCCCCGAAGCCGCAACGGGCCGTCTTGTGACGTCCGACATGTTCTACCCTCCGTCGATCGCCGCGCTGGTCCCGCGCGGCCGGGAACCCTGAACCGAACGCCGGCCGGGCTGGTGTCCGTCCGGCGGTGCCGGCCGGTGCTGAAGGAAGTCGGGCGGTAGCGCCCAGCCTCCGAACTGATGGCCCGACGGCGCGCTCATGCGGGCGCCAGTTCGAGCGATGTGGCCGCGCGGCGGGCCGAAATCCGGCCCTCCTGCGCCGCGCGCGCGTCCTGCTCCACACGGTCGCGCAGGTGCTTGGCCGCGGAGATGCGCGTGATGAACGGCCTGCGCTCCAGCTCGGCATCGAGCATGGCCAGCGCGTCGTCGTCCCACAGCACCGCCGCCGTAGCGCGTGCGGGCGTCGGGTCCACGCGGTCCATCTCGGTGGCCAGCGGCAGGATGTGGAACAGCGCGTCGAACAGCGCGTTGCAATATTCCTGGATGATCCAGGTGGCGCCTGCATATCCCATGAACGGCGTGCCGGTGGCGCGGCGGATGACGGCGCCCGGAAAGGACGCCGGGACGAACATGCAGCGCGCACCCTGCTCGGCGGCGTACATGCGCTCGTTGAAGGAACCGTAGAGCACCAGAGGCGGCTTCTCCTTCAGCGCACGCCGCACGGCCGCGTTGTCCGGCTTGGTGCCGGCGGTGCGCGAGACGGCGAAGGTGCACGGCACGCCCATCTCGTCCTCGAGGAATTGCCGAACGCCGCGCGCGTAGGTGTCGGTGGCGACGATGGCGAACGACGCGGTGGCGAAGAAATCCTGCGTGACGCTGCGCCACAGATCCCAAATCGGCTTGATGGTGGTGTGCTTCTCGCTCTCGATGAACGGCTCGGGGTCGAGGTCGGTGAGCTCGCCCAGCGTGCGCAGGAAGTTGGTGGTGGCGAAGATGCCGATCGGGGCCTGCAGATAGGGCCGGTCAAGCGCCTCGCAGAGCTTGCGACCGAACTCGCGATACAGGCAGATGTTCACGTCGGCGTCGGGCAGCCGCGCTGCGTCCTCCACGTGTGCACCCAGCGGGAACACCAGGTTGATCTCGCAGCCGATGCCTTCCACGAGCCGGCGTATCTCGGCCAGGTCGGACGGCATGTTGAAGGTCCCGTAGATCGGCCCGATGATGTTGACGCGGGGCTTCGTGCCTTCGGCGCGCGCCGGCCGCGGCTTGATCTTCGCCTTCTTGGCGCCGAACTCGGTCCACAGCCAATAGATCGCGCGGTCGGCGGCCTGCCACTGGTCCTCGTCGATGGTGCGCGGGATGAAGCGCAGCAGGTTGCTGCCCTCGGGTGTCACACCGCCGCCGATCATCTCGGCGATGCTGCCGGTGACGACCACGGCCGGCAGGTCCTGGTCGCCGGTCGCCGCGGCCCGGCGCATCGCACCCTCGGTGCCGTCCATCGAGAGGTTGTCCTCGGACAACCCGGTAACGGTCACGGGCAGTTCGTGCGGCGGCAGCCCGTCGGTGTAGTGCAGCACGGCGGTCACTGGCAGGTTCTCGCAACCCACTGGGCCGTCCACGATCACCCGCAAGCCGCGCACGGCGCAGAACGCATACACGGCGCCCCAGTAGCCGCCGGCGCGGTCGTGATCGAGCACCAGCATGCGCTACGTCCCCACCGCTTCGAGCGCCTTGGCGCGGGCCAGACGGGCGCGCCTGGTGCGTTCCCGCGCGCCGGGCGGCTCCACCGGCTTGCCTTGCCAGCCGTAGCCGGATGCGTCGCCCGTGCCGACGCCCTCGAAGAACGAGACCATGCGGGAGAAGCGCGCGGCACCGCCGGTCTGCGCGGCCACGATGGCGGCGAGCGCCGCCGCACCCGGCGCCCCGAACAGCGGCCGGGCGGAAACCATGTTGGTGAAGTACAGCGCCGGGATGCCGAGCTGCTTGGCGCGCTGCACCAGCGGCGTGGTGCCGATGGCCAGGTCCGGACGCACGTCCTCCATGGCGGCCAGGTCCTGCTCCAGCGAGGCGCGGTACTGCACGTGGGTGCCGCGGGCTGCCAGCCACTGGCGGTCCGCCTCGCTCCACTCGGTACGCGGGCAGGCGGTGCCCACGTAGGGGATGTCCGCGCCCGCCTCCATCAGCAGGCGTGCCACCAGCAGTTCCGAGCCTTCGTAGCCGGACAGGGTGATGCGGGCGCGGATCGGGTGGGCGGCCAAAGCGGCGCGGATGGCCGGCAGGCAGGCATCCTTGGTCGCGGCGATGCGCGACGGGTTGACGCCGGCGGCCGTCCCCACCGCGTCCAGCCAGGCCTCGGTGCCCTCGGCGCCCACCGGCGCCGAGCCCACCACCGGCCGCCCGGCGGCGCGGAACTCGCGCACCGAGGCGGTGTAGAACGGGTGGGCGGCCCCGGCCACGGTGCAGTCGAGTGCCGCGTACAGGTCGCGCCACTCGCGGCAGGGCAGCGTCGGTGCCAGCGCCATGCCCATCGGGGCCAGCAGCGCGCCTGCGCTCGGCGGGTCGGCGGGGAAGAACTCGCCAAGCAGCGCCACCGTCGGCAGGTCGGACACCACGCGCGGCCTTGCCACCGGGCCGCTCTCCGCCTCGCCGCGGGCGTATCGCAGCATGGCGCCGGTCAGCACGTCCTTGGCCTCGGCATGGGTCGGCACGCCGAAGCCGGGCACGTCGATCCCGATGATGCGCACGCCGTCGATCTGCTTGGGCAACAGGTCCAGCGGCACGCCGGACGCGGTCGGCACGCAGAGGTTGATCACCACGACGGCGTCGTAGGCGTCCGGCTTGGCGGTCTCGTGCACGGCGGCACGGATGTCCTCGAACAACTGCCCGCGCACCAGTGATTCCGAGTTGAACGGCACGTAGCCCACGCTGCGGCGCGCGCCGTAGAAATGCGAGGTGAAGGTCAGGCCGTACACGCAACACGCAGAGCCGGACAGGATGGTTGCCACACGGCGCATGCGCAGCCCGACGCGCAGCGAGCCGAAAGCCGGGCACATCGATTGCGGCTGGTCGTGCGGGCCGCGCGGGTAGTCGGCAGCCAGGCGCTCCATCGCGTCCGTCTTGCCAGCGGCGCGGGCGGCTTCGAGCAAGCGCTCCCGCCCGCCATGGCAGCCGCCCTCGCCATCCATCTCAGGCGTGCTCCCAGGTGTAGAAGCGCGCTTTGGAACTGACTCTTGAAGGCAAGCAGTCCTTTTTTGAAAAAAAGGACCAAAAAACTTTTGTCTCCGTCGGGTGCGCGTTGTTGAAACGCATCGTTTCAACGGTCCGCGACAGCGCTCGCAAAAGCTTTTTGCTTCTTTTTCTCGAAAAAGAAGGCCTTGCTTCCTTCAGCGACCTATACGCCATCGTAGACAACCTCCAGCGACGCCTTGCCGCTGACGCTGGCGGGGCACATGTCGGCTTCCGTCGCCGGCACCAGCACCACGTTGCGGCCCACCGCGTCGCCCTTGAACAGGCCGAGCAGGTTCTCGTGGCTCAGCGGCTTGGGGCGCACCGGCGGCGCCTCGGCCACCTGCTGCGCCAATTGCTCGAACATCGGCGCCCAGCGGCCGCCCGGCGTGCCGATGATCTCGTAGTTCGCGCTTTTGCGCCTGATGTCGTCGTCGGCCGGAATGGCGGACAGCACGGGGATGCCTGCGGCCTCGGCAAAGGCCTGCGCCTCGCCTGTGCCGTCGTCCTTGTTGATCACCATGCCGGCCACGCCGACGTTGCCGCCGAGCTTGCGGAAGTAGTCCACCGCCGAGCAGACGTTGTTGGCGACGTAGAGCGACTGCAGGTCGTTCGAGCCGACGACGATGACCTTCTGGCACATGTCGCGCGCGATCGGCAGGCCGAAGCCGCCGCACACCACGTCTCCCAGGAAGTCGAGCAGCACGTAGTCGAAGCCCCACTCGTGGAAGCCGAGCTTCTCCAGCAGCTCGAAGCCGTGGATGATCCCGCGCCCGCCGCAGCCGCGGCCCACTTCCGGGCCGCCGAGCTCCATGGCGTAGACGCCATCACGCTTGAAGCAGACGTCGCCGATGGCCACCGCCTCGCCGGCCAGCTTCTTCTTCGACGAGGTCTCGATGATGGTGGGGCACGAGCGGCCGCCGAACAGCAGCGAGGTGGTGTCGCTCTTCGGGTCGCAGCCGATCAGCAGCACGCGCTTGCCCTGCTGGGCCATCATGTAGCTGAGGTTGGCCAGCGTGAAACTCTTGCCGATGCCGCCCTTGCCGTAGATGGCGATCACCTGCGTCTCTTTCTTCGCAGGCGCCGTCGAGACCGCATCGGGTTCGAGTGCGGCTTCCGCGCGCAGCGCCGCGGCCATGCTGGCCTGCGGCGAGGCCGGGGTGATGCCGGCATGTGCGTTCATTGTGTGCTCCAGTCGAGAACCATTTTCAGGCACGCGGGGTCGGCGAACGCGGTGTCGTAGGCGGAAGGCGCGTGCGTGGCGGGCGCGGTGTGGGTGATCAGCCCGTCCAGGCGCAGCGTGCCGGACGCCGCCATCGCGGCGACCTGCTCGAGGTCCGGCTTCTGCCACTGCGCGGCGACCAGGATGCGTGCCTCCCGCATGAAGGCGGGCGGAAAGGCGAAGCTGAGCGGCGCGCTGTAGAAGCCGGCCAGCACGACGGTGCCGCCGGGCGCCAGACGCGCGATCAGCCGGTCGAGCAGGCCGGCATCACCGCTGGCATCGCAGATCGTCCGGTAGTCGCGCCTGTCGTCGTCGGCGGGGTCCACGACCGCGTAGCCCACCGCCCCGTCCCGACGCGCGGCCTGTGTTTCCCAGACCACCGGGACGCCGCCGGCCGCCACGGCCAGCCGGGCGAGCAGGCGGCCCAGCGTGCCATGGCCCACGATCAGGTCTGGCAGCCCGGCACCGGGCAGGCCGAGCGCGTGCTGCGCAGTGGCAGCCAGCGCCAGCAAAACGGAGTCTGCGCCGAGCGTCTCGGGCACCGGAACAACGCGCGAAGCTGCGGTGACGACGCGAGAGGCGGCGCCGCCGAACAAGCCACGCACGTCGCCATAGCAGTTCGCACCCGGCACGAAGACGAGCGTGCCTTCCGCGAGCGACGTCTCCGGCCCCGAAGCAGCGATCCGGCCGACGGACTCGTAGCCGGGCACCAGCGGGTAGCCGAAACCGGGGAACGGCGGCATGCGGCCGGAGAACAGCAGCCGCTCGGTACCGGCGCTGATGCCGCTCCAGTCCAGATCGACCACGACGTCGGCCGGGCCGGGCGCCGACAACGCGATGCTGCGCAACCCTAGCGTCTCAGGGGCCGAGAGGACGACGGCGTTGGTGTGCATCTCGGTCTCCTTCCAGCCAGCTCGGCTAGTTCCAGGTTCGTTACCGTAAACCTAACCTGACGATTAGGGTTGTCAACCAGGATTTACAGTTGAGCGGCGATCAGGCTGACGAGCAGCGGCGTGCTGGTCGCGATCTCGCGAACCCGGCGAAAACCCGACTCGTGCAACATCGCGGCGAGGGTGGCGGCACTGCGCGGACGGCCCTGCCCCATGGCCAGCAGGTAGAAGCCGAAATAGGCGTGGCCCATTCTGGACGCGCCCGGCGCCTGCGCCATGGGTTCGGCCAGCAGCAGCGTCCCGTGCGGCGGCAACGCCTGCCGGGCGGCGCGCAACAGGCGGCGCGCCGAGTCGTCGTCGTGGTCGTGCACGACACGCACCAGGCTGATCAGGTCGGCGCCGTCCGGCAACGCGCCGTCCAAAAAGCTACCGCCCACGGCGCAAGCCCGGCCCGCCAGGCCCTCGGCGGCGAAACGCTTTTGCGCACGCGCCGCCACCGCCGGCAGGTCGAACAGGACCAGCCGCAAACCGGGCGCCCGCCGCGCCGCCGCCGCCAGGAAGCTGCCGTCGCCGCCACCCACATCCAGAAGGCAGCGGTGCCGCCTGACGTCGTAGGCGTCCAGTATCTCGCCGGCGACCAGCTTCTGGGACGCCGCCATCAGCGCCGTGTAGCCGCCGGCCTCGGAGTCGGAGACCGTTTGGGGGGCATCGGCGCCGGCATAGGCCCAGTAGGCGTTCAGCTGGGTAGGGCCGGCCTCGCCACGCAGCAGCGCCACCGGATCCTGCAAATCCGCGTAAAGCATGGCGTGGTGGGCGACCATGGCGGCGACTCCGGGGTTGCCCACCAGCGCCGCCCCCAGCCTGCCCAGGCCGAACAGCCCGCCGCGGCGACGGTCCACCAAGCCGAGCGCCGCCGCGGCGTCGAGCAGGCGTTCGGCCTGCTCCGGCTGCAGCGCCAGCCGGCCGGCCAGCGCGCGGAAGGGAAGCGGCCCGGCAGCCAGCACCTCGAACAGCCGCAGCTCCAGGCAGGCGTGCAGGATCTGCGCGTAGACGAAGCCGGCGCACAGGTCGAACAGCTCGGACGTGCGGCGGCGGGCGATAAAGCGGGTGAGCGGGAAGCGTGCGGCCCAGGCGCGGAAGCGCGGATCGGTGACCAGGCGGTCCCGCAGGCGAAGGATGGAGTGCAAGATTATGCTTTGGGCAAGGCAAGGCGAGGCAAGCAGTCCTTTTTTGAGAAAAAGGACCAAAAAACTTTTGCTTCCTCGCATTGGCGGCGGCTCGGTGCCGACAGGACGCACCGAAGCATCGGCAAACGCCTGAGGGACAAAGGTTTTTTGCTTCTTTTTTTCAAAAAAGAAGGCCTTGCTTCCTCACCTCAGGCCGCCTGCCTCGAGAGCTGCGCCGGCAGCAGCCGCCCGGTCTCGCTCAGGATATGGCTGCGCAGCTCGGCCATCCCCGGACAGGGCGGCACGGCGGCCACCGCGTCGGCGGCCAGCTCGCGCAGCCGAGCCACCGCGCCAGCCACGCCCAATTGCCGTACCGCGCTGGGACGCCCATGCGCCGCGTCCTGGCCGGCGGGCTTGCCGAGCTCCGCCTCGGTGCAGGTGGCGTCGCGCAGGTCGTCGGCCACCTGGTAGGCCTCGCCGAGCCGCAGCCCAAGGGCGCGCCACGCTTCTGGCGGCGCCCCCGCGGCAGCAGCACCCGCCATGGTGGCCGCCTCGAACAGCGCACCCGTCTTCTCCCGCTGGTACTGCGCCAGGTCCGCCTGCGCCTCGCACTCCCAGGCCTGGCCGGCAACGATGCCGCGCGGCACGCCGACGCTCTGCCCGATCACGCCGACCAGCCTGGCCAGCCGCCCGGGTCCCAAGGCGGCAGAGGCGGCCAGCACCTGAAAGGCGAGGACGATCAGCGCATCGCCCGCCAGCACCGCCAATGGCTCGCCGAACTTGCGGTGTACACTGGGGGTGCCGCGGCGGGTGTCCGCGTCGTCGAAACACGGCAGGTCGTCATGAACCAGGGACGCGCAGTGCAGCAGCTCGACGGCGGCGGCTGCCGCCTCGCTCAGCCCTGGCGCGTCCTCGCCACAGGCCATGGCGACCGCCAGGCACAGCCTGGGGCGGATGCGGGCGCCGCGCGGGAACACGCTGGCCCGCATGGCGGCCGCCAGACCCGGCGGGCATCCTGGGGCCTCCGCCAGGGCCACCGCATCGCCCAGCGCCCGCTCGATGCGCGACAAAGGATCCATGGAACCTCCGGCAGTGTCAGACACACTTGTCATGCGAAGTGTCATATCTTAATGACACTCCTGTCAAGCGAAGGACTTTAGGTTTGGGGGATCGCCGGGCCGTGGTGGTTGGGGCCGGGATCGGCGGGCTGGTCGCCGCCATCGACCTGGCGGTGGCCGGCTACGACGTGCGTGTTGTCGAAGCGCAGGCGACACCGGGCGGCAAGATGCGCCGCGTGCAGGCCGGCGCCGCTGCGCTGGATGCCGGTCCCACGGTGTTCACCATGCGATGGGTGTTCGACTCGATCTTCGACGCCGCGGGCACAAGCCTGGACGCCGAGGTGACGCTGCACCCGGCCGCCATCCTGGCCCGCCACGCCTGGGACGGCGGCAGCACGCTGGACCTGTTCGCCAACCTGGAGCGCAGTGCCGCGGCGATCGGCGACTTTGCGGGCGCGGCGGCAGCGGCGGGCTTCCTCGCCTTTTCGCAGCGCGCCCGCGGCATCTACGAAACGCTGGAACGCCCGTTCCTGCGCGGCCCCCTGCCCACGCCGCTGTCCCTGGTGCGGCAGGCCGGCGTGCAGCGCATGCTGGCGATCAACCCGTTCGAGACGATGATGCAGGCGCTGGCCAGGCACTTCGCCGACCCTCGCCTGCGCCAGCTGTTCGGGCGCTACGCGACCTATTGCGGCTCCTCCCCCTATTTGGCGCCGGCCACCCTGATGCTGGTGGCACATGTGGAGCGTGACGGCGTGTGGTACGTGCAGGACGGGATGTACGCGCTGGCGCTCGCTCTGGCGCGCACTGCGACGAGGCTCGGCGCGATGTTCCAATACGGCACGGCGGTGCGGGTGATCGAGACGGCGGGCGGCCGTGCCTCGGCGGTCTACACCGCCACGGGCGAACGCATCGCCGCCGACGCGATCGTGGTGAACGCCGACCCGGCGGCGCTGGCCAGGGGGCGGTTCGGCGCCGACGCCGCACGCGCCGTGCCTGCCGCGGCGCCGCGCCGGCGCTCGTTGTCCGCCCTCACCTGGGCGATGCACGCCGCCGCGTCCGGCTTTCCACTCAGCCGGCACAACGTGTTCTTCTCGTCGGACTACCCCGCCGAGTTCAACGACCTCCTGCAGAAGCACCGCTTGCCGCACGAGCCGACCGTCTACGTCTGCGCGCAGGATCGCGGCGACGACGCCGGACCGCGAGCCGGCAAGGAGCGGCTGCTCTGCCTGGTCAACGCGCCGGCAACCGGCGACACGCACGCCTTCACCGCCCAGGAGACCGAACAATGCATGGACCGCAGTCTTGGCCTGCTCGCGCGATGCGGCCTGCACGTGGACCGGAGTTCGGCGGACATCGTGACGACGGCGCCGCAGGGTTTCGAGGCGCTGTTTCCGGCGACGGGGGGCGCGCTATACGGCCAGGCGGTGCACGGGCCACTGGCGACGTTCCGCAGGCCGGGCAGCCGGACGAAGCTGCCGGGCCTGTTCCTGGCGGGAGGCAGCACGCATCCGGGGGCAGGCGTGCCGATGGCGGCGCTCTCGGGACGGCTGGCGGCGGCCAGCGTGATCGCCACTGGCGGTTCGACGCGCCGGTAGCGCCGCGCGGCTACGCCTGGTGGTACGTGGACGCGCTGAGCGACGACGGGCGGCACGGCCTGACGCTGATCGCCTTTGTCGGCAGCGTGTTCTCTCCCTGGTATCGCCTTGCGCGCCGGCGCGGCGGCGGCCTGCCGGCGCGGCACTGCGCGATGAACCTGGCGCTGTACGGCGCCGGCGGGAAACGCTGGGCGATGACCGAGCGCGGCGAAGGAGCTCTGGAGCGCGACGCCGACCATTTGCGCATCGGCCCGTCCGCGCTGCGCTGGGACGGCACCACGCTCACCGCCACCATCGACGAGGTGACCGCGCCCTGGCCGAGCCGGCTGCGCGGCACCATCCGGCTGCACCCCGGAGCACTCTCCACCCACGTGGTGGCGCTGGACGGCGCAGGGCGGCACCGCTGGTCGCCCATCGCACCCGGCGCGCGCGTAGAGGTGGCACTGAGCCATCCCGAACAATGCTGGCAGGGACACGCCTATTTCGACACCAACAGCGGCGACGAGCCGCTGGAAGAGGGTTTCCGAAGCTGGGACTGGTGCCGCGCTCCGCTCCGCGACGGCGTGGCCGTGCTGTATCACGGCACACGCCGCGATGGCGGCGCGTTCTGCACGTCTTTGCGCTACGACAGCTCCGGCCAGGCGCACGACATGCCGCCGCCGCCGCCGGCCACACTGGGCAAGAGTTTCTGGGGCATGCAGCTGGGCACGCGGGCAGAAGCCGGCTGCACGCCGCGCGTGACGCAGCGGCTAGAAGACGCGCCCTTCTACGCCCGCTCGGTGATCGCCTCGCGCGTTTGCGGGCAGAACGTGACGGCGGTGCACGAAAGCCTGTCGCTGGACAGGTTCGTGACGCCCTGGGTGCAGGCGATGCTGCCGTTCAAGGCGCCGCGGGCGATCCGGTAGGAGGCGGTTTTCTTGAGAAGGAAACCGAAGACCTTCTTATTCATCCGTCCGTGTTGTTGCTAAATGAACTTCTTGATTGACGCCGATTGCGAAGGCGTTGCCTGGAGGAACTCCAGATGTCCAAGATGGCGTCACGCCGCTTTCGACACGTTCATAACCATGAGGCGTCGCCGATGTTTCTTGCATGTCGGTTGTCATTGGATTTTGCAGCCAGCCTGACAATGCTCTCAACTCGGTGTCTTATACTAACGGCCGTAAACTTTGACCTATAGACAAGCATGGGGCTCTGCCCC